>NZ_CP077769.1:616944-1233888 GCF_020386615.1 Chitinophaga pendula
CATTATGCTATGTCGTCTTACGAGACTGCCGCAGCATATGCCAAACAGATACATAAGCAGAAAAAGTATCCGTTTAAGCTAAGCGTAGTACCTCCCTTCTATGACGAGCCCGATTATATCAATGCAGTTGCGGAAAGTATGCGCTCCTACCTGCAACAGGACTACGATTATGTGCTGTTCAGCTATCATGGCGTACCGGAAAGACATATTAAAAAAGGAGATGTTACCGGCCAACATTGCCTGCAGGTGGAAGATTGCTGTCATGTTAACTCCCCGGCCCATCCATATTGTTACCGGCACCAGGTACATATTACTGCGGAAAAAGTAGCTGCACAACTTGGCATCCCGCGTGAAAAGTGGGGCATTTCCTTCCAATCCCGGCTGGGAAGGGAAGAATGGCTCAAACCGTATACTGCCGAACGTTTTGAAAAGCTGCCTAAAGAAGGAAAGAAAAAACTGCTGGTAGTATGTCCTGCCTTTGTATCTGACTGTCTGGAAACATTGGAAGAAATAGGCGTGGAAGGGAAACACAGCTTCCTGGAAAATGGAGGAGAAAGTTTTACCATGATTCCCTGCGTAAACGTTCATCCGCTGTGGGTGAAAGCCATTATCAAATATTGCACAACCGGTGTGGAGCAACCTGCGTAGTCCACACCGTTCCTATACACCGGCTTACTGATCTATTGCTGAGAAGTGCATGCAACAGCCAGATTTGTGGAATAATCTGGCACAACATTCGCGCTGTCATTTGTATACAGGCACAACCACATCCAATTGTATTGCTCCTAACCCTGCATGCAGCTTGTTTATCGTGCACTCAGCATTTAAATAAGGTCATATGAACCAACAAGAACAACCCATTCTCATTGTAGGCGGAGGCATCACAGGATTATCATTGGCCTATGAGCTACAGCAACTGCGTATACCATATGTGGTACTGGAAGCCGGCGACCACACCGGTGGCACCATTCAATCCTTACAGAAAGAAGGTTTCGAACTGGATGCAGGGCCTAACTCCATCGGTGCAACTCCGCACACGCTTTCATTCATCCGTGAAATCGGGCTTCAGGACGCTTTGCTGGAGGCCAATGCTACCAGCAAAAAACGTTATCTGCTTCGCAACAATCAGTTGCACGCCATTTCGCCACATCCGGCTAAAATTATGTCCTCCGCTTATATCAGCGCTGGCTCCAAATGGAAATTGTTTACGGAGAAGTTCCGTAAATCAAAGCCGCAACACGAGGATGAATCCGTGCAGGAATTTGTTACCCGTCGTTTTAATAAAGAGATCAGCGACTATCTCTTTGATCCGGTACTGTCGGGCATCTATGCCGGTGACCCTGCCCGCTTATCCGTTAAGGAAGTATTGCCAGCCCTTCCCCGTTGGGAAAAAGAATATGGCAGCGTATTCAGTGGGCTGATGAAAAACAAGGGAGCTATGGGCGGGCGCAAGATCATTTCCTTTAAAGGAGGCAGCATTACCCTCATCAAACGACTGCAGGCATTACTGACAGGGCCGGTAAGAACTCATTGCCGTGTACAGAACATACAAAAGGATCCCAACGGCTACCTGGTTACTTACCAGCAGCATCAGGAAACGGCATCTCTCAGTGTAGGCCGGGTAGTATTTACATCGCCTGCTTATAGTACTGCTGATATTATCCGTGAGCTGGATGCCGGCACTGCCGATGTGCTGCGCGATATCCACTATCCGCGTATGGGTGTACTGCACCTGGGATTTGACCGTGCAGCCATTCGTAATATGCCGGAAGGGTTTGGATTTCTGGTACCGAAACTGGAACGCAAACATTTCCTGGGTGCGATCTGTAATTCTATGATATTTCCGTCCAAAGCACCGGTAGATAAGGTATTGCTGACCGTCTTCATAGGTGGTGTGCTGGGTGAAATATTTTTTGATGAATATGGGAGTAATACGTTGCAGGATATGGTGGTCAAGGAGGTGTCCGATGTACTGCAGGCTACTGCAACACCCGTGATGCGGCATTTCAGTAAATGGGAGCGGGCCATTCCGCAGCCTAACGTTGGTTTTGGACATGTCCGTGCCGCAGTACAGCAATTTCAAGAGGCGCATCCCGGTCTGCATCTGGCTGGTAACTACCTCAGCGGGGTATCTGTACCGGCCATACTACTGGCAGCGGCTAATTTGGCCAAAGAATTGGAACAACAACCCTGATAAGCGCCCTTTTCTTTTTTCCTTCTCTACATAGCGTGCTTTCTCTGGCAGACTCCTCCGTTGTCTGTGGGAAAGCACGTACTTTTTTAACAAGTAACCATCTACGTTCCTATAGCTTCCGCTGAAAAAATAATATATATATTTCTGCGGTTGTTAGGCTTTTTTCTTTAAATTCCATTATAAATTTCCACCAGATGATTGCAGGTATCCTACAGGAAAAAAACGGCGAAAGCCGTGTTTCGTTAGTTCCAGAGGTCGTAAAGCAACTCAGCAGCCAGGGCATCACCATCTGGGTGGAACAGGATGCCGGCCGTCTGGCCTGGTATAACGACGAGGCCTATACGCAGGCTGGTGCAGTGATCAAACCCCGCGAAATAATTCTTCAACAAGCACAATTGATCCTTAGTATACAGGTACCTGACCGCAGCACCTGGGAGCAACTTCCGGCGGGTGCGGTCATCATAGGCGTCTACCAGCCGCTTTATCATGCTGGACTTATGCAGCAGTGGGCGGCACATGGACTGACCGTTTTTAGCCTGGATAGCATTCCCCGTACTACCCGGGCACAGAGCATGGACGTATTGAGCTCTCAAGCCAATATTGCGGGATATAAGGCGGTGTTGCTGGCAGCCAGTAATTATAGCCGTTATTTTCCTATGTTCATGACAGCGGCGGGTAGTATTGCTCCTGCAAAAGTGTTGGTGTTGGGGGCTGGGGTAGCAGGGCTGCAGGCGGTGGCTACGGCCCGCAGGCTGGGGGCCGTAGTGGAAGTGTTCGATACACGGCCGGCCGTGAAAGAAGAAGTCATGAGCCTCGGTGCGAAATTCATTGAGGTGGAAGGTGCTGCTGATGCCTCCAAAGCCGGCGGATATGCAGTAGAACAATCCGTAGATTATCTCCGCAGGCAGGAGGCTAAAATAGCAGAGAGTACTGCAAAAGCAGATATTGTGATCACTACCGCTCAGATCCCTGGCAAACAGGCGCCTGTACTGATCACGACGGACATGCTGGAGCGTATGCGTCCCGGTGCTGTGATCGTTGATCTGGCAGCTGCTACGGGTGGTAATACTGCTGTGTCGCGGAACAATGAAACCGTTATCCACAATGGCGTTACCGTTATCGGTCATTCCAGCCTGGCAGCTACCATGCCTGCCGACGCGAGTAAGTTATATGCCAGGAATGTTTCCAACTTCCTGCAGCTACTGTGGAAAGATAATCAGTTATCGCTCAATTTTGAGGACGACATTGTCCGGGGCGCCTGTATCGTGCATAACGGGGATATACTGATGGAGCGGTTGAAGACAGTGACATTGCCAGGCAATGTATAAGCAACGCACCTAAATCTTCATACATATGGAACCCATTATCTTCTTTGTACAACAGCATATATCGCTGATATATATTGTGATCCTGTCTGTATTTCTGGGCATCGAAGTGATATCCCGCGTTCCCGCTGTCCTGCATACACCCTTGATGAGCGGGGCCAATGCCATACACGGTGTCGTGATCATCGGCGCTATTATCGTGATGGGGCAGGCAGCTGCAGATAATTACCTGGCGCTTATATTGGGATTCCTGGCCGTTATATTGGGTACGCTCAATGTAGTGGGCGGTTTTGTTGTGACGGACCGCATGCTGGAAATGTTCAAAGGGAAGAAGAAAAGCTGACTGCCATCGCCTGACAATGAGGGCAGCCCTATATTGTTATGTGAACCCTGACAGTGAATACAGGATTACAGGATCTAATAAAAACCTTTATGCAAAGCAGCCTACTTTCTATTATCTACCTGATCGGATCTGTTACTTTTATTATCGGACTTAAAATGCTGAGCCATCCGGCAAGTGCCCGTAAAGGCAATCTGGTGGCGGCGGGAGGTATGACACTGGCTATACTGGGTACTATTTTCCTGTATGAGAAAGAGGGGGTACGTCTACATAACTATGGATGGATATTCGGAGGGCTGGCCATCGGTGCTTTTGTGGGGGTATTGGCGGCCAGGAAAGTGAAAATGACCGCTATGCCCGAGATGGTCAGTTTGTTCAACGGAATGGGGGGGGCCTGTGCTGCGCTCATCTCTGTGGTAGAGTATAATCACCTGCTCTCGTCGCAGCAGATGCCGGCAGGGTTGTCGCTGATCATCCTGTTGGGGTTGATTATCGGCATTGTCTCCTTTGCCGGAAGTATGATCGCCTGGGGAAAATTGAATGGAAGTATCAGGGACTATTCTTTCAAAGGGCAACATATTTTCAATCTGGTGATCCTGGCGGTACTGCTGTTATTAGCGGCTTATCTGGTCGTGATCGCCGGTAATACCGGTGCTGTTTTTACCCGGGCACTGTTCTTTTATACCTTACTGTTATTGTCAATCGTCTATGGGATCTGTTTTGTAATGCCTATCGGCGGGGCCGACATGCCGGTGGTGATTTCCCTGCTGAATTCCTTTACAGGTGTTGCAGCTGCCTGTGGCGGTTTCCTTTATGACAATCCGGTCATGCTGACTGGGGGGATACTGGTAGGTTCTGCCGGTACGATACTTACAATACTCATGTGTAAGGCTATGAATCGTTCTCTTAAGAATGTACTCATCGGCTCGTTCGGTGGTACGAAAGCGGGCGCTTCAACAGGAGTGCAAGGTGTATATAAGGCGATCAGTCTTTCTGATACAGCGGTGGTACTGGCTTACGCCAACAAGGTGATGATCGTTCCGGGATATGGCCTGGCAGTGGCGCAGGCGCAACATGTATGTCACGAACTGGAAAAATTACTGGAGGAAAGGGGGGTGGAGGTGAAATATGCGATCCATCCGGTTGCGGGCCGCATGCCCGGACACATGAATGTATTGCTGGCGGAAGCGGATGTATCGTACGATAAACTGTTGGAAATGGAAGCGGCTAACAGTGAGTTCCCGACGACCGATGCAGTGTTGATATTAGGGGCTAATGATGTGGTGAACCCCGCTGCCAAACACGATCCCGCCAGCCCGATCTATGGCATGCCCATCCTGGAGGTAGAGCTGGCCAAAGCCGTTGTTGTTAACAAACGTAGTATGAAGCCCGGTTACGCAGGTATAGAAAATGAATTGTTCTTTCAACCCAAGACATCTATGCTATTTGGCGATGCCAAAAAGGTCCTGCAGGAGTTGCTGACGGAGATACGAAATGTATGATGGGCTGCTAACTTTATTTCCGTAATTCCTCAAAGGATTTTTACTTTGCTGAAAAAAAGCGTTGGCCGTATTACCTGAAGATTTTATAGCAACCCTCCCTTCATTGCCAGGTATGCAACTGGCATCCTTTCTGGAAGTGCATGCGCATCCTGGCAGAGTGACCTCTCTTCGATTCAATCCCTATAAGACGGATATATCTAACCGGCAACGTATTATAGCTGCCATGGAAGCGACTGCCTCGCCGGTACCCTGGAATGGGCTGGGAGCGTATCTTTCCCAGCGTCCGTCCTTTACGCTGGATCCTTATTTTCATGCAGGCGCCTATTACGTTCAGGAGGCATCTTCTATGTTCACGGGCTATGCTTTGCAACATACCTGTGCACTCTCACAACCCCTAAAAGTATTGGACCTTTGTGCGGCACCCGGAGGTAAATCGACCCTGATACAATCCCTGATCTCAGCAGATAGCCTGCTTGTTGCCAATGAGGTGATAAGGCCAAGGGCAGCGTTGCTGGCAGATAATATAACCCGCTGGGGCGCAGCGAATGTGGTAGTGACCAATAATGATCCCCGGGATTTTGCCCGTTTACCGGGTTATTTTGACGTTATGGTCGTAGATGCTCCCTGCTCGGGTTCCGGTCTTTTCCGGCGCGATCCGGAAGCTGTGAAAGAATGGTCTCCTGAAAATGTGATGCTTTGCAGCCAGCGGCAGCAGCGTATTTTAGCCGATGTGTTACCCGCGCTGCGTGAAGATGGCACATTGATCTATTCTACCTGCTCGTATTCCCGGGAAGAAGACGAAGACATCATGGAGTGGCTGGCTACGCATGAGGCCCTGGAAAATGTACCACTTCCTGTACCGGCAGACTGGAATATCGTTACTACTGAGGTGAATGGTATGCAGGGGTATCGTTTTTATCCCGATAAGATACAAGGGGAGGGATTTTTCTTGTCCTGTTTCCGCAAAAAACAAGGCGGCCATTTCCAGCCAGGTAAACAGCGGAATGCGCTTAATACCATTGTCAAAAAAGATATTGAAAAGTTACAGCCGTGGATACGATCAGCGGCACCGCTGGCGATGGTGGAACACCAGGGAGAGGTGTTGCTGTGGCCGGAAGTGATCGCACCCGCAATAGCGCTGCTACAACAGCATTTATACTTGCGTAAGGCAGGCGTAAAGGCCGGGCAGCCGGGCAAGGAGCTGATACCTGATCATCAGCTGGCAGTGAGCTTGCTGGCGGCACCGGAGATACAACGTATATCCCTTACCTTGGATCAGGCATTGCAATACCTGCGTAAGGAAGATCCGCAACTGGGCAGTGTCGGAAAGGGCTGGGCCCTGATGTGTTATGAAGATATGCCATTGGGGTGGGCCAAGTTACTGCCCAATAGGATGAATAACTATTATCCTAAAGAACTGCGGATACTTAAACAATAATATGGCACATTGCTTGCTGCTGGTCGTCTTTGAAAGATATATACACACAACAAAAGGCACTTTCTGTCGTTAGGGATATCGAACTGATTTATCAATTTTTACACATATATTCGTTGCCGGAAAGTATAAAATGAGTTAGTATGGTTAAATCGATTATGCCTGTTTTGGCATTTGTATTGAGTGCTGCTACGGTGCAAGCACAAGATACATTGGAGGTACAGGGCACCACACCAGATCTTTATGTAACGCACGCGGTCAAAAAAGGAGAAACCTTCTATAGTCTGGGCCGCGCGTACGGACTACCCCCGAAAGAAATTGCTGCAAAGAATAACCTGGCCTTTGATCAGGGTTTACAACTCGGACAGCATGTCCGTATACCGTTGACAGGTGCAAACTTTTCGCAGGCCGGAGATGTAGGAGCACCTTCTTATCGTCCGGTATATCACCGGGTAGCTGAAAAAGAAACACTTTACCGCATCAGTGTTAATTACAACAAAGTAGCGCTGGATAATGTACGGCACTGGAATAATCTTAATGGTGATGGACTGAAAAAAGATAGCTATGTGATCGTAGGATGGGTGAAAGGTAATGGCTCATCGGCGGTGTTGGCAGCCAATACACCGGCACCGGCACCGGCACCTGTTGTCAAACAGACACCAGCTCCTGTATCTGCGCAGCCAGCACCAAAACCACAAGAGACGGTTAAACAGGATAGCAATGTCAGCACACCTGCTCCGGTAGCCAGTAAGCCGGTGACGACTCCACCGCCAACACCTACGGCACCTGCTCCAGCGCCCTCTTCGACCCCACCTGTTACAGTGGCCTCAGATGCGAGCTTTGAACAGTTGTATCAGCAGCAGGTAGGCAATGGAAAAGGAGTAACGACGGAAAAAGGTCCTGGTTCCTGGTTTAAGAGTAATGCAGGCCCGGGCAAGTACTATGCCCTTCATAATACCGCCGCCAGAGGTACGATCATCAAGGTGACCAATCCGCTGAATGGCCGTGCTATCTATGCGAAGGTGCTGGATGCTATTCCCCAGCTCAAAACAAACGCCAACCTGATCATCAAACTCAGCGATGCAGCGATGTCTGCGTTAGGCACTAACGAGACAAAGTTCTATTGTGAACTGAGTTACGATGACTAAAGATATTTTTCAATCCATAAAAAAAGGCCCGTGATCCTGATCATGGGCCTTTTTTATGCATCGTTGGGAATTGGGCTTAACTATTTATTTATACACACCTGGTAAATAAATAATGGGGTTTTACGACATTTGACACAGTTAATGAACAACCTATATTTTGATTTATGAGACATCTGTACCTATGTACCTTGCTGATTATCGTTTGTTGTCTGTCAGTTTCTGCACAAAACAAATTTCCGACTTCTGGTGCTGTTGGGATTGGTACCACTGAGCCGAGTGCATTATTACATGTAAATAATGGTAACATCAGGCTGACGAACCCTTCCGTATATCCTTATGGCGTCAATATTGACCTGTCATTGACTGGCAACTGGGCGCGGGAGTTCAGTTTTTCTGCCAATAGCAACGGAAAACTCTTCTCGTTGGGTGCCTTAAGCGACAGTGCTGGTTTTATTTACGGATATATCGGCGGTAATACCGTTGAGAATACTGCCTATCGTACTCCCTGGATGGTATTTAAGAGTAACGGTTATATCGGGATCAATAATAAGACACCCAATGCACAGCTGGAGATCAGCGGAGGACCGGTATGGACTTCCAATGGCTGGACAAAATCCCTCAAACTGCAGAATGGTGCAGCCGTCGAACTAGCGGGGAGTAAAAGAACCTTCGGCCTGGGTACGTCAGGAGATAAATTATATCTTTTTAACATTCAGCCTGATGGCAATGCCGCTGCTCAGTATTTCCTGGTAGCCGATGGCAATACCGGGAATGTGACGATTGGTAACGTAAATACAGATTACAATGGCAATAATTATAAACTGGCGGTGGATGGTGCTATCGGTACGCGTAAGATCCGTGTTCAGCAAGGTGCCTGGTCCGACTTTGTATTTCATGACAACTATGATCTGCCCAAATTATCTGCGGTGGAAAAATACATACGTGAACATAAGCACCTGGAGGGGATACCTTCAGAAAATGAGGTAAAAAAAGACGGGATAGATGTAGGTGAGATGAACAAGTTATTGCTACAGAAAATAGAAGAACTGACCTTACATATTATCGAGCTGAATAAAAGGCTTGAAAAAGTGGAAGCAAAACAGCTATAAAGAAAAAGGCCCGGATGCACTACAGTACACCGGGCCTTTTTCTTTATGTGTGATGGGAGTGATCTATTCAAAACGATATCCTCTCAGGAAGGCGACGATATCCATCCGTTTTTTGCCTTCCAGCTGTAATTCTTCCAGCTGAATATAGCCATCAGCAGCGGCCATCTTCAGGAATGTTTTCTGATCGCTTACTACCGTGCCAGGTGCTTCTTTCGGAGCAGTATGGTCTTTGGTGGCTTTAAATATCTTTACGCTCTTACCATGCAGTTGTGTCCAGGCAGTGGGATAGGGACTAAGTCCTCTGATCAGGTTGTAAATGTGATCCATTGGTTGTTGCCAGTCGATGCGGCAATTCTCTTTGAATAGTTTGGGTGCATGCTTCAGTGTGTCAGGGTCCAGATGGGCTTGTGGAGTACCTTCCAGGGTATCATTACAAAGTGCATCTACTGTTTTGAGTAATACGCCTGCACCTTTTTGCATCAGTACGTCATGCAATTCTCCGGCAGTTTCATCTTCCCGTATTTCCACTGTATCGCTGAACAGTATATTGCCGGTGTCTATTTCGTGTTGTAAACGGAAGGTGGTGACACCGGTCTGTTTTTCTCCGTTGATCACTGCCCAGTTGATGGGCGCTGCACCTCTGTAATTGGGCAGGAGTGAAGCATGTACGTTAATAGTACCCAGTGGGGGCATATCCCATACTGTTATCGGCAGCATACGGAATGCTACTACGACCTGTAAGGTCGCATTGAGGCTACGCAGTTCTTCCTGGAATGCCGGGTTCTTTAGCTTTTCCGGTTGCAGCACTTTCAGTCCTTTGCTGACCGCGTATTTTTTAACCGCACTTTCCTGAAGTTGCAATCCTCTGCCCGCTGGTTTGTCGGGAGCCGTGACCACTCCCACGACATGGTAGCCATGCTGTATGAGTATATCCAGGGAGGCCACCGCAAAGTCGGGTGTTCCCATGAATACGATCCTTAAATCTTTCTTATCTGTCATATTATAGTGTCGTAAAGGCGTGAGGCAATGCCTGCAAAAATACGGTATTAACGGCTCATTCGAAATCAGGATATAGCAGGTAACGTTTCCGTATTTCTTTAAACGCGGTAATAGCGGGTTGCCAGCTCTGCCGGATGCTGGCTTCACTTTTACCAGCTTTGATCTGTTCCTGCAAGGTGCTGTTGCCTGCTAGTTTATTGAAGAAATTATTAAAAAAGCCCGCTTTATCGGGATACTTACTGTAGGCTTCGAGTAGCCATTTCAGCTGCAGCTGATGATTGTTTTGAGGGGAGAGGGCGGCTGCATCCCGGGAGAGGTCATAGCCATTACAACGTTGCCCTTTCAGTACCGGATCTTTGGCACCTGGCAGGCTACGAGGGGTAAAAGTATATGCGGTAGCGGGGAACTTAGGATGTCCAAATACCTGGAAAGGCTTGTCGGTACCTCTTCCCAGGCTGAATACAGTGCCTTCAAACAGGCAGAGGGAGGGATATAAATAGATGGCTGCCATATCGGGTAGATTGGGAGACGGCTTGACCGGCAGGCGATACAGGGTGCGATGGGTGTATTGCTGGCAGGGGATGACCATCAGCTGGCATTGCAGTTTGTTTTGCAGCCACTGTTCACCATTGAGCATGCGGGCATATTCACCGGTGGTCATACCGTGTACGATGGGGATGGGCTGCATGCCTACAAAAGACCGGAAGGAGGTATCCAATACCGGTCCATCCACATAATGACCGTTTGGATTGGGCCGATCTAATACGATGAGGGGTTTGTTGTAAGTGGCGGCGGCCTCCATCAGTTCCTGCAAGGAAGAGATATAGGTATAGAAGCGGGCGCCTGCATCCTGGATGTCAAAGATCAGGACATCCACATCCGCGAGGTCTGCGGCATCTGCTTGCCGGTGTTTGCCATACAAGGATACGATGGGAAGTCCTGTCTGTGGATCGGTGCTGTTACCTACTTTCTCTCCTGCATCTGCCTGTCCGCGGAAGCCGTGTTCAGGGCTGAATATCTTTTTGATGTTTACTTTCAGCTGCAGCAGGGAGTCTACCAGGTGACGACGGCCCAATGTAGCGGTCTGGTTGACCAGCAAGGCTACACGTTTACCTTCCAGGAGTGGGAGGTAGGCGGCGGTCCTTTCGGCACCGGTGATCACCGGCGATTGTGCATGTGCCAGGTATGTCATGCAGAGGAGCGAGCCGCAAAACAACAGGAATTTGTTCATAAGTAGTGAATAGCTAAGCAGTAAAAATAGTAAATTGTTTACACTCGCGAGAAAGCTGCAGCAGAGGAGTTTTGAAATATCGCTACCGTACTGTAGTGCAGGAGCAGTAGCGATTTTGACTTTATACTATTTTACTTACCTTGCGGGTATATTCAGATAACACTTAATAATTTTTATTTATGCAAGCAGTAAAAAACGGGGATACAGTGAAGGTGCATTATCACGGCCGTCTCACCAACGGAACAACTTTTGATTCCTCTGAAGGCCGTCAGCCACTGGAGTTCAAAGTGGGCGCGGGCATGGTTATCAAAGGATTTGATAATGGCGTGCTGGATATGAAACCGGGTGATAAAAAAACCGTACATATCCCTGTTGTTGAGGCTTACGGCCCCAAAAACGAAGAGTTGATCATGGATTTCCCGAAGGCTAATATCCCGGAGGATCTGAAGCCTGAGATAGGTATGGAGCTGCAGATGAGCAACCCTCAGGGCAATGTATTTCCTGTGAAAGTGGTAGCTGTGAAAGATGAATTCATCACCCTGGATGCCAATCACGCACTGGCTGGTGAAGACCTGGTATTTGATATCGAACTGGTAGAGATCGTATAGTTTGTCAGACCATAATAGACCGGGCTCCTGCATGAGATGGATGATTATCGTCCATATAGCTGCAGGAGCCCGGTGTTATTTAAGGATATTTAATCCTGCTCGTTGGGTAGGACGATCTCCATCGGTCTTTTCTGTTCATCGATCGCCACGAATATGAAAGAGCCGGTAATGGCCTTTTCCCGCTTACTGGAATACATTTGTTCCACGAAAACTTCCACCTCCACTTTCAGGCTGGTCTTACCTACATGCGAGACGGTGCCTACCAGCTCCACGATAGTTCCGTGTGGGATAGGCTTTTTAAAATCAATACGATCGGTAGATACTGTTACCATCCGCATGCGACTGAACCTTGTAGCTGTAATAAAGGCTACTTCATCCATCATATGCATGGCTGTACCGCCGAATAAAGTGTCATAATGGTTCACCGTATTTGGAAATACAGCTTTAAAGATCCGTGTTACGGAATGCTCAATTTGTTTCTCGTACATATTCATCTGTTAAAGACTGCCCGGGGCAGTCTGGTGTGTTGAAAGCAGGGTGGCTATCTGGCCGCAGTACAATGGAGAGAGGAGTGATCTTTTATCTTTTCCCGAACAATTTCATGACCCTGGATACTTTGTAACGAAATCCTTGCTGACGATAATTGTTTTTGATCTCTTGCAGACAATTTGCACAGAGACAGCCGTTGAATTGTTCACTGATATGCTGCCGTTCTGCTATTGTCAGGGTGACTTCCTGGCATTGGCAACGCAGGATAGAGCCTACGCGGCATTCAAAAGTAGCCGCACAGCGAGGACAACTTACGGTTTCATGATCAGCCATAATGTGCAAATTTAAGTATTAATCGGCAGTATGTTTTTCAGCAGGTCAAACGGTCAGCAAAAGCTTCCTCTTATTACGACGATATATAGCCGCAAAAAAGAGGAAGCTGTTATGGGGCCTAGTTCACTAATACCGCGCTTCTGCTTTGAACAGCGGCAGCCACCATGTTACGGAGGGATTGCTCTGTTTCCGGCCAGTTACGGGTCTTCAATCCACAGTCGGGATTTACCCAGATGTTACGGGCCGGCAGCAGTGTGCTGGCTTTCTGTAGTAAGCTGGACATTTCTTCTACTGTTGGTACACGGGGAGAGTGGATATCATATACGCCAGGGCCGATCTCGTTAGGATACTTGAAGCGGGCGAATGCTTCCAGCAGTTCCATCTGAGAGCGGGAGGTCTCGATCGTGATAACATCCGCATCCATTGCAGCGATGCTGTCAATGATGTCATTGAACTCAGCATAACACATGTGAGTATGGATCTGTGTATCATCCAGTACGCTACAAACAGCAATACGGAATGCCTGTACTGCCCATTGCAGATAGGCATCCCAATTGGCTCTTCTTAATGGTAAGCCTTCTCTTACAGCAGGTTCATCTACCTGTATCACTCTAATACCGGCTTTTTCGAGATCAGAAACTTCATCGCGGATAGCCAGTGCTATCTGGAAAGTTGTATCTGCACGGGGTTGGTCATTGCGTACGAAAGACCATTGCAGGATGGTGACAGGCCCTGTCAGCATTCCCTTCATGGGCTTTTTGGTGAGCGATTGGGCATAGCTGCTCCAGGCTACTGTCATCGGATGTGTACGTTGCACATCGCCGTAAATAATGGGTGGTTTTACACAACGGCTGCCGTAGCTCTGTACCCATCCGTTTTGGGTGAATACAAAACCTTCCAGCTGCTCGCCGAAATATTCCACCATATCATTACGCTCAAATTCGCCATGCACCAGTACATCCAGGTGCAGGCTTTCCTGCCATTTCACGGTCTCGGCGATCGCTGCTTTGATCCGCTGATGATATTCTTCGGAAGAGATAGTGCCTTTTTTCAGCTGTGCACGTAGCTGACGGATCTCTGCCGTCTGCGGGAAAGAACCGATGGTTGTGGTGGGGAACAGCGGCAATTGAAAGGCTACTTCCTGCGATTCCTGCCTTACATGGAATGGGCTCTTACGGGTAGCATGCGATTCGTCCAGTGCTGCTACCCGCGCTTTTACTGCAGGTTTGTGGATCAGCGGAGAATGCTGCTTTGCTTGCATCGCTGCCATATTAGCCGCCAGCGAGGTGTTGTTGCCGGTAGCAATCTGTGCCAGGTCAGCGATCTCATGCAGCTTCTGTTTTGCAAATGCCATCCAGTGTTTGATCTCCCTTGTCAATACCTGTTCGTCTTGTTCCAAATCCAGATCGTAGGGAGTATGGAGTAAGGAGCAAGCGCTGCTGATCCATACACGATCCTGGCCGATTGCTTGCACAGCTTCGTTGATCAATGCGAGTGATAGCTGATAATCATTTTTCCATATGTTACGGCCATCTACCACACCCAGCGACAGTTGCATACCAGCCGGCAGCTGTTGTAATACTGTGGTCAGCTGTTGAGGTGCGCGTACCAGGTCAATATGCAGGGCCTGTACCGGTAGTTGCAGCGCCGTTGCCAGGTTGTCGCCCAAGGCATCAAAATAGGTGGCGATCAACAGTTGCAGACCAGGTATAGCCTGGTGGATACGGTTGTAAGTATTGATATACAGCTGATGTATAGCCGGGTTGAGATCCATCGCGAGGTAAGGCTCATCGATCTGTATCCAGGTAGCGCCAGCTTCCTGTAGTGCGGTCAGCAGCTGCAGGTATACTGGTAGTAACTGCTCCAGCAAACTATGTAGGTGCAGGGAGTGATCCTTGATCTTACCAAGCAACAGGAATGTCAGGGGGCCAATGATTACCGGTTTAGTGTGGATACCGAGGCTTTTCGCTTCGCGGAACTCCTCTACACATTTATGGCTTAACAGCCGGTATTGCTGGGTAGTATCGAATTCGGGGACCAGATAGTGATAGTTGGTATCAAACCATTTTGTCATCTCCATGGCGGTAATGTCGAGCCCGTTTTTCTGATAGCCCCTGGCCATCGCGAAATACAGCTCCAGGCTTTGGGGACTGGCCAGCCGCTCCAGTAATGGCTTGAACCTGGCAGGGATTGTACCCGTCATCAGACACATATCGAGCACCTGATCGTAGTAAGAAAAATCGTTGGAAGGGATGAGGTCAATACCGGCCTGCTGCATCGCCTCCCAATTCTGGCGGCGGAGCTGACGGGCAGTAAGTTGTAGTTTTTCGAGGGAAGCTGTGCCCGCCCAATAAGCCTCGTTGGCTTTTTTTAGTTCCCTGCCGCTACCGATACGCGGGTAGCCTGGTACGTTTGTTAACATACGGGTACGGTTGTTTTAAGTGAAAAATACCGGTATTACTACGCGTACACTTGCCGAAGGGAGCTGGCAGGATAAAGGAATGGAACAGTAACAGGCACACGATGCCTGTGGGGGGAAGTACTGCCAATTGCCTGAATAATGCTTTTTTTCCGCGAAGCATACATCAATTTGTTTACGGCAAGTCTCCTGGCTTGTAACGGCTATGACCACCCTTCTCATCCCTAACAGGGATAATGGGTATCGTTGGTCATAACCTTTTTCAAAGGTTACTTACAGTTGCGCGTCAGCCCGTGATTTTCACACGGTTCCTTTTTAATCCCGGTCACAGACCGGAAACCGCAAACAGCATTGAGTGTGTAAAGAACCATTACAAATATAGGATTTAAGCGCGTAATATCCGGTACCACGTCCTATCTGTCTGTTTTTGTTATCTCTTTCTTTAGCGCCTGGCAGATAGATAGCACAGCAAAAAAAATCCTTAGGTTTGTAAAATGTTTACAGATTACCAATATACCGTAGTGGACCGGTTTATCCGCTATGTACAGATAGATACCGAATCGGATCCGCTGAGCCATACCTATCCCAGCACAGAAAAACAAAAGGAGCTGTCCCGCCTGCTAGTACAGGAACTACGGGAAATGGGGATCGAAGATGCGGTATTGGATGAATACGGATATGTCTATGCTACCATCCCCGCGAATACCGACAAAACCGTACCTGTGATCTGTTTCTGTTCGCATGTCGATACCTCCAGCGATTGCAGCGGAAAGGATGTAAAACCGATCATCCATCATCAGTACGATGGTACGGATATTATCCTGCCGGATGACGACACACAGGTGATCCGTGCAGCCGAACATCCTTACCTGGCTTCCCGCAAAGGAGATGATATCATCACTGCGAGTGGTACTACGCTGCTGGGTGCCGATGACAAGGCAGGCGTGGCAGAGATCATGGATGCTGCCCACTTCCTGCTGCAGCACCCCGAGATCAAACATGGCGCGATCCGCATCCTCTTTACCCCCGATGAAGAGATCGGAAGAGGCGTGGACAAAGTGGATATGCAGCGATTGGGTGCTTCTTTCGGCTATACGATGGATGGAGGTGAGCGGGGATCAGTGGAAGATGAGAACTTTTCCGCTGATGCCGTAAAGATCACTATAAAAGGGGTAAGTGCACATCCGGGATCCGCCAAAGGTAAGCTGGTAAGTGCCATCAAAATAGCGTCGGAGATCGTAGATGCGTTGCCGAAAGAGATACTGTCTCCCGAGACGACAGAAAACCGCCAGGGATTCATTCATCCCGTACGTATACAGGGAATAGTTGAAAAAGCCGAGATCGACTTTATCATCCGTGATTTCACCACACCGGAACTGGAGGGACATGAGTTTTACCTTCGTCGCCTTATGGAACATGTTATGAGCAAGTATCCTACCGCTATCGCTACTTTCCAGGTAACAGAACAATACCGTAATATGAAAGAGGTACTGGATAAGCATCCGCAAGTGACCGTCTATGCTGCTGAGGCTATGAAAAGAGCTGGTGTGGCACCGCTCAAGATGATCATCCGCGGTGGTACAGATGGCGCCCGGCTTTCTTTCCTGGGCTTGCCCTGTCCGAATATATTCACAGGGGAAATGGCCTTGCACAGCAAGCATGAGTATGTAAGCATACAGGACATGCAAAAAGCCGTGCAGACCATCGTCTATCTGGCACAAATATGGGAAGAGCATAGCTAAGTACTAGAATTGCTGGTTATTGCGTTTAAACTTTAACTATTTTATTAGTACCTTACCCTATTATTGCTTCTGAAATTAATACTTTTGCAGGGTTAAAATTTTATTCATGCTCTTAGGACTTGTTACTTTACTGCAGGATACTCTGCTGGCGCCAAAAGCAGACACTGTAGCACATGCAGCCACTGCTGCTACCGGCGCTGCCCAGGAAATGAAACTGCTGGATATGCTTTCGAAAGGTGGTGTGCTGATGATACCATTAGCTGTACTCTCCCTGGCAGCAGTATACGTTTTTGTAGAGCGTTACCTCGCTATCGCCAAAGCAGGTAAACTGGAAGACAACTTCATGCCGATGATCCGGGATCATATCACCACCGGCAATATACAAGGTGCCCGCTCCCTCGCTAAAAATACCTCCGGTGCCATCGCCCGCATGATCGATAAAGGTATACAACGTATCGGCAAGCCCATTGACAACATTGAAAAGTCTATGGAAAATGTGGGTAAACTGGAAATATACAAGATGGAAAAGAACCTGGTCATTCTCTCTATCATCGCAGGTATCGCTCCCATGTTCGGGTTCCTAGGTACTATCGCCGGTATGATCCAGACGTTCTTCAATATCTCCATCACCTCCGATATTACTCTGGGTACGATCGCCGGTGGTATCTATGTGAAGATGATCACCTCCGCTACCGGTCTTATCATCGGTATCATTGCCTTCATCGGTTATAGCTTCCTGAATGCACAGATAGATAAAGTGATCAATAAAATGGAGTCCTCCTCTGCAGAGTTTATCGATGTGCTGCAGGAGCCAACCCGCTAACGATCCTTCACCGCTTTCTAATTTTAACGCTTAACGACAGAACGTATGAACTTACGCAGCAGGAGAGGCAAACGGCATGTGGAAATGCACAACTCAGCATTGAACGATATCTTGTTCATATTACTGCTGTTCTTCCTCATCGTATCTACGCTGGCTAATCCTAACGTGATCAAACTCACACTGCCCAAGGCGAAAAGCAATACCAAGGCAAAACAGACCGTAGTAGTCAGCATCAATGATAAACGCGAGTTCTTCGTAGGGACCAACAGGGTACCCTTCGAGAGCCTTAAACAAATGCTGGTACCCGCTCTCGTAAGAGAACAGGTAGACCCTACTATCGTTATCAATGCCGAAAAATCCGTGCCTGTCGAAGATATCGTCAAGGTCATGGAAGTAGCCAGGGAGATAGGGGCTAAAGTAGTACTCGCCACCGCCAATCCCCTCCGCAAAGACTAATCACTGGTAATAGCTGATATATAAAAGGAACCAACTGGTTCCTTTTTTTTATTTTAGCATTTATTCAATACAAATGGACATCTTCACCACCCCCCGACTCAGGATCAGACAGCTGACCCCCACCGATGGGGATTATTGGTTCCGGATCAACGGAGACCCCGAAGTCATGCAGTTCATCCGCCCGGTGCAAAAACGCGAAGATTCTGATCTCTTCCTGCTGGAAAATATATTGAACTATGAGATCTTTCCTGCCTATGGCCGCTGGATAGTAGAAGACAGGCTCAATGCAGCCTTTATCGGTATGCTGATGATACGGCCCCTGCAAGGCCGACCGGAACTCGAATTGGGATATGCGCTCGAAAAGGGAAGCTGGGGTAAAGGATATGCGACCGAGTTAGTGAAAGGAGCATTGGAATACGCTGTTCATCAGTTAAAACACCCGGGTATCATCGCGCTCACCGATCCGGGCAACAAGGCCTCTCAACAGGTATTGTTGAAATGCGGCTTTGCTTACGATCAGGATATGTTTGTTGATGGTAAACTAGCCCGCTTATATAAACTGTCGTAGCAGGCTAGCATAGCACTATCTGAAGGCCTTCACCATCCGGTCCTTTCCGAAGATATCCTTCCGCAGCGTTGGCTCCCGGAAGCCTTGGGCAGTTAGCAGTGTAATCACTTCCTGACCATATGCTTCGTTGATCTCAAAATAAAGCGTGCCCCCGGCCTGTAGTTTGTGCTGCGCCAGTGCTCCGATATGCCGGTAAAATAACAAGGGGTCCTGATCGGGTACAAACAGTGCCAGCGCAGGCTCAAATCCCCATACCTGCTGTTGCATATCCGCCTGTTCTTCCTGCCGTATATAAGGTGGATTGCTGACGATCACATCAAACAAGGGTAGGTTTTCCACGGCCGTTTCCTCCAGTATATTGACCTTTTCAAAATGAACGGCCTGTTGGAGTTTAGAAGCATTCAGCGCCGCTATCTCCAGTGCGCCAACGCTTACATCAATGGCCCATACCGTAGCGGAAGGGCATTCCTTTTTGATGGCAATGGGAATACATCCGCTGCCGGTGCCGATGTCCAGCACATGGGCCGTCTCCCGGCCGGCGGTCTGCAGCTCTTCCACTATCCAGGATACCAGCTCTTCCGTTTCCGGGCGGGGGATCAATACATCCGGGCTAACAGTGAACTCCAGCCCGTAAAACCAGCTGCTGCCGGTAACATACTGTACCGGCTCTTTACGGAGCAATGCCTGCAAGGCCGTCTCTAGCTGCTGTTGCTGCGGTGCTTCCAGCGGCCGGTCTTTATATACGACACGGTCCAGCCGGCTCATACCCGTTATATGTTCCATGACGATATGTGCGATATTGGCCGCTTCCCGGTTGTCGTACAAGGGGCTGATCGTGTGTATTATATAGGCAAAAGCGGCTTGAATGGTCATGGTAATAGCTTGCAAGGAATTAATAGTCAAAGGAAAATAGCGGCTGAAACGATATTTTTGCAAAAATATAGTGTTTGCTACCATGGACCATATCACTGACGAAATATTTATGCGCCGCTGCATCACCCTGGCAAAACTGGGGGCCGGACATGCCGCACCTAACCCAATGGTAGGCGCTGTGCTGGTGCATGAAGGTCGTATCATAGGAGAGGGATATCATCGCCAATATGGGCAAGCCCATGCGGAAGTCAACTGTGTACATAGCGTAACGCCGGAAGACCGGTTGCTGATCCCCTTGTCTACAATGTATGTGAGCCTGGAGCCTTGTGCTCATTTTGGTAAGACACCTCCCTGTGCAGACCTGATCGTCCATGAACGTATTCCACAGGTGGTCATCGGTTGTGTAGATACCTTTTCCAAAGTAGCAGGCAAAGGTATCGAGAAAATGACCGCCGCCGGCATACAGGTGCGCACCGGCATCCTCGAGCAGGAATGCCGCGAACTCAACCGCCGGTTCTTCACTTATCATGAAGCGCAACGACCTTATGTCATCCTCAAATGGGCACAGGATCCGAATGGTTTTATCGCAGGGCCGGACAAACAGCCGGTGAAGATATCCAATACCTGGAGCAATCGCCTCGTCCATCGCTGGAGAAGCGAAGAAGCCAGCATACTGGTGGGCACCGGCACCGCACTGGCAGATAATCCAATGCTTAACAACCGCCTGTGGACAGGTAAAGATCCGCTGCGGCTGGTAATAGATCGCTCCCTTAAAGTACCGCCGACCCACCACGTGTGGGATGATAGTATACCGACCCTGTTCATCACCGAACAGGTGCCTCCTGACACCTATACACAGACTTCCGGTATCCGCCTGGATTTCGGACAACCTATACTACCGGCCTTATTGCAACAATTGTATGAAAGACAGGTATTGAGCGTCCTGGTAGAAGGAGGCGCATATGTATTACAACGTTTCCTGGAGGCCGGCCTGTGGGATGAAGCTCGTGTGATCACCGGGCAGCAATATGTCGGTCCCGGTACCGCGGCGCCCGTATTACCCGGATATATACCACAGCGGGAAGAATGGCTGGAAGGAGATAATATCAGATATTACAGACGTAAATAGTCGCCGCTTAGTGCACGACTGCAAATACAGGAATGGAGACATACTTTACAATAGAAAAAACAGCTACCGCTGAATTCAAAGACAGAGGCAGCAAGTTCCTCGCATACGCTTTCCCGGTCAAGACCGCCGAGGAAGTGAAAGAACGATTGCTGGAAGTTAAAAAAGAACACCCCAAAGCTACCCATCACTGCTATGCCTACCGCTTAGGCACCGACGGCCTGCAATACAGGACCGTAGACGACGGCGAACCTTCCGGTTCTGCCGGCAAACCCATATTAGGACAAATAGACAGCAAACAACTGACCGATACTTTCGTAGTGGTAGTCCGCTATTTTGGGGGTACCCTGCTGGGGGTACCCGGCCTGATCAACGCTTATAAATCAGCCGCAGCACTGGTGTTACAGCTCATACCTGCTATACAGAAAAACGTAGAGATCAGATACCGGCTGAGCTTCGACTATACCACCATGAATGAAGTGATGATGGTCGTAAAACAGACCAACTGCACCGTACTGTCGCAGGAGTTACAATTATTCTGTGAGATGGAGATTGGTGTGCCCAAAGCCAGCGAAGAACTGGCGATGCTCCGGCTGGGAGATATACAGGGGCTGGTCGTAAAACGTAAATGATCTTTGCTAATGTTTTATAAGCGACGATAGGTCGCTGCCAAACAGGTATTTGCTCAAGGTGTTGAGATGCTTTTCTGCACCCGTGATGTGGAAGGTCCGGTGGTAATGGTCATGATGCCCGCCGGGAGTAAGCCGCATAGCAGGAGAGGAGCTTTCCATCTCGTAGAAGTTACCGAGTGGTTTCACAGAGTCCGAAGGAGGACCGTCATTATACGCATTCACCGCATCCCCATGATAAGGATCTGCCTGTTGCTCCCAGGCACTGTTCACATACAACAATGGTTTGGCAGGTAATGTAAACTGTATGATCGTCAGCACATGATTGACGGCATCATAACTACCCATGTAATTATAGCTGTTATGCTGTTTTACACCTATCTTACTACGATAGGTAGCATCTGCCTTGAACAGGATGACCTTTTCGTTTATTGTTAACCGTTCCTTTGGAACTTTACCGAAGTAGTGATCGTTTACTAGCCCTGTCTCCTGCGATTTACCTTTGTAGGGAATGATCACGGTAGTGGCCGGAGACGCAGGGAACATTCCCAGTATCCAGATGGAGGGAAGTCCATGTGCAACATCCCAGGTGTTATGCCCGGTATTGGTGACTACGTTGGCACTTTGGTAGGCGACCGCTTTGAGGGATTTATGTAGGTCTACTCCCAGGTAATTAGGAATATCCTTCCGCGCGATCAGTGTGATGGTACGGTCTACCTGCAGGTTAAATACCGTTCCCTGGTAGTTGGTCAGCTGCATCTTTTTCTGTAGTACGATAGCGGCTTTTTGCTGGCTGATCACGGTAAAGGGCTCCGTATCCAATGGTGCAGGCGTCTGCCAGTGTTCGCGGTCGAACGGGCTGCCAGGTGCAAAGAATAATGCATACTGGCCACCTTCAGGGCCCATCCAGAAACGATCTTCTCCGCCGTAGGCGTTGATGTGCGGTTGTGGCTGTCCATCCTCGACAAGGTCATAGTTGATCCAGCCATAACTACGACCGGTATCGCCGGTAGCCGTGCTGGTCATCACCCGTCCCTGCCAGGCGGGTACCACCACGATAGCCGATTTGCTGGTACTATCTTTCAGCACGATCGCATCCATATGCTGCTTCAGAAAACTGACATCACCCCCAAACGTAATGGCCGCAGCTTGCAAGGTAGCTTGCTGGTTACCGGAAGAAGCGGGCTTTTGTTTACAGGCAATAAGACTGTAACAAAGAGAGAGCGCCAGGATTTTTCCGGTATAGTTACGCATGCATTTGGTTTTTCGTGATAGGAGTATGGATATAAAACACCCTGCAGATAGCGTATCCGCAGGGTGAAAGTAGTATTATTTGAAGCGGGTACTTACGACCAGGTCTTTACTACCCGGGGTGTATTTATAAAATCCTTCCCCGCTTTTAGCACCAAGATAACCGGCAGTTACCATATTGACCAGTAAAGGACATGGAGCGTATTTCGGATTGCCAAAGCCATCGTGGAGTACTTTCAAAATAGAGAGACATACATCCAGCCCGATAAAGTCTGCCAGTTGTAAAGGCCCCATTGGATGTGCCATGCCGAGTTTCATCACTGTATCGATCGCTTCCACTCCGGCGACACCTTCATACAAAGAATAGATTGCTTCATTGATCATGGGCATCAGGATGCGGTTGGCAATGAAGCCCGGATAGTCGTTCACGACACAGGGTACTTTATCCAGCTGCCGGCTAAGGGTAACGATATGCTCGGTCACTTCCGGAGCGGTAGCATAGCCGTTGATGATCTCTACCAGTTTCATGACAGGTACCGGGTTCATGAAGTGCATGCCGATCACCTTCTCCGGGCGTTTGGTAGCCGCGGCGATACGGGTGATGGAGATAGAAGAGGTATTGGTCGCCAGGATGGTATCAGGTGCGGCTGCCTGGTCCAGCTCGCGGAAGATCTTCAGTTTGAGATCGATATTTTCCGTTGCTGCTTCTATTACCAGCGCTACCTCTTTTACGCCGTTGGCGATATCCGTATACGTGGTGATGTTTTTAAGTGTCTGAGCTTGCTGTTCAGCATTGATGGTGCCTTTGCTGACCTGTCTTTCGAGGTTCTTGCCGATGGTGGCCAGGGCTTTTTCCAGGGCAGGAGCAGCCACATCTATGAGGTTAACGGAATGGCCGTACTGTGCAAACACGTGGGCAATACCGTTGCCCATAGTACCAGCGCCTATTACTGCGATCTTTTGCATGGTGTATAGATTTGTGCTTAATACCACGAATTAAAGTGAATTATGCGACAATTCAAAGCTTACACTACTGTAAAAGCTTCCGTGTGCAGCCACTGGCAATGCCATGTCAGCCCGCAGCAGCCAAGAAAATAATAACCGTAAATATGCAGGAACAAATCAGGTGTTAGTCATCTTTCCGTTTAAAATCCCCTCGTTTCCAGGCTTGGATAAACTGTGCCCAGGCCAGCGGATTAAAGATATTCTGTGGAGGCACCTGGCCGGCATAGTAAAGCGATTGTGCCTGCTTTTGCAGGAACATATTCACCCCTTCCCGTCCGTCGATAGGGGTATAACGTGCCAGGGCACGTATGCGGGCCATTTCAGTATTCTTGCGGGCGATCTCATAGGCATCGTCCGGGATATCCATAGAGGCAAATGCTTTTTCAAACTCTTCTTTGGTAGGATATGGTTTGATGATGGTCACCGGCAGATAAGTCGTGTCTTCTACCAGCAGCTGTATCATGGAGAAATTATTGCCTTGCAAACCGTTTGGTATCTTATAATCCTTTCTTTTAAAGCCTACAGCACTGAAAGAGAGGGTATCGCCTTTAAAGGCAACGATAGAGAACACCCCCTGGGAATTGGAAATAGTACCACGGCCCTGTCCTCTTACCAGTATACTCACTGCCGGGATCGCCCGCAAGCTGTCTGCCGTCATGGTAAGACCGGATATCTGGATGATGCTATCTTTAAACTGTGTGATCTGCGCTTTGACAAAAAACGGTGACAGTAATAATACCCAAAACAGTATGTAGGAACTCTTCTTCTGCATGCGGCCCTAAGATAAAGAAAATTGTAGGAATGTCTCCGCCGCTGCTATCAAGGCATAGACAAAAACTATACAAATATTAAGACAAATTAAGTTTCAATTGGGTTAACTTTGCTGTCTGAAATCAAATTTAACAACAATTTATGATCACGAAAGAGCAGATACTACAGGCCCTGAGTAACGTGGAGGAACCCGATCTGGGGAAGGACCTGGTGACGCTGAACATGGTGAAGGACATAGAGATAGATGGCAATGAAGTTAAGTTTACAGTAGTACTGACCACACCGGCATGCCCTATGAAGGACATGATCCGTAATGCCTGCGTAAATGCGGTACATCACCTCGTTAGCAAAGAGGCAAAAGTACAGGTGAATATGACCGCTAACGTAAGCTCCAACCGCAAAGACGCCAGAGCTACCTTACCCAACGTGAAAAATATCATCGTAGTGGCTTCCGGTAAAGGTGGAGTAGGAAAATCTACTGTAGCGGCCAACCTCGCCCTTGCACTGGCTGCCGATGGCGCTAAAGTAGGCCTGATGGATGCCGATATCTATGGTCCCTCCGTTCCCATTATGTTCGGCGTTCGTGGCGAACGTCCTATGATGGTAAACGTAGAAGGCAAAGGCATGATCGTTCCCCTGGAAAAATACGGCATCAAGGTCATGTCCATCGGACTGCTGATAGACGAAAGACAAGCAGTAGTATGGCGTGGTCCTATGGCCAGCTCCGCCCTCAAACAGTTCATCACCGATGTATACTGGGATGAACTCGACTACCTCATCATCGATATGCCTCCCGGTACCGGCGATATCCACCTCACCCTCGTACAGACCGTACCTGTCACCGGTGCTATCATGGTCACCACCCCACAGGATGTAGCCCTTGCTGATGCCAAAAAAGGTATCGCTATGTTCAGCGGCTCCCAGATCAAAGTACCTATCCTCGGTCTCGTCGAAAATATGTCTTACTTCACACCCGCCGAACTGCCGGATAACAAGTACTACATCTTCGGAAAAGATGGGGGTAAATACCTCGCCGAAGACCTGGAAATACCCTTCCTCGGACAGATACCGCTGGTGCAAAGCATCCGGGAAGGTGGCGATGATGGAAAACCAGCGATGCTCGGCGACGACAAGATCAGCAAGCAGGCATTCATGGAGTTTGCCGGCAATGCTGCCAGAAGTATCGCCATGCGCAACGCAAACATGGCGCCCTCCAAGATCGTAGAGATCGTACAATAGTACGACCGCCCATAAAATAACAGGAGAAATGGAAGGTGCAACGCCCCATCCATTTCTCCTGTCGCTTTTATAACCTTTTGCACTATCCGCACCTGCATTGGCAGTCATCATGATCGTATAGGGTGCAACGTTATCTTTCGGTAATTACAGGGTAAATACTTTACCTCCTACCATCACCTCTTGTGTAGCTTCATCAAAGGTGGCTTTCTCTCCGGTGCGATACGCTGCCGTACCCATAATCAGCGCAATAGAGTGGGAGTAGGCCGCTTCTATCGGCGCGTTGGGTTGCTTACGGGCCCGTACACTCTCCATCCAGTTCTGCACGTGCGCATCCGTAGTAGGATCGCCGCCGGTGTTGGCGCCGGCAGCTACAGACGCTGCTTTGCTTACTAATGTCATCTCCGGCAGCTGGTTGGCATGCAACCCCATTTCCTGCGCTTCCCGCTCCGTCAATCCACCGGTAGGTGTTATTTTGTTGTTGGCCATATCAATGGTACCACCATTAGAAAAGTATACTTCTTTGGTGCCACCTGCTGAGTTATGGAAACGGGAACTGTATACTACCTGGAAGCCGGTAGATGGATCATTCTGCGGACCGTAGTCAAATACTGCTGTCAGCGTATCTGCATTGGTACGGCCGTCTTTCCACATATAGATGCCGCCGTTGGCCACCGCGCTGCGCGGATGTTTGAGGCCGCTAAACCAGTGTACGGTATCGATCTGGTGAGTCATCCATTGCCCGAATATACCGGAAGAGTAAGGCCAGAACAAGCGATATTCCAGGTACTTACGTGGGTCCCAGCTATCCTGTGGACGACCCGCCAGGAAACGTTTCCAGTCCGTATCCGATTCTTTGATCTGTTTTACCAGCTCCGGCCGGCGCCAGCGCCCTGGCTGATTCACATTCCATGTCATCTCTACCATCGTGATAGGTCCGAACTTACCTTCCTGTATGAACTTCGCTGCCGCATGATACCCCGGGCCACTACGGCGTTGGGTACCTACCTGGAAGATCTTGCCCGATGCTTTCACCGCTTTCAGCGCATCACGGGCGTCTTTCATCGTCTCCGCAAATGGTTTCTCACTATACACATCACATTTCGCTTTCACCGCCTCTATCGTGTGATAAGCGTGCTGAAAGTCAGCAGATGCAATGATCACCGCATCCAGGTCCTTGATACGATACAACTCGTCGTTGTTCATACAGGCCTGTACTTTGTGCCCTGCACGTTGCTCCAGGAAAGCTTTGCCTTCCTCCCGGCGACGGCTCCATATGTCCGACACGGCGATCATGTCAAAGTTCAGCTCCTTATGATGATTGAAGAAACAAGGCAGCAATGCCTGCCTGGCCCGGTCTGAAAAACCTACCAATCCTACATTGACACGATCATTAGCGCCTAATATACGCGCATAGCTGCTTGCCGGCATACCCATAGCACTGATCGTAATACCAGCGCCACCCAGCAGCGACTGCTTCAGGAATTCACGGCGTGATTTCGTTGACATTGACATCTTATTTGCGATTTAGAATTTTTACTTGGAAGTATATCCTTTATCATATGCGGCGGCCAGCTGCTGCTGCAGGTAAGCGATGGCCGGCCCGCATTCTGCCGCTATATTCCCCCAGCGGGATTCTACCATGATACGGCCCTTAAAACCGATCTGCTTCAACGCCGCAAAGTAAGGCCGGAAATCATCCCCGGCCACTCCCGGTGCCGTCCGTTTCTCCCGCTCCGCAATATGACAGTGTACCAGGTTAGCCCCCGCTTTTTCAATACTGGCAGCAGTCTCTCCTTCTTTTAACATATGATAGATATCCGCTGTCAGCTTAAAACGCGGATGCGCAATAGCAGTCACCACCTCGTTAGCTTCCTGTAAGGTGTTGATGAAATTGGTCTCCGTACTGTTGAGATTTTCCATGGCGATAGTACAATCATAACGGGCGGCGATCTGCGCCATCTTGCGGCACAACGCGATAAAGGCCGGTTTGGCTTCCGCCGGCGTCATCCCGTCGGGCAGCTTACGCGCTCCGCCACTGCCCAGTACGATCAGCCGGATGCCCGCTGCCCTGGCCCGCTGCATCACCGTATCCACATATCCCAGTACCCGCTCCTCCTGCACTGCCGGCCCTACGATCTTGATCTCTGCCGGGATAAACAGGTTACAGGTCTCGATCTTGCAACGCGAACGCCGCAACTGCGCCACCTGCTCCCGGAATACAGACGCCTCCACCGATGGGGATAACAACTTGCGCACCGTCTCCTCGATGTATACAAAACCAGCCGCATATAAAACACTGTCATTGTCATAACTGGTCGCTACGCCCAAAGCAGGATACCGCTTTTGTGCATTCGATTGCAATATGCTGGCAATAATGACGAAAACTAGTAAGAGGAATCGCTTTTTCATATACGTGGAACGAAGATTTATCGCTGATTAGTGGAAAGAAAAGTTAGCAACTATATTCCGAAAATCAAAATCCGGGGGCAGATTTACTGAAAGGAGAGAAAATAGTATTACTACCGGTGCATAACGGCACAGCGGTAGTAATACAGCTAATTGTTTAACGGGTCAGGTTCTGTAGCAGGGATTGGGTCTGCTCGAATGATTGGTGGTGAAAAGCATTGATACCCAGCTTTTCTGCTGTCTTTACCAGCATCAGCCGGTCGTCAAAATAATAACATTGCTCCGGCCTTGCCTGTGCGATACCCATCGCCAGCCGGAATATCTGCGGGTCCGGTTTACGCAATCCCACCTCGCACGAAGACACAAACGCGTCAAAACATTGATGCAGTTTGAACTTCTCAATACGATAGTCATTCAATTCCTTGCCTTCATTGTTGATCGAAATGATACGGAAACCACAATCCCGCCGCCACTCTTTCAACCATGCCAGCATACCCGGTAGCTCTACGGAACGGGAAAACATAAAGGCCTTAAAATCCTCCCGCGTAAAATCCCGGGGATGATTAAACACCACCGTATCCAGGTATTGATCCAGCGAGATACTGCCGATCTCATACACATTGAAAATAAAATCATGCAAAGTATCCATCTCTGCATAGTTCAATCCAAACTCCTTGGCGGCCAGTTCCCGGGACTCATGCCCCCAGCCGTTTGACAACAATACACCGCCTACATCCAGGAAGAGTATCTTTAATGCTGATTGATTCATAGTGTCAATTCTTTTATGTAAAAACAGCGCAAATACGTAGGCTGCTGATAAGTTAAGTTAGTGCTTTTTCACGGGCAATATCAATGCTATCTTCGGCAAACAAATATTTCCGGGTGCGCCACAATATGCTTAACTTGACCTCAAATGAAAGCGACAGTTGTACAAAGTTTTGTTCAGCCAACTCCGGAAACGTTACGTACCCTTCTTCCAGAGAGCGCACTTATAGCAGCGGAGTTATTTATAGCAGTCTATTATATATGTTTCGTTCACTTGCAATGATTAAGTTTTACTTAACTTTGCGCCCCAAATTTATCTAATTATGAACCGACAGGAACTGGTACAGCTTATCAAGGAACGGCAATCCTATCTTTGCGTAGGACTGGACACAGACATACAGAAGATCCCTAAACACCTGTTGTCTCACGCAGACCCTGTATTTGCTTTCAACAAGGCCATCATCGATGCAACGAAAGACTTGTGCGTAGCCTATAAGATCAATACAGCTTTTTATGAATGTATGGGTATCCGCGGCTGGGAAAGCCTGCAACGTACCGTAGAATATATTCCCTCCGGTATCTTCACCATCGCAGATGCTAAACGGGGCGATATCGGCAATACCTCCGTACAATACGCAAAAACATTCTTCGATACTTATCATTTCGATTCCGTTACCGTCGCTCCCTATATGGGAAAAGACAGCGTAGCGCCCTTCCTCGGATTCTCCGAAAAATGGGCTATCGTACTCGGTCTTACCTCCAACGAAGGCAGCCAGGATTTCCAGCTACAACAGGCGGGTGATGAACTGCTTTACGAAAAGGTGATGAAGACCTGCGCTTCCTGGGGCACACCCGACAACATGATGTTTGTCGTAGGCGCCACCCATGCAGAACAATTAGGCGCGATCCGCCAGCTCATACCCGACCACTTCTTCCTGGTACCGGGTGTAGGCGCTCAAGGCGGCAGCCTGCAGGAGATCTCCGCACATGCCATGAACAAAGATTGCGGACTGCTGGTCAATGCCAGCCGCTCCATCATTTATGCCGGCAACGGAGAAGACTTTGCCACCGATGCCAGACAAGCAGCACAGGCACTCCAGCAGGAAATGGCAGAATACCTCATGCAAATGGCTTGATAAAAAGAATTTTATTTTCCCATCTTCCGGAGGGTACGTTCATCGTGACGTACCCTCTTTTTTTATTGCATCTTCTCCGTTTTATACCTATTTTATTGCTTTGTCACACATAGGTACTGTACTTGATAAAATCAAGCATACTTCACCCTTAAAACCATGGAAAATGCATCGTTTTACCATCGCTTCAATCACTAACTGTCTGTGCATACTGTTGCTAACGGCCAACGTATATGCACAACAGATCGACATTGCAGAACAATTCAATAAAGCACGCGTAACAGTGGTCAACAGAAAAGTAACCTTGATAAAAGGAGATGGCCGCCACAAAGGAATACACCTCAACGAACAGCCGGGTGCCGGCATCATCTGGCTTAATGATACCGACTTCTCAAATGGCACCATCACCTTCGAAGTAAAAGGGAAAGATGTGTTGCAGAAAAGTTTTGTAGGACTGGCTTTTCACGGCACCAACGATAGTCTGTACGATGCCGTCTATCTCCGCCCTTTTAACTTTAAAGCACCTACGCAGGATCGCAGAAATCACGCCGTACAATACATCTCCCTACCGGGATATGATTGGGAAATACTACGCAACCAGTTTCCCGGGAAATACGAAAAGCCCATCCATCCGGCACCGGATCCTAACCAATGGGTCAAAGTGCGTATCACCGTCAAACATCCGCAGGTTAGCGTATATATCAACGACGAAAACACCCCTTCCCTGGTGATAGAACAGCTGAGCAAACAAGGCACCGGCAAGGTGGGCTGCTGGGTAGGTAACAACTCCGGTGGCGAATTTGCCAACCTGCAGATCACTCCCTCCGAATAACTGATACTGCGAACAAATAACAGAAGGCCTTCCCCCATTAAGGGAAGGCCTTCGCATATCAGTAAAAAAAAGTTCGTCTTAATGTGCCTGTGTCCACCAGGGCCGGATATCGTATGCCAGCTTACCCGACAATACCGCTGTATCGGAATGCATCAGCCGGTTCACTTCCACACTATCCCGGCAGTTCATAATGAAGATACCACAGGGCTCCTGCTGTACATCAAAAGGTCCCGCGATCAGCACCTTGCCCATGGCTTGCAAACGGTCCAGCGAAGACTGATACTGCGCGGCAGTAGCTGCCTCATCGGCGGCTCCCTGGCAAGGGTGGGTACCCGGACGTAATACCACCATCCAGTATTTTTTCCAGCCTTGTGCCGCACTATCCGTCGCATTCGCCTGACCGGCAGCAGCCGGCGCATGAATGATCGAAGAAGATTTAAATGTAAGCAACATCACGGCCAGGAAACCAATCAACAACAATGCAGGAAATATTTTGCTTGCCATAACCTTCTATTTACCACGAAGTTAGTAAGTTATTGGCAAAACCAAGGGCTTATTCACATTACCGGCATAAAGAAATCACGGACCTGTCAGGGGCACACTAAAAAAATTGTGGGTCAGCCCCGATTTAGTATATTGCTGAAACAACAAAATGAGTTCCACATGTTAAAAGACCTGTTTCAATCCCCTGATTATTTTCTGCTGGATGATTTGTTAACCGAAGAACATAAACTGATACGTGAATCTGTACGTCAATGGGTGAAAAAAGAAATATCACCGATCATTGAAGATAGCTGTCAACAAGCAAAATTCCCTTCTCATATTCTTGCCGGCCTTGGTGAACTGGGTTGCTTCGGCCCCACGATACCTGTCGCTTATGGCGGCGGTGGCCTCGATCATATCGCTTACGGACTGATGATGCAGGAACTGGAAAGAGGCGACAGCGGCATTCGCTCCACTGCTTCCGTGCAGGGCTCGCTCGTCATGTACCCCATATACACCTTCGGTAGCGAAGAGCAACGCAATAAGTACCTACCTAAACTGGCCAGCGGCGAATGGATGGGTTGCTTCGGACTCACAGAACCGGATCATGGCTCCGACCCTTCCAGCATGATCACTAACTTCAAAGACGCAGGAGATCATGTGATCCTCAACGGCGCCAAAATGTGGATATCCAATGCGCCTTTTGCAGATGTGGCAGTAGTATGGGCCAAGGATGATCAGAACGTCATCCGTGGTATCATCGTGGAGCGGGGTATGGAAGGATTCACCACCCCCGAGACCAAAGGCAAATGGAGCCTGCGTGCCAGCGCCACCGGCGAGCTGGTCTTCGACAACGTTAAAGTACCGAAGGAAAATATACTGCCCAATGTGAAAGGACTGAAAGGTCCCCTCAGCTGCCTGTCGTCCGCACGTTATGGCATTGCCTGGGGCGTGATCGGCGCTGCCATGGATTGTTACGATGCCGCCTTACGCTATTCTAAAGAGCGTAAACAGTTCGACCGCGCCATCGGCGGCTTCCAGCTCACACAGAAAAAGCTGGCAGAGATGATCACCGAGATCACCAAAGCCCAGCTGATGAACTGGCGGCTGGGGGTGCTGAAAAATGAAGGCAAAGCCACCCCTGCACAGATATCCATGGCCAAACGGAACAGCTGCGAAATTGCCAGCCGTATCGCCCGCGATGCCCGTCAGATATTAGGAGGAATGGGCATCACCGGCGAGTTCCCCATCATGCGCCATATGATGAACCTGGAAAGTGTGATCACCTACGAAGGTACCCACGAAATACACCTGCTCATCACGGGCATGGATGTAACAGGCCTGGATGCTTTCCGGTAATTGTGTATTATTGTTGATGCGTTTTCTGATCTTTTTATGCGCCATAGGCTGTTGCCTGCGGTCCTATGCTCAACAACAGGTAGTCTGCGAAGGCAAAGCACAGGGTACCTACTATATCGTCAAATATCTCACAGACAGCGATACCTCGTCCCGGCGTAAGGCTTTCGATTCTATCTTCGCCGTCATCGACCAATCCCTATCGCTGTACCTGCCCGGCTCACTCATCAACCGTTTTAATAGCGGTACTGCGGTAGTCACCGACGAACACCTGCATGCCGTCATCACAAAAGCACTATCGGTCAGTAACTGGACCGGTGGTGCTTTTGACATTACGGTAAAACCTCTCGTCGATCTGTGGGGGTTCGGTGTCGTAAGGCCCGCACATCCCGTTGTACCCCCTCCGGATAGCATCCGGGCGGCCATGCGTCACGTAGGATACCAACACCTGCAATTGAAAGGGCGGCAGCTGCGCAAACGGCAGCCGGGTGTAGCCATAGATTGCAATGGTATCGCACAAGGGTATACCGTAGATGTGATCGGCCGCTACCTCGAAGCACAGGGCATCCGTAACTACCTGGTAGATGTAGGAGGGGAGCTGAGAGCCAGAGGCCGCAACCAGAAAGGACTGCCCTGGAGTGTCGGTATCGAACGGCCCTCCGGCGAAGACGATGAAGTAGCGCCTGCCACCGGCATCCTGCGTCTCAATGACAAAGCCGTCGCCACCAGCGGTAACTACCGCCGCTTCTTCGACCAGGGAGGCACCCGCTTTGCCCACACCATCGACCCGCACACCGGCGCCGCATTACATAGCAACATCGTCAGCGTTACCGTCCTTGCTCCAGACTGTATCACCGCCGACGGGTTTGATAATGCACTGATATTAATGGGAGTGGAGAAAGGAATCAAATTCGTACAACAGCACCGGGAGTTCGGACTGGAAGTGTACTATATTTTCAAAGATGAACAGGGGCATATCACTGAACGGTATTCCCCCGGATTTGCTACCTACCTGGAAGCAGCAGAATAACAACGCCTCCAGAAGATATTCCCGCTTACCTGGCAGCTCTCACTACCAGGTAGGCGGGAATATGGGTATGAACGGGAAAAGACCGGCATACCCATGTTGCCTGCTTATTTAGTTGATATGTAATCGCAAGCCCACATTCGCCTGTACCGCGTTGAAGCTCGTGATCTCTCCTACATTGTAAGGAGAATAATTGTATTGTACGCTGGCATTGAACAGTAATGGGGAGGTCCTGCCGAAGGGGATATTCACACCTACTTCCGGCGCTACCTGGAAGGCCCACTTCTTTTCCTGCTCTACAAACTGCCCCCAGTATTTTTCATAGTTAAGATGAGCGCCGCCAATACCTATGCCTACATAAGGGATCACCGCCGATTCCGGTTTGGTGAGCTGATATTGCGCAGTGGCCAGTATCGGGATGACCTGTAAGGTACGTGTCTGCACAGCAGAAATATCACCGCTCTTATCAGGGTATACCGCCCGTGGCAGCCGCTCATAGTAGTCCTGGTAACCCGTCCGCAGCCCTACCGAAAACCGGTCGTTCAGCGAGTATTGTAAACCTGCACGCCAGCCACGGAAACTTGTTTTGTTAGCATAGTCCTTCAGCGACCCAAGAGGTTGGGCAATAGAATAATCCACCTGCACTGACAGCGGGGAACGCACCTGCGCAGTAGCCGCCTGCATACCCAAACAACCTGCCAGCAACAGTATCCAGTTTTTTATGCTTTTCATCGTCAATCGCTTTAATTGTTTAACCGTTGGTTTTGTTAGTCAGATAGGCAGATTGGTCAAACACCTGCTTGATCATACTGTCCACATTATTGAGATTCCATACACCCGTACCGCGTAACAACGCATTCCACACCGCGTGTAGCTGCTTGTCCTGTTGGTTCTTCAGATCCAGGAGGTCAATCACCACCGACTTCTCACTGGTACGGTATACGACATAGTAGGAGGGGAAGAAGTAACCGTAACCGGGAAAACCCCAGTAACCAGGGTCCCAATAGCCACCCCAGCCTGTCCAGTAACCGGGATCATAGTACACACTGTTGAAGGAATTGTCCATACGGGTCAGGTTGATCGCCAGGTCGGGTTTAGCCGTCTTGTCTACCAGTATGTACCCTTTCGCTTGCAACTGCGTCTTCACCGACGCAATTAGTTGTTTGTCATAGTCCGTCAACTCCTTCTTGGCCTGGTCACGATTGTTGATAACTGCCACCGAATCGACAATACTCACCGTTTTGTAGCTGGCAAAGTTGGCATTCTGGTCTTTGTTGGTGATATAAATACGGGATTCCTCCGGTGACATATCTTTCAGAGGGTCCTTCCTGCAGCCGGCTAGTGACAGGGTGCCGATCACGGCGGCTGCTACACTCAGTAAATAAATGGTCCTTTTCATATTCTCGCGTATTTTATATGTGATGTAACGTTGCAGGAGTGGCTAAGCGGCAGACCTATCCGCGGGTTCGTCTGTTACATGGTCCCCCTGTAAAGCAGTAAAACATTACCTTCTAACATTCAACGCGTTAGAATGGCAGATGTTACACCTGGTTTACAGTAGAAATGTTAAGTTCTTCCTAAAGAAATGTTAAACCGGAGTGAGCCGCTGCCTTCCCCCCTGGCTATAGCATTCCTATAGCATTCCCGTAGCATTCGTATAGCATTCGTATAGCATTCCTATAAGCAAAGCATAGGCAATGATATACATTCCCTATACCATGCTTATACCTTACTTATACCTCGCTTATAGGTTGCATATAGGACGCTTAAACAATGCTTATACAAGCTATATGCAATGCAACTCATGCAACAAGTAAAAATGGGCAAAAAAAGACCGGCGTCCTGGTAAGGAGACGCCGGTCATACTTAACACGATAAGTAAAAGCTATTCGTCGAGCAAGTTATCTGCTGCATCTTCCAGCAAGCGCAGATCCACCGAGTCGCTGCCCGCGATCCCTTCTATAGACCCTTTGATATGCGCCGCATTCAGCAACACTTTCTCCAGGTGTTTCTCGCGCGATTTCCACAATTTTTCCATCGCATCCCTTTCCTTCTGAATGGAGATCTTCATTGCCATAATACCTTCCCGGATGGCTTTCCACTGCTCTGCGAACTCACTGCTCGTCAGGTAACCATATAACATATGCACCTTGTCGCCCTTGTTCTCCTGGGTACGTATCGCTCCCGCGATCTTGATCACCCCTTCCCGCAACACATGTGTCAGGGCTTTCACCTCGGTAAACGTACAGATCCACACCCCTTCTTTCTCTCCGAAGCGATCCATGTCTTTGGGCATCGCCTGCGTGACCAGTATCGCCACATCGGCTCCCTGGCTGCGCATGTCTGCCTTCAGCTTTTCTACCCATTGGATCGAAAAATCCTTGGTACGTTTACTTTCGAAGATGATTTTACCGCAATCCTGCCCATATTGGTTACGGATCAGCTGGATACAGTCGGCGCCGCGTACCCCTTTTCCCACCTCGGAGATCTCGTCGAAAGGAAAGGTCATCCGCAACAACTCTTCCAGCACCAGCTCCTGCACTTCGCCTTGCAGCTGCATAGAGCCTTGCTCTGCCTTACGTTTCATCTCCTCTGCCAGCTTACGCTGATCTTCCAGTTGTTTTTCCATCTCCCGCAGCCGCAACTGATATTCCGTTTCTTTCAAAATGTTGCGGTCGGCTTCTTCCCGGCGGATGGTCTCTGCCAGCTGGGAACGTGCCTCCAGCAATCGCTTCTGCAATGATATCTCCAGTGCCTCTTCCTTACTTTTTAATTCCTGCTCTTTACGCAAGAAATCCAGCTCTTGCTGCCGCGCTGTCCGCAACTTCTCCTCCTGGTCACGGTTCGCCTCCTGCAGCACCCGCAACTGGTTGTCAAAGTCCGCACTGATATTTTTACGGATATCTTCGCTCAACGTATCCTGCAGCTTCTGCCGCTCCTGCTGCAAACGCCGCTGCAGCTCTTCGTCCTGCACCTGTTTCTGTATTTCCACCTGCTGCCGTAACTGTGCCAGCTGCTGCTTTTCCGATTGCAGCGCATCCACACGTTTACGCCATTCCGTTTCCATCTTGCCACGCATCTCCTTTTCGATATCCGCAGCAAAAGCATCTTCCATCACAAACTGGTGTTTGCAGTTAGGGCAGGTAATTGAAGTTCCCATAGTAGCTATAATCCTGAGTATTAAAGATTTGATCGTACTGCCGTGATTTACTACAGCCGACTTGCACCTGTAAAGGTAGCGAAAAGGCCCTAAGCAAGACCAGCAATAGGGCAGGGGTGTGGAAAACTAAATGAAAATAAAAACGGGAAAGGAAGCATATCTCCCTTTCCCGCCGTAACAAACAAGGAAAATGAAAGGCCGCGCTACTCTTCTTCCGGGCCTTCCTCAAATTCGTATTCGTCCATGAGCGAATTGTTGTACTCATCCAGCTCATCATTCAATATGAACAGTAAGGTAACGTTGTTGGAATTGGTGCCTAAAGTATCCCATTCTTCGATGATCCAGCCTTCTTCCAGCAGGGCATTCACCTCCGGTATCTCCCGTACAAATGAGTGGTTCGCATCCTGCTCAGAAGCAGCTTGTAGTTTTTCCAGGTTGATAGTAACAGTAAGGATCTTTTGCATGATAAAGGGTTTTAACGTCGAATATCTTACACCCCTGTTAGCCCTGTATTAAGGCAGTTTTAAGTAATTGTTAATTGCCGGGACCGCGTTGTTTCATCTCCCGTAACATCCGCAGCGAAATGACTGCCAGCAGACCGATCACAAGGATGAGGCCGATCCATATCCAAATTTTGCTCTGGAATACGGTGGGCGTCGCTGCGGCTTCTTTTCCGTTGATCTGTACGATCATTCCGGGTAACAGTACCGGCAGCTGTGCCGGCAGGCTGTCTGTAAAATAGGTCAGGTCGTACACCGGCGCCGCCAGGTGCGCATCCCCGCCTTTCAACTGGTAAGTGCCTCCTTTCTCCAGGTAAGCCACCAGGTAAGTGATCTGCTGAAAGGTATGCACCCGGCCGATCTGTAACGGAGGACTATCCCCGTCCGTCACCAGCAGGTATAACTGCTGTTGCTTCACCGGTGATGGCAGTTGTATGCTGGTCTGCCCCGGCCGCAGCGTGAAATGGGCAATGGGATGATAAGCAGGTCCGCTTTTCGAATGGGATTTGTCCTCCGCAGCGACAGCTACCACCACCGGCCGCCGGTATAAGGTCGGCGCGGAAATATCTATACTGATCTTGTCTATCACATAAGCCGCATCAGCGTCGATACGGAAGATGCTTTCCTGCGCATTTTGAGCCGTTATTTTGGTCAGTTTAGGCGTAGGGTTAGGTATGTAGTCGGCAGGCCGGGTAGAGATCAGAAAACGGCCTATTTTTTCGATATAGAGGGGCGCGCTGGCAGAATCGTTCACCTGCAGCTGATACCAGGTATAGTCCGTTGCCGGCAAACGAAAACTTACCTGCTGATCGCCTTCCGTACCGTTCATACTCTCCGGGTCGAACAACAACCACCCGCTGATCGCATACCACTCGTGCCCATCATTGCTTCCGCTCACCCGTAACAGCTTACGTACGCCGGTATTTTTGACCTGTAATACCAGCTGGTCGAGCAGCGTATGCCCTTCCTGGCCCGCCTCCGGCCCGCGGAAAGTGACCGTCGTCAGCTGCGCCGGTGTACGCTGCCGCTCCATGATCTCCAGCGCCTGGAAACGGGTCGTATCATAAAAACCTTCCTGTTGCAGTATATAGGGCTGCTGTTGCCCATCCCGCAACAAGCGCAGGTCTTGCAAGGTCACCTTCGCAGCGACGGCACTGATAGCAGGACCGATCGCAATCCGGTAAAATCCCGGTTGTACCGGCGCCGGTACCGGCGCTTCCCAGCTAAATCCGGAAGACTCCGATGACGATGACGACGATGACTGCGCCACCGCCACCTGCATACCTGCCGTCAACAGGAACAGTAACGGTAACAGCCCATAACTATGCTTGCTCTTCCGGGGTAGCATCGCCCACGTTCTTATTTTCATCTGTCAATAGCATTTTTTTAAGCCGCTGATACATAAAGGAAATGATCAGCAACAACACACCGAGTGAAATAAAGGCGGCTATCTTACCTCCTTCCGGCAACGACCGGAAATCTACCAGGAACAACTTCGCCAGTGTCAGCCCGAATACATTGATCGCAATAATACGTACTGCTTTCGACTTCCAGCGCAGCCCCAGGTACATTAGCACAAAAGCATACGCTCCCCAAAGTATCGCCCAGCCGGTACGGTGACTGTTACCCAGTAAACTATGCATCTCTGACTCCTGGTGCGGTACCACCGCCAGTATGATATGATCCAGCTCCGCACTGGCCATGATCAATACCATCAATGCCACCACCCACTGGGTCAACATCGGCAGGCGGCTCCAGGGCAGTCCTTGTACCGCCCGGTGCAATTGGTACAGCATTACCCCTACCGGCACATACAGCAAGTAATGCAGCCACAGGTAGGGGAACTTGTTATGCCCGTAAATACCCGAGGACTGCACATCCAGTGCATCCGGTACATAGTAAGCCGCAAATGCGATCATGGCCACGCCTGTCAGTACCAGCAATGCGGCCCGTACCCACGGCTGGGCATGCCGGTTCATATACAACAACACACTCACTGCAATGAAGTTGAAACTACCGGTGATCAAGGGCGATAACAACGGGAAATGATGCTGGGCCTGGAACCATAACTCCGATTGTATACCGGTGTAGATCAGGACAATCGTCATCGCCCGCAGCAAAGGCCGGAGCATATACACCGGGAACCCGGGTAACAGGTTCGTCTCCCGTGACTCCTGCCGCACTAACCGCCCGAGTAGTATAAACGATAGGGTAGCCACCACGCTGGTCACAAATGCCTTGTTGGCAAATGGCAGCATCGGGGCTGCACGGTCGAAATACAACTGCTGCCAGTCCATCAGCAGACTGAATACCATCAGTACCAGTATCAGCATCGATGCATAACGCATCAGCGCAATACCAGAACGTTGCGATAACCAGAACAGCAATACCGTTTCCGCCGCCCAGAATAAAGTAATGTAGTTACCCTCCAGCTGTACCGGCGCTGCCAGGCTCACAAAGGTCAGCACCAGCCCAATCAGCAGGTAGATCAGCGTACGGTCGGCCTGCTCACGGCGATACAGGCTAAAGGCAAACAGGCAGTTGAACACGGCCATCAATGCCGTGAACAACCCTTGGTACATGGTCGCATGCAACTGCGACAGCAACAGCATGCCAGCCGTATAATACAGGAAGGTATTACTGAGTAATATACAGATATCAAATGCACCGAACCGCTGCCGGTTGCGTACATTGTTGATCACGTTCATCAGGAAGAACACAACATAGAACAAGGTGGCGAACACCAGCGCCGTACCGTAGTGCGGCTGCTTTGGCGGGTTGGTAATGGACACTGCCAGCCAGCTGCCGAAAAGCAGGACGGTCGCCACATAGGAAATGATGTTGACAATATTCCATTTCTTATAGTAAGCCAGTACCAGCATACCGATGTTCAGCGTCAGGATGTACGTGAACAATACCACCACATTGCCGGCGCCATTACTCACCATGAAAGGTGCGGAGAACCCACCCAGTATAGCCAGCACTGCCAGCTCCCGCCGGTCGTAACTCAAGGCCAGCACCACAGAGAAAGCAGTGATCAGGATAGTGAGTATAAATGCCAGCGGCTGTGTGATAAGATGGTATTCCTGGAAGGCTATCGTTACGGTAAAGTACAAGGTAGCTACCCCGCCGCCTACCAGTACCGAACTGAAGGCAGCAAAGGTCTTACGCATACGATGCGCCAATCCTATCAGCAGGCCACCGCAGATAATACCGATGAAAGTCCGGCCGATCTCGTTGATCCAGTCTTTGTCAATAGCATACTTGAGGAAGAAACCAATACCCAATACCAGGATGGCGATCCCGATCTTGTTGAACAGGTTCTCCCCGATGAATTTCTCCAGGTCCGGATACCGCTCCTGGAAAGAAGGCCGTTTGGGTTTAGCCGCAACGGGGGCCTCCGGCGGCGCTGCTGCCACAGGTAGCTCTTCCTGCCATTCTGCTTCCGGCAGATCTATCGGTACCGGAGGAACGGAGACGGCAGTAACCGGAGGCAACACGGGAGCAGGAGGCTCCACCGGTATGACCGGTGATACCGGTATGGGCACCGCATCAGGTTGTGGTACCAGGTCAGGCAGGGGCCGTTGCCAGGTAGATATTGGCGGCGGTGGCGGCGGAACGACCGGCGTAGGGGTGTCCGCGTTAGCTACAGGGCCAGGTTCAGTTTCGCTGGTTCTTTGCTTGTACAGCTGATCGATCTTCAGGTGCAGCAACAGTAGCTGCTTGTTGATATCTCCTTTGAACTGGATGATAACCACCAGGATGACGATCAGTAAAATGACGATAACGGTCTCGAACATGGATATCGGGATTGTTTTAAGCGTAACTGCAAATATAACCGGAAATCCTATGTACAGCTATCAGTGGATCAAGGGATATTTAAGATATCTCCTGCTTTTCCCCGGTAGTCGCTGATCCGGCCCTGTCCGCGTACCATCTGCCAGCCGGCAGGTATTTCTACCTGAATTAAAATTCCAGGGTAATACGCTGATCTGATGATTGTGAATCCGACAATTTTGTGAGGTGTGAATGAAGCGCTTCCACATACCCCGGGTCGAAGCCGAAAAACCTTTTAACGAGTAGGCAATTAACCCCTCAAAAAAAACACCATAAACTATGACACAAGCACAATTGGATGCCCAAAAAACACAACGATCCTCCATCAATCCTTCCTCATGCAGTCCCTTCATCATCGGGTTTGTAGACTCCCGTGTCATCCAGAATGGCAAACCCGACGGCTTGTTTTTTATCGACACTAACGGCACCATCGATGACAGGAGACATGGACTGACCGGCAGTACAGGTGAAGGTACTAACCACCTGAGCGCTGCTTGCAAGCTCAATGCTTACATCGCCTGGGTCGCCTATGGTTTCAATCCCTATGATAGTGTGCAGATACAGGTGATAGGCAACAGCGCTGCCTGGGGCGCCAAAGGCCAGCCCTTTCCCGCAGGAGACGATGTATTTACGGGCCAGGTGGTCAATCCCGTTGGCGGAAACTACCAGATAGAACTGGCTGTTAAGCCGGCGAATGCCCCCAATTTTGTCCACCCGCAGACAAAACTCGATATGAACGTAGTCTCCCAATAATCCTTTTTGACACCCCTTAAAATCATGACCCCATGGCAGTTAATAATGCAAGAGATTTCGTAGTCTCCAAAAAGCAAATAGGTATCGTATTTGACACCGCCTACCTGAGAACGCAGCCTTCCGGCTCCGGACCCGACACCGGCATCTATATGGTAGACAATGCACTGGCCGAAGGCAGTTCGGATGAAGATGGCCAGGAACTGGTTACCGTCTGTAAAGTGAACGACACCGTTAGTTGGTATGCAGTACCCATGAACCCTACCCTGAATGACACCGTAGTCATCACAGGATGGTCATTCAACAATGGTGATACCTACGATATATTCAATGGCGGACAAGGCAAACCTGCCAGCGTAAATGGTGAGGATACCGGCAATTACTGGGCGGGTAAAGTGTTCAAAAGCACAGATGGAACCGAAGTCGGCTATCAGCTGCAAATACTCATCACTTATGGCGCAGATGGTTACCAGCATCCCATTAACTGGGACCCCTTCATTGTCGTGAAATAACCACTATTTATCCCTTTAGTACGCATAACAACAAACGCTACACCTAACAGGTAGCAAAAGGCGTCTCTCATGGGAGGCGCCTTTACATCTTTATCAACACAGCGCTCGTTCACATACGATCTACCGACCGGCAGGTATTTCTACCTGACTAAAAATTCCAGGGTAATACGCTGATCTGATGATGATGAATCCGACACCTTTGTAGTGTGAATGAAGCGCTTCCACATACCCCGGGTCGAAGCCGAAAAACCTTTAACCGAGTAGGCAATTTAACCCCCTCAAAACCATGTACTATGACACAAACACAATCTGCGACGGAAAAACTTTCCAGTATCAATCCCGGCGACTGTAGCATCTGGGTCCTGGGATTTGTAGATGCTGGTATCGTACAAGATGGAAAACCAGATGGACTTTATTTTATAGATACCAATGTCAACGCAGGTATTATTTCGGCTTCTTCTGAGAACCCCTCAGAAGCTACCAACAGCCTTAATACACTTTGTTCGAATAATGACAACATCGCATGGACCGTGTACGGGTTCAGTCCATACGGCGGTACCAACTTCCCCCAGATCTATTATATCGGCGGCAGCAACGTGTGGGGCGCCGACGGCCAGCCTTTCCAGATCTCATCCGATATGGATGTATTCACCGGAAAAGTAGAAAGCACCAGCGGTGGCAGCTATGCCATCAACCTCTACGCCAAACAAGCCACCACCGGCAAATTCGTACAGCCGTCCACCACACTCAATATCACCGTTCAATAATTTCCCATTGTAAAAAAGATTGCTCATGTCTCAGGAAAAAACAACACCCCCCTCGCAAGCATTCGTAACACCACAAACACAAATAGCACTTGCCATAGATACCGCCTATGTAATAGGCCAGAAAGGACCCGCTACCAAATCCGGTAAAAAGGTGTTTATGATGGATAACCACCGGTCGCAGAACAGTACAGACGAAGGTGGAGACGAACTAAGCACCGTTTGCAAAGTAGGAGATACCATCAGCTGGTACGTAGTACCGCTAGACCCTACTACCGGACATACCGTAGAGATCTACGACTGGAAGTTCTATGATGAATCCCAATCCTACAACATATTCGGTATCCCGCAGGATAAACCCCAAAAAGACCCTAATTATCCTTCCTATTGGCTGGGAGTATTGCAAAAGCCCTCCATGAACCAAAAGGTGTGCTATAACCTGTATATCAACATCCATTACGGCAACGGTCAGGTATATCCCTTTACCTGGGACCCCTTCCTGATCGTTAATCCTTAAACGTCACCATCGATTCCTGTTTATCTCTTAGTACTCATAACAACAAACGCTACACGTACGTACCCGGTAGCAAAAAAAAGTCGTCTCCAACAGGAGACGACTTTTACATTTTTCAATAGTATTTGATCAATTACGCGGAGGGATATACCGGCAACTACCAAATAAGCAGACGCAATCAGGATAACCACCAAACTGACATCCAAAGCCGTTACAGGTGCCAAAACAGATAGGTACGCCGGCGCCGGTTCCGCCACCAGCTACACCTTTTAATTCGTTACGGCTAAGGGTGTTGCTGAAACTTTTCAGTTTTTTCATGTTTCTTAGGATTTTAATGATAAATATGGGAAATGATGACGTTTGGGTGGTGCTACTGGACCCATCAGAAGGAGGTGCCGGCAGGAAAAGTATCCCTGCTGCTCACGCAAATATTGCGGGCATTACAGTAACAGGAAAACGAAGGGCAATCAAAAATGATACTACAGGGAGCATTCGGACAGCTGGCAGCCACCGGCTTACCACCGCCTCTGATATGCCGCAGTTCATGACGGGAAATAGGTAACAGGGCGATTTTTTTCATAAGTAGATTTTGCCGCTAATCTAAGTGCAGTTGACTGTAATCACACCGCGGCCAGTCGCCTGTTATGGGAATTGTGTGCAGCGCCAATGTGCTATCAGTCAATATTTTAGGGAAAATAGAGAAATAAATTTGCTTATTATTAAAAACATACTATTTTTGCAACCCATTCTACCAGATGCGGAGGTGGCGAAATTGGTAGACGCGCTACTTTGAGGTGGTAGTGCCTGAAAGGGCTTGGGAGTTCGAATCTCCTCCTCCGCACACAAACTGAATTAAAGGAGTTATTTCTTAATGAAATAACTCCTTTTTGCTTTTAACATTGTTAGTGGCTGGAGACCAACTTGATAGGGGTTCAAAGAATTCTCATGAGGTATGTTTGAACTCAGGAAATATTTGATCGAATTTTGCTAATGCTTCCCTGCATTACAAAATCGATTATGATAACTGCTATGAAATCCAATAGCGCTTTCTCTTCCTTGGAAATGGTGTTTGCTTTTACGGGTATAGCTGCCATAATTATTCATTTTTACATGCTGCAGATTAGGCACAAGTGTACACCCGGAAAATAATCCTGCAATATCTTCCGGGTGATTGTAGCTTCTTGCTCTTTAATCAGCAGGATACTTTGCCTGAAAAGTCCTCGCTATTCTGATAAACGAATGGCGCTTTCTGTACCAATCTTCCGGATTCTATGGCATTTCTTATTCCATTCTTTAGACGCTTCCGGATGTTGAGCCGCGACTGAACCGGTCATGATCTATGACGATCAGGAGTTTCTTATAAAAGATATCTGTTGTGCGCATAGATATCGAAGACGCCCTTTTCTAACAGGAAAAGTAAGGATAGTACAGAGTGATAAAATAGGCTTAAGTTCGTAAAGGTTATAACATAATAAACTTATATGGATAAAAAGCTGGAGCAACTCCTTGGAGAAGCAGAGATCAAAATGGATGGTTGGGTAAAGGCTATTAATGAACACAATAGAAGATGGTTTCATCTCGATGAAACGACTGCTGACGACAAATCGGAATATATGAATGCAGCTACAGCCGTGCTCCACGAAATTACGGAGTTGCTAATCGGTTACTGTGCCGCCAAAGACCATTTTGAAAATAACAAAATGTACTTGAACCTAAACGGTCCGGCATTGATCATAAAAAGTGAGAAAATGAATGTGGAGATGCAGCTAGGAATCGATAATCGGGGAATGTTTCTTACTGGGCATCTGTACAATATTGAAAACGTCAGGTACATGGGGGATGATTTTTACCGACAGCTTTTAAGTCTGGAAGAGATAGGCGAGTTTGAAGTCCCGGAGCATGAAAGGTACGCCGAAGAGGTAAAAGCTCAATTTGGAGATATATTTGCCAACGGGAAAAGTAAGCTATTTCGAATAGTACGCAGTGGCATAATAGCTGCCAGCAAAAAAGCAAAATATACGATATCTCCCCAGCTTGAAATATGCTGGTTCTATGATTGTGGGATAAAAGAGGCCGTAACTGCTGCCTGCAAAGCATTTAAGATTATGTATAAGCTCAATTATGATTTGTGGAAGGTGAATGATCTGAAGCGAAAAGGAAGCTGGTGAGCGCCCAATACGACATCCAGATCATCAATACATAAAGAGAATGCATAAGTCGGGTCATTGTCATGCAGGGTTAATAATAAATCCAGATTGGCTTACCTTCTTTATCATAAATGTCAAATGCTCTTCTGTCTTTAAAGAACTGTGTTATCCGCCAGCTCTGATCATAGCCTTCCTGGACAGCTTTCTCAAATGATAGCCCATCTTTTCAAAGGACTTTCTCACGTTTCGCATTGTTCTGCTTCGCGGCCAGCTTACTTTTTTTGTTTTTATACCGTTTCATCAGCTGGACAGATCAACTTATAACCGATCCCCCTGATATTAATGATCTGTACTTCTGTATTATCCCGCAACAATTTTCGCAGGTGCGTCATAAACACATCCATACTACGTGTATTGTAGTAACTGTCATCGCTCCATATCTTCAGCAGGGCCTCCTGCCGTTCCAGCACATTGTTCTTCCGTTGTATCAGCAACTCCAGCAATGCCACTTCCTTAAATGACAGGCTATGTACGCCGGATATCGTCTTCAGGGTCTGATGTACCGTATCCAGTATGGAATGGCCGAAATGATACACCGTCACTTTGGTGACAGGCGCTATGACCTTCGCATTACCGAAACGCATCAGCAACGCTTCAATGCGTACCAGCAACTCATCCATACTAAAGGGCTTTTTCAGGTAGTCGTTACCACCTGTCTTAAAACCTTTTACTACATCCTTCGCCAACGACTTGGCACTGACGAAAATAATAGGGACCTCGTGGTCCACTTTCCGGATCTCTTCCGTTACCATATACCCGTCTTTCGAGGGCAACATGATATCCAGCACACAGATATCCGGCTGGAAACGGTGGAAGGTATCTATCACTTGCCCTCCATCCGTAACGATCTCTACTTCGTAACCACTGGTTTTTAAACCATCGCTGACAATACGTGATAAAAATGGTTCATCTTCGGCGTATAAAATTTTATAACTCATTCTATTGAGGGAAGTTTTATGATAAATATGCAGCCTTTACCAGGCTCACTTTGTACGTTAATAGTGCCTTCATGCATATCGATGATCTGCTTTACATAACTTAATCCTAACCCCGACCCCTTTACACTATGTATATCTCCTTTAACAGGTACGCGGAAAAATCGTTCAAAGATCTGATCATGATAAATGGCAGGAATACCGGGTCCATTGTCCTTAAAGGTGATCACCGTCCACTCTTCATCTGCTTCACAACGGATCACCATTCGCAGAGGTTTATCTGCATACTTGATCGCATTTTCTATCAGGTTGTAGAATACATCCGTTATGTGTACAATATCGCCGTCCACAAAACAGGGCTCGGGAAATCCGATAAACTCACATTCCGCATGCACATTCCGGAATTGTAACTCCATCGCCCGGATCATTTCCTTCAACACCACTTGCACATCGAAAAAGGTCTTTTGTAAGGTAAACTGTAACTGGTTGTTACTTAAGCTCAGCACCTTTTCTACCATGGCGTCCAGGCGGCGTAGTTCCAGCCGTCCTATGTCCAGGTAATTCTTCAGCTTCTCAGGATCTTCCGTCAGGTTGTATTTGATGATAGACTCCAATGCCAGCGCCACCGTAGCGATAGGCGTTTTGATCTCATGCGTCATATTGCTGGTAAAAGCCACCCGCGCATCGGCATATAGCTGCCTGCTCCGCATCAGCTTAAGAATATAGTAAAACGCCACGCCCGTCAAAACAACCATCAGTACGGAAGATGCCAGGTAATAACGCATCCTGTACCAGGCTACCTTATTCAGCGAAGTAACCAGCAATTGATATTTGTACAGGTGTTCCAGGTTATAAGACACCCGCTTGCTCACATAGGCATAGTCCTTATTATCACTCGCATCATTACTCAACGCTCCTCCATAGGGATACAACCGGTGGCTATATCCTCCTTTAAACCCCATCGATCTCATTCCCTCTGCCACTAACTTATTCATAGAAACTAACGATATGCTGTCGGTACGGTAAATATCCTGCATCGCTCCCGAATTAATAAAATGCGCCACACCATGAGAAGGAGAGGCCTTTTTACGAAAGGTGAGCCGGAATACGATCACAGAGCTATCCTCATTCTGGTTGGCCTCAAATCCTTTACTGATATTACTACCACGGGTGTCGTCGAATCCCTGCCTGATCTGCACCCATTCGGGAGAAAGAAAATATTCATGGAAATATTCGTATTGAGAGGAATCAGACTGACAGCTCAGGTACAGGTTCTTTTTTGCGGTGTTGGTAAACATATTGTCGATATCCTGCACGATGTGCGATCGCTGCTCGATGAATAGCTGGGAGAGCCAAGCTACTTGTAATATCACGCTCACAACTATCGCCAGTATGACAAGGGGATATGTATATTTTGCCGCGTATGATTTCATATGTCAAAGTTCATTATTCCTAGGGTGTTATCATAACGATGAGGCGCGGATTTAACTCTATTTAACCATGTTTAACCTCCACTTACAAAGTACCATCCTAAGTTTGCACCATGTTAGCATGATACGAAGGTATCAGCTGCTGCTGCCAGTCATATTTTATTGAGAAACCAACCAACCGTGTGCTTAATAACTACCTGCTGACTATACCATAGACAGACAATCGAACTGTCACAATATAAACCTGTTCTAAAATATAAAATTATACATTTATTCTGTAAGTATATGAGCCTGCATGTACGGTCTTTATTGTTGATTATCAGTTAGTGATGTGTTTTCAAATACACCTTCGCACTACGGGTTCGGCAGTGGGAATGTGAAAGCAGCCCGCAGCTGGAAACAGGTATTGAAGAGGAGAAAAGCCGTGCCGGTAGCTAACCTGCCAGACAGCTATTATTTCAGCTTTCCTAATACAGAGAGTTATACTCTCTTTTTAATACAGACGAGGATGTTTCCTCTGGAACGACCTCCAGGTGATAATGTATATTGTTCAAGCTAAATGGGATGTCTCTTCCGGGACATCCTCCTTTTAAAGCCAGCGGATCAATGATTATTTAACTCTATTTAACCATGTTTAACCGTCACTTACATAGCTTCCATCTAGGTTTGCATTAAAATGGGGATGTCATGCAAGGTATTTAGTCCCTTAGTACTACAGACAGAACGCCGATTAAACAGATATAACAAAGAATGCCGGGAATGTAAGCGGGTCCTGCTGCCGGCAGTGTGTGATAGTGATCGCTGCAACGCGTAGGCAGAATAAACCGGCAGCAGCAGGTAAAATGCGTACAACAATATGACCTTTCGTATAGTGATAGAAGAGCCTAGCGCTCACTTCCGTTTAAAACGGGATATCCTTTCCGGGATGTCCCCTGATCTGATAATTATATAGCGTTTCCAAACGGGATGTCTCTTCCGGGACGTCCTTTTTTTATACAGACAGGGGGGAAGGGATTTAACTCTATTTAACCATCTTTAACCTTCATTTACAGTACTTGCCGCTACATTTGCTTTAGCTTTTCGGTAGGGAACAGCTACATACTATAACGGTAACGTTCCCGAACATATGAACAATAACCATTCCTATAGTAATAATATCCATCAAAAACCAAACGAGGGGGAATAGTTCGCAGTCTTCCGCCAGGAGCGAGGCAACATTGTTTGTCTCGTTTCCTTTTTACCCCAACGGTGCCTCATTATTTACGCAGCCAGATACGGAAGGTGGAACCTTTGTTGATCTCTGATGATTTGACGCTGAGTCGTCCTTTGTGGTAATCTTCAATGATACGTTTGGACAAAGAAAGGCCTAAACCCCATCCTCTTTTTTTAGTGCTGTAACCAGGTGTGAAGATCTTTTCGAATTGTGATTTGGGAATGCCCTTGCCTGTATCGCTGATATCGATGATGATATGTGCGGGATGGTTCTCTATGTAGAGATCAATGCTGCCTTTTCCTTCCATGGCATCCAGTGCATTCTTCAGCAGGTTTTCCACTACCCAGTCGAATAGCGGGGGAGAGATCATGGCCGGCAGTTCTTTTTCGGCGGCATGTACGGTGAATATTACTCTTTGCGGTGCCCGCCGGCGGATATAGGAAGTCATGTTCTCGATCTGCCGGATGATATCTTTTTCTTCCAGTTTAGGGACACTGCCGATCTTGGAAAAACGATCGGTGATCAGTTTCAACCGGTCTACATCCTTCATTAGTTCTGCTACCATGGGCGCATTACCATCATTTTCCTTCAGCAGTTCCAGCCATGCTTCCATGGAGGACAGCGGGGTGCCTAGCTGGTGGGCGGTCTCTTTAGCCAGCCCTACCCATACAAGGTTCTGCGTAGCGCGGTTGGTGGTGGAGATCGCATATAGGACCACCCCGATGAACAGGGCGACTACGAGTAACTGGATATAGGGGTAGTACCTGATCTGGCGGAGGATGAGAGAGTCGCCGTAATAGATATAGTTATAGGTCTTCTGTGCGGCATCGATCTCCATGATAAAGGGGGGATGTTGCTTACGGAATACCTTCAGTTGTTCTTTGAGATAGTCAGGGTACTGGGCGATCTTGGCGGAGTCTATATTACGGTTATCTATAATATTGCCGGATTCATCTGTCAGTATCAGTGGGATGGTGGTGTTGGTGGTGACTATTTCCACGGCCAGGTTGAGGTTGGCTTCTGAGGATGCTTGCAGCAGTTCGCGGTTAGCGGCAACCCAGGTAGCTACTTTTTTGGCTTCTTCCTGTTGTATTTGTCTGGATAGGTTGCTGACAAACCAGATGGTGGTGACAATGATGATCACTGCGATAGATATCAGCAAAAACCTCCAGCCTATATACTGTTTAAACATACGGAATACTTCTCCAGCGTAAATTAAGATAATGTATAGATATTATTCGACCGGTTTGTTGCATATTTGCAACGCTAAATATTATTCACGCATAAACGAAAAAGTTTTGTCGGTATTGCCATCGGTCGCTGTTGTTATTTTGAACTGGAACGGAAAACACTTCCTGGAAAAGTTCCTGCCGTCCGTATGCCGTAGTACTTATGGCCATCTTCAGCTGTATATGGCAGACAATGCCTCTACAGATGGGAGTGCCGAGTACGTGCGTACGCATTTTCCACAGGTAAAGGTCATACAAAATCCTGATAATAATGGTTTTGCGGGAGGTTATAACCAGGCGTTACAACATGTGGAGGCGGATATTTATGTATTGTTGAACCAGGATGTGGAAGTGGAGCCGGGCTGGATCGAGCCGGTGATTGCCCAGATGCAGCAGGATGAGCGTATTGCGGCCTGTCAGCCTAAGATGAGGGCCTATCATGAACCTGAGCGTTTTGAGTATGCCGGTGCTGCTGGTGGTTGGATGGATATCCTGGGATATACTTTCTGCCGGGGCCGGATATTATATACTACTGAAGTAGATGAAGGGCAATATAATGATGCACAGGATATTTTCTGGGCAACAGGGGCTGCATTGTTCATCCGTCGTCACTGCTTTTACGAAGTAGGCGGATTTGATGCGGATTTTTTTGCCCATATGGAAGAAGTAGACCTTTGCTGGCGTTTACAACGTGCCGGGTACAGGGTTTGTTATTGCCCGGGTGCGCAGGTGTACCATGTGGGTGGCGGTAGTTTACCACAGGGGAATCCCCGGAAGCTATACCTCAACTTCCGCAATAACCTGATGATGCTCTGGAAGAACCTGCACCCGACTGACCGCTGGATCATCCTGGTACAACGGGTGTTCCTGGATCTGCTCGCTGCTGTGAAAAGCCTGGTATCGGGTAAACCGCGGGATATGACCGCTATCTTCCGGGCCTACCGGGATTACTATAAATGGAGAGCCCGCTATCAACGGAAAAAAGATACGCTGCCGCAACGCCGGTTGCTGGATATCAAAGGTGTCTTTCATGGGATTATGATATGGCGTTATTATTTTCTGAACCGCAAAAAATTCAGCGAGCTGGAAAAACGAGGCTGACGAGCGACAAAGAGTATATTTTTAAATAATACTTTGATTATTATCTGACATAACGTAAGTTTGCATCGCGAAAAAAGTAGTTATGGAGCAAAATAACATTGAAAATAACAGCGATTTTACCCGTAGCTGGGTATCCTCCTCCAGGTTTTTATTTTATGTGAAAGTGGGTTGTATACTGGCCTTCGTATTAGGTGGCTGCTATAACCTCTACAAACATCGCTATAAAGGTAAACCTGATGTAGCCGTACCTGAAAGTACCCTGTACAATCCTAAGTACAAATAATTGCATCTCAGCTGTCTGTCAGCTTAACATAATTAAAACCCGGCGTATACTGCGCCGGGTTTTTTTGTGCGATTGGTTATTTGATTATTTATTTGTGCGGTTGATTATTTGACTGCTGCATTTGATTTGGTCGTTGCCAGTTCTTTTTCCATATGTGCGGGCAGGGTGATATTTCCCTTTTCGGCATATACTTTCAGCTTTCCTTTCCGGAGATTATACACATTGATATTGTCGTTTTTAAGGTCTGCATACAGCAGGTAATCATCGTCGGGGCAGGCATGTTGTTTACAACCCGATGTTGCTACCACTTCTTCTTCCACGATGATAGGCGTTTCCACATTCCAGTTTTTGCTGAAGGTGGCATATTCATCTCCCAGTAAGGTCTGCAACCGTTTGGCGAGGGCTTCGTTTTTGAACAGCTCTACGCTGGCGGGGTATTTGCCGGCCAGGTTTTTCATAAACACCAGTTCGGATACGGTGGTGGCAGGGGCTGCCTGTTCGGCAGGAGCACTGGTGACTACCGTATCTCCTCCTGTATTGGTGGTGATACCGTCGGTTGTTTTGGAGCCGGATTCATTACCCGAATGTTGACAGGCTGCAAAGGAGAGAGCAGTGGCTAGTAGCCATACATGATGTTTCATAACAATGCAGTTTAGGTTTCTCGTATAAACATATCGATACCGCTAAAGTTCGCTTAGCGGATGTTACCAGCCATCACTCCAACAAGCTTGCCATTCTTTAGCCTGCCTTATATTTCTTCTGGTAAATGCCCGGTGCATAACCGGTGATGTCTTTGAAGGTGCGGTTAAAACTGGTGACGTTACTGAATCCGGATTCGAAGGCGATCATTGCGAAAGGCAGTTCTTTATCGCTTTTCAGCAGTTTGCAGGCGTGGCTGATCCGCAGTTCGTTGAGGAACCGGATATAGGTTTTACGGGTGCGTTTTTTGAAATAGCGGCAGAAAGCTGGTACGGTCATATGTGCGATGCCAGCGATTTCGTCGAGGCTGATAGGTTTCCGGAAATGCCGGATGCTGTGCTGGTAGATCTCATTCATACGTACGCCCTCTGCCTCACTGAAGTTCCAGTCATTTTTCTCCTGGGAAAGGGCTGTTCGCTGGCATTGCTGGTGGATGGTATCGAGCAGGTCTAGGAAGGCCATGAGGCGGCGTACGCCCTCTTGCCGGAACAGCTCCCGGAATTGTTGTTCCAGCTGCACGGTATGGGGAGGGGTGATACGGAATCCGTTGGCGGACTGGCGGACCATTTCCCGGATCAGCTGCATTTCAGGTAGCTGTAGTAACTCAGCGGCCGTTTGTGTGGGATGGAAGAAGAAGGTGAGGGCATGTATGTATAGTGTGCTGCCTGCGGCAAAGTAGGCAGGATCACTTTTAAAGATATGTGGTTGTCCGGCGCCGATCCAGTAGATATCTCCCGGTGCGAAAGCCCCCATGTAATTGCCCGCTATTAAGGTACCTTCTCCCTTTAATATGAGGCTGACCTGTATTTCCGGATGTTGATGCAGGTGGTCATAGAAATAGGGCATACGGTCCTCCTGTACGATGACGGAGGCTTGTTGTGCGACGGGTATTTTGAATGCGAGGACTTTCACGTTTTACTGAAATTTATAACAGTTTTATGGAAGGTAGCATATATGGGTTAATTTCTGTAAAGAAATGATTAATTACTGCCCTATGGCATGCGTATCCCCCGGCTAATTTTGTTCTTATACAAAAACAGCATGATATGCAACAGATACAATGGCAAGGGGTATTTCCGGCGTTATTAACTCCATTTGATGCGAATGACCAGGTGGATCATTCCATGTTTACCTACAATTTACAGGCACAGCTGGCAGCGGGTGTGAGCGGTATTATCCTGGGGGGCTCTTTGGGAGAGGCTAGCAGTTTGCAGAATGAAGAAAAGTATGCGTTGGTGCGCTATGCTGTGGAGCAGTTGAAGGGGCGTATACCGGTGATCATGAACATTGCGGAGCAGACTACGAGTGCGGCCATTGCGAGTGCACAAGCGGCGGAAGCGGCAGGTGCCAGTGGCCTGATGTTACTGCCACCTATGCGTTATAAAGCAGATGATGCGGAAACAGTCGCTTATTTCCTGGCGGTGGCTAAAAGTACGGCATTGCCTATCATGATCTATAATAACCCGGTGGATTACAAGATCACCGTAACGCTGGATATGTTTGAGGCGATGGCCGGGCAATCCAATATCCAGGCGGTGAAGGAGTCCACACGGGACATTACGAATGTGACGAGGATGATCAACCGTTTTGGGGATCGTTTCAGCATTCTCTGTGGCGTAGATACGCTGGCGTTAGAAAGCCTGCTGATGGGAGCTCATGGTTGGGTAGCGGGATTGGTGGATGCTTTTCCGGCAGAGACGGTGGCGATCTACCGGCTGGCCAAAGCGGGAGAGGTAGCGAAGGCGCTGGCGATCTACCGTTGGTTTATGCCGTTGCTGGAGCTGGATATACACCCTAAGCTGGTGCAGTATATCAAACTCGCGGCGACAGCTACTGGTATCGGTACGGAGACGGTACGGGCGCCACGGCTGCTGCTGGAAGGAGCAGAAAGAGAGCAGGTATGGCAGACGATCCAGCAGGCGTTGGCCCAGAGACCGGTATTGCCTGACTATTTAAACATACCTGTATGAATATTACCGGAAGGAACAGTATCGGCTATAGCTGGACGGCCACTGGAGATACGGTGTTATCAGCGTACAACCCTGTCAGCCGGGAAATACTCCCGGAACGGTTCATCGCCGCTACGGAGGCGGAGATGGAGACTGCACTGACGCGGGCTACGGCGGCATTTACGATATACCGGCATATCAGTGGGGCGGACAAGGCGACATTTCTGGAAGCGATTGCGGCAGAGATACTGGCATTGGGAGATGTGTTGTTACACCGGGCGGTCGCCGAATCGGGGTTGCCGCTGGCACGTATTACCGGTGAGCGCGGGCGTACTATGCAGCAGTTGCAGTTGTTTGCTACGCTGTTACGGGAAGGCTCCTGGGTGGAGGCTGTCATTGATACGGCTATACCCGACCGGCAGCCATTGCCCCGACCGGACCTGCGTACGATGTGGCAGCCACTGGGGCCTGTGCTGGTATTTCCCGCGAGCAATTTCCCGCTCGCATTTTCTACTGCTGGTGGGGACACTGCTGCAGCGCTGGCGGCCGGTAACCCGGTCATTGTAAAAGCACATGAATCCCATCCCGGCACGAACGAGCTGGTAGCGGGTGCTATATCGAGGGCAGCCGCAACATGCGGTATGCCGGACGGCGTATTCTCCAGTCTTAACGGCTACGGTCATACGTTAGGGCAGGCATTGGTAAGACATCCTGCTATCAAAGCGATCGGGTTTACGGGTTCTCAACGAGCCGGAAAAGCGATTATGGCGACGGCTGCTGCCCGGCCTATCCCGATACCGGTATATGCCGAAATGGGCAGTATAAATCCTGTATTGCTATTGCCCGGCAAGGTAGCGACATCGGCAGCGGCACTGGCACAACAATATGCAGCTTCCATCACGCAGGGTGCGGGGCAGTTCTGTACGAACCCTGGGTTGTTGATTGCCATGGCTGGTCCTGACACGGATCATTTTGCGGAGCTGCTGGCTCTGGCATTACAGCAGGTACAGCCTGCTCCTATGCTGAACAAGGGGGTATATGAACAGTACTATGCCGGGTTGAAAAGTTTACAGCAGCAGGACGGCGTGCGTACGTTACAGGCAGGAGTGCCTGCTGCCGATGCGCTGGCATATCCTGCTTTACTGCAGGTAGACAGTGAGGTGTTTACCACGCATGCGCATCTGCAGGAGGAGGTGTTTGGTCCTTCTTCTTTGCTGGTGACCTGTAAGGATATGGTTGCCTTGCAGCAAACCATTATACAGCTGCAAGGGCAGTTGACGGCGACGGTGTTGGGAGATCGGTATGATCTGCAGCAATATGCTGTTGAGATACAGCTGTTGCAGGACAAGGCCGGTCGTATCCTGTTTAACGGGGTACCTACTGGTGTGGAGGTATGTGAGGCGATGGTGCACGGAGGGCCTTTTCCGGCGAGCAGTGATGCGCGCAGTACCTCTGTGGGTACGGCCGCTATCCGTCGTTTTGTAAGGCCGGTGTGTCTACAGGATTGTCCGCCGGCTTTGTTGCCGGACGCCTTGAAAGAGGATAATCCGCTGCATATCTGGCGTAAGGTAAACGGTCAATGGACCCGATAATATTCACCGATCATTTTAAGGTATATGTCCACCAAAACATTCTTTTGTATAGACGCTCATACCTGCGGCAATCCGGTACGGGTAGTAGCTGGCGGGGGGCCGGTATTGAACGGCCAGAGTATGATGGAGCGGCGGCTGCATTTTCTCCGGGAATATGACTGGATACGGAAGGGGTTGATGTTTGAGCCGCGGGGGCATGATATGATGAGTGGTAGCATCCTGTATCCACCGACAGACCCTGCTAATGACAGCGGGGTGCTGTATATTGAAACCAGCGGATGCCTGCCGATGTGCGGGCATGGCACCATTGGTACTGTTACGATCGCTATAGAACAGGGACTCATACAACCGAAGGTGCCCGGCCAGTTGAGACTGGAGACGCCTGCAGGTCTGGTGTTGGTTTCTTATCAGCAGGAAGGTGCGAAGGTGACGTCTGTCAAACTGACGAACGTGCCTTCTTTCCTGGCTGCGGAAGCTTTGGAGATAGACTGTCCTGGCCTGGGCGCTTTACAGGTAGATGTGGCGTATGGTGGTAACTTCTATGGTATCATAGATCCGCAGGCGCATTTTCCCGGTATGGAACATTTTAAGGCCGATCAGCTGATTGCGTGGAGCCGTATCTGCCGGCAGCAGTTGAATGAGCGTTATACGTTCCGGCATCCGGAACAGGAGCATATCTACGGGCTTAGTCATATTATGTGGACGGGCGCTACGATGTCGGCTACGGCGACGGCACGCAATGCGGTGTTTTACGGGGATAAGGCGATCGACCGTTCGCCCTGCGGTACCGGTACTTCTGCGCGTATGGCGCAATGGTATGCAAGAGGGAAGTTACAGCCGGGAGATCGTTTTGTGCATGAAAGCATCATAGGTTCGGTATTCAACGGCACGATAGAAGGGGTTACCCAGGTAGGGGAGTTGCCTGCTATTATTCCCGGTATAGAAGGATGGGCAATCGTAACGGGGTATAATACCATTTTTATCGACGATAAGGACCCTTATGCACACGGTTTCCAGGTAATATGAGTACCATTTTTTTCAACACTATTTTAAGCAATATATGCAAGCCGTTATCATAGGAGGAGGCATCATCGGATTGAGTAGTGCTTATTACCTGCGGGAGAGTGGGTGGGAGGTGACTGTGATCGACAGTGGGAATATGCAGGACAATTGTTCTTTCGGTAATATGGGGATGATCGTACCCAGTCACTTTGTGCCGCTGGCGGCGCCAGGGATTGTACAGCAAGGTATCCGGTGGATGTTCAATTCACGTAGTCCGTTTTATGTAAAGCCCCGTTTCAGCCGGGCGTTGTTATCCTGGGGCTGGCAATTTATGCGCAGTGCTACGCGTGAGCATGTAGTGAAATCGGCGGTGCCGTTAAGAGATATCAACCTGCTGAGTAAGTCGCTGTATGCACAATGGGGATCAGCGGAGTGGATGAATGCCGGGCTGACACACCGTGGTATCCTGATGTATTACCGGACGCCGGAGGTGGCGGAGGAAGAGGCGCATCTTGCGGCGACGGCCAGGCAGATGGGACTGGATGTACAGGTGCTCAATAGCCGGGAGTTGCAGTTGCTGGAACCGGAGGTGGCGATGGATGTTCTGGGGGCGGTGCATTACCGCTGTGATGCGCACCTGTATCCTAATGCTATGATGCAGCAATTATACCGGCAGCTAACAGTAATGGGAGTACGATTTGTACCGCAGCAGGCAGTAACGGCTATCAAACATGCCGGCCGTGCGATACAGGCGGTGGTAGGGGGGCAACAGACGTATACGGCTGATCTGTTTGTATTGGCGGCGGGATCATGGTCGCCGGCATTGGCTGAAATGACGGGTATACGCATACCATTGATGGCCGGTAAGGGGTATTCCTTTACGCAGAATATGCCGGCCAAGCTGTTGCAGGTGCCGGCTATACTTTGTGAAGCGCGGGTAGCTATTACGCCGATGCAGGGGCATATGCGTTATGGTGGTACGATGGAATTGGCAGGGATAAATCCGCAGGTGAATATGAAACGGGTGGAAGGTATCGTGCGGGCTGTACAGCAGTATCTGCCGGGGCTGGAGGTGGGGATGCCTGCCCAGGAGCAGGTGTGGCATGGATTCAGGCCCTGTTCTCCGGATGGGCTACCTTATATCGGCTATACGAAGCGTTACAACAATTTATTAATGGCTACGGGGCATGCGATGATGGGAATGAGCCTGGGACCTGCTACTGGTAAGCTGATAGCGGAGCTGGCGATGGAGCAACCTGGTAGTGTGGACATCCGGGCTTTTGATCCGGACCGGTTTGGTTGAGGAGAAGGGATGGATGTGCATAAAAAAAGCCTGATTGATATCAATCAGGCTTTTTATTTCAGAGCGGAAGACCGGGCTCGAACCGGCCACCCCGACCTTGGCAAGGTCGTGCTCTACCAAATGAGCTACTTCCGCATGTAGACGTTGAATGTCTGTGTTTTAAGAACTGCCCCGTGTGTTTCGGGAGTGCAAATATACGCAAGAGTTATAAATCACAAAATATTTTCTGTCTTTTTCAGAAAAAAAACTGATCCTTCTACTGTTGATATCCTGTAATCCTTTACCACAAAGGGTTACAGGCTGTTGTGAAAGTTGAAGCATATTATGATCATGTACATTTTATGATCGATGTGATAAAAATATTTTATTGACTGCTATGGCTGTAATGCTTGCCGCGTAAGGGTTTGAGAGGGAACGGGTGAAAGGTGTATTCTTTTTGATCAAAAAAAGTTGTTCTTTTTGATCAAAAAATTTGATCAATTAAACAAAACATCGTAATGTTGCATCCCGTTTGAAACAGTAATGGCTGCGTAGCTCAACTGAATAGAGCATCTGACTACGGATCAGAAGGTTTCAGGTTTGAATCCTGACGCGGTCACAGGTTTTCACAAGAAGGTTCCGGTATATATACTGGAGCCTTTTTTTATGCCCGGATATTACTCCTGATATTGCTGCTGCACACTCCCCATTTATCACGTTGCTTTCTTTGTTTTTGCGGGTCTGATGGCTGTTCATGAACGTTTATTTTACAGTCATGGAAGACGTGTGTGTAGGGTTATTGCGGTATTGTGTAGGCGTGAGGCCGGTACGTTTTTTAAACGCGGTATTAAAGGATGATTTTGAGTTGAATCCTACTTCGTATAATATTTCCTGGATGTTGCGTTCTTTTTTGGCGGTGTCTTCCAACAGGGACATTGCCTTTCGTATGCGATAGTCATTTACAAAATCAAAAAAGTGCTGATTGAGGTGATGGTTGATGAGTACAGAGAGATCGCGGGCAGGCATGCCTGTTTGCCGGGCGAGGTCTTGTACGGTGAGTTCGGGATCGAGATAAGGCGCTGTTTCTTCCATGTACTGTTTCAAGGTGTTGATCTTATCCTGGTAAACGGGCACGGCAGTGTTCGTGCTAATATCGGTGGTGTCATTGTGTGGGGAGGTTTGCAGGAGGGTGTTGACGGAAGGTAAGGTAGAATCGACACCACGGAAGAGTACGGGTTGGTATAGTGCTTTGAGTACAAACCAGCAAAGCAGCAGCAATGCGGCGACGATCAAGGCGAATTGCAGCCAGGTGAGCCAGGCAGCGGTAATGGAAAAGAGAAAAAGCAAGCGGATGGTGGATAGCGCTAGCAGCCCGGACAGCAGTATGGTGGCCTGTGACAGCCATTGGTAGATCATGGTAGCTGATGCGGTATAGTTTTGTTGGTAGATGATCCGGAATCTTTTTAAGGTAAGGAAGGTAGCGATCAGGTAAAAGGCAGCCTGGAGATACAGTGATATGCGTATCCAGTTGTTTTCCGGGACGTCGTTGAAGTGAGTGAAGTATTGTTCGCGGGCAGCGTCGCCGGCCATATAAAATATGGGCAGGAGCAGGGCGTTGCTGGCCAGGAAGGGTAGCAGGTGGAGGAGATGTATGGGGCTGAGTCTGAAGTCGGCGTAACAGACGGAGAGCACGTACAGGTAGAATGCCGGCATGAGGAGGAAGGCGACTTGTTCTCTCCCTACTTCTAAGGAAGGAGAGTGGCGGAACAGCCATCCGCTGAAGATGCCGCCGAGGTCCAATGTAAATATCAGCAGGAAGGAGGCGAACAGTACGTTACTTGTTTTACGGCTGGTTTGAACGGTGAGTAGGAACAAGGCCAGTAGTAATGATAGGGCGATTCCGATAAGGCATACTGTATTAAAAAAGGAAGCTTCAGTCATTCCGGTGCTGGGTTGATTATGGTGCTAAAATATGCATTCCGGTGGTGGTTTTAAAAGGCAAAGGGTTGATCATTATAAGATCAACCCATTTTTTATGTTGTGAACAGTTATGGCTGATTATAGCGGATCGTCTAGGTCGAAGATGAACCTGGCTGGTTTGGGTAATTCTTTACGCGGGAGTTTTTCTTCCCGCATAGCGGTATTGTAGACAAACGCAGCGACGATGGTAGCGGCTTGTTTAAGATCTTCTATGGACAGGTGGTCGTAGGTATCCATATTGGTGTGGTGGGTACGAGTTTCGTACTCGAGTGGGTCCTGGATGAACTGGAATCCGGGGATGCCTACTGCGTCGAAAGCGAGGTGGTCGGTGCTACCGCTGTTATTGCGGGAGACGCCGGTGGCATCGAGGTCGGCGAAGGGCTGTAGCCAGCTGCGGAAGATGGGGCCTACTGCATCGTTGTTCTGGAGGAAGATGCCTCTGATCTTACCCGAGCCATTATCGAGATTATAGTAGGCGGATACTTTTTGCTGAGCCGGTGTCACTTGCATGTTGAGCGGATTGCCGTAATGGCGTTTTACGTAGTTGAATGAGCCCAGTAGTCCTTGTTCTTCTCCACCCCAGAGGGCGATGCGTACGGTACGTTTGGGTTGTATGTTTAGGGAGCGGAGGATGCGGATAGCTTCCATCATGACAATGCAGCCAGCACCGTTGTCGGTGGCGCCGGTGCCGGTATGCCAGGAGTCCAGGTGTCCGCCGATGATGACTAGTTCATCTTTGACTTTAGGATCTGTGCCCGGGATGTCTGCCACGACGTTATAGCCCTGTTGGTCGGCATCATGCCATTGGTTGCGGATATCCAGTTCCAGTGTGAGGGGGATATTGGCATGTACCAATCTTTTGAGTTGGAGCAGGTCTTCTTTGGCGAGCACTACTTCGGCGAGGGGAAGTTCTTGTCCTTTGACGTATCCGGCTCTGCCGCTTACTTCGATGGTGCCGTCGCGGCTACCCGGGTGGGTGGATACGAGGGCTAGTATGCCTTTGCTGGCGAGGTGTCTTTTGATCGCTGCTTTTTCGTTGGCGATGCCCTGGTATTTGACGATCTCATCGCGGTTGTTTATCATATACATGTCCGGGAGTGTATCGAGGGTATTGGCGTTATACCGGGTATAGTAGGCGCTGGTAGCTGCTTTAAGGAGTGTATCGGGATTGTCGACGATCACTATTTTTCCTTTGAGGCTATTGCCGGCTTTATCGATGGCAGCGAGGGTGAGTTGATCCAGTATGATGACATTGCCTGATACGAGGCCTTTGGTGCTGGCGCTCCAGGCTTTGGGATAGGCGATCAGTGGCTGGTAATAAGGTGTTTTGATGGCTGCGTAAACTTTCTCTGTGCTCCAGCCTCTGCCGAAGCGGCCCCAGGGTTCCAGGGTCGCATTTTGGAGGCCCCATTGTTTTAATGTCTGTGCGGCCCAGCGGGCAGCTTTCATATATCCCGGTGAATTGGTTAGCCTTGGACCGGACACATCGGTCAGTTGGCTGGCGATGAAAGGTACCTGTGAATGTTCATAGGCTTCTGTTCGGATACGTTGCATTACCTGTTGGTCGATGGTTTCCTGTGCATAGGTTCCGGTTGATAACAAGGTGCTGAGCAAGAGGGGTAGGGTCTTTCTCATAACTATTTTGATTTAGTGAATAAATATAAATAAAGGTCATTCATTACGGGACAGAAAATGTGATGAGAGGATTAACATTATGCCACTCTCTTTTATATCTTTATCAAATAAAACAAGCCAACCGGAGATCACCCTATGTTAACGTTCCGGAAAGATCGTGTAAATGTGTAAATAAACCCTCTAAACCCTCTAAACCCTCGGAGTTGCCATATGAACCCTCAGATGTCTTTATTTGATCGCCGATCATTTTTAAAATCCGCTGCTACTATTACCTCTGGTGTTGCCGGTCTTGGTATGTTGCCCCTGGAAGGATGGGCGATACCGACGGTTGCGGGGGCGAGCGGTAATATTCACCTGGTAGGTCCACAGGAGGGGTATGCTCCGCAGGTGGGTACGCTGGTGTCGATGATGAACTGGATGCGTGCTACGGTATTAGCAGCTGTAAAGGGGTTGGACCGGGATGCGCTGGATTTTTTGTTTGACGAAAAGTCGAACACTATAGGTGCTATGTTGATGCATTTGGCAGCTACGGAGCGTTTTTATCAGCTGCATACTTTTGAAGGCCGGAGATGGGGGGATTGGCCGGAGCCGGATATCCGGCGCTGGAGTGCTGCGAGCCGGTTAGGTATGGCGGGGAGGATGTTGATTGGCGGGGAGGATCTGTCGTATTACCTGGATCTGTTGTCGGAGGTAAGGGCGTCGACGTTGGCGACGTTGCGTAACCGGGATGATAAGTGGTTATTGTCTGTAGACGGTGGATGGGTCTGGGGGCCTACGAATAATTACTGCAAATGGTTTCATGTGGTGGAGCATGAGTCGAATCACAATGGGCAGATCAAATGGATCAGGGGGCGTTTGCCCGGTGGGAGTGGGGGTGTGTTGCCGGGAGATTGATAGGATCAGGCGTTGCGGGCCATTTCCTGTTCGAGGGTGAAGTTGACTGCCTGCGTAAGTTTCTGCATGGCGATGGCCAGTTGATTTTCTACTGTTTTAACGGAGAGTTGTTGTAGGGCGGCTACTTCTTTGTACTTCAATCCATATTGTTTAACGAGTATGAATATGGTGCGGCATTTAGGAGGTAGTTGTTGTACGGCATCTTCTACTTTGCGCATCATTTCGGCGGTGATGAGCAGTTTTTCGGGATCGCTATTAAAGCGGACGTGTTGTTCATCGAGTTCTGTCATGCTAACGATCTGCCTGGAGGAGGGGTGTTTGCGGGCGTGGTCTATTGCGCGGTTTTTGGCGCATACGAAGAGGAATACCTGTGGATTTTTGATGTTGGTGAGTTCTTTTCGTTTTTGCCAGCAGTGGAGGAATACATCGTTGGCGATTTCTTCTGCGATTTCTTTGGAGCGGGTATAATTGTAGGAAAATCTCAGTACTGGCAGGAACAGCAATTTGTAGAAGCTATTGAATGCTTCCTGGTCGTCCTGTTCTGTTATCCTCCTGAATAGCTGATTGATTACCTGATGCTCCATTCACATAGTTGGTTACTGAAAGTGCTGCAAGGTAAAGATTGCAGGTTACGCTAAAGTTAACAAAATAAATTATTGGTGGTATGTGTCTTGTGCGTAAATGATCAAAAGCTTTGAAATTCATGCTATTGTTGATTATGGTGGTTATAATGGGGGATGTGAAGAAAATAAAAATGCATTTTTCCGGATTTCTTTTGGGGGTTTTTAAAAAAGCTTACGTCCTCCCGGTATAATACGCATGTAATAGCAATGAAAGAAACCGAAAGGATATATATACTGATGGCCCGGAAGATATCGGGAGTAGCTACTGAGCAGGAGGAGCGGGAGTTGAATGCGATACTTGCTGAGCGGCCGGAGTTGCAATATTCCTTTCATATGATCACGGAATTGGAGGACATGCGGGCGATAGAGGGCTTTACGGAGGAGGAGGAGGAGAAGTTGCAAGCGAAGGGATTGGAGCAGTTGAATGAGCGGATTGCGTTGTTGCCGGAGCAGGAGTCTGTTTCGCCTTATATTATCAGCGGCCGGCGTACGATATGGAAACGGCTGGCGCCGATAGCGGCGGTGGTGTTGTTGTTGGCAGGTATTTACCCGGTGATGCGATATGCTACTAAGGAGTCGCAGCGGATGAATGAGGTGGTAACTACTACGGGGTCGCGTACTTCAGTGATATTGCCGGATGGTACGATGGTGATGCTGAATGCCTGTAGTAAGCTGGAGTACGACATACACGATTTTATGAAAGGCAACCGGGAAGTGACGTTACAGGGGGAGGGTTATTTTGATGTGAAAACGGATGCGGGGCATCCTTTTATTATAAAGGCTGGTCAGGTAGATGTGCGGGTGTTGGGAACGGTATTTAACCTGAAAGCGTATCCGGAGGACGGTATTACGGAGACGACCCTTATCAGTGGTAAGGTGGAGGTGGCACTACTTGGCGGGGAGGAGAAAAAGGTGGTGTTGGCGCCTCAGCAGAAATTATCGGTGAAACATGAACCGGCGGCGGCTACTACGCCTGCTGCTATAGCATATAATGTGACCTCTGTCAAGGGGGCGACGACCGCGGATAGCGTTACCAGGGAAGTAGCCTGGATGACCAACAAATTAGCATTTGAGAATATGAGTTTTGCGCAACTGGCGCGGGAACTCGAACGGTGGTACAATGTGAAAATAAAGTTCCGGAATGACCGGTACAAAGAGGAGCGTCTCAGTGGCGCTTTCAAGGAGCAGCCGGTGGCCGATGTGCTTGCGGCGCTTCAGCTTACATCTTCATTCAGATACAGTATAGATTCATCACAACACATCATTGACATATGGTGATTCATTAAACCGTAAAACAAATTGCATGTATACTTAACCATTTTACCAGGCTAACAGCCGGAAAACTGGAAGTAACAAAGGTGTATCGGATAGCGGCAACTATCCGGCAGTACTGCTTTTGCCTTTACATTCCGGGGGGACAATGAAAATAAGCGATCTAAGCTTCTGTAACACATTCCATCACCTATTTATCTGCCTGCGAACAAAAAAGGGAAGTGCGGCAACACCTCCCTGACAGCAGGTTAAACAATTAGTCGGATCTCATCAATCGACGGGTTCATTATTTAACCTAACTACACAAAATTATGCAAAAAAACTATTTGGGTCCTGTATTTATACCCAGGCAGGGTATAAGGAAACTAATACTGTATATGAAACTTGTCTCCATTTTAATGTGTGTGGCCTTTATGCAGGTAAGTGCGCATAGCTATTCACAGGAAAAGATCAGTCTCGACTATGATAATATTCATATCAGCCGGTTGCTGCATGTCATCGGTAAAAAGAGTGAGTACACCTTTTTATACAAGACGGCTATCCTACCGGATGAGAAGGTTGCTATCCGTGTAAAAGATGCGAGCCTGACGACAGTACTGGATAAGGTGCTGGCGGGTACTACGCTCTCTTACAAGCTGATGCCTAACCGTCTGATCGTTATATTACCGCAAGGTACTACCGTTGCGGATGCCCATGTAAAAGGGCGTGTGAGGGATGAAAGCGGGCAGCCGCTGATCGGTGTGAATGTGCATATTAAAGGGACTACCCGTGGTACGCAGACGGACAGCAAAGGGTACTTTGAGTTGAATGTGCCGGACAATGCGGTACTGGAATTCTCTTACGTCGGCTATGAGCGTAAGGAGCTGGCGGTGTCTGGTACGAGGGACTATGATGTGGTATTGCAACCTAATGCCAGCGGTCTTAACGAGATTGTGGTAGTGGGTTATGGCAAGCAACGTAAGATCAATCTGAGTGGTGCTGTGGATGTGGTATCCGGTAAGGAGCTGGATAGCCGTCCGCTGACGAATGTGAGCTCCGGCTTACAAGGTCTGATCCCCAATCTTAACATCACCCAGAACAATGGTAGTCCGAATGCGGCACCGACGTTTAACATACGCGGTTTTACATCCATCAACGGTGGCGAACCCTTTATACTCGTAGACAACGTGCCGGTGACCATACAGGAGCTGACGCTGGTGAACCCGGCTGATGTGGAAAGTGTGACGGTACTGAAAGATGCGGCAGCAGCCGCCATCTACGGTGCGAGAGCTTCTTTCGGTGTGGTATTGATCACTACCAAAACGGGCCGCAGTGATAAGCTGGCCGTATCCGTAAATGCCAACTATGCCTCTCGTTCTATCGGACGTATTCCCAAGATCATTACTGATCCGCTGGTGACCATGCAGATGAAGCATGAAGCAGCGACGCCATTATATAACCTATATCCTGATGCTGTAAGGGCTTATGCCAAACGCCGCAGTGAAGATCCCTCCCTGCCCGCGGTTATCGTTGATCCTACCAACCCTAATAAATATGCTTATTACGGTACGACCAACTGGCTGAAAGAACTGTATAATGATGCAGCACCTGCTTACTCTGCCAACTTCAACGTGTCCAAGGCAGACAAGAAGCTGAGTTTTTATTTCTCCGGGGAGTATTACAAACAGCAAGGTATGATCAAGTATGGTACGGATGATTTCAGTCGTTATGGTTTGCGGGCGAAAGCTACTTACCAGGTGACCGACAGAATAAAGATCGGTACCAACTCGGTATTCACTAACAATGTGTATGATCGTCCGTACTTCCTGAGTGGAGATTTCTTCCACAATGTGAACAGGACGCCTTCTCTTTCTGTGCCTTACAATCCTGACGGTAGCTTTACACAGGACGGTGCTGCGCTGATCGGTGTGATCCGTGATGGTGGACGTACTAACAGCAACCTGAACGACTACCTGACGACACTGAATGCGGATATCTCGCTGGTGAAGGATGTGTGGGATCTGAAGGGGGATGTTACTTTCCGCCGTACTTCTTCTACGCTTAAATCTTTTGGTTTGCCGGTGCCTTATACTACAGGGCCTGGCCAGGCTATCAGCTATGCGGGATATAATCCATCTTTCTCTTCTAACAACAACCGCATCATGCGTTATAATGTGTATAACGTGTATACGGATTTCCATAAGACATTCCGCGAGAAACATTATCTGCAGGTATTAGCTGGTTTCAACCAGGAGTACCGTTATGAAGATACGATGGCGATAGACCGGAAGAACCTGATCAGCAATACCCTGCCTACCCCGCAGCTGGCCACCGGTAATATCAGCCAGACGGAGAAGGCAACGGAGTGGGCGGTAAGGGGTTTATTTTACCGTGTGAACTATATCTATAATGACAAATACATTGCGGAGTTCAATGGCCGTTACGACGGTACTTCCCGTTTCCCTGCTAAAGACCGCTGGGGTTTCTTTCCTTCGGCTTCCGTTGGTTGGGTAGCATCGAAAGAATCATTCTTCAAGCCGGTGAGCCGTGCTTTGGGTATGGACCTGTTTAAGCTACGTGCTTCTTACGGATCGCTGGGTAACCAGGCGTCTAGCTTTGCATACGGTTATATTCCGCAGTTACCATCCCGCCAGATCAATGTGATCCTGGATGGCGGATTACCGGTGAGTGTGGAAAACCCTATGCCGGTATCCAACTCATTAACGTGGGAGAATATACGCAGTATAAATGGAGGTGTGGACGTATCGTTCTTTAAAGATCGTTTGAACATCAGCTACGACCGTTATGTACGATATACTGACAAGATGCTGGCGCCTGTAAAGGCATTGCCGGCGGTGTTTGGTGCACCTGCCCCCCGTCAGAATGCGGCGGATCTGAAGACGAAAGGATGGGAATTGAGCGTGTCCTGGAATGACCATGTGAAAGTAGCCGGCGATGAGCTGCGTTATGGCGTAAGACTGGCACTCGCCGACTTCCGCACCTTCATCACCCGTTATGATAATCCTGCCAAACTGCTGAAAGATGTAAATGAAGGCAAGGCGTTTTATCCCGGTCAGGAGATCGGGGAGATCTGGGGACTGGAGACGGAAGGATTTTTCCAGAGCCAGGACGAGATTACCAAACATGCCGATCAGACGGCGGTAGGATCGGATGATCAAGGTTATAAGTTTTATGTAGGTGACCTGAAATTCAAAGATCTCAACGGCGACGGTAAAGTGGACTATGGTAAAAATACTGTGGACAATCCCGGCGACCGTCGTGTAATCGGCAACAGTCAGGCAAGGCTGCCTTACAGCGTGGACCTGAACCTGGACTGGAAAGGTTTTGACCTGCGTATGTTCTTCCAAGGTATTGGTAAGCGCGACTGGTATCCTAATCCGGGTAACCACTATTTCTGGGGTATCTATGCACAGCCCTGGACCAATGTGCAGGTACAGAACATGGATCACTGGACGCCAGAGAACCGGGATGCTTATTATCCACGTGTGAAATCTTATATCGCAGAAGATGCCAGTGAGCTGGGCGCTCCCCAGACCCGGTATCTGCAGAATGCTGCTTACCTGCGACTGAAGAACATCACATTGGGTTACAGACTGCCCTCTTCCCTGTTGAAACGTATGCATGTATCCAACTTGCGGGTATACTTCAGTGCGGAGAACGTGTTTACCGTGAGCAAGCTGAAAGCGAATATTGATCCGGAAGGATTGTCCGGCTCAGTATATCCTTTCCAACGTACTTATTCCGGTGGTATCAACCTGAGCTTTTAATGGATCTTAAAACAAGCATCATGCAACAAATGAAACGATATATATACCTGGCCTTGCTGAGTGGATCGATGCTGGCCTGTAACAAAGATTTCTTACAACGTGACCCGATCACCGAGATTGGTACCGGTGCGTTTTTCAATACACCACAGGATCTGGAGACTTATACCAATAGTCTTTACAAAGATCAGCTGACCTATAGTACGGATGATATCAACTCGGATAACATTTCCAGTTATAGTGGAGATGGTGAGATGGACCTGCTGGTAAGAGGTACTATCAATTCGAATACGGTGAAGGGATGGGATGATTTCAATAAACTACGTCGTATCAACTTCATGTTGGAGAATGTAGGTAAGACACAAGGAGATGCTGCTGCTATCAAACATTATATCGGCATCGCCAGGTTCTTCCGTGCATGGTTCTATTACAAAAAGATTGCCCGTTATTCTGATGTGCCCTGGTATAGCCGTTCACTGAATTCGGATGACCAGGAGCTGTATAAAGCAGCTGATCCCCGTAAGGCGGTGGCGGATTCTGTACTGAATGACCTGATCTACGCTGTGGAGAATATCAAGCCGGATGAGGGTAACCGTACCAGGGTATCCAAATGGTCTGCGTTGGCTTTGATGTCGAGGTATTGCCTGTTTGAAGGTACTTTCCGTAAATACCATCCGGAGGTTGAATTAACGGGTGACTATAAACGTTTTCTGGACAAGGCGGTATGGGCCAGCGAGCAGGTGATGAACAGCGGCCGGTTCAGTATATACAATACTGGTAAAGGAGGTGAGGACTACCGCGCCTTATTTGCAAGCAGCACGCTGAATGGTAATAAGGAGATGATACAGTGGCTGGACTTCCAGCAGTCGCTGGGTATCGGTAATAATACGCACAGTGTACTGGGTTGGACCTGGTCATTGAGCCGTAGCCTGGCGGAATCTTACCTGATGAAAGACGGTACGCCATTTACTGCTCAACCCGGTTATGATAAGCTGACATTCGTGCAGATGATGAAGGATCGTGATCCCCGTCTGGCGGAGACGATTGCTCCTCCGGGGTTCTCTCCTGATATGAATGATAAGTTCTACCTGGCTAAGCCCAACCTGGGCGGACTGGACCAGGTGAAGTTCTACCCCCGTATGCCCGCACAGCGTAAGGGCTGGGATGCTAACTATACTGGTCTACCGGTGTTCCGTTATGCAGAAGTATTGCTCAACTATGTGGAGGCTAAAGCGGAAGGCGGCGCTGTATCTCAGGACGATGTGAATAAGACTATTAACCTGTTGCGTCAGCGGGTAATGATGCCTATGCTGGACATGGGGCAGGCGAATGCGGCTAAAGATCCGGTGCTGGCATTGGACTATAAACTCGGTGAAGGCGGTAATGACGGTCTGCGACTGGAGATCCGCCGGGAGCGCCGTGTAGAGCTGGCCTGCGAAGGTTTCCGTTTTGAGGACCTGAACCGTTGGGCAGCAGGTAACTTGTTTGAAAAAGCGCAGCAAGGTATGTATGTACCTGCACTCGGTGCGTTGGATATCAGCGGAGACGGTAAAGCGGATATTGCGATCCTGGCATCTCCTAACGATGAATCTCCACTGAACGGCATGCCTGAATCAGAGCGGAATGCACTCTCCAAGTTTTACCTGAAAGACAAAGACGGTAAGAACAACAACTTTTACCTGACAAACGGCAACTCCGGTTTCATTGCTTTTGCGCGTGACCGTGACCAGCCCAGGACATTTATTGCACCGAAATATTACTATCGACCGATCCCGATGGAGCAGCTGGTGCTGAATAAAAACCTGCAACAGCCGAAAGACTGGCGTTAACAGCAAGTATATGTATATATAGAACAGTGAAACAATCCCTTATGTGAACAAGTAAAGTATGCAGCCTGCCTTATGGTGGGTTGCATCTTTATTTTTGGCGGAAATTATCAGTGAACAGTATAAATGAAGAATGATATGAAACAACTTGTATTATGGATGTTGCTGTGTACGGCTGCCGGGACAGCGACGGCACAAGGATATACCGGGAGGGTGTATCAGGACCGTAATGGTAATGGTGTATTTGATGCCGGGGAGCCCGGGCTTGGCGGTGTAAAAGTATCGAATGGCCTGGATGTAGTGTTGACTGCTGCGGACGGTGCTTACACCCTTCCGGAATATGGGAAGGCCAGATTTATTTTCATCAGCACGCCGGCAGGGTATCGTTTCAGCAAATCCTTTTATACGCGCATTGGTACGGGCAACACGTCCTATGATTTTGGCGTACAAACGGTAGGTGCTGCAGCAGCAGGCGGACGGGCAAGGTTCGTACGGATGACGGACACAGAGACATTCCGCTATGGGCAATGGGCGACGGATATCAAAAACTATGTGCGTAACGAAGGCGCTGATTTTCTGATACATACTGGTGATATCTGTTATGAAAAAGGACTGCAGTTCCATGCACAGCAGATCAATACGGAGACGATGGGAGTGCCTACCTATTACTGTATCGGTAATCATGACCTGGTGAAGGGAGCCTATGGGGAGGAATTATATGAATCGTTGTTCGGCCCAGTGTATTATTCCTTTGATGTAGGAGATGTGCACTTCGTAGTGACGCCGATGTTGTACGGTGATTACAAGGCATCTTATACGGCAGCAGATGTATATAACTGGTTGCAGAAAGACCTGGCGCTAATGGATAAGCAACAATCACTGGTGTTATTCAATCATGATCTGCTGACTTACGATAGTGTGTTTCTGTACAAAAACGGGAAGGGGGGAGCGATCAATCTGAATGATCATCAGTTGAAGGCCTGGATATATGGGCATTGGCATAACAATTTTTCGCGGGTGCACGGCAACAGCAATATTCGTTCGATATGTGCAGGCCCTGCTGCTGACGGTGGGATCGATAATGCGGCCAGCAATTTTGATGTGATCACTGTGGGACAGCAAGGGGTGGAGCAGGTACAACGACGCTATACCTATGTAGACAACCAACTGACAGTGTTGTCTCCTACCGCGACAGGGGTAGCTATGCAAGGGGATAGTCTTACGATCAGTGTGAATGCTTATCATACGGCTAGCGTGGTGAAGGCGGTGCATTACCGGTTGTATGACAGCAAGGGGCAGTTGCGTCAGCAGGTGGCGTTGAAGCCGGTGACGGACTGGAACTGGCAGGCACGTATTGCATTGCCTGCGAACTATCTTTCGGTTGTATTCAATGGTCAGGCGACGGCGACTTTCAGCAATGGGAAGGTGTTGTTTGCCAGTGATACATTCCGGGTTAACAGACCTAAAGGGGTTGCTGCAGGTGAATGGACCACTATGTTGGGGAATGCCTTACGTAATGCAAAGGCAGACCGTACGGGTTGGGTGCAGCCAAAACTCTTGTGGATGAACAATGCCGGGGGACATATCTGGAAGGGGGCGCCGGTCTATGCAGCCGGTAAAGTATTTGTGGCCACTATTGACGATGAAGAGAATAAAAATTGTGGTATTACGGCCTTGGATGCCCGTACCGGACAGGTTAGCTGGCATTATAAAACGCGTAACTCTATCAAGCAAGCCATCTCCTGCAGCGAAGGTGTTGTATTGGGTACCGATGCGGAAGGCATTACTTATGCGTTGCGTGCTGCCGATGGTCATCTTTTATGGAAAAGCAATACGCTGATGCAGTCACTGGCGGTATATGATGGCGGTGGTGTTGTGAAAGACGGGATCTATTACACGGGTTCTGGTAACTATATGCAAGCATTCCGTATCTCCAATGGGGAGGTGTTGTGGACGAATAAGGAGTGGAAAGGAGGGGAAGGTACGCCTGCGGCAATGGCTATACAAGATAACTTATTGGTGACAGGCGCTAACTGGCAGAGTTTGTTCGGTCATGATATTCGTACCGGTCAGCTGTTGTGGAAGCGCAGCGATGAGGGGTTACGTTTCCGCAGTGGTGGGGCTTCCTTTTATGACAAGCAGGTATATGTAACCGGTATCAATAAGTTGCATGTGATCGATGCGATGTCCGGGGAGACGAAGGACAGCATCCCGGTACCTTATGCGCTGAAAACGATGACGGCGCCGGTGGTGACGGATCGGCACATTGTTTTGTGTACGGCGGAGCAGGGTATTATGGCGTATGACCGGCAATCGAAACAGCTGAGCTGGACGTTTCGTCCGGAAGAGGCGTTATTCTATTCGGCCCCCTATACCTTGTATCCTGCGGCGACGGTGGAAGCTACGCCGGTACGTGTAGGAGACAAGCTGGTAGTGGGGGCATCGGACGGCTACTTGTATGTGCTGGAGGCTGGTAGCGGAAAGGTAAGTGCCAGGTATCATTTTGGAAGCCCGGTACTTGCCGAGGTAGCGGTGAGTGGTAATCTGCTTTTTGCAGCAGATTTTGCCGGTAATGTGGCGGCATTTGTGTTATAAACCTACTATTCCTATCTTATATGCCTTTGATAAGGCGGAGTTTTCACTCCGCCTTTTTTGTGCGTGAGATACAGGAATGCTATACGAATGTTATAGGAGAACTATAGGAAAGGTGGACGTGAGATATAGGGGAAGATACAAGTGGTTGATAATGAACGGGGTATTGTACACAGGTACAATACCCCGTTTTTATTGGTATTAGAATTTGAACGCCAGTTTACTAAAGAAGGTGGTGCCATTGAAGCCCATTTGTACAGGTTCGTAGGGACCTCCGGAGTCGGTAAGGACGGCATCTTGTCTGTTGGGCAATACGTTGAACAGGTTGCTGCCGCCGATCACCAGGGTCACGACTTTACCGAATTGGTATCCGAGGGAAAGGTCGGTGGTGATACGAGGGTCGAATGTATCATAGTCGCCGTTATAATCGATCAGTTTCACCCTGTCGAATCGTACGAAGCGGAGGTTGGCGTTAAAGCTGCGGAAGCGATAATCAAGGGTGAGGTTGAGTTTACTTGGCGGGGCGGATGCCAGCAGGAAGGCTTCTTCTCTTTTGCTGAAGTAGACATCTTCCCGGCCGACGAGTTTGGGGGCGGTTTTGATCCTGCCTGTTTCCAGCCGGTTGAAGTTGGCAGCGAAGCTGGCATTAAAGCTATGCGGTCCGAAGAATTTGGACCAGGTGATGATGGCATCCACTCCCAGGGTTTTGGTATCGAGTGCGTTGGAGAAGAATTTAACGACACTGACGTTGAGCTTTTCCAGTTCATTTTTTATTTCGGGAGCGGATTCTGCGTTGAAGTCGCCGGTGAGTACGATACGGTCCTGGATCTTCACATAATATCCATCAATCGTGATACTCAGGCCTTTGGCCGGGCGGGAGGTGATACCGAAGCTGGCGTTGAGGGCTTTTTCCTGTTTGAGGGGATCTACGCCCAGTACGCGGGTGATATTACTGTTGTTGCGTGCCAGCAGGTTATCTACAGATTTGCCGGCTACGACGTTGGTGTAGGCGGTATTAAAGTATATCTGGGCCAGGGACGGTGCGCGGAAGCCGGTGCTGACGGAGCCACGGAATGCTAGGGCTTTGGATACTTCGAATCGGGCTGCCAGTTTGCCGTTGATGGTATTACCGAAGTCATTATACCTTTCAAATCGGGCAGCGGCATCTACCATGAAACGTTTGGAAAAATTGAATTCAGCATCTACATAAACGCCCAGGTTGGTGCGGTATTCATCGACCTGATTAGCCGGTTGGAAGCCAGGGAATCCTTGTGCACCAGCTGCTTTATAGACGGTGTCGACGCCGCCGGAGGAGTTGGGGACCAGGTCGTATGTACCATATGCTTTCCAGGAAGCTTCTTCGCCGGCGAAGATCTTATAGTGTTCGGTGCGGAATTCGGTACCGAAGGCGATGTTGGTACCACCTGCCAGTACTTTGTCGAAGAAGCGAGTGAAGTGCAGGCCGGTGGTATTCTGATCCAGCTGGAAGCCACCTGCATCAAAGCGGGAGGGGGACTGTTCCAGTAAGGAGCTGTTAAGTGTTTTTTCTACATAGTAGTGGAAGCGGTTGGAGCCGAAGGTATTGTTGAAGTCGACGTTCCATCCTTTCAGCAAGCCGCGGATACCTACGGAGAGGGAGCGGTCACCGATATTGGATACGATCTGGGGATCGAAGCCATTGGGGTAGATGCTGGGAATATTTTTAGGATCGTCTTTATAACGCGTGAAAGCATAGGCGTTACCATAGCGCTGGTTATAGCCACCGAAGCTGTATATCTCTGTATTTTGTGTCAGGGGGATGCGGGCGTTGAACATGGCGGAGTAGTTTTCCATGAGGGCATCGCCGTAGAAGCGGCGGGGTACGTTGCCTTCGCCTACTTTGTTAGGGTCATCGGCGCGGTTGGTACGGCCGCGGTAGAGGTAGTCGCCGGTGACATTGACAAAACCACCCCCTCCTATTTTGAAGCCATAGTTGCCGTTAAACCCGATGTTCTGTCCATCTCCTTTGGAGGTAACGGCCCCGTTGATATTACCGGAGAATTCATCTACGGATGATTTCAGTACGATATTGATAACCCCTGCGATGGCATCGGAGCCATATTGTGCGGAGGCGCCATCGCGTAATATTTCGATACGTTCGATGGCGGCGGCGGGTATGGTGTTGAGGTCCGTACCGGTATTACCACGGCCTCTGGTACCAAAGAGGTTGACCAATGAGGATTGGTGTCTGCGTTTGCCATTGATGAGTACGAGGGTCTGATCGGGACCGAGGCCGCGCAGGGATGCCGGATCGACATGGTCGGCGCCATCGGAACCTGTTTGCCGGTTGGAGTTGAAGGAAGGCGCTGCAAACTGCATGAGTTGGTTGAGGTCTACCTGTCCGACTGAATTGGTGATCCTGGATATTGGGATGATATCGATGGGCACTGGTGTTTGGGTGGCGGAGCGGTTGAGATTACGGCTACCTACTACTTCCACTCCCTGGATGGCGGTAGCTTCACTCTGGAGTGTGATCTGCAGTTCGCTTTTGCCGGCTACCGGCACTTCCTGTGTAACATATCCCAGGGCACGGAATACCAGGAGGGCTTTGCCATTGGAAGCGGTGAACTGGAAAGATCCATCGGGAGAGGAGCTGGTACCTTTATTCGTACCTTTTTCGAATACGCTAACACCAGGTAGCGCAGTACCGGTGTTGTCGATGATCTTTCCCTTTACCAGATGTTGGGCATATAAAAGCGGGGCCGTCCACAAAAGACAACAAATGACTAACAGGCATTTTTTCATAAGGGGCATGAAGGTTTTAAATTTAGATAGAATGAGATACGGTATTAGATTTTGGTCTATGATGTGGTGCTTGGTCTATTGGGTGTACGATAGTTGGCACACACGGGTATAAATATATACTTTTTTGTGATAACAGGCGGTCGGGGTGGGAGAAGAAGGAGGGTTGCTTTTAGGTATATTTGTAAGGAAAAAAAGTGTATCGTTCATGAGGAAGGAAAATTCAACCAATTCGCTGAACCGGCAGTTGCTGCTGCGGTATTGTGGGATGACTTATGCTATTGGGTTGATCGGAGGGCGGTGGAAGCCATCTATTCTGATGTCTTTGCTGGAAGGTAAACTTCGTTATAGTGAGATCAGAAAGGTGATACCTGGTGTTTCTGAGCGGGTATTGGTGTTGCAGTTGCGGGAGTTGGAAAGGGATGGGCTTATACACCGGATTGTTTATCCTGCGGTGCCACCTAAATCGGAATATGAGCTGACGGAAGAGGGGATGTCTATGCGACCTATGCTGGAAGCGATTGCGGAATGGGGGATCTCACATCGCCCGGATCATGAAGGGGCGGATTGATAAAAGTCGGTATTTTTTGATTGTTGACCCGGTATGTTGGCGAGCTGACTGCTGTTTATTTACATTTATAGCAATATTATCACTTCGTAATTATTTGAAAATAAGTTGATTGTTATTTATTGTCAGATATTAATTGGTATTTCGGGAAAAACCGATATAACTTTGTAGTATGGATCAATTGGAGATTTTTAAGGCTTTGTCCAACAAGACCCGTTTACAGATATTGCAATGGTTGAAGGAGCCAGACGTACATTTTCCTCCATGTCCGGGAGATCTAGATAACCGGACGCAGGGGGTGTGTGTAGGGTATATTCAGCAGAAGACGGGATTGACACAGTCTACGATATCCGAGTATTTGTCCATGTTGCAGAAGGCGGGTCTGCTTACTGCCACCCGGGTAGGGCAGTGGACCTATTACAAGAGGAATGAGGCCGCCTTTGCAGCGTTAAGCGAAATTATCAGATTGGACATTTAAAACGTAAAAATCAATGAGTACGAATATTTTGTTTGAGCCCATACATATAAAGTCGTTACGACTTCGTAACCGTATTGTGATGGCCCCTATGACCCGTTCTTTTTCTCCCGGTGGGGTACCGGGCAAGGATGTGGCGGCTTATTATGCCCGTCGTGCGAAAGGAAATGTGGGATTGATATTATCTGAAGGTACGGTAATATCGCGGCCTTCTTCATCGAATGATCCTAATATACCTCACTTTTATGGGGAAGCTGCTTTAGCTGGCTGGGAGGAAGTGATATCCGACGTACATGCAGGAGGAGGCGCTATGGGACCGCAATTGTGGCATATGGGGGTGGTGATTAATCATCATTCAGGATGGTTGCCGCCGGTGCCTTTTGAAGGACCATCGGGGTTGTTGGGTACCGGAGAGAAAAATGGAGAGGCGATGACGGATGCGGCTATTGCGGATGCGATTGCGGCTTTTGGGAAAGCCGCGGCGGATACGAAGCGACTAGGATTTGACTGCCTGGAGCTGCACGGTGCGCATGCTTACCTGATCGATCAGTTTTTCTGGGATAAGACGAACCGGCGTAATGATGTATGGGGAGGGGATACTTTGACGGCACGCAGTCGTTTTGCTACAGCTGTGCTGGAAGAGGTGAGAAAGCAGGTAGGCCCTGGCTTCCCGGTAATATTACGGTTATCACAATGGAAGCCTACAGACTATACTAACAAGCTTGCACATACGCCACAGGAGCTGGAGGCATGGTTGACGGTATTGGCGGATGCTGGGGTGGATATTTTCCACTGTTCACAGCGCCGTTTCTGGGAGCCGGAATTTGAAGGATCGGATCTGAACTTTGCTGGCTGGGCGAAGAAGCTGACGGGCAAACCAACTATTACGGTGGGATCTGTGGGATTATCCGGGGACTTTAATGCGGCCTTTAAGGGAGACAGTTCAGTACCTACGCCATTGGATGAGTTATTACGTCGGCTGGACCGGGGAGATTTTGACCTGGTGGCGGTAGGACGGGCGTTACTGGCAGATCCGGAGTGGGTGAACAAGGTGGCAGACAACCGGTCGGAGGAGCTGATCGGATTCAGCCGGGATGCATTTGGTCGTTTAGTATAGATGATCAGGGATCAGCAGATGATTAAAATTAACAATTGATGAAAGAAACGACATTATCCGTACTTGAATTAGCTACGGTAGTTGAAAACGGGACTATGGCTACCGCTATTGAAGGAGCGGTGGCGGTCGCCCAGCAAGCGGAAGCGCTTGGATATAAAAGGTTATGGCTGGCAGAGCACCACAATATGCCATATATTGCCAGTTCGGCTACGTCGGTGTTGATCGGACATGTGGCTGGTAAGACGACGCATATACGTGTAGGGTCTGGTGGAATTATGTTGCCTAACCATTCCCCGTTGGTGATAGCGGAGCAATTTGGTACGCTGGAGACGCTTTATCCCGGTCGTATAGACTTGGGATTGGGCCGGGCGCCAGGTACAGATCAGCTGACGGCGCGTGCTTTGCGTAAGTTGAATATGACGGTGGAATATAATTTTCATGCTGCCATTAAAGAGCTACAGACTTATTTCAGTGCAGAGAACCGGGATGCCAAGGTGCGGGCTTTTCCTGGGGAAGGGCTGGATATTCCGTTATGGATACTCGGATCAAGTACGGATAGTGCCTATCTGGCTGCGGAGTTGGGTTTGCCTTATGCATTTGCTTCTCACTTTGCGCCTGCGCAGCTACGCACGGCGATCGATATTTACAGGAGAAATTTTAAACCATCGGCTGTATTGTCAGCGCCTTATGTATTGGCTTGTGTGAATGTGATAGCAGCGGATACAGATAAGGAAGCTGTTTTCCTTTCTACGAGCCTGTACCGGTTATTCCTGGGGATCATTACGGATGCCCGTCAGCCATTGCAGCCTCCCGGCGCGTTACCAGCCACTTTTGATCATCCGGAGGTACAACGTATGGTAAATAACATGATGGCCTGTACGTTTGTCGGTGGCGTAGCTACTTTACGTCAGGACCTACATACGTTTATTGCTGAAACAGGCATTGACGAGTTGATGGTCGCCAGTCATATTTATGACCGGGAGGCGAAGATGAAATCGTATGCGTTACTGAAGGAAGCGCTGACTACATGAGGTAGATAACTTTGACGTATAAACGGCAGGATAAAATATAGTCATCCTTTCAAGTGTGGAAAAAGAACGGGTAATAATCGTGTAGATTGTTACCCGTTTTTATTATATTTGGAATAGCCTATTAAAGGTTGTCAATTATAGAGCACGGAGAAATACTCCCTATAGGTATATGTGATTCCCATTTTTGTTTAACTGATTATTATCCTGAGATATGAGAGCATGCCAATTGTTAGCGCACATAGTAGGTTAAATACGACTATTCCGGTACCTTTTTATTAGCGACATTTTTGTTTCCCGGATCATATCTTATGTGTATTACGTATACGCAGGTACGAATATGTTTTTATTGCATAACCCTACCATAAAAAATCCAAGTATGAGAAAAATCTATTTGTTAACTGGTGCACTGGCCTTTTTATTCTTTTCCTGTAAGAAAAATGCGGAGAAAGAGGTGGGCCCTGAGTTGAACACTACGTTAACTGCTGAGCAAAACAACCAGGACAAGACGGTGTTTGCCCGTACGTTTGCCCGGGCCTTGTCCAACCCGGAAGTTCGTTCCTTACTGAAACAAGAGGCACTTAAACAATTTGACCATGATTACGATGTATTGTATGATGTGGCCAGAGAGCTGACCACTGCATCCGGAAAGAGCCTACATGAGTTGATCGCTGGTTATGCGGAAGATCCGGCTGCATTCGATGCGATCATTCAACGGCAGCCGCTATTGACCATTTATGTACCTAAACTTGACAAATTCAATGCTGCGGGCTGGGATATAGCTGCCCAGGTACCGATAGTGGCGGTACGAAACATTGAGGATGCCAAAGCAGGTAAGCCATTATTAGCTTACAATGCGGAAGGACGTCAGATAATGATGAGTTATGCGGCGAGTGGCGATGCTCCTGTGGTGGTAGTAAAGGAAAATGAGCGTGTCACGGCATTGCGCACCGGTGGGGTACAAGGTAACATGCGGCAGCATTCCGGCAATACGTATAAGTTCATTGATGCTGCTTTTGATAATATTACCGGCAAGGATGGATCCGGTAAATTTCGGGAAGCAGATGGTCGTCCTGTAAGGGGAGGCGGTACCGGCGATACGACTACCTATGTAGACAACTCTCACCAGATCAGTTCTCCTGCGGTGAGATATGCTTATGAGAAGAGGCTGACCAGTCAGCGGGATTATGTATACTACGGTATTGACCCAAGTAATAACATTGATTCCGGTCGTTTTAAAAATCAGTATGCGGAGCATATTGTATCGATAGAAATGGAGGATGAGGCAGCGTTGAAGAAGATCACGGATGACTGGACGGAAGGTAACCTGGAGATTGTGGTGAATGTACTGATGTTGGCCCGTGACGGTGCTGGTATCACGGTTAAAAAAGGTATCAATTGTACGGTTGACAATCTTAAACACAAACCCGGCACTCCGCGTCCGGCGAATTACAGGGCGGATGGTATCCTGGAATATACGCTGCCAAATCCTTTGGAAATAGACGGATGGGATGCTTATAAATACGGGGATAAATGGAAGTTTGTGGTGTCTGAATTCGATCCTGGTACAGAGACCACGACGACGACTAGTGTAAGTTCTGAGTATAGCAGTAACTTCAATGCGAATGCGGGAGTGGAGTTGTTTGGTATCCTGAAGATAGGAATAGGTGGTGGTACGTCCAATAAGGAGACGAAGACCACGACTGTGACGATCAAATCGACGAACATTTCTGATGATCTGTATGAGGGGATATTGAATTTTTATACGCCGGTTTATTCCCGTATTACGGAGACGAGACCAGGCAGAGGGGGGAGCGGTCCCAGCACTGTTATCCTACCCAAGGTGTATACGGTAAATACCGGGCTGATCCGTTTACGGATAGAGCCGTTGCCTCGTTATTGATAATAGACTGTTACACGATAAATGAAAGCGGGCCACCGTCTGAAGCAATATCGGAAGGTGGCCCGTTTCGTTGTTACCGATGGTTTGTTTGAGAATATGTTGTGGTGATGTTGGAAAGATTAGATATGTATGCCATGTACCAGCAGTTGTTTCCATTTAGGGTTGCTGCGTACATAGGCGGCTACTTTGCGGCTGGTAGGGACCATTTTCACGTTTTGAGCGGATATTTCCTCCATCACTTTTTCGAACAGCAGGGGTGTTACGCCTTTTTCTTCCAAGGTAGCTGGTACTTCAGCACCGGTGAGGAAAATTTTATTACCGTTCTTTTCATAAATAACCTTTGCAAGTTGCCCATTGATGCGAGCTTCAAATTGCTTGGCTTCTTTATTGTCAACGATCTCGAAGTTTTTAGACATGATATATCCTTTTGTTTAGATTTATTGTAAATCAATGTTTTGTAGGGTTGTAACAAGTCGGGCTGCAATAGGGAAGACGCAATACTAAGCTGCAGCTATGTAAGAAGTGGTGTAAACCGGGTGCAAAGATACGGAAAAATGCTAAAATAATGGCTTAAGACTTTTTGAGGGGGTACAGGCGTCTATGGGAGCGGGATATGAAGTGTGCAGGAAGGAAATATGGCACCTTCTTTGAAGAAGAGATACAGGCCGTTGCGCCTGCTTAAAATCAACGCTTCATTCACTCACTTAATTACAAGACCATATGAAGTTAATTGCATTACTTCCATTGTTCATCGCAGGGATAGGTGTCTCAACTTTATCCAGCTGCAAAAAGGAAACCGTTCAAAATGTTGTTGTTCCCAACCAGACCATTTACAAAACGATCAATACGGGAGATTGGAAGTTTGATAACCAAACGAAGACTTACTATGTAGATTTTGCCGTATCTCAGATTACCAGGGATGTGAATGATATTGATGCAGTGATTGTGTATATATCAGGTGGCAGTAGTATTTTCGAAGCTATCCCGAGTACTTATCAGAACAAATCTTATACTTATACGCACCAGCCGGGACAGTTGTCTATAGAGATCTCCCAGCCAGGTGGCGGTACTGCCAATCCGCCGACAGTGGCTATACAGGTAAAGATTGTGATTGTGCAGTCGTCTAACTGATTATCATGCCTACATATAAAGCGATCGGCCGTCCTTTCATGAGGGCGGCCGATCGCGTGTTGAATAGTTATGTCGGATGATTACAGTCCTTTCAGTTGCCTGATCCTGTCTATGAGGTCTGACATACGGCTGGAGTAGCCATATTCATTATCATACCATCCTACTACTTTGACGAGGCCACCTACGATAGAGGTAAGAGGGGCGTCGAAAGTGCAGGAGTAGGTATTACCCAGGATATCGACAGATACGATAGGATCTGTGGAATACTTCAGGATGCCTTTCAGGAATGTCTGGGAAGCCTCCAGGAAAGCGTTGTTGATGGCTGTTACGGTTGTCGGTTTGGCGAGTGTACAGGTAAAGTCGGTCAGGGAGCCGTTGAGTACCGGTACGCGTATGCCGGCGCCACCTATTTTACCATCGAGATGAGGGAAAATGGTGGTGACGGCTTTGGCGGCACCTGTAGTGGTTGGTATAATTGATGAAGAGGCGGCCCTGGCGCGGCGCAGGTCTTTATGTGGTGCGTCGTGCAGGTTCTGATCGCCGGTCATAGAGTGTACGGTAGTAATATATCCGTCGAGTACGCCCCAATTGTCATCCAGGACTTTCAGCATCGGAGCAACATTGTTGGTGGTACAGGATGCATTGGAGAGGATAGGGGACAGCAGATCGATCTGGTGGTCATTTACGCCCAGTACGACGGTGGGGATGTCTTTTTCGGAGGAGGGCGCCGAAACGATCACCTGGCGGGCGCCTGCCTGCAGGTGGATAGCAGCTTTTGCCCTGCTGGTGAACTTACCCGTGGATTCTGCCACCAGGTCTATATCGAATGTCTGCCAGGGGAGTTGATCCAGTGAGGTGTGGCATAGGACGGGAATGCGATGTCCGTCGACGATCAGGATATTATCTTCTACAGACACCTCACCGGGATATATACCGTGGATGGAGTCGAATTTGAATAAGTGTGCGAGCGTGGTGGCATCGGCAAGGTCGTTGATAGCTGCGACGGTGATACCTGTCTTGGTCAAAAGCCTGCGTAACGTGATCCTACCGATACGGCCAAATCCATTGATAGCGATTCTCATTGCTCTAGTCTGTTTTTTGCCCGGCAATATTACTGCATTCTCCGCTCTAAATGTTCATAGAAATATCTGGAACAAATAATAATTTACAGTGCCATAGCAAGTAGCGTAAGGGTGAAAAGCGGTGATGGGGGCAAAAAGGGGGGACAAATGAGGAGGGCGTCTGGGAATACTTTCCTTATCAATGTGAATTATATATATGGTTTATATAATTTAATTTTTTAATTATAACTTGATGGTATTTGTTGCTATTTTACGAGGAAAATCCGAGACTATCCTACCGGAAAACCGGAACGTGTTATTACTGCAATATAGATCTATATCGCGGGGCAATATTGATATAAAACCTGCTATATGAATACATTGGATGCTGAATTGGTAGTACAGCTAAAGAATGATGATGTGGCTGCTTTTGATACCCTATACTGGCGGTATCATGAGGCGGTGTACCGGAACATTTACAAATTTGTGAAAGAGCCTGCGATCACGGAAGATATATTGCAGGAGGTATTTACGAAGTTGTGGGAGAAGCGGCAGGAGATCAATGCGCATCAATCGGTAGCGGGTTGGTTGTTTGTGATCAGTTTCAACTTGTCGGTGAATTATGTACGTAAGCGCTTGCGTGAGCAGACGATGTACAAGAAGTTATTGTCTGTTGATCCGGAGGACGATTTGTCTATGGAAGGGCAGCATATGTATGAAGAGCAATATCATTTGCTGGAGCAGGCTATCGCACAATTATCGCCCAAAAAACAAACGATTGTCACACGTTGTAAGCTGGAAGGTAAGACTTATGAAGAGGTGGCGGATGAGTTGAGGATATCGCGTAATACGGTGAAAGAACACCTGTCTGATGCTATGTTGAAGCTAAACGATTATATACAGAAAAATGCCAAGCATAAATATGTTATACTGTTTTTATTGTTCCTGAACTATCACGAATAGTTGTTATCTCCTGATTATCCGGCCTGTAAATGCATTTTCCCAGCCTCCCTGTAAATTCCACGTTTTAAGAAAGCCCACTAAAGTATGCGTTACCTGGGAAGTAAATTGTTGTATATACTATTAAAAAAAATGTGTTTTTTTCTGTAAAAAACAGGGAAAGCGACCCCCCCATTTGAATTATTGTGTTGTATTTAAGTTAAATCGATGATCTCGTGGATAACAGAAAGGAACATCTCAAACAGTGGTTACAGGCAGCGAACTGGACATCCGGTGACCGGGAGTGGATGCTTCAATATCTGGACGGAGAAGATCTTTCTGAGTTAGAGGAGATGGCGGCGACTGCTTACGAGGCAGATATTGCTGCGGAGGCGCGGACGTTGGACAGGGGCCACTCGGAACAAATGTTAAAGCGAATACATCAGCATATTCAGCCGACCACGGTGTCTTACATACATACGATGTGGGCACACAGGTGGAAGGTTGCTGTGGCAGCCATGTTGCTGCTGATAGCGGGAATGGGATATTATACCTGGATGCATAGTAATTCCGGCCAGGTCTTTACCGCCAAGAAAGAACGGAAGACGCTGAAGCTGACGGATGGTACGACGGTATATCTCGAGCCTGGCGCTGAACTAACCTGTGAGAAAACCTTCGGGGATAAGACAAGGACGGTGCATCTGAGCGGAGAGGCTTTTTTTGAAGTAGCGACAGATGCGGTACATCCGTTTATGATCAGTACCTCCCTTATTCATACGACTGTATTGGGTACGTCTTTTAACATTGCTTCGGATGATCATGGCGACGCTAGTGTAACGGTGGTATCGGGAAAGGTAAGGGTGGTAGCTGTAGATGGGCATGGGCAGGGAGGTGTTGAGATTGGCGCCAACGAAGGAGTAACGTATAATAGTAGTCTTCGTCAGCTGGAAAGAGATGCAGATGCTACTCGTGATGCCAGGTATTTTGCGCAGAAGCAGGCGGGAAGATTTGTGTATAAAGGAGCCAGTATTGAAGACGTAGTTAATGACTTAGAGAGATATTATAACACCACCATAAGAACAGAAGAAAGAATAAGACAATGTGCTTTTTACGGAGATTTTAGTACCAGCGATGATCTGGAAAAATCCCTCACGCTGATATCCGTCGCACTTAATGCCAAGTTTAGTGTAGACAGTAGTGGAAAAGGATATGTGCTATCGGGAGGAAGCTGTCATTAATATCTTTATTGTTAAGTTAACCAATGAGCCCTATTATGACACAACGAAAATTATCGTCGGCAGGACCGGACTAACCACAACACCATATAAGGTTATCCATTAGGCGTAATGCCTTATTTATTGTTGATATTTTACTATACAGGTGGACCAGAGTTACCACCGGTAAGTGATCCGTATGCCTTAGGCAATATAAACAATCAAAATCAGAATCAGATGCGCGGGTAACTGCTGCTATTAGTCAACCGAAATTAAATCGCTTAAATGAGAAATAATCAGATAGTGCCAGCTGGTTAAGTTAACCATCACGTACCAGTGTTATCCTAGCAAAATAAACCTGTGCAATTACGCAGATTATGCTGACTGACTGACCGGTCCTCCTGGACTGGAATGGCGTCCTATTTTTTGAAGTGTAATAACAAGCAACATGTGCCAGATGATGCCCTTGTTTAGTATCCGTATGCTTATGCGGGTAGCTGAACTTCCTATGCTTGTACTTTCAGTGTTGTGCAGTGCTTTTACTATCCTGGCTGCACATCCTGCCAGTGCATCAAGTGCGGTTGATAAGAAGATATCCGTACAGCTAAAAAATGTTTTATTACGTGACGCATTAGATATTATCGGTGCGATCAATGGAGAGTCATTTATTTATGTAAGCAATGATGTATTGAATGAAAGTAAAGTAAGTATCAATGTACGTAACGAGCGTGTAGGCGTGATATTGCAGCAATTATTGAGTCCTTATGAACTGTCCTATAAAGTAGTATATAACCGTATTGTTATCCGTCCTGGTAGACGGAAAATGGGCCTTGGGTCCGACGATATCAATGAAAACCTGGTAGATGCCGGTCTGCAGCCGACAATCTTTGTAAAAGGGATGGTACTCACGGGTACGCACCAACCATTGCAGGGAGTAACGGTGAGCGTAAAAGGTACTCAACGTAGTACTGCTACAGGTAATGAAGGAACATTTGAACTGTCAGCGGTAGAAGAAGATGCTATATTGGAGTTGTGTATAGCCGGGTATAAAACTACAGAAGTAGCTGTAAGCGATTTCAAAGCAGGTGCGATGCCGATACAGCTTGAACAGGTGCAGACCGGCATCCTACCAGTAGCTTCGCCGAATAGCGTGGTAACGTCAGCTGCTTTACAGGTCAATAATGCTGCTCCGGCAGTATATGATCAGGTTAGCAGCCATAACGATAATAAATCTATCTGGCTGGTAGAAGGTGTGATGTTCTATGCGGCCCCTTCTTATGAGCCGGTACCATCCTGTAAACGTGCGGACTCTGTACGGATGAAGTTAATACAGGGCATTGTTTCCCGTGAGTTTGGTAATATCCTTTATCAGCCTGCCAAGTATCCGGCAGGGTTCAAGCATATCTCTTTCTCTCTTTATTGTTCATCCTGCGAGGATGTAAGCGATGCAACAGCACAAAACAGCGGCTTTGTAAATGCCTTTGCTATGCGTGATCCTGAACAGGATTTCATGCAGACGATGGAGATCATGTTGATAGACGGAAGAGCTGGTATTGAACGGATACTGGATGATATAAGCGGTGTGGAAAGAGATGCGGCGAAAGAGCGATTACGAAGAAAAGAAGCAATGGTGGTGCAATATTTCAGGGACGTCTGGGGCATGGATTTTTACCAGTTACAGCGTCATACAAAGACCACCTTATACAGACAGCTCCGGTAGGAGTGAGGCAAGCAACGAACCGACGGACAAATATATGCCCGTTCTCCCCTGTCGTCATACATGACGAGAGGGAATTGGCGGTAGTACAACATTTTTCTGGTAAGTACAAACAATTATAAAAACGATCACCATATATGAGAAATTCTACTGTTCCTATTCTGCGCAAAACAGCTATACTACTTGTTGTATTGCTTTCGTTTGTATCGCAGTTGACTGCGCAGGTGGACATCAGCATCGGCACAGGCACTACAGGCAACGGCTCAACTTCCTATCCCTGTCCCTTACAAGACTATTATGAAGGAACCCGTGCACAGTATCTGTTCACTGCTGCCGAATTAAGGGCAGCAGGTATGGGCCCCGGTATGATTAGCGGGCTTAAGATCAATGTGACCAACCTTCAATCCGGCGGGAAGATAGAACAATATGCCATTAAACTGGGCACTACTGCCGCCGCGAACCTGGATCTTAATAGCTGGGTACCTACAGGGGCTAGTTTATATGGTCCGGTAGACTATACGCCAGTCGTGGGTGCCAACACCTTCAACTTCGTTAGCGGATTCTTCTGGAATGGTACAGATAACCTGGTAGTCGAAGTCTGTAACGGTGATCCTGCAACGAACAGTGGATTATTCTATACTAACAACCCATTGGTACCTTGGACAACGGGGCTACCTTTTGTGGCTTCACACACTTACCGGGCAGATGATGAAGATAACCTCTGTGGTACGATCGAAACTGATAATAGCGGAGATGAAAATACCCGTCCTAACCTGACTTTCAGATGGACAGCTGCGGCTCCCTGTACAGGAACGCCAACAGCAGGTACTGCACAAACCAATACAGGATCTGTCTGTATAGGAGGTACTTTTACATTAAGTCTTACAGGTACTACCGTAGCTTCAGGGCTGACCTATCAATGGCAATCTTCTCCTGCTCCCGGCGGCACCTGGACTAACATAGCCGGTGCCACTGCCAGTAATTATACCGGTACACAGACCGTAAGTACGGTCTATCGTTGCGTAGTAACCTGTACCACCGGCGGCGCTACCGCAACCTCCGGTACAGTAACGGTTACTTCCCCGATAGCCGTATCAGGGACCTTTACTATTAATAAAGCACTGCCTACCGGCGGTACGAACTTCGCCTCCTTTAACGACGCCTATAATCATATTAAATGTGGTATCGGCGGCCCCGTGATATTTAATGTAGTCGCAGGCAGCGGCCCGTACAACGAGCAACTGATCATGACGCCGGTGCCCGGTGCATCTGCTACCAATACTGTTACCTTTAACGGTAATGCCGATACCCTGGCTTTCCTCTCTACAGCCGGTGGACAACGCGCAGTTATCAAACTGGACGGAGCAGACTATATTAAATTTGATAACCTGGTGATACAGGCGAAAGGCGCCTCCGGATCAGAATACGGATATGGTGTACAATTGATCAATGATGCGGATTTCAATACGATCAATAACTGTAAAATACTCATCAATACTACCAGCACCAACACCGGTTATGCTGGTATCGTGATATCCAGCTCTCACACTTCTCCCACCACAACTGGTGCTGCCAAATGTGATAACAATACCTTCAGTAATAACACGGTGATCGGTGGTTACTACGGCTTTGTTATGGTGGGTAGCATCAACGATGCGAACGGGAATAATAAGATCGTCAACAATAAATTTACTGATTTCTATAACTATGGTGCTTACCTGAGCGGGTCCTTTAACGCACTGGTAGAGGCGAATACATTTAGCCGTCCTGCCCGTACGACAGTAACCTCTTTCTATGGCGTGTACCTAACGGATCTGAATACCAAAGCACTGATCACCCGTAACCGCATTACCAATCCATTTGGTGGCGCTAGTACCAATACGGGTTCTTTCTATGGTATCTATTTTACCTCCGTAGATGCACTGAGCAGCTTGGAGAACTATGTTACCAATAACCTGATATATGGTCTGAATGGTAATGGTGATCATTATGGTATCTACAATAGCAGTTCAGACAACGTCTGGTATCTGCATAACACGATTTCACTGGATGCTCCTTCCGCCAACTCTACGAATGCATATGTGACGCGTGGTTATTATCAGACCTCTCAGGCAGATGGTGTTAATTTTGTAAATAACCTCATCTCCATATCCCGTGGCGGACAAAGTAGCAAAACAGCCATTCACTTTACCACTACCAGCGGTAGCTATGTGGTGAACAGGAACAACTACTTCATTTCCTCCACTACAGGAGCTGTTAATATTGGCTTCTATAATAATGCGGCACAAGCAACGCTCGCCAACTGGCAGACCGCCTCTTCTTTTGACGCAAACTCCATGACGGTTAACCCATTCTTCGAAGATCCGACTGCAGGTAACTATAAACCTACCAGTGCTTCGCTGGATAACCGCGGTACCAATGTCGATGTAGCTACCGACATTGTAAATGTCACCCGTAGTACAACTACGCCTGATATCGGTGCATATGAATATACGCCTGCACCCTGTACTGTGCCCCCTGTTGGTGGTACCGCTACGGTATCGAAGACACCTGTATGTATCAACACATCCGTATCACTTGGTTTGACGGGTGCTTCTATGGGCCTTGGACAGACCTACCAATGGCAGACCGCTACCAGCACAGGTGGACCATTTACCGCTATAGGTAATGTGTTGAGTATACCGGATACGATTATAGTGGCCTCTACCACTTTGTATTACCGGGTAGCACTCACCTGTAATGGCAATACGGCTTACTCTACACCCGTACTGCTGACCGTAGATCCGGCCCTGCCCGCAGGTACCTATACTATTAATAAGGCATTACCAACCGGCGGCACGAACTATACCAGTTTTGACGCAGCAAGGATCGCTTTACAGTGTGGTATAGCCGGACCGGTGGTGTTTAACGTGGTGCCCAACAGCGGACCCTATAATGAACAACTGGTGCTCGATAGTATAGCCGGTGTTTCTGCTGTGAATACCATCACCTTTAATGGTAATGGTAACGTGATCAAGTTTAGCTCTTCCAATACAGACGAACGTGCGGTGATCAAATTGAGGAGAGCGGACTATATCAGATTTGATAGCCTGACCATCGATGCTACCGGTACAGGTTCCTATGGTTACGGCGTACAGCTGATCAACAATGCCGACAACAACATCTTTACCCGTAACAAGATCATTGTCAATAATACTTCCACCAGTAGCGGATATAGCGGTATTATTATTAACTCCAGTGAGTCCGGTACTACCAGCAGTGGTACTACGCTCTGTGATAACAACGTGTTCGATAAGAATACTGTTACCGGCGGTTACTACGGTGCTACATTGGTAGGTGGCAGTGATCAGCCTGTTACCGGTAACAAGTTTATCAATAATAACTTCCAGGATGTATACTATTATGGAATATACCTGGCCTATAGCAGCAACACACTGGTAGAAGGTAATAGTATCAGTCGTCCCACCCGGACTAACTTTGGCTTCTCTTACTATGCCATCTATATCTCTACAGCCGGTAGCCCCGGATTGACGATCTCCAAAAACAAGATCTTTAACCCTTATGGCGGAGATGTGACCTCTACCAACGATTTCTACGGTATCTACCATAGCTACGCCGACGCTGTAGGTACACCTAGTATTGTTGCCAATAACATTATGTATAATATTAATGGTAGTGGTAGTCAATATGGCCTGTACAATGCAAGCAGTGATAACGTTAAATACTATCACAACACTATCTCACTGGATAATATAACTAATACCAGCACCGCTATTTCCAGAGGCTTCTATCAGACAAGTGATGCAAGCGATATTGATTTCAAAAATAATATCATTACCATCACCAGAGGTGGTACGGGTAGCAAACATGCAATCTACCTGGCTGCTGACCTGACAGGTATTGATGCTGACTATAACAACTACTATGTAAAAGGTGGTGGTACCGACAATAACGTAGGTTACAATGGTACAAACCAACCAGATCTGGCTTCCTGGAAAGCCGCCAGCGCGAAAGACGCCAATAGTACCAGCATCGATCCGGTATACGCAGACGTAAATACCGGTAACCTCGCCTCGGTGATTTCTCCGATGGATAATACCGGCACCCCTATACCACAGGTGACCTCTGATATAGTAGGCACAACAAGAAGCACGACCAAACCTGACGTGGGCGCCTTTGAGATCAGCATACCTGCTTGTACGGCTCCGCCTACCGGGGGTACATCTGTAGCTATCCCGAACTCCGGCATCTGTCTGGGTACAGAGATCGCACTGAACCTCACCGGTAACTCCAGCGGCGGTACTCAAACCTACCAGTGGCAAAGCGCAGCTACTGCTACCAGCACCACCTGGACAGATATCAGCGATCCGCTGTTCATCCCTAATTTCAAAACAGAACTGGGTCAGAATAACTATTTCCGTTGTAAGATCACATGTGGCGGACAGGTTGCCTACTCTGCAGTGGTACATGTTAACATGAACCCCGCATTACTGGCAGGTATTTACACCATCAACCCTGCGCTGCCTACAGGTGCGAAGAACTATCAGTCATTTACAGCTGCGGTGGCCGCCCTGGAATGTGGTATCACCGGCGCCGTTACCTTTAATGTGGCAGCGGGTACCTATACAGAACAGATCCGTATGCATAAGATCGCTGGTGCTGGCGTAGACAGCCGTGTAACCTTCCAGAGTGCAAATAATGATGCCAGCAGTGTGATATTGACCTTTGCACCGGCATCCGCCACTAACTATGTCCTCAAACTGGATAGCGCCAGCTACATCACTTATCGTGATATCACCTTTAAACCTACCGGCGGTACCAACGCACGTGCGATCGAACTCGCTAACCTGGCCGCTGAAGACAGCCTGTTAAACAATAAGATCGTATTACCGGTAACCAACAGTACCGGAACAGGTATAGTAGGTGTCTATGCTAATAATATCAAAGGGAAAAATAACGTCATCAAAGGTAATACTATCACCAATGGTGCCACTGGTATCTACTATGCCGGCGCATCCAGGACATTATCCGCACCTGGCCCCGTAATAGACAGCAATATCATCAACACCCCTTACGCCAATGCTATCTATACCAACTACACTTACCGGTTGGTGCAGAACAACAACAGGATCACCATCGCTACGCCAATGGCTTCCAGCGTATATGGTATCAATAACTCTTACGCGGATAGCTCCTATCAGGTAACCCGTAACGATATCAAGATCAGCAATGTTACCGGCACAGCCTATGGTATCTATATGAATACCTGTGAGGCCCAGCAGAAAGAACCAGGTAATATTGCCAGCAATAAAATCAATGCTTTAACTGCTAATACGGGTACACTCTACGGTCTGGATAACTATTACTCCAAATCCAACCGTGTTGTGAACAACGTGGTAAGTATCAAAACAAGTGGTTCCAGCTCTTACGCATTGTATAGTTATAACAGTGCCAATGTGAACTACTATAATAACTCCATACAGAGCACGGCAACTTCTTCCTCCAACAACGTGGCCGGCTACTTCTACCATAGCTCTTCTACCTATGGTAACATAGTACTGAGAAATAACATCTTCTCCCACGGTGGCGGTGGTAATGCAATGTATGTATACAACTCAGATAATATCAACAGTGACTATAATACCCTTTATACAACAGGTAATGTACTGGTGAAAAGAGGTACGCCAGCGGCTAACTACAATACGCTGCAGGCTTGGAGAGATGCTGCAATACTTGATCTGAGCTCCATTGTGTATAAACCAGCATTCGTTAATGACGAAGAACTGAAACCTGATGCTACCAACCCTGAATCATGGGCAATCCATGGTCGTGGTGTACAGGTAGCTGATAACGATAAAGATTTCGGTAACAATCCAAGACCCACTACGTTGACTACCGGCGTACCGGATATGGGAGCATATGAATTCCTCCCATCCGTACTGCCACCCGTGTTACCCGCAACTCCAGCAGTTCCTGCACCTGGTACAACGCAGACATTTATGTTCGGTACAGATACCGTGACCAAGATCATTTGGGCACCAGGTGCTAATGTACCGACTGAAGTAAATGTTAGAAGGTATTCAGGTGTAATACCGCCAGCATTACCTGCTAACTCCGAACACCTGTACTTCTACACTGACGTAGATGCAACAGGTACTGGCCCTTACAAATTCGAATATCAATTATACTATGTAGACTCCTGGCAAGGTTTTGTGAAGAAAGAAACAGATACAAGACTGGGTCGTACAGATGCTGCCAACACCTGGCAGGTGCGTACTACAAGCAAAGTCGATGACATCGCCAACGTCGTATCTGAAACAGATCTGACCTACCTGGATAAATTCACCGGTCTGACAGGTGGTACAACAGGAGCACCTCCGATCTTGCAGCCTGCAGATAGCTCCAACAGAGGTACCCGCTTCTGGGTAGGCTATGGCCACCACCAGTTCTTTGGTAGTGATAATACACAAAGTATGGTACTCTATCTGAGTGCGGAAGCAGCAGCCAACGTAACCGTAAGGATCAATGGAACTGCCTGGGTGAAACGCTATCATATTCCTGCTAACTCCGTGATCAGCAGTGACCTCATACCTAAGAACGGCTTGTTTGATGCCCGTTTGCTGGCGGAAGGACTGTCTGGCAAAGGTATCAGCATCGAAAGTGATACGCCGATAGTAGCCTATGCTCACATCTACGGTAGTGCTTCTTCTGGTGCCACTATGCTGCTCCCGGTAGGTACCTATGGATACGAGTACTACTCACTGGGTTCCAGACAAAACTATGGTAGCAACACATACTCCTGGTTATATGTAATAGCCGATCAGGACAATACAGCAGTAGAGATCACACCGGCAAGACCCACACTTGGTGGCCGCGCAGCAAATGTACCGTTTGTAGTGAACCTGAATAAAGGAGAGGTCTACCAGGTGCTTGGCGCTATACAGTCGGGATCAGAAGGATACGACCTGTCTGGCAGCCGGATACGCTCCGTGCAGAATGCAGATGGCAGATGTTTCCCTGTAGCCGTATTCTCTGGTAGCAGCCGTACAGGCCTCGGTTGTGGTGGTAGCGCTGGTGGTTCAGGTGATAACTACATCCAACAGAACTTCCCATCACAGGCATGGGGACGTAATTACCTGACAGCGCCGACTTCACAAAGTGATAACGCTACAGTATTATCAACCAACATCTTCCGTGTACTGGTGAAAGATCCGACCACTGTAGTGAAAAGAAATGGTGTTGCCTTAACGGGTCTGATCAACAACCGATTCTATCAATATGAAAGTAATACTGCCGATCGTATCGAAGCCGATAAACCGGTGATGATCGCTCAGTTCATGTCCTCTTCAGGCTCTTGCCCTGATACAAATGGCGATGGTGACCCTGAAATGATATATGTAAGTCCGATTGAACAGGGTATCAAAAAGGTAGGTCTGTATCGTAATACAAAAGAAAGTATCGATGTAAACTACCTGACGCTGATCATCCCGGATAATGGAGTAACCTCCCTGACGATAGATGGTTCCAATGTATTTGACCACGTATATGCACATCCTAACATGCCTGGATACAAAGTAGTAGTGAAACGTTGGGATGCAGCACAGGCACAATGTATCGTAACAAGTGATTCCGCCTTTACCGCTATCACCTATGGAATGGGTAGTGTAGAGAGTTATGGATACAACGCAGGTACACTGGTGAAAAACCTGAACATCCTGCCTTCATTCAATAACGTCTTCAATACTGGTGAATCCAGCAAGTACACTTGTGCTAAGACACCATTCCGCTTCTCACTGCTGGTATCTACCAAACCACAGGTATTGACCTGGCAGTTCAGCAAAGTCGCTAACCTCACACCTAATGTTGATGTGGTGCAGAATGATCCGGTGCCCGATGCAACGGTAATAGTGAATGGTAAAACATATTACAGGTACTCCGTAGCCGCAGACTATGTATTCTCGAAACCTGGAACCTACTATGTGCCTATCATCATGAAACATCCGGATATCGAAAGCTGTGGAAATAGCCTGGAAATAGTACTGCCTGTAAATGTGGTTGCAGCCCCAGTGGTTGACTTTACTACAGCTTACTCTGGTTGTATCGGAGATGTTGCACAGTTTGATGGCTCCGTAACTACCTCTACAGGTGTAGGCGTAAGCAAGTGGAACTGGGACTTTGCAGACAATACAACCGCCAGTATCAAAAATCCGACTAAGACCTTCACCACACCCGGTACCCGTAACGTAAAACTCAGCATCATAGCTGCAGAAGGCTGTATCGGGGATACCACCAAGGAAGTGGTAGTGAATGCACCAGTAGATGTAGCGTTAGTGAAAGATTCTGCCAAAGTGTGCGTGGGTACTGATGCAACATTTAACGTGCAGAATCCGGTGGCCGGAGTAACCTACAACTGGTACGATGCGCCGACAGGTGGTACACTAGTTGGCACCGGTGCCAGCTATACCATAAGCCAGGCGTCAGCATCCGGATACCTGTATGTAGAATCCGTGAAAGCTGGTTGTATAGGCGCTACCCGTGCGAAGGCAACGATCGAAGTGCTGCCCTTACTGGCTACGCCGGTAGTGACGGTGGATTCAATAGGTGTCAACACACTCCGCTTCAAATGGGCTGCTATACCTAATGCACTGGCCTACGAGGTGTCTACAGATGCCGGTACGACATGGTCTACACCGTCTTCCGGTACCCTGGGCTTGACCCATACAATATCAGGCCTGCGTCCGGCACAGAGTGTAACACTGGTCGTTAAAGCAAAAGGCTGTGAAGATAAGATCTCCGCACCAGTGACAGAAAAGACCCTGCCTGATGGCATATTCATACCAAATGCCTTCACACCAAATGGCGATGGCCTGAATGATGAACTGAAAGTGTATGGATACATCATCCGCGAAATGCACCTGATGATCTTCAACCAATGGGGTGAAAAAGTATTCGAAACGAATACGCAGAGCAGAGGTTGGGATGGTACCTACAAAGGTAAACCAGCGCCTTCCGGTGTATACATCTATGTGTGCAGAGTTAAATTAATAGATGGCTCTTCAGTAGATAAGAAAGGCTCAATTAACCTCCTAAGGTAAAATGAATAACAGATTGCCCGTAAGCAAAGAACAATAAAACAAAACATGGGCAGTCAGTATAACCAGCTGACTGCCCACACCAAAAAGTTGATCTGGTCATCATTTTAAAACAATCATTGATGTCAGGAATTTTAACACATTATCCGCTCATAGAACGATTGAGTAAACGGTCGTACCACTTCCTCGGAACAGTCGTATTGCTATTACTCAGTCTGTTCGCGTCCGCTCAGAACCTCTCAAACAGAGGAAAGGAATTCTGGGTAGGATATGGCCACCATCAGTTCATGGAACCTGGACAAAGTAACAGCCAGGAGATGGTGCTATACCTAAGTGCTGAACAACCGGCCAACGTAACCGTCCGTATCTTCGGAACCACCTGGGTAAGAAACTATACCATACCCGCCAACACGGTAATTGCTACAGAAAATATACCGAAAGCGGGTACCTTCGATGCTCGTCTCTATTCCGTACCGCCCAGCTTTGGGGGTACCGGTGGTGAAGGCGTATTTTCAAACAAAGCCATTCAGATCGTCAGCGATGTACCTATCGTTGCCTACGCGCATATCTATGGTAGCGCATCCTCAGGCGCCACTACGCTGATGCCGGTAGAGACATGGGGATATTCCTATATCTCCGTAAACAGTGAGCAGAACTATGCGGATAACTGTTTTTCCTGGATGTACGTAATAGCCAAAGAAGACAATACAGTAGTTGAGATCACTCCTTCCGTGCCGACCAGAAATGGCCGGCCGGCGGGAGTTCCTTTTAACGTAACACTTAACAGAGGACAAGCCTACCAGGTAGTAGGTGCCATGTTGACCGGCGGCAGAGGAAATGAACTGACGGGTACAACAGTTAAAGTAACATCTAATACGACGGGTGGATGTGCCCCCGTAGCTGTATACTCCGGTAGTAGCCGTACTGCTATCAGCTGTACGCCGGGGAGTGGAGGTAGCGGTGATAATAATATGCAACAGGTATTTCCCTTCCAGGCCTGGGGTAAACGTTATATCCTGGCGCCAACCTCTAACAGCAGCGGATCTGCCAGCCTGATGACCAATATCTATAAAGTAGTTGTCAAAGATCTTACCGCAGTAGTGAAAAGAAATGGTGTAGTACTAACAGGTTTGATTGCTAACTCCTACTACCAGTTCAATAGTAACACGGCCGATTACATAGAATCCGACAAGCCCGTATTGATCGCCCAGTTTATGGCGTCCTCCGGCGCCTGTCCCAATACTGGTGGCGATGGAGACCCGGAGATGGTGTATATCAGCCCCATAGAACAAGCCATTAAAAGAATCGGCTTCTATCGCAACACAAGAGAAAGCATCCGGATCAACTACCTCACACTGGTAATCCCTACACCAGGGATCGCCTCGCTGACAATAGATGGTGTCGCTGCCACTACCCCCGGTAGTGTTTATACCTATCCCGTACCTAACCTGGCCGGATATTCGGTGGTCGTTAAGAGATGGACAGCAGCGCAGGCACAGTGTATCGTACAAAGTGATTCCGCTTTTACAGCAGTTACCTACGGGCTGGGAAGTGTGGAAAGTTATGGCTACAATGCAGGTACGTTAATCAATAACCTTAACGTAGTCGGCTCTATTCAGAACGAATACAATAACAACGGTACCTCCAATGACTTCACCTGTACACGTACACCTGTAAAGCTATCCGTACTAGTTGCTTATCAGCCTACGAAAATGGTTTGGAGGATCAGTCAGCTCGGTACCGCTATTACCCCTAATGCAGATGTAATAGATAACGCACCGGTTGCTGCCGGCACTGCAATAATTAAAGGAGTGACCTATTATAAATATACCCTGCCTGGTACTTACGAATTTAGTGCAACAGGCAATTATCAAATACCCATTTCATCCACACATCCTAGTATAGAAAACTGTACACATACCGAAGATGTGAAGTTCGAAGTGATCGTAAAAAACAAACCGGATGCAGACTTTACCTATGACTTCACTGGCTGTGTAAAAGATACCGTATACCTGAAAGCTAAACCAGGGACCGGTGGTTTTGATCTCGATCGCTGGAAATGGGAATTCCCGGATGGAACAACACAGACAACAGAAAACGCCAAAAAAGTACTGGCTGTCGGTACCCCCACCGTAAAACTGACGGTAATATCCAAAGATGGTTGCGTAGGTACTGCAGAAAAACAAATTACAGTAGCTGCAATACCAGTAGCTAGCTTCACCACATCCTCACCTTCCATATGCGAAGGCAGCAACCTTACCATCACCGATAATTCCACCTATGGAGGAACGGCGCCGCTGAAATCCTGGTACTACGATTTCGGCAACGGTAATAACGTAACCGTAGCAGATGCTACCCCACAAACAGCCGCATACGCCGCTTATAACAGTTATACGATTCAGCATGTGGTAAAAGTAAGCGACCTCTGTGTGAGCGATACTGTTAAAAAGGTCATTCCGGTATACGCCAAACCTAGATTGGCATATAACTATCCACAGGATTGTTTACCGGTAGATGGTATAGTGCAGTTTACAAGTAATACGACTGTACCCGACGCACAGACCTTTACTACCTATGCTTGGAATTTTGGTGATGCCAACGCAACACCTGCCAACCCGAACACATCGGCAGTGGCTAACCCAACCCACACCTACAGCACATTTGGTACCTATACAGTGAAGTATACCGTGACGACCGATAAAGGTTGTACGAAAGACTCCGTGGCAGATATTAAATTTAACCTGAAACCTAAATTGAGTTTCGCTCCGCCAGCTGGTGTATGTATCAACGAAAAAGGTCCAATCGCCTTATCTAATGCAAAAGTGGAGAATGGCGTAGTAGGTAAAGGACGTTATCGCGGACCAGGTACAGATGCGACGGGCAACTTCACACCTTCCGTTGCTGGTGCCGGTACACATACTATCTGGTACATATTCGATACAGATGCGGGTTGTTCCGATTCAGTATCCACTACAATAGCAGTATATCCTAAACCAGTCGCCACTTTTACCGCTGATCAGAACGTTTGTCTGGGTGTCGCTGCCAATATCAACGATCAGTCTACAGGTAATATCACTTCCTGGAAATGGGCCTTCGGTGATGGTACAACCGCTACCTATAATACCAATGCGGCGTTTACCCGTAGTTATGGTACAAAGGGGACCTATGAGGTGAAACTCGTCGCTGTAAGTAACAACAGTTGTGAAAGTGATACCGGTCGTGCTACGATCAACGTAAGACCACTGCCGGTAGCAGACTTTGCACTGCCTGCCACTATTTGTATGCCGGAAGGAAAAGCGCTGTTCACCAACCAGTCAAGATCAGAAGATAATAGTGCATTGACATATACCTGGAATTTTGGCGATGGAAGCGCGACTGCCACCGACCTTAATCCAACCCATACCTACGCCACAAAAGGTCCGTTCAATATCGTCCTAATAACCAAATCCGCCTTTGGATGTACCAACAGGACAGAGAAAGCCCTGGATGCTTTCTTCGATCAGCCGGTAGCTGCATTCACAGTAGAACCCGACGTACTTTGTCAGGGAGCAGATAATGTATTCACTGACCAGAGCACCGCTCCTAACAGTACTATCAAGTCCTGGGCATGGGACTTCGGCGATGGCACCACCGCATCGAATAGTAATCCGGTGAAACGTTATACAGGATATGGCGTATTCCCCGTAAAACTTACCGTTAAAAACGCTGCGGGTTGTATCTCCGAAATCGCTAGCAAACCAGTGACAGTATATCTGCAACCCATTATAGAAGCCGGCCCTTCATTCGTTGTAACTCAAGGAACCATCGTAACCTTCAAAGCCACCGCCAACGATCCTACGGCGCTGACCTTCCGTTGGACCCCTCCGGGCGATCTGGTAAACGCTACCGTACTCCAGCCAACATTAAAAGCGATGAAAGATGAAACCTATACACTCACCGCTACCGGAGATGGTAATTGTGCCGCTACCGATGTAGTGACCGTCAAAGTGCTCAAACCGGTGAATCCGCCCAATGCATTTACACCTAATGGTGATGGCATCAATGACAAGTGGGTGATCACCAACTTGTCAGAGTATCCCGGATGCATAGTGGAAGTGTTTAACAGGTACGGACAGCGGGTATTCCGCTCCGAAGGATACGGTACAGCATGGGATGGTACCAGCAATGGTAAGGTCCTGCCCCTCGCTACCTACTACTACGTAATACGGCTGAAGAATGGATTTGATCCTCTGACAGGTTACGTAACCATCCTGAAGTAACAGACTGATATACTCAAGAAAATTGTTCATGCATAATACTGACAGCAAATGAAAAATACTATCGTGGCCCTGTTTATGTTGGTCGCTATCCAGTTTGCAGCGATGAAAGTCAAAGCACAGGCCGATCCACATTTTACACAATACTATGTATACCCGGCTTGGCTAAACCCTTCCCTGACCGGTGCCTTTGATGGCGACTACAGAGTATCAGCTATCTACCGTACACAATGGGGAAATGTAAGTGGCCCGTTCTCTACATTCGGCGTGTCCGGAGATATCTCCACTGGTAAAAATGCCAACTTTGGCGTAAGTGTCCTCAATCAATCTGCAGGCGATGGCGGATATAATTATACAACCGGCTATGGCAGCTTCTCTTATTCCGGTGTGAAACTGGGACCAGCTGAAACCCACCGCCTCGTATTCGGCTTACAGCTGGGATTCATACAGCGTAAGTTCAATCCTTCCAAACTCACCTTTGGTGACCAATGGAATCCCATCACCGGTTACAACCCGGGCAATGCTTCCAGGGATGGACTGACACGTAATACCGCTGCCTCGTTTGATGCAAGCGCAGGCGTACTGTATTATGATGCACAACCGGGTAAAAAATATAACATCTTCGGGGGCTTCTCCGTATCGCATCTTACCCGCCCACAGGATCAGTTCAGCACTAAAGGAGATGCCCGCTTCCCCTTGCGCTTCACCGGTCACGCAGGTATCAGGATGGTACTTTCTGATAAAGTAAGCCTTACGCCTAATATCTTATACATGAAGCAAGGCTCCGCTCAGGAGAAAATGGTAGGCGCCTACGCACAGGTACTCGCAGCCCCTGGTACCGACCTGATGCTGGGTGCCAACTATCGCTTTGAAGATGCATTATCTCCTTACGTAGGTTTTACCTACAAAGGCATGATGATAGGCGCAAGCTATGATATCAACACCTCCGACCTCGGCAAAATAGCCAATGGCTCTAACAGCTTTGAAATATCAATCTCTTTCATCGGAAGAAGAAAAGCAAGAACACCAGAAGTAGAATTCGTGTGCCCGAGATTATAAACGCTTCTCTACGACGATATCAGTTAAAACAAAGCAACCGGAACAAGCCACTCCAAACACGAAAAACTCATGAAAAGAATCTTATTCACGGCAACCATACTATTCAGTGTGATCCATGCAAATGCACAGTTCACATACGACTATCTGAAGGCCGCCGATAACTATTATAAAAGGGCCGACTACGCCTCTGCTGCTCAGTATTATGAAAAATACCTGGGCAACCGTAAAAAGGTACGCAAAGAGGCCTATAACCCCTACGTAGCTCAGGGTTCTGTATTGAAACCTGTAGCTAACGCCAGCAGTGAACAACAAGCCGTATATCAGCTGGCAGATAGCTACCGCCAGCTCAACAACTACCAAAAGGCGGCCCCCTGGTACGAAGAAGTGTTGGAGTTCGATAAAACCAAATATCCGCTAGCGCCATATTACTACGCTACCTCCCTGCGAGCGCTGGCGAAATATGCGGAGGCAGAAAAAGCATTCAGCTATTTCCTGGAAGGATACAGCACAGAAGATAAATATCGTACAGCTGCCGAACGCGAAGTGAAAAACCTGCGCTTTATTCAGGAACAGCTGGGCAAAAAGGATTTACACCTTTATACCATCAACAAAGCAGGTGCAGGCTTGAATGCAACAGGCGCAAGCTACGCACCCGTATGGCTCGATGAAAACAAATTGCTCTTCACTTCCACCCGCCCGGATAACAAATCCGGAAGCCATGTGTACATCAACAGGGTATACCAAGCTGAAGTAGTGAACGGCGTAGCTGGTAAGATCACAAAAACCGAACTACCACAACCTGCTGCCGGCCACCAGGGCGTAGTAAGCCTCACACCAGACGGACAGGCACTGTTCCTAACCCGCTGGACAATTGCAAATGGTAAAAAGACGTCCGCTATCTATACCAGCAAAAGAAATGGAGATAAATGGAGCGACCCCGTATTGCTGGATGCTACTATCAATGTACCTGGTGCCAACACCCAACAGCCCTTTGTATGGCCTGATGGTAAGTTCCTGTTGTTTGCCAGCGACAGAAGCGGTGGCTATGGCGGATTCGATATCTGGTATGCACCTATCAGCGAAGATGGAAAAGTAGGACCTGCTGCTAACCTGGGAGAGGTGATAAATACCCCCGATAATGAACAAGCGCCTTTTTACTATGCGCCCACCGCAACATTAGTATTCTCCGGCGATGGCCGCGTAGGCATGGGTGGATATGATTTCTTCTACAGCAAAGGATCTATCGGCAAATGGTCCGAGCCGGTGAATTTCGGTCACCCGGTCAACTCCATAAAGGATGATATCTATTTCGTAAACAGAGGCACCGTAAAGAACATCCTCGAAGAGGTGTTCCTCAGTTCCGATCGCTCCGCAGAATGTTGCCTGGAACTGTTCTCACTACATCGTGACAGACTGCCCAAAAAGATATCAGGTATAGTGGTAAGCTGCGATGGCCATACACCACTGCCCGGTGCCACCGTCAATATCGTCGATCCCGCACAGGATAATAAGATCATACATACACAGATCACAGGCGCAGATGGTTCCTACGCATTCAATCTGCCGGACTACCAGCCATTGAAGGCAGAAGCCGTAGCAGATGGATACCATGGTAATACATTGCAGGTAAGCGTGCCGGCAGATGATGAATCGCTGACGCTGACCACACCGGAGCTTTGCCTGGTGAAGATCGTGACGCCTGCCAAACCAGAAATACTGGAAAATGTGTATTACGACTTCAACGTAGCCACTTTACGTCCGGAATCATATCCGGCATTGGATAAACTGGTAGAAGTACTCAACCAGCATCCGGAAAGAGTGATCGAACTCAGTGCGCACACGGATAGCAAAGGAGGTAAGAAATTCAATCAGCGCCTGTCTGAAGCGAGAGCGAAAAGCTGCCTGGAATACCTGGTGGAAAAAGGTATCGATCGTAGCCGCCTCAAATACAAAGGATATGGAGCAAGCAAACCAATCGCTCCTAACGAAAATCCTGATGGTACAGACAATCCGGAAGGTCGTCAGCAAAACAGACGTACCGAGTTTACGGTGTTGAGTAATTAATGCAAAGCACCGGCTGCCTGCCTGACCTGGTAACGATCAGTCAGTCAGCCGGTACCTAGCCTCTCCGACAAATACGTTGCAAATGAATAAGAAATATCTTGTGATGATCCTGCTGGTAATGACTGTATATATTAACGGTCACGCACAGCAACAACCGCACTACACACAGTATATCATGAATACCTTCATTGTCAACCCGGCAGTAGCAGGTATTGAGAACTACTGGGATGTACGTGCCAGCCATCGCCATCAATGGGCAGGGCTGAACGGATCTCCTGTCACCACTTATCTGACCGTACATGGTCCACTGCGTAAATCCGATTTTCCACATTCTTCTCCAACAGGTTTTGATCCTCAGGGCGAAAATCCCCGCGGAAAAGCATACTGGAAAGACTATGAAGCGCCAGAACCACACGCCGGCGTAGGCCTCACCGTTATCAATGATCGCACCGGCCCACTAAGCAGGTTCTCTGTAGCAGGTACGTATGCACACCATATTGGTATAGCTCCGCGTACCGCACTGAGCGCCGGTATTTCCGTAGGAATGCAATCCATATCATTGGATGCCCGCAAACTCAATTTGCTGGACCCCAACGATCCGGCAATCGGTGGATACGGACAGCTGAATCGCTGGAAACCCGACATCAGCGCAGGCCTATGGCTTTACTCCGCTGACTATTTCGCGGGTATCTCCGCACAAAATATCGTTCCATTCGATATAAAATTCGATAACGATCGTATCACCGCCGATTCCGTAAAACGGGGTAAACTGCTCCCTCACCTCTTCTTCACCACCGGCTATCGCCTATGGCTGAATGAAGACCTGACATTGCTGCCTTCCGTAATGGTAAGATATATGTCTTCCATCCCCGTAAGTTTCGACGTGAACGCAAAAGTACAATACCGGGATCGCGTATGGGGCGGAGCTTCCTATCGCATCAACGACGGATTTGCTGCTATGCTGGGCGTTAATATCAATGCTACTTTCAATATAGGATACTCCTATGATTATACCGCTTCATCGCTGAACAATGTGAGCCGGGGTACACATGAGATCATGATCGGTCTGCTGTTAGGAAATGGCTACCGCGATCTGTGCCCGAGAAATGTCTGGTAACAAAATGACAAACACACCATTGTTCATCAATAGTCGAGAGTACCGCACCACTTTTTTCATAAACTAAAATCAATTGTATGAAACACAGGTCATGTAAATTTCCCTATGCGATCTTATTAATGTTGGCAGTGTTCTTTGCCGCCTGTTCCAAGGATGGAAGCCAGGGCCCCGCCGGTCCTGCCGGTCCTGCAGGCCCCGCTGGTCCCGCTGGCCCAACAGGTCCCGGAGGTACCGCCAATGTAATATACTCCTCCTGGCTCGATGTTAAATACGAAACCAATCAGGACTCCGTTACCTGGGTGGCTAGTATCAATGTACCCAAACTCGACCAGGCAATACTTACCACCGGCGATGTAAAGGTGTATGTTAACCTCAGTGGCGCTACCACCCCTCGCATTATCTCATTGCCCTACTTCGATGGAGACCTGATCATCAATGTTACCTCCTCCGAAAAGAAGATACAACTGGTTAGCAACGGCAATGTAGGTACAGCTACCAACGCCTCCGGTGTTAAAATACAACAGGTAAGATACGTCCTCATCCCCGGTGGCACCACCGCCAGAACAACAAATGGCAACGTAGTGAACTGGAAAGACTACGATCAGGTGAAAACATACATGGGTTGGAACGACTAAAATATTAATCACCCGGCCGGGGGCAGTCGAAATTACTGTAAGCCGGGATAACTTACTAATAGCCCCCCGAATAGCAAAAAAAGGCCGCTTTGTTTAGAGCAGCCCTAACTTTTGAAACTGGCAATTACCTATAAAAGGGTATCATATTTTTTAATCATTACAGTTTGTTGCAGCATCTATGAACAGATATCGTGATTTGCAGGACGAAGAATTGATCCGGTTATACATCGCCGGCAATAACAGTGCCTTTTCCACCCTCGTACATAGGCACAAAAAAAGAATCTTCACCACCATCATGCTCCTGGTTAAAGACAGGTGCCTGGCTGAAGATATCTTTCAGGAAGTGTTCATTAAAATCATAAATGCCCTGAAAGATGGCCACTATACTGACAACCAGCGCTTCATCGCCTGGGCAGCAAGGATCGCACACAACTGCTGTATCAGCCATTTCAGAAAGACAAACGTCCGCCCCGCAGTAATACTGGGATACCGCGACGAGATCTGCGAAATGGTATACTACACCGAGCAGAGCGCAGAAAAAAGAATGGTCACCGAAGAAATACAGAAAGAAGTACAGGATATGCTCGACCAGCTGCCAGCCGCCCAACGGGAAGCCCTCATCCTCCGTTATTATGCCGATCTCAGTTATAAAGAAATTGCTCAGGTCGTAAATGTAGGTATCAATACCGCACTAGGCCGTGTAAGATATGCTTTGATGAATCTACGCAAAATGATGGAACAGGAACAACTATGCCAGGAACTGCTCCCTCTGGGAGGATTTTAGATCCTCCCAGGGGTAGAGTCCTGAATAAAGTGGATGCTGCAGCTTATGCTGCCGGCATTCACTTTTTCTCCCGTATCCAAACTGTAATGACACTGTAGTAATACCGTGGAGACAGGTACCGCACCTGCCTCCACGGTATCTTTAATGACCTCCCGTATTCGTACTCCATACCACCACTGCATAATAAGATAAAACAAGATTACCATCATCCTGCAGATAGAGATAAGAGGTAGGATACCCAAAAGTCCCCGAAGTCCAGAACAAGTATCCGTTGATACCGTGCAACCCCAGACTGCCACTCGTATTCAGCCGCGCTTCATATACTCCCAGCCCCGCCGTACGCGTCTCCCATAGTACAGCGCCCGTATCCCGGATATACAGTTTCAAATTGCCGTTAGGCGTAAGTAACAGGATAAACTTCCCGTTCGCAGAAAGTAAGTATTGCGTCAATTGTAATGCCTCTCCGGCATACAGGTAAGGCGTGGCATGCGCACGCCGTCCGCCGTTCCCGGCATAACCGGCCGTACCCGCAGCAACCGGTAGATGAAATGATAGCATACCGGTAAGGAACATCAACAGATAAAGCAAATATTTTTTGTACAGCATATCGTTCTTTTTAACTGCAGGGCAAATAAAACCCACACCTGCAGCGGGTGAAAAAATGAAAGTCAGCAGGGAGGAGATCAACTTTCCGCCGTATTGGTACTCCAGATGATAGTAGTACCATCGTAGATCACAAGGTTGCCAGTGTCCAGCAACTGCAGGAAAGCACCGGGGTACGTGTTGGTGGGTGTAGTGGTAATGATAAGATTGTTGCGGTCCAGCAGCGCCAGCGATCCGTTCGGAGACATCCATATGCGGAAGTACTCCGTATGCCCGCCGGTATTGGTCTGCCAGAGTATACTGCCGTCTAGCTTATAAAGTACCAGGTTACCGTCCGTCTGCATAAAAAGACTGTACCTGCCGTTGGCAGACACCAGATATTGCCCTTGTACTAAAGACTCTCCAGAACTAAGGACAGCGGTATATGGTGCACGTTGCACAGGCTGCTTCACCTGGGCTTGCGTAACAACAGGAGCGAATAAAGACAACATCACAGATAACACTGCCAAATAAAATAAATAGGGGATAGAGCGCATGTCAGAATGATTTAATAGGGTACATAGTTTACAAATGGATAGCAAGCAGGTAGACAACGGTCGGTGGAGATCGTACGGGCATGGTTACAGCTTTTGGAATAATAGGATTGATGATTGAATACCGGCATATACCCGCCGGACAATAAAGATAACAACCTCGCCTTGTCGGAGCGCTACACCAGGCTGGCATTCCAGGCACAGTATGAGGGCTGCCCGATATGCCTTATCTTGCATAGGCAAACAGACCAATATGGAAGAGGCAAGGACACTGATCGCAATGAACCTATTGGCATATGCCGTACAACGGGATGTGTCCCCAGCCACATTATGCGAAAAAGCAGGCGTAGCGCTGACCCAGTTACAAAACGGGAAAAAAGGAGTATTGGACGACCAACAATTTCACCGGCTCTGGACCAGCGCAGCCGCCCTGACAGGCGATGCGTGTTTTGGACTGCATTTCGGCGAGTCACTACAGGTCGCAGCACTGGGTGTAGTCGGCCAGATCATCCAGACCAGCGCCACCGTAGGAGATGCTCTCACCCAAGCCGCCGGTATGACCCACCTGATCACCGACCAGTTCGGCCTGGAGGTCACTCACAACAATACTTCCTTTACCGTCCGGTTCATCCCTCACACTACACATGTCGCTGCCCGGGACCCCGCTTTCCGGCAGATAATGGACTTTTATATGGTCTTCGCCCTACATGAACTGGATGGCCTGACCTTGAAAAAGATCAGACCCCTACATGTAAGTTATCCCCACCTGCCGGCAGCTCACCAGCAGGAATATAACCGCCTGCTCCGCTGCGATAGCATACGCCAAGACAATCAGTATACCATCGTCATGGAAAAATCCTGCTGGTCTGTCCCCATCATTACCGCTAATTACGAACTGCAAGCCGTCCTGCTGAAGAAAGTCAGCGATATGATGGATGCCGGCAATGGTGACCTCAAAACAAGGATACGCAACTTCCTCCTGGCAAACGCCTACCTCGGTATACCCACCTTGGAAGCCATTGCCGCCAACCTCAATACCAGCGCCAGAAGCCTCCAACGCAAACTCAAAGAAGAAGGCAGCAGCTACCAGGAGATCGTCGATGCCGTTCGCAGATCCCTGACCTTACATTATCTCCAGTCCGGAGACTATCCGCTCAAAGAAATATCCTACATGCTGGGCTATAACGAACGAAGCGCCTTCAACCGCGCCTTCAAACGATGGACCGGCGCCACCCCGCTGGACTATAAAAAGAACCAGCAATATAATTCGGTTGTTAATTAAATTTTATATGTTTGTTGCTCGTATTGTTTCGTTAACAGGCTCTCAAATTTTTTTTTTACTACGCAGCATACATGGTAAGTGCCCCTGTACTTTTGAATCGTAGCGCCCCGGGCACTAGACTAACAATAAAATAACCTTTTTACCATGATAATGACTTCTTATGGCAACTGCTATACTTTATCCCACACCATTAGGTCATACAGAACGTAAAGACCTGATTAAAAAGTTATGGATACTGTTCCGCTCAGAAGGCGTACATCACGATATACGCGAATACGCCGTAATGATAGAAGCCCTGCTGGCAGAATACGGAGTATACTTTGAAAAAGCAGACAAATTCAACGCCAGCGAATTGGCTCCTTACGAACATGATGTTAAAAACTGGTTCTATGAAGTAATAAACACAGTCGCTATGTCGGACAATTTCAGGGATTTTTACGCGGCAGCGCAAGGCGCGCTGGACTTCTCCCGCTCTCATAACCCATTCCGCTAGCAATATCACAACACTGCGGCAAATGGTCCATACCCGCCACGCAGTATTATCAGAAACAACATGATGCAGAGAATAACACCCGTCTCTCAATCATCACCTGGCACTTTATCAATACCCTAAAACAGAAAACTGTACTTCAATTAGCAAGCATATGAAGGCGCAAACACAAAGTACAAATCATCTGCAGGATCGCTGGAACGCATTGCCACTGGCAATAGACCACCTGCAAAAAAGCGATAACGCAATAACGGAATCCCAAAACACCGTATCGCACGAATCGCACAATAACCAGGAAGATCGCAACATAACACCCGCGATCCCTTCAGAGAATATCTCAGATCATCAGTAAATGTATAGACATATGGAATTATCAATTGTACAAGCAGTACGCCTGCACCACATCTTGCAGGAAGCCGAGAAGAGCATACTGGAAGAAACGGGACTGCAGGTAGCTGTTGAAGTGAAACGAACCTACACCAGCCTGAGCATCGCAGCAATTGCCGCACAGGTCTGTCTGCAGCTAAATATCCCCATGCAGCTGCTACTGTCCGGTTCCAGGCAATGTGAAGTAAAAGAAGCCAGGCACCTCATCATGTATCTGTGCCGTAAATACATTAAAGGAATCACCCCCGGTGCCATCGGGCGCCAACTCGGAAGAGACCGCACCACCGTACTGCACGCCTGGTCCGTAATAGAAGATCGTATCTACTGCCGCGACGAACAGGTACTCAGAAAATTGGCACTCGCTGAAACAGAAATAGCAGACATGATACATCCCGTCGGTCAAGGCTGAATAACCAACATCCCTTATTTAACAACGAATGCCTGATGTACCGCCCGACGCCTGGCCACACGCCGGGCGTCATTATTTAATCCCCCCCTTGACCAACATCCCGCCTTTTACTAAATTTGTAACCAAAAGGTTGCCTTATATGAACACATTAAGAAGAGACGTTTTCCAGGCCATCGCCGACCCAACAAGACGGGAAATCATTCACCTCCTCGCCGAAAGACCCCTCAACCTCAACGCCGTAGCAGAAAACTTCGATATCAGCCGACCCGCCATATCCAAACATATTAAAATACTCACCCAATGCGGCCTCATTACCATCCGCCAGCAAGGTCGCGAACGCGTCTGCCAGGCCAACCTCGCCCAACTAAAACAAGTGTCCGACTGGGCCAGCCAATACAAAACATTCTGGACCCAAAAACTCGATGCACTCGAAAACTTCCTGACCAAAGAGCAGAAACAGAAAAAGAAACCCTGATCATAAGATCCGCCGCCATTTACGTATATTTAAGATATAATACCCATTCCCATGGCAAAACAACGCGGGCCTATAACCTTCTCCGGAAATCTGTACGACGTCATCGGCTATCGCCGTAATGGCAAATTCTTTGCACGCAGTCGGCCAACCGCTGTTCGGCAAACCCGTGCTACCCGCAAAGCAGCGCAATCCTTCGGCGCCGCCAGCCGTAAAGGTCGCCTCATCCGGCATACACTCTTGCCTTTACTCGACCTCCCCTATGATGGCTCCCTCGTTAATCGCCTCAATAAAGCCCTCATAACAGCAGACCACACTAATACCATCCCCTGCTGCAATGGCAACTCAATAAATACAACTCCCTGCAGAAATTCCTTACCATCCCAGCCTCCTGCAATCTTACTGGGATAATTCATATACCCGCCCAAAAATGGCAGCCACTCGATAATATCTCACACCTGGAAATTAAACTGGTCGCCGTAAAGATGGACCTGTCTACACAAAAAATACTGGCCGTACAAACCTTCCGGCAACTTGCCGACTACGACACACCATTCCCCGGGTTGAACTGGGAACCACAGTTGCCGGACAAAGGCACACTCCTCGTCACCTTGCAAATACGAGCTTGTAAAAACGGACTAATTGCCAACGGAAGACTCCATATTGCCGCAGATATCCTGACAATGGTAACCCCTCTTACAAAACGACGTAGTAAAGTCATCCGGCACAGACAACAATTACAATTACGTCGCCTGTTACCCTTTTCGATACCGCCAGGAAATATTATGTACCGTCCCGTATCGATAGCGCTGCCTGTTTACAAAGAATGACATCCCAAATAAAAAGAATAAAGCAAAATACAAAAACCTGTACCGGCAATCTATAAGACTGTAGGAACGGTTATGCCCATCAATGAAATGATGCCCGCCGAAAGCCTGAAACAGGAGTGTAGAAATACAGATTACACTCCTGTATACCCACAGATATCTTCGTTATTACCACTTTTTTTACCGTATGCAGTACTCGAAATTCCTGTAACCTCCCATTACATCAAGTCCACCTTTAGAGCACTTCCTGCATAATAATCGTATAGTTTTAGTATAGTCACGGGGTACCCAAAACAGTATCTCCTCCTCATTTGCCCATATCCCCGATCCGCCTTACCTTGCACTTGGGTAATATCGCCCGCGTATCGTGAAGCGCCCGTACCATGCCGGTTATTGAAGTATCAGATTATAAAGCACCACGGTGGATGAAAAACCGCCACCTGCTTACCATATATCCTTCTCTCTTCCGGAAGATCAAAGCGGCTGGATATACCCGCGAACGCATGACCACCAGCGACGGCGATTTCGTCGATCTCGATTTCAGCAGGGTAGGAGCCGACCGCATCGTCATCATCCTCCACGGCCTCGAAGGTAACGCCAGTAGAAAATATGTATTGGGTATGGTCAACGTCTTCAACCGCGGCCACTACGATACCGTCTCCATGAATTTCCGCGGCTGCAGCGGCGAACCCAATATGCTCCTGCGTTTCTACCATAGCGGCGACACAGCCGATCTCCACCAGGTCGTGCAATACATCGCCGCCGCCGGCAAATACAAGGCAATCCACATCGTCGGATTCTCCCTGGGGGGAAACGTAACATTGAAATATATAGGAGAACAAAGCCATAACATCCACCCAATGGTGAAGTCCGCTGTCGCAATCTCCGTACCCTGCGACCTGAAAGATAGTTCCATACAACTGGAAAAACCACACAATGTCATCTACATGAAACGGTTCATCCGCGACCTCGGACAAAAACTCCTCCTCAAACAACATCGTTTCCCGGGGCAGATTTCCCTGGATGGATACAATACCGTCAAAACCTTCCGCCAGTTCGACGATCGCTACACCGCACCCCTGCACGGATTCCCCGATGCAGAAGAATATTGGCGGCTGTCCAGCGCTAAACCACACCTGGCACAGATACGCATCCCAACCCTACTCATCAATGCCCTCGACGATCCCTTCCTCGGTCCCGGCTCTTTCCCCTACGAAATAGCCCGCCAAAATCCCCACCTCTTCCTCGAAACACCCCATTACGGCGGACATGTAGGATTCGTCAACTTCCGCGACACCGACTATTGGTCAGAAAAACGCGCTTTCCGCTTTATTCAGGAACAACAATAATATTACCTGGATGTGTTGAGCGGCTTGTTTGCCACGCGCTTTTGTTTATTTTTGCCTGATCTATCACCTCGCTTTTGAGTTTTTTACTGCATGCAGGTACTGCCCAAAAGGGGCTGAAGAAGCGACTAATACACCTCGTTTTGACAGAATATAGCTTTTCAGACCATATAAAGGAATTCACCAAAAAAGAGCACCAGGAACTGGAAAAAGAACTGGTCATACAGATTAAAAGTATTCGGAATATCGATGAATACATCCAGCTACTAGGCCTGTTCTATCATTACTACACACCCATAGAACAACTGCTGGAAAAATGGCTGGCCAACGACGAGCGGATACCCGACTATGCCCAACGCCGCAAATCCGCCGCCATACTCAACGATATCAACGCCTGCGGATACACCCTGCCGGTAATAGGCCACTCACCACCCATCCCCGCCATCGATAGCTTCGCTGCGGCCATCGGCGCAGCATACGTCATGGAAGGCTCTACATTGGGAGGTACGATTATTGCAAAGATGATCAGCACACAACTGGATATACCAGCAACAAAAGGCTTCTCCTTCTTCAACGGTTATGGCGACGCCACCAGGGCCATGTGGGAACGCTTCCGCGCTTACCTCAACGCGCTGGCCACCACTACAGAACAGGAAAACGCTGCTGCAACAGCCAGAAACACTTTTGTTAACTTTAAGATTTGGGCTAACTCATATGGACCAGTTTTCAAAATATGACTCCGCTTTCTGCGGTAACATCCCCATCCATATCATCAACACCGTGCAGGAATATGGCGCACTAGTAGTATTGGATAGGCCCGCATTACATATCCGGCAAGTCAGCGAAAACGTCAGTAGTATTTTTGGGAAAGATGTTAAGGAGTTGATAAATAAATCATTACAGGAGTTAATCCGCCCGGAAGATAATGACCTGCTTATCAGCATCATAGACAAAAATGACAGCGAAGAACAGATCCTCATCTGGCAACTCAATAACAACCGCCACTACGTCAACATCCACGTAAAAGAAAATATGGTGCTGGCAGAGATCAACCTGCAACCGCTTAAAGCAGGCCAACAGGACACATTCACCAGCCAGTACCAGGATATAAGATCCTCCATCGCAGCCATCGAAAAGGCAGAAGACCTCTCCGCCGCCTGCGAGATAGCCGCCCGCGAACTCAAACGCATCAGCGGATTCGATAAAGTAATGATCTATGCTTTCGATAAAGACTGGAACGGAAACGTCCTCGCCGAAGCCATGGAACCCGATATGGAATCATATATCGGTTTCACATTCCCCGCGTCCGATATCCCCAAACCAGCCAGAGACCTCTATCTCCGGAACGCATACCGATTCATCCCCGACAGGGAGTTCAAACCCATGAAACTATACCCTGTCATCAATCCCATCTCAGGATCCTTCCTCGATATGTCCACCTGCAACGTCAGAGCCGTCGCAGCCGTCCATATCGAATACCTGAAAAACATGCACGTCATGGCCAGCATGTCCGTACGCATCATCCGCGATAACGCCCTCTGGGGGCTCATCGCCTGCCACCATAAAACAGCCCGCCAGGTCGATCAGCAACTGTGCGCAGTCCTGGAACTCCTGTCCTCTGTAATATCTTCCAAGATCAGCTCGCTCGAACATGGCGCCTATCACAATGTCAACACTCGGCTGAAATCAGTATATACCGAACTCATGGAAAGCATCTACCAGGGCGGACGCCTCGAAGATAGCCTCCTGGCCGATGGCGCCGGCGTCAGAACACTACTCGGTGCCTCCGGCGTCGCCATCACCTATCGCAAAAAATTAATCACCGCCGGCGAAATGCCCGACAAACAAACCATCGAAGACCTCATCCTCTGGCTACACCTCAAACAATTACGGAAAGTATTCTCCACCGATGCACTACCTTCCGTTTTCGACCTGGACGAAAAATTCAGAGAAATAGCCAGCGGACTACTTGTCATACCCATACACAGCGCCCAGGATGAATATATCATCGTTTTCCGGCCCGAATATATCCGCACCACCAACTGGGGAGGAAACCCCGAAGAAAGGATACGGTTCGAAGAAAACCAACAAATATACCATCCCAGACACTCATTCAAACTATGGCAGGAACAGGTAAGAGGATACTCCAAACCCTGGCTGCAAGACGAAATATTGATCGCAGAAAATTTACGCAGCTTTATCTTCGAACTATTGTCACCCGATAGATAGCTGCCTGTTAAACCGGATATATGAAACGAATGCAGCAACATTACGTAGTAGCCCTCGGAGCATCAGCAGGAGGCCTGGAAGCTATCCAGGAATTCTTCGACCACATGCCCCGCACAGCAAACCTGTCCTTCGTCATCATACAACACCTCTCCCCGGACTTTAAAAGCCTGCTCGTAGAACTCGTCGGCAGACATACCCACATGAAAGTAGTCGAAGCCGCCCACCAACATCCCGTGGCCAAAAACTGCATTTATGTAATACCCAATAATAAATTGATCCGCATCCAGCGCAATAAACTGGTGCTCGCCGATAAATCAGCAGAAAAAGTACCCAACAATGCCATCGATGTCTTCCTCCACTCCCTCGCAATGGACAAAAAGGAAAAAGCCATCGCCGTCATCCTCTCCGGTACCGGCACCGATGGCACCAAAGGCATCGTCACCGTCAAAGAACAGGGAGGAATGGTACTCGTACAGGAACCCAGAACCGCCAAATTCGATGGAATGCCCAACAGCGCCATCCAATCCGGATACGTCGACTTGGTCGCCCCTTCCTCCAACTTGCCATCCGCCATCCTTCAATACATACAACAAATAGATAGGACCATAGACGAACATATCAACATAGACGAAAAAATACTGACCAAAGTATTTGACCTCATCCGCCAATACGCTGGCCAGGAATTCTACTACTATAAAACACCTACCGTACTACGACGCATCAGCCGCCGTATGATACAGGGCGACTTCTCCGATCCGAAAACATATGTAGAACACCTCGAATCAAATCCCGAAGAGTGTAAAGAACTGGCTCGCGACTTCCTCATCAACGTCACCCGCTTCTTTCGCGACCCGGAAGCATTCGATATCATCAAAGAACAAGTACTGAGAGAAGTAATCGCCAACAAAGAACCAGAAGAACAGATCAAAATATGGGTCGCCGCCTGCAGCACCGGCGAAGAAGCATACTCCATCGCCATCGCCGTCGATGAAATGCTCGAAGAAATGGACCACCAGCGCGAAGTCAAAATATTCGCAACAGATATCGAAGCCTCTAACCTCGAGATCGCAATGACAGGTACCTACCCACAGGGTATCGAACGCGATGTCTCCGAAGAAAGACGCAACAAATACTTCTCCCGAAAAGGACGAACATACACCATCATCCCCCGCTTGCGGAAACAGATCGTATTCGCCCGCCACGATATCATCAAAGACCCGCCGTTCATAAAGAACGACCTCGTCAGCTGCCGGAACATGCTCATATACATGAATGCCGTACTGCAAGAACGCATATACGCCACCCTCCAGTTCTCCGTCAACAAACAAGGATTCCTGTTCCTCGGCCCAAGCGAAAATCCAACCTTCCTCAAAGGTTCCATGCAGCAGATCAATGCCAAATGGAAAATATTCCGCAAACTGGCCGATGGCAAAGCACGCCTCTATATGGGCAACAGCTTTACCACACCGTCCAAACACACCCGCGAAACCGAAACAGTACTCACCACCACCCGCAACTTCGAAAGCAAAAGCCAGCGAGCCCTCTGGGACGACCTCAGAGATACCCTCACCGAAGACCTCGGAATGCTGGCACTCTATATAGACCGTAACTTCGAGATCAGAGAAACATTGGGCAACTATGACCAGCTACTGTCATTACCCAAAAAAAATCTCAACCTCAGCCTACTACGAATGCTGCCACCAGAACTCTCCGTCATCTTTAACAAAGAAATCCGGAAAGCCTGGAAACAACAGGAGAAAATTACCCTCCGCAATATCATCTTCGGAAAAGATGGCCACCAGCAAAGCATACACGTCGTCATCAACCCCGATGCCCGCAAAAACGAACAGGAATATACCCTCGTCGTTATCAGCAAAAACGGCGCCGCCACCGTCGAAAAAAATATCATCGCTACCACCGCCGCCAACAACGAAGAGATAGATGGAGACTACCTGCAAAGCCTCGAAGCAGAACTCGCAGAAGTAAGAGGTAACCTCCAGATCGCCATCGAAGACCTGGAAACAGCCAACGAAGAACTGCAAAGCTCCAACGAAGAACTACTCTCTTCCAATGAAGAACTGCAAAGCTCCAACGAAGAGCTCCAGTCCCTCAACGAAGAACTGTATACCCTCAATACCGAACACCAGCTCAAAATAAAAGAACTGGTAGAACTCAACGATGACCTGAACAACTACTTCAGAAGCACAGACATCGCGCAGATATTCCTCGACGAACAACTCAATATCCGCAAGTTCAACCCGGCCTCCGTACGCATGATCAATTTCATCGAAAGTGACCTCGGCAGACCCATCACACACATCTCCAATAATATCCGGTACGATCACCTCGTTCAGGATATAGAACAGGTACAACGCTCCCGCTCCGTCATCGAAAAAGAAGTACAACAGTATCAGGGACAAAACCTCCTGATGCGCATCATGCCGTACCTCACCAAAAACGGCAGGTCAAGTGGCGTGATCATCACCTTCGTAGATATCTCTACCATCACCAATCTCAATAATATTATCCGCAGCGTGTTCAACGCCAGCCGCGGTGCCATTATCGCCATGCGCCCCCTGACCGAAGACAATGGACGTATCCAGGACTTCCTAATCATCACCGGCAACAAAGCCATGCAGGATATATTCGTAGAAGGTGAATACCCGCTGGCCGGCAAAACGCTCCGGAATACCGTACCCTTACTGGCTACACCGGAACTCCTGGAAGAATATTACGCCGTCATAAAAGAAAATGAACCTATCAATAAAGACATCTATATCGCAGAAAAAAATAGCTGGTTCGAACTCATCGCCGTCCGTATGCCCGATGGCCTCGTCGCCACCTTCACCGATATCACAGATAAAAAGAACGCAGATCAACGCATCCGCAAAAGCTATAGCGAACTCAACGAGGTAAAAGAAAACCTCAAAAAACTCAACGCCGAACTCGAAAATATCGTCCGCAACCGCACCAGAGAACTGTCATTCAGTGAAGAAAGATTCCGCCTCGTCGCCCGGGCCACCAACGACACCCTCTGGGACTGGGACCTCGCCAACAACACCGTCTGGTGGAGCGACTCCTTCGCCAAAATGTTCGGCTACCACCAACAGGATATGAGCCGCAACGAATGGGCAGAAAGATTACACCCCGGCGACCGCCGGCAGGTACTCGATAGTATCCACGCAGCTATCAATGATAGCAATCACCAATGGAGCCGGGAATACCGCTGGAGAAAAGCCGATGGCGTTTACGCCAATATACTCGACCGCGGATATATCCTGCATAACGAATTCGGCGTACCCTATCGCATGCTCGGCTCCATGCTCGACCTGACCGCCCTCAAACAAGCCGAAAAAGCCATCGCCAGCAACATCGCCGAAAAGAAATTCCTGGCCGAATCAATGCCCCTCATCGTATGGACCGCCAACGAAGAAGGTAACGTTGACTTCGTCAACCGCCAGTTCGAATACTATACCGGCATGCAACACGATGAAGCCCTCGGAACCGGCTGGCAACAAACCATACACCCCGGCGATCTGCCCTTGCTCCTCCGCACCTGGAAAGCCGCCGCACAAAGCCAACAAGACTTTAACTGCGATATCCGCATGCGCATCTCCAGTAGAGATTACCGCTGGAACCGCCTCAGCGCCAAAGCACGAAAAGACGACAAAGGACACCTCATCAGCTGGGTCATCACCAACCTCGACGTACACGACCAACGCGTCATGAACGCCGTACTGGAAGAAAAAGTAGAAGAAAGGACCCGCCAGCTCCAACAAACCAATCGCGAACTGGAATCCAGCAACTACGACCTCCAGCTCTTCGCATCCGTCGCTTCCCACGACCTCCAAGAACCCTTGCGCAAGATCCACATGTTCTCTAAAATGGTCAAAGATCGACATGCCAAAGACCTCTCCGAAGATGCCCTCGTATACCTCCATAAAATCATGCAGTCCGCCAACCGCATGAAATCACTGGTCATTAACATCCTCGACTTCTCCAAACTCTCCGCCGCTCACGCCGGCGGATTCGAAAAAACCGATATCGCAGAAGTCCTCCAGGAAGTATGCGAAGACTTCGAAGTCATCATAAAAGAGAAAAAAGCCACCTTTGTTGTGGAAAATATTCCACAAATATCGGCCAACAGATCTCAGATCAAACAGGTATTCCAAAACCTCATCGCTAACTCCCTGAAGTTTACCCGCACCGATACCGAACCCGTCATTCATATACGAGCATGGCGGGTTTCAGCTCCCTCATTCGATGCCCCCCAGACCCCCAATGGCGACTGGTGTTGCATTACCATTCACGATAATGGAATAGGCTTTGATGATCAGTTTAAGACCAAGATTTTTGACCTGTTCCAACGTCTTAACTCAAAGGATAAATTTGAAGGCACCGGAATCGGCCTCGCTATTATCAAAAAAATAGTCGAGAAACATAACGGATCGATCACCGCAGAAAGTAAAGAAGGAGAAGGAGCTACCTTTAAAATATTGCTACCCTTGGAACAGGATAGTGAAAACAAGTAATACCCATGAGACAAATTAAAAGTATCTTACTGGCAGAAGATGACGAAGATGACCGCATGATATTCCAGGAGATAATTAATAAATTAAAAGAAGAACGCGAAATACAATTCGAAACAGTAGAAAACGGACTCGACCTGGTACAGCTCCTAGAAGACCGCTCGCAACAGGCACTACCGAGCCTTATTATACTCGATCAGAACATGCCTAAAATGAACGGCCAGCAAACCCTGGCAGCATTAAAAGGCGATCAGCGATACCTGCACATACCCGTAGTCATATACTCTACACACAACGATAGCCGCCTCGCTGATGAATGCATCCGCATAGGGGCCGAACAGATTATTACCAAACCCGATTCCTTCGACGGCTTCAGCGACATGATCGTACAACTCGCCGCTACCTACCTGCCAGCCTGATCTCAATAGATCAGGATTTCATACCCGCAAACACAGAATGCAAGAAATTATCCCTATCTTTAGTTAGTACAAATAACCACCCAAAAAGAACCCCGGTTTAACCATTATTTAGATTGTCATAATACACTTTAACTATGAATCCTTTGACTGCATCTGTAAAGAAGATCTATGTATACCTCTTTGCCAGAAAAGCCTTCTATAACGTTAATCTCTACCTCTATAAACTCAGCATGAGAGGACTCGGCATCCTCAATTATGAAAACGAGACCGTAAGCGGAGAAAAAGCATTCGTCAAACAAATGGTCGCCGGCGGAAAATTAATGTCAGGAGTAGTACTGGACATCGGCGCCAACCACGGCAACTACGCCGCCATGCTAAGAAAACTGAAAGTTAAACTGCCCATCTTCGCCTTCGAACCCCACCCGGCCGCTTTCGCAAAACTCGAACAAACCGCCGCCGAATACGACTTCACCGCCATTCAGCAAGGTGCAAGCAACGAAACCACCACCGCACTCATATACGACTATGCCGGCGGAGAAGGCTCCGAACACGCCAGCATGTACAAAGAAGTCATCGCCGGATTCCGCAACAGCGCAGTAGATGAAGTACATATCTCCCTCACCACCATCGACGAATTTGTAGAAACAAACCACATCTCCAGGATAGCACTCCTTAAAATAGATACAGAAGGAAATGAATTGAATGTGTTGAAAGGTGCCCGGCAAACCATCGCCGCAGGCCTTATCGATGCAGTACAGGTAGAATTCAACGAAATGAACGTCATCGCACGCACATTCCTGAAAGATATCATCACCGCCCTTCCCGGATACGACTTCTACCGCCTCCTCCCCAATGGCCTGCTCCCCCTGGGTAAATACGTAGCCGCTAACCTCGAAATATTCGCCTTCCAGAATATAGTAGCTCTCCGCAAAAAAGATCAGTAAGCATTCCGGTCCCCCTTGATCATATTCATCACCGTCTGGAATAATATCTGGCAATCCAGCCAGAAACTATAATTCTCTATATACCACAAATCAAGGTTCACCCGCTTCTGCATCTGACCCGACTGTCGCGTTTCCCCACGGCAACCATTCACCTGCGCCCACCCCGTAATACCAGGCTTCACCAAATGACGCAACATGTAATGCTGTATCGTATCCTTCGACTCCACATGCAACGGTATCGGATGCGGACGAGGCCCCACCACCGACATATCCCCCAACAATACATTGATGAACTGCGGTAACTCATCCAGGTTCGTACGCCGCAAAAAACGCCCCACCGCCGTAGTCCGCGGATCATGACGAGTAGCCTGCATATACTGCCCATTACCATCTACATCCCCCGACGTCTGCCGCATAGAACGAAACTTATAACAACGGATCTTCCGGTTCTTTAACCCCCAGCGCGGCTGCACAAAAAAAACAGGCCCCGGAGAAGATAACTTGATCGCCAACGCTATTATAGGAAACAACCAGATAAACACCGTAACAAACAACAACGCCGAAAAACAAATATCAAAGGTCCGCTTGAACCGCTGCTTCGTCTCATCATCCAACGGCGAGGTCCGGATCGTTAATATCGGAAACGTACCAAACAAATTCATACTCACCGTAGGCGTACAAAAACGATAACAGTCCGCAATAATACGCACCCGCTTCGCCTCCCGCTCACTCGCCACGATCACCTTCTCCGTCTGCTCTGCATACCCGCCCGGCAACGCCACCACCACATCGTCAATCTCATGCTCCTCCAGTATACGATGAAGATCAGACAGCTTTCCCAGGTACTGACCGTTCAAATGAGATTGTGCCTGATCATCCACAAACCCAACACAACGATACCCGAAATGATCATTGTTAGCAATCGTCCGGTGAAAACCCATCCCCGTCTCGCCTGCACCTACTATCAGGATGTTACGGATATTATGCCCGTGCGCCCGCAACCGCAATAAAAGCTGCTTGACAAAAAAACGAACCGTCGTCATAAACACAAAAAGTAAACCACTATACAACAACGTAAATGTTCGCGGATAAGGATAAAATTTAAAGACATAGAAAAAAAGAAAAGTCAATATACAAGTATGCAACAACACCGTCTTTAATATCGACACAAACTCAAAAGAAAAAGAACGCGTCCTGAAATCTTCATACAACTGTACCGACAATCCCGTCAGCGTCCACGAACAAATACTGATACAAAGCACTAACAGGTTAAGATCAGAAAAAAATACATCGCCTTTGGCCGCAATATACCTGCGGGTAAAGAAAAAGGCGACAAGCAGCACCGCATAATCGATCATCTGCTTAATGGGAAGATTCGCATGGATGTTACTCTTCATAAATACCCACTTTATCGGATGAACGGATTGACCAGCCTTACCTGCTGGCCCGTATTAATAGGATCACTCACATCCCCTAGTTCAATAAAGCCTTTTTAAACACATGCAGGAACCGGTCCTGTATCCGGCTGATATTAAAATGTGTTTCCGCATACGCACGCCCGTTTTGTCCCAATATCTGCCGCAAAGGCGCATCCGCCAACAATCGCTCTATATGCCTGCAAAACGCCGTAGCATCATCCGGCGGTACACAATAACCCGCATTGTTACGCTGTACAATACTGGCACTCAGATTGGCAGGTGGCATCGCCAATACAATAGGCTTCTGCGCACACAGATAGGTCAATACCTTCGACGGCACAGAATAAGTACCCGCATCTTTCTCCAATATCGCCATCAATATATCAGCCGTCGCCAATACCTGACTCATCTGCCGGAAATCCTGGAAGGGAAGTATCTGCAGGTTATCCAGCTGCCGCTTCTCCTTTTCCGCCTCCAAGTAACTGGCCCCCAACCCCTCCGATATCACGATAAACTGCACATCAGCACGCTCCCTGAAATATTCCGCCGCCGATGCTATGATCGAAGGATTATGCTTTAATCCAAGCGTCCCCGAATACACCACGCAGATCTTATCCGTCAGCTGATGCGCCCGCGCCCACTGATTATCCTTCTCCAACAACGATATCTCCGTAATAGGCGCCCAGTTAGGAATACAAGTCACCTTATCCAGGTCCACCTGCCACGATTCGAAGAGCGTATTGAAATCCTCCGTTATACTCACAATATGATCGCTCTTCCGCAATAACCGCCGCTCCAACGACCGGAAATATGCCCAGATCGGCCACCCTAAGATCCCCAACCGCTGCCAGGCTATCTGCCGGATAGCGATCGTATAAATGTCCTGACACCAATAGATGAACTTCACATGATGATCCTTGCAATACCGCTGTACATACTCCTGTACAAATAAGGGCGTAGTACCACTCAATACCACATCCGGTCTGAATTCATCCAACACCGCCGTCAGCTGACGCGCATATTCGATCTCCTGCTGCCGCCGCTTTAACAACGAATACTTCCTAAATTGACCCTTTACCGCAATAGGCAAGATGCGAAGACGCAAATACCCGCTATCCGGCTCTTCAAAATTCCCCTTCGGCGACTGGAAAGAAGTAGAATAGGCATGAAGTACCTCAAAACCATTTTGTGCCAGTTGCCGGCTCAGCTGCAGCGTAAACGCATGCCCCGAATGATCGTTCAATACAATTCTCATAGCTAGGTCTTTATCAAATGACTCGATGAATAACTATTCCCGTTGGTATGTGTGTGCTTACGTTTATACAGCAGATCCATCTGCAGTATCTGTAACTTATCAGATTGAAGGAACCCCACCGGCGCAATAAACTCAAAACCTAACTCCTTCACAAAATGATGCATCTCATCAAATAAAGGCTCCCCCTCATACATATGCACGAACGATGTCTCAAACAATAAGTAATCGATCTGCCGTAACCGGTTCGCAGCACCCTTCAATACCTCCTTCTCATAACCCTGCACATCCAGCTTCAACAACACCGGAGATACTAATGGTAACGCCCCGTTCAGATCATCCAACCGCTTTACAGGTACCTGTATACGATGCGTACTCGCCGTCTGCGGTACCAGGTGCTGCTGCAACTCAGATACCGGTAATGCCGAACTCGCATGGGAATAAGTATTACTGAAGAACTCCAGCTCCCCACTCATACTACCCAATGCAAAATTGTAGGCATGCACCTGCGACACACCCCGCGTATGCTGCTGCAACAAAGCAAAAGTGTCAGGCACCGGCTCAAATGAATACACCTGCGCCTGCGGATAAAAATGTAACGCCGCTAACGTAAACTGACCCTTGTTGGCGCCCACATCCACCACCGTGTTCAACGTCGGGATATAATGCCGGCAATTGTGTAATACCTGTGTAGACGCTACAGAAGCGCCTTTCTTTAATACAGACGAAAAACCGCGGCCCGAACGGATCATCACCTTAAGGGCATCCGCCAGCCTGAAAAAAAAGTTCATGTCGAGAATTTATGGTTCCAGCAATGCTGATAAAATGAGATCGTTGATTGTATACATTTCTCCCAAGAGAATAAAGTAGCCTGCCCTAAGCCCGCCGCTACCACCGCCTGCCGGTAAGCAGCCTGCTCCAGCAACCCGATCTTATCCAGGATGGCCATAGCCGTCATCTCCTCCACCAGCAATCCCGCCGCCCCGGCCACCTCCGGCATCGCCGTAGTACGCCCGCAGATCACCGGACACCCCGCCTTCATCGCCTCCCCGGGAGGAAACCCGAAACCCTCATAAGCAGAAGGATATAATAAACAGAATGCCTGATTATACAACCGGTTCAGATCCGCATTACTCAAAGAAGGAAACAAATGATAACGCCCGTTAGTACGCTCCTGCAACTCCTGGTGCTCCCTGCGCGTCCATAACTCACCACCCACCACTACCAACTCATAATCCTCCGGCAACTGCTCCATCACCTCCAACGCAAGCCCAAAATTTTTATAATGCCGCCTGGCACCCACATACAAAATATATCGCTTGTGTCCTGCCGTAGGTAACAATGTCTCCCGCTGATAGCCACCCACGATCGGATGATAGTCAGCCGTGATACCGTGATGGATCACCCGTATCTTCGCCGGGTCCGTCTGCGGGTAAAAATGTAACAACTCCCGGCGAGTACTCTCCGAAATACAAATAATACCGTCCGCTCGTTTGATACCATATGCCTTCTGCGTCGTATTAGCCAGGCTACGCGGAAAACGACTGGCCAGCCGCCGCTCATGCGCAAAGTCATGCACCGTCAATATATTCACCACATCCCGCTGCGGTGATACCCGCATATACCCGCCATGAAAGACAGCCGCCGAAGGCAACGTATATCGCAATGGCAAATAACGCAGGTACTGCGGCGGTATCCAACTCTCCCTGATACAGTCATAACCACTGTAATCCAACCGCGTCTCAAATACATTACCGGGCCGCAACCGCGCATTCAACAGGCTGATAGCATGACCCGCTCCGCCCATACCCTTCAGCAACTCATACCAATAAGCAGAAACACCTCCAGCCCGCTGGATCGTAAATACTATGTTGTCCAAAAAGATATGCATACCTCAACTGGTTTAGATCCACATATGTAACATCACCGGATTACCAGACAAATAATCTATCCCCTTGATCTTATAATTGTACTCCGGCACCACACCCCTGATCATATCGATCAACCGCCGATAGTCCTGCCCCTTATGATAAGTAGTCACCGCTATCTTTGGCCTGCTCATCCGTATCGTCTCCAGCGCACCTCGTATCATCGGCTCCTCATATCCCTCTATATCCGCCTTGAGATAATCGATCTTTATACCCTTGTCGGCAAACAAACTATCCAACGTCACCACCTCAATAGCAATACTATCTTCATCCGCCGTCGCCCGTACCGTAGCATCCAACGCCGTATGCGCAGCAGGCCGCTGTATATAGGCCTGATGACACGAATCTCCCGCCGCCACAGGTAGTATAGTCACCCGCTCACTTTGCCCGAACTGACGGTGCAACGCATCTATAAACATCGGCAACGGCTCCAGCGCAAAAATCCTCCCCGCCGTATACTGATGCCGGAACGTGAAAAAACCTTCCGCACTACCACAATCCACCACCACATCATCCGCCGATACCGCCGTCTGAGGTATCTCATAATAATGCCAATGCTGAGGCCTCGACTCACTAAGGATCATAGCCAGACTATAATATGGAGCCCCCGCCGGATAAATGAACTCATCCCGGTATCCCCTTATCTCATAATATCTGTACCTATCGTCCTCCCGGACAATAGTCGCCTGCTGCTTCGCCACCGCATGCATATTCGGAGAGAATAAATGAAATAAGAGCTCCCGCAAAGATGTACGACGCCTGACACTACGACTTATCGCATAATAGTAAAGCATGGAAAATCGTTTCCTGCATCCGAACAACAACGCGTTAACTTTTTGCTGTATCATATTTCCTCATTTAACCCCGGTGACGACAACGGCTGTACACCACCAATAACCGCCGTAATGATTAGAAAAAGATCTATCTGGCTGAAAAAAAAGCAAACCCACACTAACGCGAAATACTTCCCGTGAAACGAACTAAGCCCCGCCCGTGTACGCGTCAGCACAAAAAAGAATACCAATAAAGCAAGCCCCCCAAACTCTACCAGGATGAAAAACCATCGCATGTTCAGATTATTACCGCCCACACCCGCCAACCGCAACTCATAATTGAGCTGCCCGAAGAAATAATGAGCAGGAATGAACGTACTGTTCCCCGGACCATAACCCGAAAACAATAAATAGGGCTCGTCCTTCATAAAATCCACCACCGGCAACTCCAAATCCCGTTGCAACGGCATCCCTAAAATGATATTATTCTTCCCCCATATCTCCGTATCATACCGGTATACCGAACGCTTTAACACCAGCTGATACATCATATTGTGCTGATTCGCTGCATATTGCTTGAAGAAATATTCCTTCGACGCCGCCACCCCGACAAATATCAGGATGATAATACCCATAGTACTCACGATCTTCAACCGTACAGGCCGTATCCGCGGTATGACCAGGAAGACAATACCAACAGCCAGCAGGTTAATCCAGAAAGTCTGCGATACCGTCAACACTCCCATGACAAAAGCAACCGCCGCCAGCTTATAGTTCCTGTCCCGCAAAAACAATGGGATACATAACGAAAGAAAAGCACTGTATATCTTGGGCTCAGAAAAAAGCGCCTGTATACGTATGTTGAAAATATCCCTGGACTGATACTGCAGATAACGATGCTGCATACCCAATATCTCCCCCAACTCCACACTCCCGAATACGAACTGACTAATGATCTGCGCCGTAGCGATTATAAAAGACCAACGCGCAATCCGCTTCACCGTAGTACAGAAATCCTCAAACGAATACGCATATATCTCCTCCGCTATCTTTGCCCCGATAGCAAACAAAGGCAGATAGGTCTTCACATAGAAATAGACCGGCCGCAAATAGAAATTGTAAAACTTACCCTGCGGATAATAAAAAGGATCTTTGTAAAGCTGCACGATCAGAAATACCATCAGGCTCGATAACGCCGGAACAATCAGCAACAACAGGTAAGGACGTTTGATATATAACCTGTCGGTGAACAACCGGTGCACCTGGTCCGCAAAAAATCCCATCCCCACAAAAAAAGTAGAAGTGAAAGTAGGACCCACCATAACCATACTATAAGCCTCCGTGGCAAAAGCATACAGGATAGTATCCATCGCCGACAACCGCCCCCGGTAATACATTACCAGCAATACAATGGCGATCACCACGGGCATCAGCTCCCGGAAGGCCTCCACAAAAGGATTATTGCTCAGCAATAAGTTATACGTACTGTCCATAATCTGTCATTGTTCAGGCATGCTGCCCCGCCTTTAATGTCTGCATATCCTTCATTACACGCGATCTCATAAACAACGGAACTAACTGATGTAACCCATAACGGCCACCGCCTATCAGTAAACGGTACCACCATTTGTTGATCTTCTGAGTAGTCAGTAAATGATACCCGCGTAAGGAATACACATGCAACCCATACTTGTCTGCGATATAACGCAATGTCTTCCTCGTATAAAAAGCAATATGCTGCCCATGATCCAACCCATAGTACCACCATTGATCCGGAGCAGGGGCAGGATCAGGTATAAGATGGGTGGAAAAGAAAATGTGTTTGGAAATAGCCAAGATCTTCTCTATCTCCGCAATAGGATGCTCAAAATGCTCAAAGCTCTCAAAAGTCGTTACCAACTCGATCTCATCACCAGCACGATACTCAAAACCCCTGGCCAGTAAATTGTCAGTATAAGGGTCATGACTATAAAAATCAAAACCATAATTACGCATCAACCGCGTAAATAACCCATATCCACCTGCATAATCCAGGTACTTCTTACGGGTACCATACACAAAGAATAATAATACCGCCGCCGAACGTGATGCCAGTATATTCCGCTGTACCAAACCGGTATCGCTCAGATTGATAGAGCGCTGATAAGCCTCTTCCAACCAGTAAGGTCGCTCCGTTTGTACAAACCCGCAACAAGCACACGAATAGTAACGGACCGTATACTTACCCAGGATAGTACCCGAGAAAATATACGATGGCTCACTACCACATATTTTACAAACTTCTCCCATTATCAGGCTTTTTATGAAATCCGCCGGTACAACTGATAAAGAAAATCATGCTGACGGATGATCTCTTTTATCTTTACCGACCACTTGCTATCGTTGAATAAAGTATTGGCCGTAAAATGATCCGCTACCACATCTATCGCAAATACCTCCGGATGCGTGAGCAATGGCAACGACCCGTATCTGATCTTTCTGAACCAGCCAGGCACCCGCCTCGTATGCGTCGCCCCCGTACCATATCCGACATTACGTATCAGACTTACATTAGGCGTGATCGCCCAACCCCCCGAAAACCACACCGACATAAACCATTGTATGTCCCACGTATCTATACGCTGATGATAAATAGCCCGCAACGCACCGCGTAAAGAAGGATTAAGATCTGTCAACGGCGCCTCCCGGTAAATATCCAGCGTATAATCATAGTTTTTCCACGCCCGTCGCCACGTCGCCCAACCCCATACATGACTATACCGCGAAAAATAATAAGACCCCGCACCGCGTACCTTCCCCTGCTGAAAATTACTTCCTCCTATATGCATCACCTGCTCATGATCCCGGTAATAAGCCAACAGGTAAGCACAGTAATGAAAAAAGGTCGGATCCGGTATACAATCGTCCTCCAGTATAATCCCCTCATCTACCTGCTCAAAAAACCACCCGATCGCACCACTCACCGCCCTGCCACATCCCAGGTTCTCCTCGCGAAACAAGGTACGGACCTCACAGGGCCAGTCGATCCCCTCCAGCAATGCTTCCCGCGTCTGTTTACACAAGGCCGCCTCCCCAGCACGCGATACCCGCGGACCATCCGCCGCAATAAACAGCTGCCTCGGCTGCTGTATCCTAATCTGCTCCAATACCTGTAATGCAGGCTCCGGACGGTTAAATACCAATAATAAAATAGGTGTCTGTAACATTATTTGATCGCCTCCAGCGCTACCGCATTTTGAAATCTTGTTTCATCCTCCACCCGGCTAAACATCATATCCGTACTGTCATTGAATGAACAGGGCCGCACATGGCTGAAACCCACCTCCTGCAATAATGCCGTAAGAGACAACCGGTCCCACATATACAAATGATCCCGGTTACCGATCGTCGTCTGCAAAATACCCCGCCACCCGCGCAATCGGGTACGCTTACCCAGCATCGTTGCCTCCAGGAACTTGGTATTCGCCGCAATATCATTATTAGCTATCGCCACCATATAATCACGGGCCGCACTTTCCAAATCCGGTACCACACACCGGAATCGGCCACCGGGTTTAAGGATACGATACGTATTACGCACCGCAATCACACAGTCATCGTAAGACAAATGCTCCAACACATGCGAACAATAAACCCCGTCACAACTATTATCCCCGATACCAGGCAGCTGCTTCAATATATCACCCAGCAACACCTCCCGCGGAAATGCCACATGCATCCTGCGACGTAACATCGATCCTATAAGCGGCCATTGCTGTACCCGTAGCGTAGGAGAGGAGTCAAAGTTTTTCCACCCCTCCGGCGCAGAAAATGGCCCGCACCCATATTGTACATATAACTTATTCATGAACATGCTCACTTTTCATATTCCGGAAAAAATACGTGTAATAGGTCTTCGCAAAAACAGCATACCCATGCTCCTGCATAAACCGGCACAACGCACTGTTATACATATCCGTCAGCTCAAATGGCTGCGACTCCACCAACACATACGATGGCCGGTACTTCTCCCAGTTATTGGATTGTAATACCTCCATATCCAACCCCTCCGCATCAATAGAAAGAAAATCGATCTCACCACCACTGGTAAGATACCGGTCCAGTATATCCGCCAGCGGCCAGGTCTCTATCTGCTGCTGCCGGATCACCTTATACTGAGGCGCCGCCGTATACTCCTCCACCTTCTCCGGAGAAAAAGTATTCAGCGCCGGCTCATTGAAAATGAAATACGTCAACTGCTGCCGCGTAGCCGATACCCCCATCTCCAGATTGATATCCTGCGGACGGTAACGGTTGAACAATGCCTGACTCCCCGGCATAGGATCTATATTGATCCCCCGCCAGTTCCGCTTATACATCAGGTAAGTGTTCGACACCCTGAAGGGATGATGCGCACCCACATCCACATACACCCCGTGCGTCTTCGTACCAAAGATCCGCTGCAATATCAGATCCTCCCCCTCCGAACTATAAGCAGGCACCCGATACCTGAGCTGGGGAAATAACGCCGCCCCAAGGCGGCCAACGATTTTTCTCATCTGATTCATTCAGCCAATGTTTTTTTACCGGATAGGGATAAATAACGCCCGGCAAATACCCGCAGAGAAGCCGCCAATAGCTTGCAATCAGCCGCTAACTGCTGCGGCGCCAGCAATTGCCAGGATAACAACCGCGCCCGCGCACCGCTGTCCATCACGATCAACGTCGTACATACCGCTACATACGATACCAACGTACCGATCGCCGCGCCTACGCCCGCCATCACCGGTATCAACCAGATATTGATCGCCACATTGACCAGCAAACCAGTAAATGTCGCATACAGGTTCAGCTTATACGCTCCCTCCGCTACCTGGCACTGCATAATAGCCGTAGCCAGAAATACCGGTATATTAGCCCATATATGTATAGACAATATCAACGCCGATTGAGGATATTGAATGCCATATAATAATTGTATCAACGGCCGGGCAATCAACGTCACCAACAAGGCCACCCCAAAACTACACCACCACGAAAGCCGCATCCACCGACGCACCGACTGCTCATATCGCTGCACATCCCGTTCCCGCTGCGCGATCAAACCCGGCAACATCGCCGTCGCGATCACCACCGGTATCGCATACCATATCTCAGATATCCTCGCCGCCGCCGCATATTCCCCCAACACCACCGGCGTCCCCAATGTATCCAGTAACAACTGATCCGACTTCATATACAACAGGATCAACAGACTGGCAAATAACAATGGCCAGCTTTGCCCTAACAAATAACGCGCCTCCGCCAATCGGAACGCCTTCCACAAAGGCAGCCCGTAACGCCGCCAATACACCGCATATATAATAGCATACATCATCACCAACTCGGCAAACGAACACCATACAAATGTCAGTAACGGCGCATCCAGCAAAATATAGATCCACTTGATCAGACAAAAAACCAGGAACACCCCCACCTTCGGTAAGATCACCTGCTGCAACGCATGCTGCGATTGATAGTAATAATCAAATACATCAAACGACTGCATGATCACATTCAACCCCCCAATCAATGTACAATACACGTACAACGACGGCTGCCCGCGATACAACATCACCATACCCACACACAACACACATATCACCGACCCCGTCGCCAACCGCAATAACAAGGCCGTCGCCATCAACGTATCCCGCCGCTCCGGATGAGATACCAACTCCTTCACCAGCAACTTATCCAACCCCAACACAGCAATACCTCCCCCGATAGTCGTCAACGCAATCGCATAACTCCATATGCCAAACGCCTCCGGACCAATATGCCTGGCTATCATCGCCATGATCACCAGCCCGATCGCTAACCTGGCAAACTTGTCGATAAACAACCAACCGCTATTTGCAAATACCTTAAACAATCCTATGCCTTATTTTTTTTAATAATGCAGGCCACTTCACCTTCGGCTTATCATTCATATATGTATACTGATCGTAGTAGTAATAGGGATAAAAAGTATCCTGGTCAATCCCGTTAAAGATCACCCCCGTCTTCTTAAATACACCTTCTTTGATGTTCTCCGCAACAGATGCCAACTTGGATTTTAAAGTGAAATCATAACGTACCACAAACAAGGTGCAGTCAATATAGGGCGACAGGCTCTTTGCATCCGACACAATACCGATAGGAGCCGTATCGATCAGCAGATAGTCAAAGCGCTCCCGCAACTCCGCCAGCAAAAGCCGCATATTATTACCCTCTATCAACTCCACCGGATTGGGCGGAATAGGTCCCGACGATACCAAGTATAAACCGTCAGCACCTGGCACCTTTTTGATAATATCATCTACCGACTTATTCTCAACAAGGTAATTGGTAATGCCCACACTGTTATCCAATCCCAGGAAGTTGGATAACTTAGGCTTGCGAAGATCCAGCTCCATCAACACCACCTTTTTATTGTTGGCCGTCAACGCGTGCCCCAGGTGTGCCGTCAGAAATGTTTTACCCTCGCCGGAAATACTGGAAGTAAAAAGAATGGAAGTAGGTGCCGTCGCATGCTCACTCAGCAGGAACTTAAGGTTCGTACGCAGATTCAGTATCTGCTCTACCAGGATAGGCCGGTTAGGTAGCAGTATACGTTTGCTGCCATCCTCGTCCTGCTGATAGATCTCAGCAATCACAGGATATTCAAACGCTTGCTCTATCTCTTTCTTACTCAGTATCCGGGTATTAAGGAAGTATTTGATGTATACGTATAAAGTGGTCAGCAGCAAAGCGCCGGCAATAAATGCAATGAACACCAGCGTCTTTTTAGGACTTATCGGCTTGTTAGGAATAAAGGCAGGAGCGATCACCTTGTTGTCCACCACGTTGCTGGCATAAGCCACCGAAGCCTCCTCTTTTTTCTTTAACAGGTACAGGTAAAGGTTCTCCTTTACACCTTGCTGCCGCTTTAGGTTAATATACTGCCGCTCATAAGACGGAATATTGGCAATACGACCTTGTATCTCATTCACCTTCGCCTGCATTTTCTTTTGGGCTACATTCGCATTACGCCGGTAGCCGGCAATATAATCTCTCACCGTACTACGGGCATCCGATATCTGTGTATCCAGGTTCTGAACGATCACACTGGATGGCTGCAACGACAGCGATAAACGTTTCCGCTCCTTCTGCAACTCCTCATACCGGTTGATCATCGCCGTAAGCGATGGGTCTACACTACCCAACACCGGCGCAAAAGGATAACGCCCTGTCGGATCATTGATATAGTTTTCCACTTCATCGTAAACAGAAAGCTGCATGTTGGCATCATTAAGCCGTATGTCTGCATCCTTCACCTGCTCCAACGCCAGCTTCGAACTAGCCTCTATATCCGTTATACCTCGCTTTACCTTAAAAGTTTCCTCTTGTCGCTCCAATAACCCCAGCTCGTCCCGTAAGGAATCGATCCGCCCCTCCAGGAACCGCATCGTCTTTAACGATACCCGGTTCTTATCACTTAAGGTGAATTCATTGTAGGCCTCCAGCAACGCATTGATGAAGTCCGCAGACCTCGCCGCCACACGGTCCTGGTAGTTAACCAATACCACCGTCGCATCCTTATTCACCAGCATCGTACTGATATCCTCTATCTTGTCATACGCCATCTCCGCCACAGAGTCTACCGCAATCCGGTAGTCCCGGCGCCCCGCATCAGCCTCTTTGTTTTTATAACTGATCGCAAAACTATCCGCACCTATCCGGAACGGCTGATCAGGTGCAACAATGAAATTACTGCTGCTCTCCTTATCTTCATCCGTGAACTTCACATCCAGTTTATCCGCCCCCGTAGTGACGTCAAAAGAATAATTGCCCTGCCGGCGTACCACACCCAACTTCCTTAACAGGATGGGACTGGTATTATACAACTCCGTATTCCGTACCGTCCCCTTCTGGAAATACCGGATATTGAAAGCATTGTCCTTGATGACCTGCTCTACCAGTATCGGCGACTTCAACATCTCCATCTCATTCTCGATGTTTTTACCGGAGTTGATGATCGACAACGATTTTAATGCATCCAGCTCATCGCCACCCTTCTCCTCATCCTTCAGATAAAGTTTGGCCGTAGACGCATATCGCGGCTTGGCATATTTGAGGTAAATAAATGCACCTGCCACGCCAATCAGGATCATGACCAAGTACAATGGCCAGTGAAAAGCGATCTTCCTGAACAGATCAGCAAGATCAATAGCGTTTCCTTTGTATCCGGAATATTTATTCTGCTGCATAACGTAAACAGGTCATTTGGTAACAATAATAAGCGTCGTGATCATCGATAACCCTCCTATGATCGCCGGCAATAACTGGATGATCTTCGAATTGTTAAACTGCCGGTTGGGACCGGGTTTAACATATACCACATCGTTATTGCGCAGGTAGTAATATGGAGAAGATAGCGACTTACTATCATTAAGATCCAGCGACGTATAATGTTTGGCACCGTTGATCTCCCGGATGATCATAATATCGTTACGCCTGGCCGTCACGTTCATATCCCCGGCCAGACTGAGCGCATCCAATATCGATGCCCGCTCCGATGATATCTTGTAAGACCCCGGTTTAGCAACATCACCCAATACCGAGACCCTGAAGTTCACCAGCCGCGTCGATACATACGCATTCCGGATCGTTTTGTCCAGCTCCTTGGCCACCGTCGCATTGATCGCCGACGTCGTCATCCCCTTTACATGTATCTTGCCCGCCACCGGCAATTCAATATTACCATCATAATCCACCAGGTAACCCTGCTCTATACTACTACCCGGCTGAGCCGCCGCATAAGAAGCCACCGGGTTGAACATCATCGATACATCCTTATCTATCGTCGTAATGGTGATCTGCAGAATATCACCAGGTTGTATCGTCAGCTGCGGAACCCCATGGACCGTGTCCTCGCCCGACTGACGGACAATATCATTGAAATAGGTGATCTTCCTGGTACTGCTGCAGGCAGTAAAAAACAATAAGATTAGCACGGGTAAGAAATGATGACGTAATTTGAACATACATTAAGTTTAGAAGCCAGTTTTCTCAGTTCTGAAACAGTAACGGTCGGCCCGGAAGCCTTGGGTTAGCCGGTATGAGACGTTTGATCTCTTCATGTTGGCCGATCCTTATATCCGTTGTTGCTGCTCTTCAGAAGGTACTCCAACTTTTGGCGCAATCACATGAGGGTCCGCCAGCCTGATAGGACGACTACCCTCCCCAAGTAGCTTATGCCTGAAGAATTGTTGCACAGGTAGCTCGAAATAATAATAGACAGCCAAACTTATTGGCACAATGATCGCCAGATGTAAAAGCAATGCATAAGGGGAATGCAATACCGACCGCCCCACCCCTAAAGCATCTATAGTAAGCACAAAAATGATCTGTAACGGAAAATGAAGCAGATAACACGCATAACTATAATTACCGATAAAAGCATATTTACCACCTTTAAACCCGCGTATCGTCTCCCAGAGCGCAAACCCCAACACCGTCAGCGGAGAGGCGATCGAACGGAAAAAAGTGTTCCGCCCCAGGTCAAACAAACGGTCCGTAAATGCCGGACTTTGCGTCGGCACCATATGAGCCCACAGATATCCCCACCCCTCACGCAAAAAAGAGAAATAATATTCACCCAACATCAATACCCACAATACCGCCACCGACAGCATAATGCCACGCATCACCCGCGCTGAACCCTTCATCCGCAACACCCACAGATACACGTAGTAAATAATACCTCCCAGGAAAAAGGAAAAGAAACCCTGCCCCAGGTTCGAATAGAAATATTGTATGAATACCCCCAATATCACCAACCCCAGTAATATCCCCGTCTTGTGCAATCGCTTCCGGCAAAGCAGGAAGAACACGATGTATAACAATACCTCCACCGACACACTCCAGATAGGACCATTAAAAGAGGGACCCCGCTCAAATCCCCAGCTATTCACCAGGAACAGGTTCAGCAGAAAATGATACGTGTCGTTAAACTGGTAAATGAAATAATGCCCGCTGCTTTTTAACATCCGGTACTGTAACCATGCTACCACCAACAACGTCACTACATGCACCGGGTATAAACGACTGAAACGATAACCGAAAAAGGACCGCCCCGTCGTATGGCCAACGGCTATACGATCCGCATACAACCAGAAAAAAACAAAACCAGACAGTAAAAAGAACATATCCAGCAATAAGAACCCATTAGTATATGCCAACGCAAACACAGAATACAATGGCAACTGCGTACGGTCAAATGGAACAGGCATCACCCGGTCGCCGGTAAAGTAAAAATGCTGCCAGTGATGTATTACTATGAATAAAGCCGATACGCCTCTGATAATATCCAGACTGTAAAAATGTTTGGGCCTTTTAATTGATGGAGCCATGGAACAATTTTCAAACGACAATAACGATCAAGGAATGAATGGTTGCTATTATAAAATGGATCAGGTCTGCTGAATGTTTTGTCAGGAAAAGACACACGCACATCACCTGCACATCAAATGACAACTGGAAACGGAACAAATCCCGTCCTTACACGGGGCAATAAAGAGATGCTTCAATAAATACGACCACAATATCATCATCATCTATATGGGGTATACTTAACTTATATTTTAATTCTAATTTAAAGCAAAAAGGAGTTCGAAAAAGAGTGTGGGTGGGCAATGAACAAAATGAACACAAGGGAGGTTATGAACAGAATGAATAGAGTGGCGTAAAAACAAAAAAGGGCCCCCGATGTTAGAGAGCCCCAGCTCAGCCTGCTTTACCCGTGCCTTGGTGAAAGAGAACTTGAGTTAAAAGTGTATGATTAATAATTTACTGCGCCACCCAGCGCCGCCAGCCAATTGCCTCCTCCCAGTCCCCGGTATGTAATACTGCCTCAACAGCAGGGAAAGACAATGACTGACAGCTGAACTGGCCGTACACAGGTAATGAACAGGAACCGGAATCAGTATCCTCAAAATACCACAGCCTTCGCTATAACTGTGGCTGTAATTGTAATGCCTTGTAACTGCTGATGATCATCTGCGGGGGTAAAGAAAGCATAAACGTCGCAGGTAACAGATCCGGCTCCTGCTGCTCCGGAGATAACAGCAATAACCGGTCTCCTACCAACCCCAGCAGTGTATACTCCGGCGTAGTATATGTAATAGACACCCGGTGCTGCTCCCGGTCAATAATATCAGAGTCTATAATCTCAAATAAATACGAGGCAAATGGTAACGACATACTACCCAACACATCCGTAACACCCGGAATGCGATGGCCCAATTCCTGCACAAATAATCCAATGGCGAAACCTACCTTATAATGTAGTGAATTAGATTTTGGTACCTGCACCTTCAGCTCGCTGAAAGTCCGGTATTGTTTTTCCAGGTTGTATGCCTGAGACTGCATGAGGAACTCTATGTAAGAATCTTCAAAGACTTTGGTTTCAAATTCCCCGGTAGAATGGGCATCGATCACCTGCTTGTAGGATAACGTGATCTGAGCTGGCTGCATAATAAATGATGAAAACGTGGATCGCTTTGGTATGCGTCTCCGGTGATGAGATCGTTAGTCGTCAAATAAAAAGGATAATCATAGAATGGCCTAAACAATACACTACCTGATCCGGATCGTATGTACCAGGTTGTAACCTCCGGCGCCATTAGATGTTACCGTAGCCAGCTCCGTAGCCAGAGAGTCACGGATAATGCCGTCCAGGTAATTGGTCGTCGGACTCTGCCCATGTGCCGCATACAAGGGCGTCCTATATACCGCCGCATTAACCGCATCCGGGAAAGCAATCTGTGTAGTCAGATACAAGGTAGTACCGATAAATATCTGTGCATGCAGATGCGTACAACGACCAGGATACCAACCGGGATAAATCGTCTTAAAATTCACCTGACCCGCACTGTTGGTATACTGCAAACCACGACCGAACAAACGGCCGATGTTGTTCTGAACACCCAGGTAGCCATCATTGACATAGCCGGAATAATAACCGTCTTTGTCACAGTGCCAGATGTCCACACGCGCATTCGTTACCGCAGCACATCCGCGGCTCACACTCTGTACCGTAATGTTGATGTTTAACGGAACACCGGGTTTGCCGTCCGTAATATCCACCCGGTTAATAGCAGAACCACGGCTGTTGTAAAGTGGATAAGGACCGTCCATGTCCGTGTCGGTGATCACACAGGCCCTTTCTGTAGATGCCCCGCTTTCCGCCAGCACATCCGCATCAGACGAACCTTTCTTACAGGCCTCCAGTAATACCGGGGCAGATATGGCCGTTACAGCCAACGATCTGAGAAAATTTTTTCTTTCCATAAGAGTAAAAGTTGTTTAGCTTAAAGTTCAGCTATCACACAACTTTTATCAAATAAGTGTCGGTAAAGAATGCAGATGTGCCGATTAGAACGGATCATTTATTTCCCGCTCCATTCACGTATAAAATCAGCATAAGTATCACTCACGGGTAAAGAAGCGCCAGAGAACAAACAAACTTTCCGCTGCGCGATCGTACAGATACACCGCACCGCTACAATATAACTGCGGTGTATACGCCGGAAACGATCCGCCGGCAGCTTTTCCAATACCTTCTTCAATGGCATCAGTGTCAACACCGGCCGGGCATTACGGAGATGGATACGGATATAGTCTTCCAGACTTTCAATATACTCAATATCATCCAGCAGTATCCGCACCAGCTTATACTCCGCATACACGAATAAAGAAGCAGGCTCCTCCGCTGGCACCGGCATATGTTTGTAGCGGTACAGCCCGATCGTCTTATGTATCGTGCGCGCAAAACGCTCCATACTGATAGGCTTCAGCAAATAATCAAGTGCATCCAGCTCAAATCCCTCGTAAGCAAAACGCTTATGCGCAGTGGTGAAAATGATCATAGGCCGTTCCGGTAACGACCGCACCAGGTCCAGACCCGTAATGTCAGGCATGTTAATGTCAATAAATAACAGGTCCACCGGCGTACGGCGAAGAAATTCCGCACCGGACAATGCATCGTCAAATGTCTGCAGCAACTGCAACGCAGGGAACTGCGCCGTATAACCGCGGAGCAGCTCCAGCGCAAGGGGTTCATCATCGATAGCTATGGCTCTTATTTTCATAACAGGGTATCAAGATAATAACATTAGATGGAAATCTGCCAGCACAGGCTAGTCCAAAAACAGGGTCAGTCGTACGGTATATAACTCATAGTCTGTATTGATATCCAGTATATGTCGGCCAGGGTATAACAAATCCAAACGTTGACGGGTATTGGCAATACCTACACCACTGCTATGCGTATCACGACGCATCGGGTAAATACGGTTCTGACAGAAAAAGGTGATCCGCTGCGGAAAAGCATTCAGGCGTATCCGAATAGGAGAGGGCGCATGTTTACTGATACCATACTTGAATACATTCTCCACAAACGTCATCAATATCAGTGGGCTGATCTCCTGCATACTAAGATCGCCGGATACCTCGTAATCTACCTGGTCAGGCCGCAAACGCAACTGCTGTAAGGCAATATAATTCCGGATACAGGCCTCCTCCTGCTCCAAAGGCACATAATCCTCGCAGACCTCGTCCGTAATATAACGCATGATGTTCGATAACTTCAGAATACTATCCGCTGTATTATTGTTACGCGTCAGCGCCAGCGTATAGATGTTGTTAAGTGTATTGAACAGGAAATGCGGATGCACCTGCGCCTTCAAAAAAGATAATTCCGCCTTTATCTTTTCCCCTTCCGCCTTGATCGCCCGACGCTCCGTCTGCTGCCACCGCCGCGTAGTCGTGATCGCCGTTCCCAACGCCATGATCATAAAGAAAATGAACAGACTCGTAATATCGATCACCGGCGGCGTATAGACCCACTTTAATGCTACGATACTGGGCGGCGGCGTCGCCCACTTCTGCTGTAGTAAACGGTCAAAAGGCTGTAATACATACACTCCCGCACACAGTAACACACTGACGATCGCATAATGCACATACCGCCCTGGTAAAAAAAATCGTGGGATCAGCCAATACCTGTTGAAATAAAAAATGCTGATGTAACACACACAGAAAAGCCAATAGCTGTAATGCCGCATCGGAGCTAACAATGCCCGGTAACCATCACCATTATGCATGAACAACAGTGGAAATATCATAAAAAGTATCCAGCATACAATGTGAATACTCACATAAGGGGCTTTCCGGGAGAACATATACAAATTAATAACGGCTGCCAAGTTGGTTGTTACATGGTGTCGATGAATCCGCTAAATGTACCGACCAGTTAAATGTAAGCCGTTTTCCCGATATTCGTCGTACAACACCCAATCCCGTATCAAATGAAAAACCGTTCCATCTCCCTGTAGATGATACGTATGGCCGCCTGTAAGTGCAATTGGAATATCCGGACAGATCAGATAAAGAATAGCACCTACTGGCCTAACAAAATTAAAATCAGCACACTCACATCACCCCGTGGCCAGCCAAACAAATAAACCGGCCATAAAAAAATAAAATAAAAAGGAAGCGATCATCAGACCGCTTCCTTTTTATTAATGTAAGATCTCCTCAAACTCTTTTTCAGGATTATAGTTCGGCAGGTCCGATGCATCCATCTCTTTTTTAAAGTAAAAGATAATTATGGCCTCCTTCGGATCGGCAATGGATGTCACCAGTTGCCAGCCCTTATCGCTCATAAAGTTGAGTACCTCTACAGGTGCAGCAAAACGGACCGTTTTACCAGACGAATCCTTAATCAAACCCTTACGGTCTATCAACTTGCGTGCTTCCCCGAAATTCAATTTGGCAACAACTTTTGTATTGACACCGGCGCCTTCCAGCGTCAGTTCACAAAAACGTGTTACTTTTTGTTGGGCAGACAATAACATGGGTAGCAGCAGGCAGGAAAGTGGCAGTAAAACGTACTTTTTCATAGCGGAAATGAATGCTGGTTCATACACATAATACGCGTTTTCCGTTTTACCAGCAATTATTTACCTTATACAGGCTATGCCGCAAAATCATCCTCCGGTTTAAACTTATCCAGCGTGTTTAACGCAACGGCCTTACAGCCCTTTTCCGCCGTGAAATGAACGACATCCATAGGTGCCACGAACCGCTTTCGAAATTCAGCTGGGCATCCTTCGCCTGACGTAATTGTTAAGTACGCTGGTGCGCATTTATCGCAGGCATAAGTATTGAAGAGGAGAAACTAAACCATATCCTCTCATATGAAAAAGCAAAATATAACCGAACACATTACACATAAGATTATGCAGTTCGCTGCTCAGACTTCATACGAACACCTGGAGGAAGCAACAGTCATGCAACTGAAACGGCACTTACTGGATAGTGTTGCTTCTATGATCTGGGCTACCGGCCAGCCAACAGTGCATAAATTGCTGAAACAGGTACAACAGTTACAGCCGGAAGGGGTGTGCCCGGTACCTGTTATTGGTACTACAGGCGTCGATAGGGCAGCACAGGTGTTCACTTTACTTAACCGCTACCCGGATTTTATGGACAACTTCATCGGAAAAGATGCTACTTGTCATCCCAGCGATAATATAGGCGCCATATTGGCCGCCGCACAATGGATCAATGCCGGTGGCCGCGAAGTGCTGATCAGCATGGCCACCGCTTATCAGATACAATGCACACTGATCGAACAAATGCCGGTAATGGCAAAAGGAATAGATCATACCGCTTTACTGGCTTGCTCCATTACCGCAGCATTGTCGCCATTGTTATCGCTGACAGAAGAACAAGGGGCCCATGCCATCGGTATAGCTGCCAGCACCTTCAATACCACCGTTACCAGCAGGGCCTCCTATACCTACGAGTGGAAAGGATATGCCTCTTCATTGGTAGCATTAGGTTGTATGCAGATCGTACTGCTGGCCAGAAATGGCGTGACAGGCCCACTTGCCTACTTTGAAGGACCTATGGGATTTGAGGAAGAGTTTGATATGAAGGCCGCATTCAAAAATGAAAAGAGGGATTTATCACGCATTCCACGTTGTATATTGAAGAGCTATAACGCAGAAGTGCACACACAGTCAGCTATAGAAGCCTTACTGGAATTACGTAGCCAGCTGAATGCGGAAGAACGCCAACAAGTCGCTGGTATTTCCCTCACCACCTTTTTAACCGCTTATCATATCACCGGAGGCGGAAAATACGGAGATCGCAAACACGTCGCTACAAAAGAACAGGCAGATCATAGCCTCCCCTACCTGCTCGCCGTAGCCTGGCTTGATGGCCAGGTCATGCCGGAACAACTCATGCCGGAACGCATTCGTAGCGCCGATGTCCAGGCACTGTTGCAAAAAGTTGAAGTGGATACTGTATTACCTTTAAAGACACCGCGTAAGCTGGCGGAGAAAATAGACCCTTATACCATAGCCTACCCGGAAAAACTAGAGGCGAAAGTGAAAATCACCTTGGACGATGGCCGTATATGGCACCACAAAAAAGACGACTTTACAGGGTTTCATACGCGTCCCCTCTCCTGGGAGCAGGTAGTGTCCAAGTTTAGACAACTGACCATATCAGCCATCGATACCGACCTCCAGGATAAAATCATTGACCTGATCTCAACATTCGATCACCAGAAGGCAGCCGACCTGGTGAAGCTCCTCTGCCAGGTACCCGCCAAACTATCCGCATCGTAATGATGGGTCTAACTCTCTACAATTTGTCCAATTGTGTAGCAGCCTATGCTATTCCTGCGTAAATTGATCAAGCGTAAAACCGGCCTCCCGGTGCCATAAATAGCTCAACGATGGAATGGCATAGTATTTTAACAGTTTGGTTAAAAAGGAATATTATGCAACAGAATAACCCTTCCCATAAAACACCCACGCCCGGTAAGACCACCGGTGCACAAAAAGACAACGAAGTAATAAATATAGAATTGCCCGAAGTAAAGGATATCCCCGGGCAGGAACATATCAAACCGGCCCCCATGGGAGAATTAGCCGACATCACCGCCTCTTCCGATGATGAAGAGGGCAAAGGATTACTGGACGACCTGAACAGCGAAGACGAAGACGAAGAAATAGAGAATGAATCTGACGTTACCCGGGAAGAGAGGGAAAGACTGGATGAAAGCGCCAACACGACCCCGGGCGACGAAGATGCCATCGCCTTACGCGATGCCGCCCTGGATGATACCGATGAAGATGGCGACCCGCTGAACGAAAAAGTCGGCGGCACCGAGTGGAGCGGCGCTGACCTGGATGTACCGGGAAGCGAACTGGACGACGATCAGGAAGATATCGGAGAAGAAGACGAAGAAAATAATCACTATAGCCAGGGCCAATGAGCATTGCGCGAAACGCAGGTATATTAATGCATGTCACCTCGTTGCCTTCCCCTTTCGGGGTAGGCGATGTAGGGCCTGCTGCCCGTACTTTCCTGCGCTTCCTTCACAAAAGCCACCAGCGCTACTGGCAGCTGTTACCCATCCATCCTGTGATCGCTACAGCGGGTTATTCTCCTTATAGCCCGGTTTCCGTAATGGCAGGTAATACCTTGCTGATAAGCCCTGAGATGCTGGCCGAAGAGGGCCTGCTGGACGCCGGGCAACTGCCAGCCTACTACCTGCCTGTACAGGCACAAGCAGACTTCAGTACCGCCGTTACCATAAAAAATGCCTTACTGCGCGAAGCCTATCAACATTTTACCACCGGATCATTCCCACAGCTGAAAAAAGAGTACGATGTTTATCTGCAGAAACAGCAGTACTGGCTGGAAGCCTACACATGTTTCATGCTGTTGCAACAGCAGCATAAAGGATTGCCCTGGCACCAGTGGCCTTCCGCAGATCGTACTCCTGTGCCGCAGTTGTTCAGTCGCGTGCTGACGGCGCACCGGCAAGAAGCAGACCGCCTGCGTTGGGAGCAGTTCATATTCGATTACCAATGGCGGCAGCTGAGAAAAGATGCCCGGAAGCTGGGGGTCCACCTGATCGGAGATATCCCCTTTTATCCAGGGTACCATTCGGCCGACGTCTGGGCCGCCCAATCATTGTTCAAAGTAGATGCGCAGGGGAAGCTGAAAGGAGTAGCGGGGGTACCGCCGGACTATTTCAATGCCGAAGGGCAACATTGGGGAATGCCGGTCTATGACTGGGATGCCATGAAAGCCCAGCAGTATAAATGGTGGATATCCCGTATACGGCGCTGCCTGGAATGGTACGATAGCATGCGCCTGGATCATTTCCGCGCCTTTTCTGCCTATTGGGAAATACCGGGCAAAGATACCAGCGCCGTCAACGGCCGGTGGCAGCCGGGGCCGGGAGCCGCCCTTTTCGAAGCCTGGCAGCAGCACCTGGGTACCCTACCTTTTATTGCCGAAGACCTGGGCGAAATAGATGCCGAAGTATACCAGCTGCGCGACCGGTACCAGCTGCCGGGCATGCACGTATTACAGTTCGCCTTCGGCAAAGACATGGCCACTTCCACACATATTCCCCATCATCACCGGGCTAACGCCGTCGTCTACACCGGTACGCATGATAATAATACCACCCGCGGATGGTTCCTGCAGGATACCGCTAAGACCGACCGCATGCGCCTGACCCAATATATCGGCAAAAGAGTATTCGAGAAGTCCGTTCACCTGGTACTGGGACGCATGGCCTATGCCTCCGTGGCGCAGACAGTCATACTGCCCATACAGGATGTACTGGGGCTGGCAGAGGATGCCCGCATGAACATACCCGCCAAAGCGACGGGCAACTGGACCTGGCGGCTCCTACCCGAACAACTCACCGAAGCAGTCATCTCCCGGCTTAAATACTGGGTGCTGCTGTATGACCGCAAGCAACGCTGACCTACATTAGCTCCCGCAGCATACAGGCAAACAACAGCCCCTCGGCTATACGTTGTGCCAGCCCTCGTAGCATAAACTGCGGGATTGCTGTCAATAACATACAAAACAGTATAAAGGAATAAAGTAAAGGAAAGGTACCATAGTAAAACAGGACGCCTATTGCCCAGGCATATCCCGCTGTTCCTCCCAGGGTATGTAACTGTTGCCGCCAACTGCCCCATAACGGGGCGCCGGCATCACAGGGCCACAACGCACTGACAGTATAGCCGAACCCCAAACCGCCGGCAATTCCCTGCTGCAAGGGATGCCCGCTGCTCAGAATGGCCACCACGCCTAATAACAATCCTGCCGGCAGAAACAATCCGTAATTGATCCTGCTAGCATCGGGCACCCCTTGCGCTCCTAATTCACTGATCGTGTGGCGCAAAGGATAATAACCCCGCTGGCGGGCACCGAAATAAACAATGCCTGTAACAAGGCCCAAAATGGCCAGGATAGCAGGTACGATGATCATCATAACAAATATATCCATTCCCTGCGTTTATAAATACAGGCGCCCGGAGCGGTAATATGGCACGATTTTCCGGTGTTTCTTACTGAGACCGGACAGAAAGCGGCTGCAAACCACAGCCAGCACATTGACCATATGCGTGCCTACAGACATCAAAGTAAGAGAGAGCCGGAGACCCATCATTAAACCGAAGAACATGGAGAAGCAGGAGGAGATACCTATCACTATCGCTGAAGCCCTAGCAGATGCCCACAAAATATGGAACGATCGCTTTAATCAACTGTTGCTGGGGCAGCAATTGATTACCACGCAAATAGCGCAGCAACAACCGTTGCCCGATATCACCGCGGCTATCGCTCAATGGACGAGGAGTTTTCTCGCCGCTGATTGTGCCATTTCCATTTACAATAACGACCCGGTTACGCAACACCTGGAAGTACTCGCATCGGCAGACCTTCCGGAAGGTTATCACCAGGATATGCCGGCATTACCAGTAGATGCTTCCACTTGCTGCTTTGGATGCGCAGCCACCACGCAGACTGTGAGCATCGCTGCCGATATCGCCACCGACGCCCTATGGACCGGCATATGGAGAGACAGGGCCTTGCAATTCCAACTCCAAGCCTGCTGGTCAGCGCCACTGATCACCATCGAAGGCAGACTACAGGGGGTACTGGCCATCTATTTCAATAAAAAACGTACGCCCGACACCGGAGATACACACCTCATCACACTGGCTGCCCAACTGGTTCAGGCCGCCATTGTCTCCAATCAGCAAAAAGAAATCAGAATAGCGCAGGAACTGAAAACCCGCGACGAACTGGAAGAAGCCCTGAAAGTAGCTGAAATGGGTTCCTGGAATATGAACCTGCACACAATGCACTCTACTTACTCCGCTCTCATCCGCAAATGGTTCGGACTGCCGGCTAATAATGCATCCATGGATACCATACTCGATAGCATACATCGCGAAGATCGGCAGAGAGTAAAGGCTGCCATCATGAAAGCGATCGCAGAGAATGGGATCTATGAGGTGGAATACCGGGTCATCAACCGCGAAAGCAGGCAGGAACGTACCATCTATGTACAAGGTAAAGTACTGCTGGACGACCAGGGCCAACCCTACCTGTTGAGCGGAGTAGCTAAAGATGTAACGCTCCAGCGTATGACAGCACAACAGTTGGAACAGGAAATTGAAAACAGGACCGTCGAACTAAAAGAAGCCAATAACCACCTGTTGCATGCCAACGATAACCTCCAGCAGTTTGTATATGTAGCCAGTCACGACCTGCAGGAACCGCTGAGGAAGATCCACTTCTTCTCCGATATCCTGCTCAACAAACACCAGCTACACCTGGACAACGCCGGACAACAACTGCTGGAAAAAATATCCTTCGCCGCCAAACGAATGACCACGCTCATCAGGGGACTACTGGAATTCTCCCGCCTGAACAACAATGACAGGTCCTATGTAACCGTAGACCTCAATCATGTCATAGATAATATCCGCAGCGACTTCGAGCTGGATATCAACAGTAAGGCTGCTTCTTTTGATGTAACGTCGCTTTGCAGCATACAGGCCGTGCCGGTACAGATCAACCAGTTGTTCTTTAACCTTATCGGTAACGCACTCAAATTTTCGCAGCAAGACCGGCCGCCACAGATACAGATATCTTCCCGTTATCTTGCTGTAGAAGAAAAGATTATATACCCGGACCTCGATCCGCAGTGTGAATATTGTGAACTGGAAGTGAAGGACAACGGTATTGGCTTTGATCAGCAATATGCCACGGAGATATTTGAGATATTTCACCGCCTGCATCACCGGGAAACCTACGAAGGAACGGGTATAGGATTGGCGTTATGCAAAAAGATCGTAGAGAACCATAACGGAAAGATCTTCGCCAGGTCTGCACCTGGCGAAGGAACCAGCTTTCATATCATCCTGCCGGTTAAAGGGCTGGCGAAAAATTGCTGATCGATATATTACTAATATTTTACTGCGGGATACTTATCCCATGTACTTATCCTGCGATACGTGTCGATTTCATACCGGCAGCTTCCAGCATCAGGTAGTGCAGGTCTGTGTTTTTAACGAATGGTTTTAACAGCTCGCTACCGGGACCATACATTGCCAGTTCTACATAGTCGCCGGAATGATCCATAGATCCCCAGCCGATAGAGGTATACGCCGATTGTATCGCTGCCAGCTGGCGGTAAGGTAACTTACGGGGATTGTACAGCCCTGTCTCATCCAACGTTTCATAGTGACTCAGCAAGGTACGGGCTTCTTCTGTCGTGATCACAATACCCTGAGCCACCTCCACACGCTCGATCAGTTTCGCCGGTGTATAATCTTTGGTCACCCCGCTCAGTATCCACTCATTGGTATGTTTGAACTTACCTACTTGGTCAAAATGTGCATTGGCCTGATCGCTGTAGAACAGGCCCGGGTTTGCATTACCATGATCCGTAGTCATGATCACCAGCGTTTCTTTGTCGGCTACTGCGAAGTCAATCGCTACCTTAATAGCATCATCAAAAGCGATCTGGTCATACAGCAACGCACCGGCATCGTTCGAATGAGCACCCCAGTCCACTTTACCACCTTCTACCTGCATTACAAAGCCATTTTTATGCTGTTGCAGGTGAGCGATGGCCTGGCGGGTCATCTCTGCGAGGGTAGGTACCTGCTTTTGCAGCTGGCTGTCCTGCAGCTGATCCAGCGAATAAGGCAGGCCGTTCTCATAAAAGACACCTAATACCGGCGTACCTGGCTGGGCCTTTAATTGCATCAGCTGATCGCGTTCCCGTAGCACGGTATAGCCTTCAGACTGGTAACGGGCGAACAGGTCTACCTTATCTTTACGTTTGTCTGCACTGAAAAATTCTGTACCGCCACCCAGCATAATATCAAACTTTAGCGGCAGGTATTGCATCGCTATCTCCGACTGGTCTCCGCGGCTGCTGTTGCTGATACAAAAGCCGGCAGGGGTGGCGTGTGTGATAGGCACCGTCGTCACACAACCGACTGCTTTACCAGCCGCTTTGAACTTCTGCAATATCGGCTTGTAATGCGTACCATCCTTTGCCACATTGATTGCGCCATTAGGTACACGTACGCCGCCACCCCAGGCAGAACTGGCTGCCGAAGAATCTGTTACCAGCGAGCTGGCAGATGCCGTATCCATCAAAGCCCTTACCGCCTGTCCTTCTTCATACAATTGCATCCAACGGCTCTTACGTCCTTCACGGCGCTGCATCAGCAGGCTGGCCATATTAAGGGTGCCGGTACTCATCCCGTCGCTTACCATGAAAATAATATTGCGGGCTTTCTTACCAGCCAGCAGCTGGTCCGCTGTTATAATCCGTTGCCCTGCCCGGCTACGTACCGCCGGCAATGTCATCCCTAGCAGCGCTAAAGAACTGTTCCTGAAAAAATCTCTTCTGCTCATAATTGAATGCGATTGTAATTTATCGGCAACGGAAAGTCCCCCCGTGCACCGCATAAAAGTAAAAAGCAGAAAATAGATATGCAACTTTGTTTCAAAAATATAACGATTTGATCATATCTGCTACTTGCATCTGTCCTCTTTTCTATTAAGCGTGTCAGGTTGACAATAGGGGAAAAAAGTAAAGAGCTACCCACCGGGCAGCTCTTTACGTATATGGTAATATGGTACAGCGCTTCAACGTCGGCGTACGTTCGCCCGTATCCAGGCAGCGAGGTCGGTGATCAGCTGTGTATCTACCTGTCCGGGCAGCGAGTATTCCAGCGGTACGCTGGGCCTGTCAGTGTTCAGCGAGATCATCTGGTGGTTGAGGGTAGGATAGAATTTGAAAGTGACGCCAGGTACATCTGCCAGTTTGATTTTCCAGAGATCGAATTCTTTTGTAGTAACCTGGTAATCACGGCCACCTTGTGCGATGAAGATCGGAATACCCAGGCTGGCAGCTACCAGGCCGGGATCGTATTGTTTAAGGTCCAGCCAGTAACCGGCTCTTACATGATCAGGCAGGGAGTCTATGCTGGCAGCGGCAGACAAAGTATCGGAGGCGACGCGTTGCCATTGCCTGCGCATCTTGTCATATACGTCGTTGGACATGGTCTTTCTGCTATGTAGGTAGTCCAGCTGTTCCAGTACCGTCACGCCAAGGTCGCGCACATTGGCTTCCAGCAATGCAATGCCGCTCACATTCGGTTGGCCGGCAGCTATGCGCGGCGCCAGCATCCCTCCCAGGCTATGGCCTACATAGAAGATGTTGCTGGTATCGACACCTGGCAGCGTGCAAAGGTAACGCAGGGCAGCAATGGCATCGTTGGTCACTTCGTCAGCTACGGTATAATCAGCCTGCATCGAGGCTGCATTGGCCACTGTACGTTTATCATAACGAAGCACAGCGATACCCTGCTCACTCAGCCCATCGGCCAGGTCGCGGTATATCTTGTTAGGACCGTATGTGCCATCCATATCGGTGGGACCGGAGCCCCCCAGCAATATTGCCGCAGGATACTTACCCGGCTGGTTGGGAAGTGTCAGCCGGCCATTCAGCAGGATACCGTCCGTTGGGATGGACACGTTGATAGCTGTATAGAAAGAGGAAGGCCGGTCGGAGAGGGGGCTGGTACTGGCCGGCGATATAGGCGGCATATCTTCGGCCAGCGTGTAGGATAATATCTTATGTGCCGGCGAGAAGATAAAACGGATGCGGATGGTATGACGATCAAATACGCAGGTTTCGATGATGGTAGTGTAGCTCTGCTGCGGAATGATCTCGCTGGTCCAGGAACGGCGATAACTGCCGTTGGCAAACTGGATCTGGTCAGTCCAGATAGACCGTAATCCACTTTCATTCAGCCGGCTGGTAACTCCGGCGTCCATTAACTGCAGCGCTTCGGCAAATTGCCCTCTCTGTTGCAGGGTCAGGAATTGTTTGGTCAGTAATGTGTCGTTGTTACTTTGCCTGGCCAACGCGGCGCTACAACTCAGTACACAAAATAGACATAGCAGGGTTAATGTCTTCATAGCGAAACGATCGGGATTTCACTAAAGATACAGCTATAGGGCGACATTTTTATTCCAATGGTAATGGCAGCTTTATTCCAATGGTAATTGCAATCCCTTGAACAATGTTTGCATAGTCGTGATCTGTTTGCTGGTCACATGGGCCTTGTCATAAGCCAGGTAGATAGTATTGTGTGTATCCGTAGGCGTAGCCCACAGCTTTTGCAGCAGTCCTCTGTTGATCAGATCGCATACCAGGTAGTCGGACGCGATGGTAACGCCTTTGCCGTGGATGAGTGCTGTAAGGATAGAGGTGAAGTCGGGGATGATATAACGGGGCCGCACCGGTGGGCGCTTGCGGAAGTTGTTGAGCCAGAAGCGGCGTATGATCATCAGGTCGCCGCTATAGGCAAACCAGTCCTGCGCTGTCAGCCACTGCTCTGCCTGCACTAGGTTATCTTCGGCCAGCGCCTTCGCCAGCGAGGTAGCGTCCAGTTGTGTGCTGCCTACCAGGTGGAAACGTTCCTTCAACACCGGCTCATACACCACATTCCGCTCCGTACAATGGGTGGCGATCACAAAATCCAACTCTCCCTTGTTCAACTTCTGCATCAGGTCCCGGGTGATCCCAAACTCAAAGATGAAATGAGCCGGCACCTGGCTGATATGCGGCGCCATAATGGCCTCAAAAAATTCCCTCGGCGCTCCAATGCGGGTGATCGGCATACAGTCGTAAAGACAGGCCTCCCGGAAGTCCGTTTCCACCGTTTCCAGCTTCTCCACCGCCTCGATGATCTGGGTGTAAAATAACTTACCATAATCCGTCGGTACCATTTTCCGCGGCTTACGTTCAAATAACTGCTGCCCCGTATAGTGCTCCAATGCAGACAGATGCTGACTTACATTGGGCTGGGAAATAGATAACTCCTGTGCCGCTCCGGTCAGCGTCCCCGTCTGATAGATCGCCTTGAAGGTGCGGTACCATTCGAAATTTACCATACGCAAATGTATAAATAAATTTATACTGACTAATAAATTACATTATTTTATTTATACGTCAAGAAGTGCCAGCTTTGTAGTGTGAAGCAACATTATTACAGATTGAAAATTTAAAAAAGATGGATTTACAATTAACAGGAAAAACAGCATTTATAAGTGGAGCTACGCAGGGGATAGGTTTTGGTATTGCCAAACAACTGCTGGAGGAAGGTGCAAAGGTGATTATTAACGGCCGGAGCCGGGAGAAGCTGGCGGCAGCTGTACAACGGTTGAAGGAGCAGGTGCCGGGTGCACAGGTAAGCGGTATCGCCGCCGATTTTGCGGATGTAGCGACGGTGGATGCGTTATTGGCGGAGTTGCCGGAAGTAGACATCCTGGTCAATAATGCTGGTATTTTCGAACCTAAACCATTTACGGAGATTACGGACGCGGACTGGCTGCACTTTTTCGAAGTGAATGTGCTGAGCGGCATACGGTTGTCCCGCCATTACCTGCCGAAGATGTTGGCGAAGAACTGGGGGCGTATCATCTTTATCTCCAGTGAGTCGGCGATCAATATACCGGAAGAGATGATACAATACGGTACCACTAAAACGGCGCAGCTGGCCATCAGCCGCGGGCTGGCGGAACTGACCAAGCGCACCGGTGTGACGGTCAATACGATATTACCTGGCCCTACCAGCTCTGAAGGGGTCGATGAGTTTATGAAACAGATGGCTGTATCTGAACATACTACTAAAGAACAGGTGGAAGAAGACTTTTTTAAAAAGTTACGTCCGACCTCTTTACTACAGCGCCTGGCAACAGTAGAAGAGGTAGCTAATCTTGTTACCTATATAGCCAGCCCCCGCTCATCAGCTACCAATGGTGCCGCATTAAGAGTTGACGGTGGCGTCGTAAAATCCATTATCTAAACCCCATGATACCCCTAAAATACTATGGACAATGAAACACAGTACAATTATACATACAACAGCATGGACCTTATTCAAGGTATGGAGTATACTGCTATTCAGCAGTGCGAGCTTATACGGGCAGGTCACGCAAGGTGTCAATAAAGAGCGCCTGCAGCAGCTGGACCGTTTGATAACGGAGCATATCCGGCAGCAACATATTCCCGGTGCCAGCGCTTTGATCATCCGCAATGGAGAGATCATCTATAATAAAGCATTCGGCTATGCAGATATAGCTGCACAGCGCCCGATGCAGACCAACAGCATATTCCGTATCGCGTCACAAAGTAAGGCGATCACCAGCCTGGCAGCTATGATGCTGTGGGAGGAGGGGCATTTCCTGCTGGACGATCCTATCTCCAAATGGATACCTGCTTTCAAAGATGCGCAGGTGCTGAACAGTTATGACAGCCACGATACTACTTATACGACCCGTACGGCAGCGCGGGAGATCACGGTACGCGACCTGCTGCGGCATACTTCCGGTATTGCCTACCCGGCCGTGTTCAGCGACCACCGGATGTGGGCGATCTATATGAAGGCCGGTGTGCCCAGCGGGATCGGTACCACCAAAGGCACGCTGAAAGAAAGTGTGGAATTGATGGCCAAACAGCCATTACAACATGATCCCGGCACTGCTTTTACGTACGGATATAACACCGATATATTAGGTTACCTGGTGGAGATATGGAGTGGTCTGTCACTGGAAGAGTTCTTCCACAAACGGATATTCACGCCGCTGGAGATGCAGGATACCTATCTGCACATTCCTGCAGAAAAACAAGCGCGCCTGGTGACCCTCTACGAAAGTAAAGGTGCGCAGCTGGTCAGGACCGATCACCCGATATATGAAGGCGTAGATCCGCAGTTCCCGAATTTAAACGGAACCTATCTGTCCGGTGGCGCCGGGCTGAGCTCCACAACCGGAGACTACGCGCGGTTCCTCAGCCTCATACTTAACAAAGGTAGCTACAAAGGCAAACGCCTGGTGAGCCGCAAGACGATAGCGCTGATGCTGACCAACCAGTTGCCCGAAGGAGTGCATGCCTCTCCTTTTCCTGCACAGGCACCGGATTTTCAATTTGGCCTGGGCTTCGAACTGGAGACTGCCAAAAACGATTATCTCCAGCCGTACAGCATAGGTACTTTCAGCTGGGGAGGTGCATTTAATACGCACTATTGGGCAGACCCCAAAGAACAGTTGATCGGATTAATATTTACGCAGGAATATCTTTCTCCTTACTGGCGTATAGGCGAAGCCTTTAAAGTGGGTACCTACCAGGCTTTACAGGATTAAGGGTTTATTACATAACAACGAAGGGGGATGCCTGTGCAGGTGTCCCTCTTTTTTTTTGTGTGTCCTTATTTTGTTGTGGTAGGTAGAGTGTTAATTGTGTCTGTATCTGTGTCTGTGTTGGCAGTGTTATCGGTGCCGTTGCGATGTATATCTCCCCAAGTGTTGAGCTGTTTCCAGATAGGGGCCAGTAACTTAGCATATTCACTGAGTTCATATTCTACACGGGGAGGTACTTCTGCATATACTTTACGACGGATCAGCTGATCTCTTTCCAATTCTTTCAGCTGCAAAGTGAGCATACGTTCTGATATCTGAGGGATGGCCTGTTTGAGGTCCCGGAAGCGCATAACGTGGTGGGCATTGTCTTCCAGTTTGAACAATATCAATAGTTTCCAGCGGCCACTGAGGATATTCAATGCATAGACCATTCCGCAACGGTCTCCTGTTACTTTACGGTTGATATTGTTAGATGAGTTTTCTTTTCTACCTGGCATTACTTACAAATTTGTTCGTGACACACAATTCGCGTACTATCTCAAAGTTAGTAAGGACGCGCCTAATTTTGCTTTTAAAATAATACGAAATATCAACCGATAGTTAATCATGAAAGTTTTAATTGTATTAGCACACCCGGAGCCACAGAGTTTTAATGCAGCGATGTATCGTACAGCGGTACAGGCAGTAGAGGCTGCCGGACATGAAGTGAAAGTATCTGACCTCAACCAACAGGCATTCTATGCGGTGTCTGACCGTTCCAATTTTAAGAGTGCCAAAGATGCGCAGTTCCTGAAGTTACAGCTGGAAGAAACCTATGCTACATCGACGCGGACTTTTTCTCCTGGTCTTGAAGCAGAGATACAGAAAGTGGAGTGGTGCGATCTGATGATCTGGCAATTTCCGCTATGGTGGTTTGGACTGCCTGCTATCCTGAAGGGATGGGTAGACCGGGTATTTGCCATGGGCCGCGCTTATGGTGATGGCCATGTATATGAGCATGGACTCTTCAGAGGTAAAAAAGCGTTATTGTCTCTTACAACCGGTGGAGGCGTTGCGGACTATGAGTCGACAGGGTTGAATGGAGATATGCAAGGTATATTGAGACCTATTCACCGGGGTATTCTTGAATTCACCGGCTTTGAAGTGTTGCAGCCTCAGCTGGTATACGGACCTGCCAGGTTAACGGAAGAAGAGCGCCGGCGGGAGCTGGATAACTGGACATCGCGTTTACAGCAGATCACTACGGAGACCGCTATCCAGGTAGGCATGTACTAATTCCATATCCTGTTTTGGCGGGCAAAGCAGACTGTGCTGACAGGCAGTCTGCTTTTTTATTTCCCGGCAGGCATGGTTTTTCTGGTATATAATAGCAGCAGCAAAAGAAGGGATAGATAAGCGGGGAAATAGCAGCAAGGATGGAAATAGCGATGAGAAAGTTCCACAACTGCGGGAACGACAGGAACATATTTTATTCACCTTTTAACCATTTTTTATGAGCCATCAGCCAGATAAACATATCCAAAGCGACCAGCCTGCTCCATCTACTCCTGCGGAACAGGAAAAAGAGAAGCAACAAACCCCTCCTCCTGAAAAAGAGACACCGGAAACGGGTCAGCAAGGATTGACGAAAGAGGAGCTGCCGGATGCTACCAATGAATCCACCGGGATTATTGGCAGTGGTCAGCGGCAGGATTCCAATTGAACCGCAAGGCCCTGGTGCCTGACGCCGGAACAGCGACAGGCACATGCCTTTTACCGGGAGGCGCTGGAATGCCTTACGGAAAGTGGTGCTGATTTTATGTTGGGAGGCGCGTTCGCCTTGTTTCACTACACCGGTATCTTCCGGGATACCAAAGACCTGGATATCTTCTGTAAATACACGGAGTATCCCAAGATCCTGAAATACTTTGCCGCCAAAGGATACCGGACAGAGCTGACGGATGTGCGCTGGCTGGCGAAAGTGTTTAAAGGGGCGTACTATATCGATATCATTTTCGATACGGTCAACAACATTTGCCGGGTTGATGACACGTGGTATCAGTATGCGGTGCCGGCTACGTTCGAGGGAGTACCTGTCAAACTGATCGCACCGGAGGAGTTGATATGGTGTAAGGTGTATGTGCAGAACCGGGAGCGGTTTGACGGAGCGGATGTGAACCATGTTATGTTGCGTTGGCAGGGACTGGATTGGCAGCGTGTCCTGTTCCGCCTGGACCAGCACTGGCATTTATTGCTTTCGCAGTTGTTGATCTTCCAGTTTGTGTATCCGGCGGACTATGCCGATATTATTCCCCGCTGGTTATTTGACGATCTGATGCGGAGGGCACAGGAGCAGTATGAGCTGCCTCGCCCGTTGGAGAGGGTGTGCAGGGGGCCGGTCATCGACCAGACGCAGTATGCCGTGGATATCAGGGAATGGGATTATAAGTCATGTACTATTAAAACAGTATGATCATGGAGTCGACAACGAAACCTGTAAGGATAGCAGCGATAGCGGATATTCATGTAAGTGCCACGGACAAGAACCGGTGGGTGGAGTTTTTCAGAACGGTATCCCAGCAAGCGGATGTGTTGCTGATATGCGGAGATCTTACAGATACCGGTGACGAATCGGAAGCGGAGATATTGCAGGCCGAGATGAAGTCTTGTACGATACCCGTGGTATGTGTGCTGGGCAATCATGATTATGAGAAAGGGCGGCAGAAGTTGATCCGTCAGATCGTGCAGGAGCAGCATCATGTGCATGTGCTGGATGGAGAGGCGGTGATCCTGCATGGGGTCGGTTTTGCCGGTGTGAAGGGATTTGGCGGAGGATTTGACGGGCATATGCTGTCGATGTTTGGCGAGACGGCGATGAAAGCATTTGTGCAGGAGGCGGTGGATGAGGCGTTGCACCTGGACCGTGCTTTGGCGCGGCTGGACCAGGAGCATGCGGATATCAAAAAGGTAGCGCTGATGCATTATTCTCCTATGTTGGAGACGGTAAAAGGGGAGCCGGAGCAGATCTATCCCTTCCTGGGGTCCTCCCGGCTGGCGGAGCCGCTGGTACGCCGGAAGGTAGTGGCCGCGTTCCATGGTCATGCGCATGCCGGCACTGCCAAAGGGATGCTGAGCGATATCGTACCGGTATATAATGTGGCCAGGCATGTATTGGACACTGCTCATCCTGCAGCAGGGTTCTTTTTGCTGGAGCTGTGAAATCAACTTATTTTTGACGAAAAGAGAGCATGCGATTGCGAGCATTGGCGACCACCTTCAAGGATGCATTCAAAGAATTGAGTAGCAATGACCCCCTGCGGCTGGCAGGTGCCACTGCATTTTTTACCACCTTCGCATTACCCGCTATATTGATCATCATATTGCAGTTGTTACGCCTGCTTTTTAACGGGCGGCACCTGGGACGTCATTTGTTTGCCGAACTAAGCGGTATCATCGGTAAAGAGCCTACAGAAGAGATCCTCAAAACTTCCCGTGCTTTTCGTGGTATTGCACAGAACTGGCTGATCGCGATCGGCGGTTTCCTGTTCCTGTTGTTTGTGGCCACCACCTTGTTCAAGGTGATCAAAAGTTCGCTGAACCAGGTATGGAAGATACGTAAGGAGCCCGGTATCACGGTAGGGCAGATCCTGTTATCCCGCTTACGCGGTGTGCTGGTGATCCTGTTCACCGGTGCGATCTTCCTGATAGACCTGACGGCGCAGGCTGTGCAGGCATTCCTTGGTAAATATATTCAGGCCTTTATACCCGGCATTGCCCATTATTACAACAGTACGCTGAACTATGCGATCTCCATCGTGACGGTGACAGCCTGGTTCGCGCTGGTGTTTCATTTTCTGCCGGACGGACGTCCTCGCTGGAAGATCAGTCTTACCGGCGCTTTCGTGACCAGTATCCTCTTCAATATCGGGAAACTGGTATTGCACTGGTTGCTGGTATACAGCAGTATCAACAGCATCTATGGTGCTTCTGCTTCTATGGTATTGATATTATTGTTTGTATTCTATACCTCTATGATCTTCTATTATGGCGCAGCTTTCACCTATGTATGGGCGATACAGGTCGGACATCCTATTGCGCCATTACCACATGCTTTCCGTTATCAGCTGACAGATGAAACACAGGAAGAAGGGCCTGCTGCAGCTTCTTCACCAGCCTGATAAACAGCTCCGTCCCTTTGCCTGCAGGCAAAAGAACGGAGCGTTGATGTGTTAGTGGTATATATAGGACTGGTTAGAAGTTCCAGCGGATGCCTGCATTCAGGAAATAGTTGGCCGTAAGTCTATGTACGGGTGCATTACTGAATAGCTGTGAAAGGCTTTTGTCGGTATATTGAAAACTCCTCAATGCCATTAATCCCCCGCTATATCTCACCTCTACTTTTTTACCTATGCGCCAGGTGTGTTCCAGGCCGATCGGCAATTCCCAATAACTTAACAGGCGTTTATCATGCAGTTTAGTATCTACATCGTACGGTACTTGTTTAGGGCGGAAATACAAGGTCAGGTCTGATTGTTTGGAGGCTTTGTAAGTGAGGCTGACATTTTCGGGCAGTACTACATCAACTTGCCATTTGCCCTGGGTATGGTACTGGAATAAAACACCCGGTAGTAACAACGGTACGCCTACTACGTTGGTGGCGACGGCGCCGAATCCATAGGTGAATTTGCCTTTTTGTTTGATAAAGAAAGCACCAGCGTTGATGAAGAGGTCATTGCTGTTGATCTCGGAGAGGTCGGTATACAAGCCTACGGATGCGACGGCCAGCAATGACCAGTTATTACGCAGGGAGCGAAGGTGTTGTACGCCTATATCTGCATTGAGTAACTCGGACGGGAGTACTCTTTTTTCAAAATCTTTGTTGGTGAGTTTGGAATAGCTGCCTCTTACGGTCATGGCCCAGGCACGATAGCGGTGGGTGACGGTATCCATTTTATTGGAGAGCAGGAAATTGGCTTCGAAGTTGAACCGCTGCATGGCGCTGGTGGAGCCTGTCTTTACGCTGTCTTCCGGACGTACGTAGCGCGAGCCAGGTGAGTAATCTACGGAGAAGCCCATACCAGACGGGCGCAGCTGCGCGGAAGCGGATGGACGGTAGAGCAGGGAGGTGGCCAGGATAGTAACGAGCGCAGTAAAAGTGTACCGCACAGTGCGGCAGCGGTGGGTGCGCGGCATGATGGCAGTAGATGTCGTTGGTGCGTTGTCAGGCATTTGATGCAGTTTATTTATCATGTTAAAAAAAAGTTAAAAGGCACCCTGAAGAAGGGGGAAAGCGAATGATGATTTGTCTGGAATACGCAGGCGGCCTGACGATCCTATCCTGTTAATGACCACTGCAAATTGCTTAATCCGGAAGAGGCGATGTTGCAAAAAAGGGATTTTAAGATTTGCGAAAAGCGTATTTATGAGTATTACTATTACCAATGAGACGATGGAGGTATTTCATCAACCGGCGTTGCGATTATACCCGGATAAGCTATCGGCTCCGCAGGTGACCCGGGAAAGCCGGGATGAGCATTATACCTTTTGGGACAGTTATTTTGAGCAGCTGTATTTTGATGGTATGCATGCCGGTTTTTGTACGGCGGAGGTGCACCATGATATCTATATCACCAGTGAGCAGACATCGGCGATGCCCGGTATGGTATTTCTGCAGCGGGGCGGTATTACGGCTATCCGGCAGGATTATGAGGGACCGCAGCATTTGGGGGAGCAGCAACATAATTTTGTCTTTGATCCCTATGCTACCGCTACTACGATGATCCGTGGGCAATCGCAGCTGGATGTGTTCGTGCTTAGTTTTTTGCCGGAACGTTTTTTACAGTTGGTATCCGACACGGGGCCTGTGATGGATCGCATAGCAGAAAGCATTGCAGCCAGCCGGCCATTTACATTCCGGTTACAGCAGCATATGCCTATTACGCCCAAGATGCAGGCATTGATCACCGAGATCCGGCAATGCCGGTATCCGGAAGGCTTGAAAAAGTTGTTCCTGCAATCCAGGGTATTGGAGTTGCTGGCCCTTCAATGTGAGCAGCTGGAAGCCGTATATGGACATAAACAAAAGTGTTCGAAGCTGACGCCTGCGGATATCAGGAAGGTACAGTTGGCCAAGGAAATATTATTGAGTGATATACAGCATCCGCCGTCGCTGACGGAATTATGCCGGCAGGTAGGTTTGAATGAGTTCAAGCTGAAGGTTGGATTTAAGGAAGTCTTTCATCATACAGTATTTGGATATCTGAAGGCATTCCGGATGGAGCGGGCGCGTACGTTGTTGGCCAACCGGTCGATGTCTGTTACGGAGATCGCATATGAGATGGGGTATGCTTCCTTGCATCACTTCAGTAACGAGTTTAAGAAACATTTTGGTGTAAGTCCTGCCAGTATGAGATAAGTTGGATCATTTAACTTTTTATTAGGAGCGGGCGATGTAATAGTAAGGAGGGAAGTACGTTGTAGGGAAGATGCTGTTCGTGTACGGCAGTATCTGATATACCGAATAAACCCTGATTCATGTACTTTAAGCTCCCTCCCCAATGGCAGGACAGCGTTGTTACGGCTGTATTGCCTGCCAGTCCTGAAGATCCTGCGCTTTTACCTTATCTGCCTGTGGTCCGGCTGCAAGGACCTTTCGGGCAACTTTACCGACAGAAGATAAAAGATACTGAGTTTGTGTTGTACCGGCAGGTGTTCCGGATACGGCAGGCGGTGCCTTTGTGTTTGCAGGTAACGGCGCCACAGATCATCCTGAACTATATGCAGCGGGGCAGCTTGTTCTGCGAGCTGCAGGGGTATGGTAAAGTGATGCTGGCAGCTGGTACTTCGCAGCTGTTCTATGTGCCACCCGGTACGCATATACTCCTGCTGGAACCAGGTGAGTATATGGTATCTCATGTACATCTGTCGGCGGACTATCTGGAGCCATTGGCATTGCAGCATGATGGGCTACGGATGGTCTGTCAGCGGGTGTTGTATGCTTCCGGTAGTGCGCGGCAGGAATATGCCGGCAGTATCCATACGGACATTCTGCAGATACTTGACAAGATACAGCGATGTAGGCTGGCTGCCGGCGCCCGTATGGTATTTCTGCAAGCCAGGGTTAGAGACCTGCTGTTGGCATACCTGGAAGACAGTAGCATAACCCGGCAGGATAAAGCATGCCGTTATCAATTTACAGTGGAGGACATTTACCGGCTGGAGCTGGCACGCCGGGAGGCAGCAGCTAATTTGCTGGAGCCCTTAACGATGCAGGTACTGGCAAAGAAGGTGAATATGCATCCACGTAAGCTGGAAGCCGGATTGCGTTGGGTATATGGCTTGCCTGCCAAGTTGATGATCCGGCAGCTGCGGATTGAAAAGGCGAAGGAATTATTACGCAGTACTAATGATAGTGTGGCAAGTATTGCGTATGAGTGTGGATATCAGGATATCACCACATTTGTAAGGGCTTTCAGGGCACAGGAAAATTGCAAACCAATGGACTATAGAAAGATGGAATAACCGCCCCTGAAAGGGGCGGTTATAGCAGCAATACAGGATTAAAGCAGTAGTTGTTCCTTGGTAGTAACATTACCGGGTAGGTCTTTAGCATATACCACGATCTTTCCGCCAACTACATTGTTATTGGCTAACAGCACCGTGTACCGCCAATAGGGACTGTCTTCAGGAAGTATAGCAGCACCTGCCTCTATCAGCACATTTCCCGGGCCATAGATGAATACACTCACCCCCGTAACTTTGAAGTCATCAAAAGCCTTGATCACGATAACCTGCCCGGGTTGTCCCGTATACGATGCAGTATCAATACGCCTGATCTCTGGCGCTTGTATATAGTCACGGAGCGCAAGGTTCATGGCCGACTGTCCATCCTTCGCTTTTACAAGATAACCTTCCCGGAGTTCCGGGTTTTTTAACACGGATTTTGCATAGTAACTGGCCTCCAGGAATCTTTCCCGTGCCTCAACTTGGCTGCTTGTCGGTGGTTTGGAACTCGGGTGCGGAACCCTTGCCATCACAGTTCTCCCTCCTTTAAGTTGTCTGAAAACCAAAACACCTGCGAACAAACCACTGAGGTTTTGTGTGAGGGCGTTATTTCTTGAAATTGCCATAAAAATTGATTTATCATTTACAAAAATTGCTGAAACCGGCTACGCCAGACTTTAGGAAAGAAATAACTGATGGCCACTCATCATCCCTTTTACCTACCGCCTCTTTAATCTCAGCTGTCATGACAAAGGTGGGAAATGGACAAGACGAAGAACTTGCATTTATGCAGAAAAAACTTGCAGATGTGCAGAAAATTAAATGGCCTTGATAACTACTTGTAATGAGCTATCAAGGCCACTTATAAGGAATTATCCTGCTTATTTTGTTCGACACACCGGTTCGTGGTGTATGGGGAAATTACAGGAGTTGGCGATATAACAAAGTTTGTTGGCGTCGTGATGAAGTGAGTTCGCCTTTTCTGCCAGCGAAGGATTAGTGATCGTCACTTCCGGGTACAAAGTGACGGAATTAAAACGTCCACCGCCATCGGGTGTTTCTTCCATGATGCCGGTAGCTTTGTCGATATACTCGGTGACAACAATGCCGTGGACAGTACACAAGTACAAGTAGGAGAGCATGTGACAGGCAGACAGTGCCGCTACCAGCATATCCTCCGGATTATACCGGGAGGGATCGCCCCGGAAGGCGGGATCTGCGGAACCCAGCATTTCCGGTTTGCCGTCGCTATTGATGGTATAGCTGCGTTCATAGGCGCGATAGTTGGTCGTACCGATGCCGGTGTTGCCTGTCCATTCGGCAGTGAGTGCGTAATGATGTTGTTTGGCCATAATGGTGTTGCTTAATGTGGTTTCCTGAAAAATTATACAGGAAAGGTACGAATCACTATGCGAACTATGTATTAGCGGGTGGATGAACGGGGCTGGACCGCCTGTGCCCCTGTTTGTTCTTTTGTCAGCGGCCATGCGGTAGCTGCTGCTTGGGAAAATTGGTCGGCACCTGCATCCAGTGGTGCTTTACGTGGCTGCCCGTCCATGTCGAAGGGGATAAGCAGTAGTATGGCAGTATCTTTTATGAAGGCCGGATAGGACTTTTGCAGGCGCCATATCCCTTTTTTATCGGCAATGAGTTTTGGGGTGCCGGTGATGTAGGCGCCGGCCGGCATATCTCCCGGATCGTTTACTTGTACAAGTGTATTATCCTCCCAGATGGTACCGGTCAGGGGGCCTGCTAATTTAGCGGCCACCGGGCCACCGGAAATAATGTTGTGCGATATCGTAATCTGCGTAGCGCCGATGCCGTTGTTCCGCGGTTGCTGCACGATGTTCTGTTTGTTATTGATCAGGGTGTTGAAGGCAATCAGCACGCGGTCGGGACGGTCGTGGCTGGTAAGCGGGGCGCCGTCGGCTACCTCTGCACCACCGTTGCCGATGTTGATCGCCGGAGAGCACTGTTCGAAGTAGTTACTGTGGATGGTATGGTCATCACCGAAGATGCGTAGTCCGGGTGTGTTGAAGAAGTAGTTGCCGTATACGGTATTGTGGTTACCATGGCGTAAGGTGAAATGTGCCGGACAGTTGCGGATGGTATTGTATCGCAAGGTGATACCGGATGCTTTGATGGATATAAGTTCATTTTCACCATCACAATCTTCGAAGAGGTTATACTCTACTACACTGTTGCTGGTAGACAGGCTGAAGCCACTCAGGCCAAATTGCAGTGATTCGGCGCCATTGGCTTTTTGGCGTTTATGATCGAAGAAGTAGTTATGATGTATCCATAGCCGTTCTGCTATCTGGGAGCCGGTGCCTCTGATGGCGATAAAACGGCCCATTGCATCTTTATGCTGGAAGGTGTTGTAAGCTACCTGGTGATCATTGCCATTGATCAGGAGGTTTTCACCATCACCGGTTGTCTCGAAGGTATTTTGTAAAAAGCGGCAGAAGGAAGTACCTGCATCGGTGCGGGTGCGGGAGGATGTATGTTTGAAGAAAAAGCCCTGTATGACGAGATGGCTTGCCGGTGCCGTGAGGTGGAAGCCACCTTCGCCGGTGATGAAGGCTTTGCCATTGGTGGCAGCCCGGATAGTGATAGGTTGGGCGGCGGTGCCTTGCGCGTTGATGTTGATATCAGTGGTAGCGGTGTAGTTGCCATCGGCCAGTATGATGATAGCGCCGGGCGTGGCTTTATTCACTGCTTCCTGCAGTTCGGGCAGGGAGTGTACGGCGATAGCCGCTGCTTGCCGGGCGGTGGTGGTGGTGGCCAGGCTGCAAATGATCAGCAGGATCAGGCTGGCAATACGTTGCCAGCGGCAAGAAAAGTGTGATGTGTAAGGGACAGCGGTCGATCTCATGTGGAAATTATATGGACTTAATGAATTAATGCAAACGATTGCAATGCAAGAAAGGAAAAATAGTTGAGAATCTGAAACTATCTGTTGACGGCGAATGTTACTTTCGCTTCTTATCAGGTTGGCTGGCTGGGATACTGAGATGCCAGGAGAGATGCGGCTATTTGTAGCTGTGGTAAAAATACGGCCGTCTATATTAAATTTAATACGAGTTATACAATACAACACCTATATTCACCAAATACTTATATTGTTTTTTAATACCCGTTACTATGCCACTGAAAACATTCCGCTGCCGGGCACTGGCACTATCAGCGATGACACTGCTGTTGTCTTGCCGCGCACAGTTATCTTCTCCATCTGGTAATTTTGATTTTGAGCAGGTAGACTATTCGCATAAAACCCCCCGCACCTGGGTGTTATCCCGTCCGGGTGTATCAGATGCTTTCGTTACTGAGCTGGATTCTCAGGTGGTGCAACATGGGCGGTATGCGGTGCGTATCACCAATATAGCAGAACCGGTCCCTGGTGGTTTTGGCGTATGCCAGTACACTATACCCGCGACTTTTACCGGCAGCCAATTAAAGTTAAGTGGATACCTTAAAACGGAAGATGTCAGCGGGTTTGCGGGTATCTGGATGCGAACGGATGGGAAGGGAGGAGTATTGCAACTCAATAATATGCGGCCCGTCGGGCTGATGGGTACTACAGACTGGACGAAGTACAGTGTGGAATTACCTTATGATCCGGTTAAGACGACCAACATACTCGTCGGTGGACTGCTGGCGGGAAAAGGAAAAGTATGGGTAGACAATCTGCAACTGGAAGTAGACGGTATGCCTTATGAGCAGGCCGCTCCTAAAAAAATGACCGGAGCAGATTTAGATACCAGTATGAATAGTGGTTCTGGTATTCATCATATCGCTTTAACGCCTAAACGGGTGCAGCAGCTAACTAACCTGGGTATGTTGTGGGGATTCCTGAAATATTACCACCCTGCGATTGCGGAGGGCAAACATAACTGGGATGCTGCTTTATTACGGTTACTCCCTGCTATACTGGCCACAGCGGAGGATAATATTGTATATGCAGTGATGGAGAAATGGGTGGATGTCTTAGGACCGGTAATTCCCTGTAAGCACTGTGCGGATATCGACAGCAGTAAGATACGGGTGAAGCCGGACTATGGTTACCTGTTCCAGCCACATAACCTGCCTGCCTCGCTGGTACAGAAGCTGGCATCTATCCGGGATAATTATAAACAACCACCAGCGCATTATTATGTATCCATGGCGTCGGGAGTGGGCAATCCGCAATTTGGTAATGAACAGACCTTTGGTAAAAATCCTTATCCCGACGCGGGCATACGGTTAGTAGCCTTGTACCAGTACTGGAATATCATCCAGTATTTTTATCCTAATCGTCATATAACAGGAGAGGACTGGAACCAGGTACTGGCTACCTCTATCCAACCTTTTGTGGAAGCAGCTGACAAATACGACTATACGCGTGCGTTCCTGCGTATTATTGCCCGTGTCAACGATACCCACGCTAACATATGGGGTAACAACCCTACGTTGGATACCTTAATAGGGACGCGGATGGTACCTGTTATCGCCCGTTTTGCAGAGAACAAACTGGTCGTAACCGGTCACTATAAAGATACGATGGAGATCACCCGGTTGCTCCAGCCCGGAGATGTCATTGATGCCATCAATCATCAGCCGGTGCAGAAACTGGTAAAGCAATACCTGCCGGTCACGCCGGCATCCAACCTGGATGCACAGTTAAGAGACCTTCCCGGCATGCAGGGATGGCTCTTGCGTACCAACGATACGGTCATGCAGCTAACGCTGGTACGTGATGGCCGCCAGATCAAGGTACCCGTGGCAACATTGCCATTGCGGTATATGAACCGCCAGGAAGAGCAGATCGGCGGTCCGGCCGCAGTGGGATATAAACTATTGGATGGCGGCAACATAGGATACATCTATCCTGCACGTTTGACCAACAACGACCTGGCAACCATCAAGCGTCTTTTTGCCAAGACCAAAGCCATCATCTTTGATTTCCGCTGTTACCCGGCTGTATTTATGCCGTATACCTATGGGGAATGGTTAAAGCCTGCTGCCTCTCCCTTTGTAAAATTTGACTTTGTGGGACATACGCAGCCTGGCCTGATCGAGATAGGAGGTAATAGTTCGAATGGCATATCCAATGATAGCAGCTACAAAGGAAAAGTCGTTATGCTGGTAGATAGCCGTGCACAGAGCCAGTCAGAGTATACCGTAATGGCCTTTCAGACGACACCGGATAATATCACCATAGGCAGCACAACCTCCGGCGCCGACGGAGATATTTCCACGATCAACTTACCCGGTAATGTTAAAACCTTTATCTCCGGTATCGGTATCTACTATCCCGATGGCAGACAGACACAGCGGGTAGGCATAAAGATAGATATGCCCGTTCGTCCGACGATACGGGGTATTAAGGAAGGCCGGGATGAATTGATGGAAGCGGCGTTGAAGGTGATTAACGGGCATTAGGGAAAGGAGTCGTTGACATCATTCGTGTCACTTCCTCTTTTATGAAGTCAGTAGTTGGATTGCTGACTTTGATTGGCATAGTTAGTATCTCATTGGCAAGCATTTGGGCTTCTACCGGTTTACCCATCTTTAGATAACATTTTAATAAATGAAACTTAGGTAAGAGCCTGTTGGGTACCATATTGACAGCTATCTTAAAATTTTGCAATGCCTTAGCATCATCATTCAGCTCCTGATAGGCAATTCCTATGTAGATAAAGGTTTGATAATTTGCTAAATAATAATTGCTTTCATCCAATAAATGGATAGCGGCTGAGTACCTACCCAATTGAAATAGTTTGACACCCATTTCAGATAGGAACAGGTACTTGTCATGCAGGCTTTTATACAATCTGTAATAATGTTCTACGGTGTTTTCATTGTTCAGAAAACCGGCAGCAATATTCAGTTTGCGCCATTCCCGTTGCAAACTGTATTGCTGTATCTGTATATAAAACAATAAGGACACAATACCCGCAAGTATTAATAGTGATATCTGCTTGATCTTGCCGGGCAATGAAACCGTAAAAAGTGTACCTTCTGCTGTATGCTGCAGGCATAAGATGATGAGTGCCGGTATAGATACCGGGATAATATGCAGCGGATATGATAATAATCCGCAAACCGCGATGGCAATTATGGCGCCAAGGCTTCCAGCCTGAAAACATCTGTCTTTACCTTCCAGGTCTTTCAACTGGGAGATGCCGCGCAAGATGATAATCAGAAAAATAATAAGCAGGAGTATAAGTCCTATACTTCCCAATTCTATCCATATCTGAATAAGATCACCGGGGGCTATGTTTATATTGTCAGCCACCATTTTTTCTTGCAGTGTCGCCGGATGCTTCGCGAAATAGGCAGACTGGAAGAGATTGTAAGTGCGCCCGAAACTTCCCTGCCCATGACCGGCCACCGGATTGGCAGCGATGAGTTCAAAGCAACGTTTATAAATAAAATACCTGCCGATCGAAGAATCCTTTTTTAATGAAAAAAGAATGAACATCATCGCAATACTGCCTATTGTCAAAACAACGATGGCACCTGTAAATAATTTTGGTAACCTGTTTTTCCAATGAACGATTTCCATTCGGTACCTGATGATCAGCAATGCCAGTAAGCTAACCATCAGTCCTATCCAGCTGCTGCGAGACATAGTAATTATGAGCGCATACACCGCCAATACAACTATCAGGTAAATAAGGGACTTCTGTACCCTGGTAATAGCGGTGTGCGACGAAAAAAGAGCAATACCCAATAAAAATGGAATGGTCAATGCAAAGAAATTGCCTAGTATACTCGGGTTGTTAAAAGTGCCACCTAATTTAAAATTACTGTTGGCATACCCTACGATGCTATAGAACTGGAGTATACCTAATATCGCTTCAAGCAAGGTAATGACACTAACAACGACGACGATCAGATCCTGCAGCTGGTATCTTATCAGACAGTGTTTAATAACGTAATACAAGGCAAATGCACAATAAAATTCAAGGAGCGTAGTATTTAATAATGCATGATTGATATTCATATAAAGCGGGCTACGGTAGGTTATATATCCGGCTAGCAGTAATAAAAGCAGATCCGTCCAGGAAAAAGAAATATGCAACGGGACAGTATTACTGGTAAAGAAGGTGATGGCTACGATAACCAGGAAAAGAGAGAGGCTGATCATGATATAATAGACGTCCTCGAAATAGAAGATAGTCTTGGAACCCCAGTAATAGTCAGCAATTACGAGTGTCGTCAGCAATATGATCAGTATACCGATGCAGCAGCGTGTGAATAGGGATGGGGGCATATGCTAATTGCTAAATAATGATTATTATTATGATGAAAATTATTAAAATATCCTAATGAAACAAATATTTCTTTTATTAATTATCCTAGCCTGCAAACCGTTATTCGCGCAAAAAAGAACAGTGAATTTTTACAGGGAACAAGAGTTGTTAATACCAGTAGAAGGTGGTGTGTCATTGTCTGGTACTTTGACCACACCGGATTCCAGGGATTCTAATCATTTGGTAGCTGTTATTGTCGCCGGTTCCGGACCGACGGACCGGGATGGCAATCAGGCTGGTATCATTTATCCAAATACGTATCGTTTTCTCGCACACGACCTTGCACAAAAAGGAGTTTCGGTATTCAGATATGATAAACGTGGAGTGGCAGCCAGCGCCCGGGCAGGTAGTAAGGAATATAAACTGACGTTCGATAATTATATACAAGATCTTGTTGCATGTATATCCTATTTAAGAGAACGTTATCATTTCAGACGTGCAATACTTATAGGACATAGCGAAGGTGCGCTCATCTCCTTCATAGCTGGTAAAAAGGCACAGGCGGATGGCTATATTGCCATAGGGGCGCCCGGTAGCCCTATAGACACGATTCTGCTTGGCCAGATCAAAGAACGGATGCCATTATTGTCTGCAAAGGCAGGAACGATATTGTCGAAACTCAGGAATAAGGAAACAGTAGACTCTGTACCGAGAGAATTGACTGCCTTGTTTAGACACGATGTTCAGCCCTTTCTTATGACGATGATGGCTTATGATCCATCACGGGAGATCGCGGCAATAGATGCACCTGTGCTGATCATTCAGGGAGATAATGATCTTCAGATAAAAATGGCAGAAACAGATAAACTTATCAAGGCGAAACCTGCTGCGATGACAGCTATTATCCAGCATATGAATCATGTCTTGAAGATAAGCGAACAGGATAACAATCGTAATATTCAGTTATATAACTCCCCTGCAACACCTATATCGGCGGCTATTGCAGAACACATAAATGTTTTTATCAGGAAAAATAATTTTGTGAAATAAAATCTCTGCGATATCGTTTTTTTTCTATCTTTAATTAAATCTGATTCTTATCCTGTGAATTAAGACTTATGTTCTTAATAAAAGAATGTCGTAGCAGCTTATTTTAACAACCCGTCACGCTTTTGTTAACTATGCGTATTTGGAGCAACTGTTATTTAGTCTTCCTAGGTCTTGTCTTACAATGTGGTATATCTTGTAATGAAAATACAGGTATCCCGCAGGACGTAACCGCCTGTCTGAAGACATTCGGGCGCCAAGAAAGTAAATTCCAGGAAGTCATTGAACACTTTCGCCAAGAAAATGATTCATTCAAATTGCAGGCCTGTTACTTTCTGATCAGAAATATACAGGGATTAAATACCGGTAAAATAGACTCGGTTAATAATCGTATGATATGGCAGGATGACATCACTACAATTGCTGCGAAACAGTTAATTGGAAATATTGATGATGCAGTAGAAAATTGTAGAACACGTTTGCTAAATGGCAGTCTTAGCTTTAGTGACTTTTGTGAGTATGTGCTTCCGTACCGTTTCGACCAAGAGCCGCTCGAGAATTGGAGAGCAGTAGTCAGACAGCGGTTCCTGCCCATTACAGACGCTTTGAAACAACATGCCGTATGGACAGATACAGCGCTCTGTAATGCATTTAATAAAGAGCTGAAACAGGGATTCCGTTACACGGTCAAAGGCAATCTGGCCGCGTTTAAGGGATGGTCGGTGCTGAGCCGGCAAAATAATGGTAATTGCGTGGAAATGTGTAAGCTGATTACTTATCCCCTCCGGGCCTATGGGGTTGCTGCTACAACAGATTTTACGCCGGCTTGGGCTAATAATAATGGTGGTGGACATATGTGGAATGTCTTGATAAGTGAAGGTGGTAAACATATACCCTTTATGGGGTTGGAAGCCGATCCTAATGCATATAATCCGCTATTGCTGATCAGGAATAAGGATGCTGGTAAGAATTCCTATCATATCTGTGGAAAAGTATTCCGTAAGACATTCTCCATTAACAAAAATAGTTTACAAAGTATAGCAGGAGGGAAATTACCTATTCCAGATATATTTGCATCGGATCGAATGATCGATGTTACCAGGGAGTACTTGCCGGTAGGGGATATAACATTGCAGGTAGATACCTCTTATTTCCCCAGATCCGGTGCGAGAGTAGCTTATCTCGGTGTATTCAGTAAAGGACAATGGCAACCTACAGCCTGGGGACTGGTCGATGAAAAAGGAAAGGTCCGTTTTAAGGATATGGCTGTTAATGCTATGTACATCCCTATTATCTATTCCGGTTTTTCCTTTATGCCCATTGATTATCCGTTATACCTCAATGCTGCCGGCAAGCTTGTATCGTTGATCCCGGATGAACATTCCTTCATGCAGGTACGCGTAAAATATCTGCAGTCTAAAGAAATGGACCAGCTGGATGTCATCAGGAAGATGAACTGGAGCGGAGAAGCGTTCGTACCTACACTGGAAAAGATAGCTGATAACAAACTGAGAAGCGAACCTGTTAATCATAGTGAATATACCTTGTATTATTGGAAGGATGGATGGAAAGAGACCCGGACAGCCCGGGCAGTCGACAAACAACTGGCATTTGATAATATTCCCCGTAATGGGTTGTATCGATTAGTAACAAAGGGTAGTGAAAATATAGCGCGTTGTTTTACTATGGAAGATGGAGAACAACGTTGGTGGTAGCATTTCTGGTCAACCAATTATTGTATTTAACATGATCGTTCAAAAGATAAAAGAAGTCGTGCTGCCATCTAATGTACAGCGTAGGTACATTGTAATGAGTATCGTGACAGCACTAATGATGATCGCACACTTTTTGATCATTACATTATCTTATGCCGGTATGCCTGCGCGGATACCTACGCACTATAATATCCGGGGAGAAGCAGATGCCTATGGTGACAAAAGCAATATCTGGAGTTTGCTCATCGTATCTTTTACCGTGTTTGTCGTCCTTTCGATACTTATACAAAGTAGTTTTATATACAAAAATTATAAAGGTGATCCGGAAAACTGGGGGGTAAGAGATGAACAGCGTGGAAATGCTACAAAGCGACTGTTAATTGTATTGAGAATGTTTTGCGCCTTAATATTTCTGATTATTGCAGTGACAACGATTACTATAGCCCTCGGTTAAAAACAGTGAATTAATTTATTATCCCTATCAGCGCTAAGTTAGTTAACCATAAACTATATCCCTTGGCATATATCGTATTTGTTAATCATTTTTATTTTTTCATCTAAAAAACCCAACAAATGAAACCAAGATTCACATCTAGGCGAAAATTTATTGTGCCTGCCGCCCTCTTCGGATTCCTTACCTTAGGAACAATTATTGTTAGCTGCCAGAAAGACCAAAAAGACGCCCTGCCTGCTGTACAGAAAAATTACAGTGGAGAAGAATTATTTACCGGTATTGTACTAGCTCGCGGTCCTGTAGCCGCACAGATCCCTGAATATCGGGAGATCCAGGAATTGACAAGTAAAATTAAGGGGACAGACGTTGCTGCAGCTGACAGCTACGTTAAATCCCTGATCGGAAAAATTAATGAGTATTATCCGGACTATCTGAATGAATTTAAGAATGAGATACTGAGCAAAGATGTTGTAAGAGTAGATGCTGCTATCAAAAAAGCAACAGATATCACTGCCAAGACAGCTTTCCTGAACAAGATTTCTGCCGGGGTAGATAAGACAGTAGCCAGCAGCCTGGTAAAAGAAGCGTTGATAAGCAAACCAGGCAAGTTTGACCAGCTGATTGTTGACATCAGAAGTGGAAAGGTGAATCAACAAACGTTGAACACCCGTATAAGCGAAATATTCGGAAACAATTTCGATCAGGTTCTCGGTCATGCTTCCGGTAGCAAAGACGCAGTTACCTCACTGGACAACGCTTGTATAAATGCTGCACTGGCGATTAATGTCGCTATCGTGATCAACGTTGTTGGTTATATCAACCTCGCATTGGCAGCCAATGTTGAAACAGGTGTTAACGTACATTTTGCCGTGAATTTCTGGAATGAAGTAACCCGGCTGAAAGATGATCATTCAGGTTTAAAACACGAACAACTCATTGCTTCAATAGTGAGCCACATTTAGTTAAACAGGGAGGGTCAATGATTACTATTGATCCTCCCTGTGTATGATCACATAAATCCCGGATCATTTATGAATAATATCCAAAGCAGAACAAGTAGCCAACGTGTACGGCTGCGACTAATGCTATTGTTCCTGGTAGCGTCTTTATTATTTGTGTTATACTTCGTAGCATTGGCTTCCTTGCCTAATAATCCGGTCGCACTTAAATCCAATTCCAGATTTCACGTTATCTCTTTTTTGCCGGAGGGATGGGCTTTCTTTACACGTAATGCACGGGAAGACGTTTTATATGTGTATAAGAAACAGCCCGATGGCCACTGGGAGTTGGTAAACGTACCCGGCAGCAGCTTACGGTTTATATTCGGGCTGAACAGAAAAGGAAGAGCCATAGGGCCGGAAATTGCTGTGCTATTACGACAGTTAAACGATGAAGATTGGTTGGAAAGCCGTTATCCAGTCAGCTCTTTCTTTAAAACAGACACACTGAGACCGCATATTGTGAACAATACCGCTCCTGATCCTGCTTGTAGCGGAGACCTTATTTTTCAATTAACTCCACCTATACCATGGGCATGGGCCGGTTCGGGAAAGGAAATCATTATGCCATACAAAATTATCAGACTATATGTTAAGCCAGCTAACAATAAAAATTGATAATGCCGTTGACCGGTTTATTAGCACTAACATTTTTACTAATTATCTTGGCTTGGCCAGATCCATATTGGCATTAAGCACTTTTCTGACGCTACTGACGAATAAGCCGGATACCATCTTCCGGCCAGATGGCGTCGGTAATATCAGAATGTATAACCTGATCTGGGATAAGATCAATTTCTTTTACCTGCTCCCCTACGATCAGATTAATATACTCAGATGGATCGCTATCGCTATATTACTCTTGGTAATGAGTGGATGGATACCAAAAATATCTGCAGTGCTTCATTATTGGATCTGTGTAAGTTTTGTCAATTCCGTGATGATGGTAGAAGGGGGCGACCAGATCGCATCGAATATGACTTTGTTATTAATTCCTATATGCTTGTGCGATCCGCGTAGCAATCATTGGTATGCCATTACAAAAGAAATGAGTGCAAAGCTGCAACCAGAAAGATTACTAGTGTCGAATTTCTTTTATTTGCTACTTCGCTTACAGGTAGCATTCATTTATTTTCATGCAGCGGTAGGGAAAATGCCAATCGACGATTGGGCGAACGGAACAGCCGTTTATTATTGGTTCAATAACCCCACTTTTGGTATGTGCAGCTGGATGAAACCTATTTTAAACCCGCTACTCACCAACCCATATATTATTGTTATACTCACCTGGGGCGTTATCGCGTTTGAATTCATTTTATTCTTAGCCCTTTTCCTCGATAAAAAGTACTATCGTAGCTTGCTGATATCCGGTATGGTATTTCATTTTTCTATTATTGTTATTCACGGACTATTCTCTTTCTTCCTTTCTATGGCAGGCGCATTACTCTTGTATCTTGCCCCCGTAGATCAGCAACTGAAATGGCATCTGCCCAAAAAGATAAGATAGCAAAACAGCATAATATCAGCGTAACATAAATTGTTTCACTCACAAAACAAAAACTATGAAACTTTTACATTCCAAAATATGGAAGACCATCTGTACAATAGCCGTTATATCAAGTATGGCGGTTATATCCCTGGCATTCAAAAAAAGCAAAGACAATAGGACATTGAATATTTATTCAGGGCAAGAGCTTTTTGCAGGTATTATTCTTTTAAAAGGTGAGGTTGCAGCAGCTATTCCTGCTTACAACGAGCTTTTACCGCTTATTAAAAACATGGAAGGCACCACAGCCTACCAGCAATTCAGGGATAAACAAACATGGCTGTTGGAAAAAATACAAAAGGAAGACCCGACCTACTTCGAGCATTTCAAACGTGAAATTGCAAGTGGAGATCCTGTCACTATCAATAATGCCATCCTGGAAGGCCAGAAAAAGTTGGCAGGTCTGATGATGGCAGAACGGAAAAGTCTGTCCACCAGCGCAAAAGGTATTGTTGATGATATTTTGGTTTGTGTGGTGCTTCCTTCACCTCCCGTAACTGGCGGTAGCACTTTTGTGGTTGTAGAAGCATACACCTATGCCGCCAATGCAAAAGACAACCTTAGAAGAGAAGAACTGGTACACCAGTTGGTGGGCATGTTCTCCTGAGCATTTTTCTTTATACCGGTAAATACACTTACGTTGTATATTATGATAACCATCTACAGAAGTTTTTTTGTAGGTGGTTTATGCTATAAAATTAGTACACGGCAGAGGACCTTGTTAAAGGTATTGTCTTTGTAAAGGGTGCTGTTGCCAGCATAATAACTGCCGAAGAACAATCGGTGCATCAGATCGTATCAATAGTGGCGTAACCAGGGTTGTAGATAAGCGCTATATTGGCTTCGGACAAAAGTGCCGGGTAGAAACCCGGCTTACTGAACATGCTGTTCATTTTCTTAATGAACCTTTTTTTAGCCAGAATAAACCCAAATAGGAATGGGTACAGTATATAGGTCAAATAGGACTGCAAAATAGATCATCGTTTTATTGTGTGGGAAAAAAATGTACAAATCCCTGGTTGGTAGGGATGAAAAGGTATTTGTTCAGTATAGTTGAAAATCAGGAGATGTCTATCTGTACTTCGAACTGGTCATTTAGTACGAGCTTACCTTCGACCGGACTGGCAGCACCGGGAGGTAGTAGTCCTTTTATTTTAGTGGTTTTCCCTTTGGTAAGTAAGTCGAGGAGCTGTTTGTCGGTGAGTTTTTTGCCCATGATCTCAAAAGGCACTTTAAAACCGCAAGCGGCGAAATTAGCACAGCCATAGGCCGTGTTTCCCTTTTTGAGTGGATATGCCTTGCACTTGGGGCATGGCTGTTCGGTGAGGTGAACGGTTTTTTTGGGTGCTTTAGGTTTAGCGGGCTTCTCCAGCTTTTCGGGTGCCGGCGGTGCTTCCGGCGCGATGGTAATGGTCTTGTAGGAGCTGGTTTTTACTTCCTGGGTGAGATCGACCACCATCTGTATCAGTTCCTGCTTGAAGGTCTCGGAAGCGTATTCCCCTTTTTCGATGAGCCGCAGTTTCCGCTCCCAGATACCGGTCAGTTCGGCGCTTTTCAGCAGTTCGTTCTGTATGGTGTCGATGAGGTCCATGCCGGTCTGGGTGGCATAGATGTTTTTCTTTTTCTTTTCGATGTACTTACGGCGGAAAAGGGTCTCGATGATATTAGCGCGTGTGGACGGCCGGCCGATGCCGTTGTCTTTGAGCAATTCCCGCATCTCTTCGTCGTCTACCTGTTTGCCGGCGGTTTCCATGGCACGCAGCAGCGTCGCTTCGGTGAAGGCTTTAGGCGGACTGGTCCTGCCCTGGTGGATACGGGGGGTATGAGGACCACTTTCACCTACGGTGAACTCAGGGATGACCTTCTCTTCGTCTTCGCCTTCTTTCTTTTCTACAACATCGTTAGCATACACCTCTTTCCAGCCGGGTTCCAGTATCTGTTTACCGGTAGCTTTAAAGGGTACCTGGCCTACTTTCCCTAATACAGTGGTGTTGGATATCTTACATTCCGGGTAGAAGGCCGCGATGAACCGGCGTGCTACCAAGTCGTATATACGTTTCTCTTCCAGCGGCAGCCCCGAAGGATATACTCCGGTAGGGATGATCGCATGGTGATCGGTAACCTTTTTATCGTCGAAGACGGTTTTGAGTTTGGGAATGGGCTTAGCCAGTATAGAGACGGTGAGCTCCTTATACGGCGTCATATCCTGGAGTATACCCGCTATTTTAGGATGCAGGTCTTCGGAGAGATAGGTGGTATCTACGCGGGGGTAGGTGACCAGCTTCTTCTCGTACAGGCTCTGAATATGTTTCAGCGTATCGTCTGCGGTGAAGGCAAACTTTTTGTTGGCCTCTACCTGCAAGGCAGTGAGGTCGAACAGCCGGGGATTTCCCTCTTTGCCTTCCTTTCTCTCGAAGGAGGTGATCTCAAAAGGATGCTCTTTGAGATAGGCTAGCCCTTTTTCTGCTTTATCCGGGCTACGGAGCCGGTCAATAGCCGCAGTGAACTCCGTCTCCCGGTAGATGGTCTTCAGCTCCCAGTAATCTTCTGATACAAAGGCATTGATCTCTTTCTGCCGCTGTACGATCATAGCAAGGGTAGGCGTCTGTACACGGCCTATGGATAACACGACCTTACCTACTGCAAACTTTTTGGTGAACAGGCGGGTGGCATTCATTCCCAGCAGCCAGTCGCCGATAGCCCTCGCACTGCCGGCAGCATAGAGATTATTATATTGTTCGGCCTCCTTCAAATTATTGAAACCTTCCCGTATAGCCTGCTCGGTAAGCGAAGATATCCACAGCCGCTTCACAGGAGCGGTACATTTTGCCTTCAACAGCACCCAGCGTTGGATCAGTTCCCCTTCCTGGCCGGCATCCCCACAGTTGATCACCTCCTCACATTGCTGTACCAGCTGCTCTATCACTTTAAATTGCTTCTCTACTCCGTTATTTTCAATGAGTTTGATACCGAAACTGCTGGGTATCATGGGCAGGTCTTCCAGACGCCAGTATTTCCATTGCTCGGTATAATCATGTGGCTCTTTCAGGGTACAGAAATGCCCGAAGGTCCAGGTTACCTGATACCCATTACCTTCATAGAAGCCATCACGGCGCTGTTTAGCGCCTAGTACTTCTGCAATATCCCTGGCCACACTCGGCTTTTCGGCAATACAAACTTTCATGGAGGATCAAAAAATCGGGAAACAAATATCGGACAAAATTTCCAGCCAGCACCACCAGGGGTTAACATTAAATTAAAGCACCCAAGCAAATGCTTTATTTTATTTTGCAGCAGCATTGTCAAACAGGCGCCCATGCAAAGCAGTGAAGATTTCGAGTTGTTAAAGCGTATCAGTACAGGGGATGAAAGTGCTTTTGAAACGTGTTTCAATAAGTACTGGCAGCTCCTTTATGCCTTTGCCTCCCGTATACTCCGCTCCGAAGAAGAGGCCAAAGACGTCGTCCAGGTTGTATATATATCCCTTTGGGGGCGCCGCCATGACCTCAATATACAGGGCTCCCTGGAACATTACCTCCTCCAGGCCGTCCGCTTCCAGTCGCTTAAAAAACTGAAAGAACTGCTCGACCGTCCTGAAGAACTCGACCGGGTACACGATCACATCATTCCCGTATTAAATGACATTTGGGAAAAACTGGATACCTCAGACCTCTACCGGGAGATCCATCAGCAACTTAGCGAGCTGCCACCGAAAACCAGAGAGATCTTCCTGCTCAGCCGGCAACAACAGCTGACCATCGCAGAGATCGCCGACCGCATGAACTTATCGGAGAAAACCGTGCGTAACCAATTACATATTGCCCTCAAAGCCCTTCGCCAACCTATCGCCTACCTCATCATCTTTGCCGACGTATTATCACAATAACCCTTGTCAGTACTGCATTAGGCGTTGTTAATAATTCCTTAACCTACTTTTTCGGGACAAACATCCCTCCTGAAGGAACATATGTATAAAGGGGGACCAACTACCGCCTGCTACGGAGAATGAATATATCACAACTAAACAGGATCATCCGGCAATATCTTAATGGCCATGCGAATGAAAAAGAAACGGCATTAATAGACCGTTGGCTGGATGAGTCGCTGGAAACAGCAAGACAACAAGCTGTCACCACACAAAGTGAGCAACACCGCCTTGCCGTATGGCAGGAGTTACAGGGCGCCATCAACATGGCTGCTCCCGCAGGTAGACTGGTATGGCTCAAACGGTGGCGTACGGTAGCTGCCGCCTGTGTACTCATCATTGCCGGTAGTGCAGGGTATTACTATCGCTATACCTTACAGGATATCGTATCTCCTATACCTATGGAATACGTCAGCGCCTCCTCATTCCAGGTGAGAAGGGTCACCCTGCCCGACAGCACCATCGTCGTATTGAACAGTGGCAGTGAAGTGTCTTATCCCCGTTATTTCCGCGGACCACAACGCCGTGTTGTACTAAACGGAGAGGCCTATTTCGATGTACAACAGGATGCCTCCAGCAGCTTCCGTATCTCAGGGCCTCACCTGAGGGTCAAAGTATTGGGTACTGCCTTCACCGTCACCGACAGCGATCGTCAGACCGCGGCAAGGGTAAGTGTACATAGCGGCAGGGTCGCAGTAAGTGCCGGCACAGGCAACTTCGCTACCAGACAGATCGGCGCCAGCCAGGAACTGATCTACCACAGCGATAGCAATGCCGTAGCCGTACAGGAGCATACTCCGGAAGCAACAGAATGGATCAGCAAACAATTTATTTTCAGCGACTGCAGATTGTCCGTCGTTATTAACGAGATCGCAACAAAATATAATGTCAGCATCCGGCTGGCAGATCCGAAGACCGGCCAGCTGGCATTTACCGGTGCATTCGAAGCCAACGATACATTACAGGACATGCTTAACATAATATCCCTGTCATACCGCTTAAAGGTAGAGAGACTTAAAGATGGAACGATCATGATCAGGTAACCAACTCAAACATATTTTCACACACTATACAACCGTCCTTTTCATGAAGGGAATCTCCTCACTATGTGAGGTTAATGGCTACACTTTTTCTAAAAAATAATCATAAACGAATGAAGGAAAAAATTCTACCCGGATCAGTTACGCAACAAATAGCTGACACTGGCCGAAGATGGGGCAGCTGCCTGCTGTTACTCCTGTTTTTCGCATTGCCGGTGCTGGCACAGGACGCTGTACAGAAAAAGGTCAGCATACAGTTCAAAGCAGACAACATCACCCGATGCCTGCAACTGCTGCAACAACGTACAGGGGTGACGTTTTTCTACAACCCCACAGAAATGAACACACTAAAAAATACATATACCATATCTTTTGATAACAAACCTGTAACCGACATCCTGCAGCATCTGCTGGCCGGCACCGGACTGGAGTTCGAGGTAGCAGATGCCAGGAAAGTCGTAATCCGTAAAATTGTAAAACCCACCCCCGAAACAGTGCCTACACGGCCGCGGCGTCACACTATATCAGGGATCATCTACGATGCGGCTAAAAATACACCTGTCGCCGGCGCAGAAGTAATGGTACAAAGCACCGGTAGCTACGCCGCCGCTGATGCCACCGGCCGCTTCTCCGTCGAAGTAAAGGATAGCAGCGACGTTGTTGTCGTGTATTTCGTAGGATACAAAACCAAAATCGTACCCGCCGGTAACAGCGGCTTACTAAGCGTAAGATTGAACCCCGATAGTAAGACATTAGGTGGAGTGACCGTAGAAGCACGCCGCCGTGTCAATACAGAAGTATCCCTACTGACAGATCGTAAAAATGCCGCCGCGATATCCGACGGTATCTCCGCCCAGCAGATCGAAAAAACAGCGAGTATCACCACCGCCCAGGCACTGCAACGCGTATCCGGGGTGACACTGACAGATGATAAATATGTAGCCATCCGCGGCCTGGGAGACCGTAGCGTGATAGGACAGCTGAATGGTGTACGCCTGGCTTCCTCCGATCCGGATCGTACCACTATCCCCCTTGACCTCATCCCTGCCAGCTTGCTGGATAACATCACAGTATACAAAAGCAATACGCCGGACAAACCGGCAGATGCATCCGCCGGTATCGTAGAACTCAAAACACGATCCATCCCCGATCACCAAACACTGAGCATCACCGTACAAAGCGGTTTTAATACACAGGTAGGACTGGGTGGTAAAATGAATAGCTTCATCAACAGCGATGCCGGATTTCTGGGGCAGAAAGTAAAAAACAAAGCGTTAAGCCAGGAATTCCTGGACCTGGGAAAACAATATCCCAACGGCCTGAAAGATATACAGAACAAGATCGGTAACAGCCGTAACGATCCCGCACTGCTCACAGAAGTAAACCGCATTAACCGCATCATGCACCAGTTCGATCCGGTGATGACTACCCGCTATAAATCCGCTCCGCTCAACCAGATCTATTCCATCACCTACGGCAATACCTTCCAGGTGTTTAAAAAACACCAGCTGGGACTCATCGCCGGCGCTAACTATTACAACCGTACGACAGACATACATGGAGGAGATCTCACCCAGTGGAGCATCTACCAGGGTGTACTTACCGGCAATGACGCAGTATACAGCCCGCGTATCATTCCCAACTACATCACTCCTAACAACATTCACCTGGGGAAAGCCCTGACCTATAAAGAAAATACCGGAACACAAACACTCAACTACGGCTTCCTGGGCGGCCTGGCCTACCGCTTTAATCCGCGGCATGAGATCAGCGTGCAGTACCTGGGGAGTCGTGGCGCTGAGACCCGCGCCAGCAACTTGTACGGAGCATATGAATACACCGGCCTGCCAGGTACTGTGTCTAATATCATCTACTCCCTCAAACAGAGCTATCGCACACTCAATACCTTCAACCTGCAAGGGGAACACAAATTGCTTGGCGGAGAATACGCCCCCCGCCTGAGTTATAACCTCGCGTCTTCCACCTCCATACAAGATGATCCTGACTACCGTTTCATCAACCTGGCAGATTACAAACCAGTGAATGGCGGCTCATATACCAGACCAAGTTCAGATCCTAACGGACCTGGTGATATAATCGGCACTAATCACCTGTATTCACTAGTGTCCGGTTATGTAAATGGATATGGACCCTATGGTATTATACAAGCAGATCCCAACGGCCGCCGTTTTCGTAAGCTGAAAGAAACCAACTACAACTATAAAGCCGACCTGGCCATCCCTTTCAAAATAGCAGGACTAAAACACGAATTTAAAACAGGTGTCAACTACCTGCATCGCAAACGCGAATTTGGCGAACACGTACTCTTCCTCCCTGGATCTAACTATTCCAGATACAAGGCAGTACCAATATATGAAGTCAATGGTAACCTGGATCGCCTGATAGGATATGATCGTATCGGTATACGTCCCCCTTCCGCCACCGATGGAGAAGGTGCCAGCAGGGTAGGAGGATATCTGTATAACCCGCTGAAATCACCGAATAACTATAAAGGCTTTTACGAGACACGTGCCTTCTACGGAATGCTCGACTTACATATCACCGAACAATTACGCTTGACCGGTGGCGCCCGCTTTGAAATGACAGACATACAAGCAGCCGTAGATACCGCCGGGGTATTCCTTGACGCATCTATTACACAACCAGACAAAGATGGTAACAAAGTAAACTTGGTATATACACAGCCTAACTCTGTATACAAAACAGATTATAAACCTTACTACTCTGCCAATTTAACCTATACACTGAGTAAACAACACAATTTCAGACTAGGCTACAGTAACTCGCTGGCCCGCCCGGAACTGAGAGAACTGACCAACGTATTCGATTTCGATCCTTTCCAGTTCGCATTGGTAGTAGGTAATCCCCGCTTGAAAAATCAGCTGACCACCAACTACGACTTCCGCTGGGAATGGTTCCCACGTGCAGGAGAAGTGATCGCCGCCTCCGTATTCTACAAGGAGATCGATCAGCAACTCACCAAAGTGTACAAACAAAATTCTTCCGGCCTGGATGCCCGCTTTCCCGAATTCCCTGCTATCGAATTCCAGAACGACCCTAACAAAGGACGGGTATACGGTATTGAGCTGGAACTGGTAAAAAACCTGGGAGAACTGTGGCACCCGCTGAAAGGGTTTTTCCTGGGCTCTAACCTGTTACTCGCACAGAGTGAGATCAGAAAAACACCTGAACGCCTGGCTGCCTCTCAAGCCATCGACCGCCGCGCACCTAAAAATAGCCCGCTGTTCGAACAGGCTCCTTATGCTATTAACATCTATCTCAATTATAGCCGCCCGGAAAAAGGAACAGACATCACCGCCACCTTCAATATGACCGGCGAACGCCTGATACAGGTAAACCTCGACGGTACTCCCGACCTCTACAGCAGACCCAACCCAGTACTCGACCTGGTATTCAGCCAGCGCCTGATAAAACGCCTGCAACTGAAAGGATATGCCAAAAATATCCTGGATCGCCCGCTGGAAGAAGTATATGCCAACCCCAACACCGGCGGTACCTACTATGGTAAAAAGTATGTGCGCAGAAGCTACAAACGTGGTACCGAAATAATGCTGGGACTTACTTATACGCTCTAATGAATAATTGCAAAAAGATGAAGAGATCATTACACTATATAATCGGAGTACTGTTAGGCACAGGCGCATTATTCTCCTGTACCAAAAAAACAGACTTCTCGTACGACAACAGGGTCAACCCTGCCGCAGATGCTAACTCCAGTATCCGCATTGTCAACCTGAGAGCCGCCAATGAGTTGTCCATCAACGGCGAACAACTAACCTCCTTCCTGCAACCGACTGTAGAGGGTGGTTATGATGGTCGTAATACGATCCCCAGGCCTTACTTCCCTGAGACAGGAAGGATGGGGCTTACTTTCACCGTACCGCAACGCCTGGTTAGCGCAGATGGCAAAGCACACAATGTGCAGTTTGCTTCCTTTAGCCGCAATTGGGGCCTGCCGCTGACAAGGGGTTTCGAAATGAAAGATGACTATAACCAGCCTAAAGACTATTACTTCACCTATTTCTCTCCCAACCAGGGAACACTGCAGGATTCCGTATTTGAAATACCTCGTCCGGCTGCCACACCGGCTAAACCAGACCACTTTAAAATAAGATTGGTCAACCTGACCGCTAACACCGATCGGCTGACCGGACCTCTTATACTCACATTCGCTGACGGAACACCGGTACCGGGCGTAGGAGAGATAGCCGTTGGAAAGTATTCCGAGTATGTAGAACTCCCTTATGGTACCTACCAGTTCAGGGTATTTACCGCAGATGGACACGCACTGCCAGGAGTAGGTGGTAGCGCTCGTGACCTGAACACCATCGACCCACAATATGGTAGCATCATGCTGAGCGGCAACCGGAACCTTCCCGTCGTAAACGGATATGTAGACAGCTACCTGTCATATGCCACTATCCGCTCTTTTCAACCGGGTGGCATATACACGATCGCCGCCGCGGCCATGCCCAGTTTTAGAACACCTTCAAGCTTGGGAAGCCCGGAAACAATGGTCTTAAAAATGAATGGTTACCGGATTATCACCGATGCAGAGCCCCTGAATAACACCTATGCCAGGGTACAGGCAATCAATGTCATGTACGGACAGGAAGTAACCGTTACCGTTAATAATAAACAACTGTCTCCGGCATTATCCTACACAACAGCATCTCCCTATAGCATCATGATTGCGGGTAACTATCAGATACAGGTAAAAGATAAGTCCGGGAAACTTCTGCTGGAGAAAACCCTGACGTTAGCTCCCCTGGATAATATCACGGCCTGGATATATGCCAATGAAGATGGAACCGCTGGCCTCAGCCTCGTTGCTAACAATCTCAGTGGTAAATACTATAGCGGCAATGGCAGCGTAGAGGATGGTACTTACAGCTCCTACAAAGATGAATTCCCGATCTGGATACGGTTTATGCATTTCGGCGAAGGCCTACAGGAACTCACCCTGGGACAGGAAAATAACCTGCTGTTTAACCCGGCTGCCCGCCATCTGCTGCTAGGACAACCAGTACAGTCTGCTCCCTATGTTATGTTTGATGCCGGCTTCTATACCTCCCTGCAGGCATTCGCCTCTCAGCCCAATGTATTGCCGGGCGACCGGTTACGTACCGTTGCAGCACTGCCTAGCACCGCATTTATCAGCAATCCGGCCATGTATAAACGCGGCGTACCAAAAAGTGAAGCTGGCATATTTACCGTAGCCCTCGTGGGCAGCCTCAAACCAGATGCACCGGCCGCCGCCAAAGCAAAGCTGATGGTATTCAAACATAATCAATAAGCAGCTCCAACTCTAAAGACTATGACAATACATACATACAATAAAATAGCGCTGCTCCTGCTGTTGCTGATGGCAGGCGTCAGCAGCTGCCGGAAGACAGACTTCAATACCATAGAAAGTCCTGCCTACATCCGTGTCTTTAATAACCTGGACTATCAGATAACGATCGATACCAAAGACATTCCTTTGCCTTTCCTCACTATGCTTGTAGATCCTGAAGTGGATGCGAATGGAATACCGGTTAAAGCGGCTATCACCGGCGACTTCCTCGACAAAAGAGTAGCCTGGGCACGTCCGTATCCAGATGGCGCCAACACCACCTTATACCAGACAGAATACCCGGGCAGCGCCAAAGTACTGGCAGGCCCTATCCTCAACGGATACGATCTGTCCAGCTGGGCACAAGTACCAGCCGGCAAACATCGTATTATGTTCATGAGCCGCCCGCTGAATAATACGCCTTTCTTCGACTTATCTGACGACCTGCGTAAGATCGTCATGATCGATACCGTCATTGACCTCAGCTCCAGAGAAGTATATACCATGCATATACTGGAGAAGGACATTGCAACAAAAGCACCGGGTCTTTACATCCGTAACGAAAGTTTCGTCCGCCAACCAATTTCTGATTCATTGGTATACGTGAACTTTTACAACCTCAGCTCCATAGGTTTTTATGAAAGAGGAAAAGTCAATAGTGATTTATTGAACCAGCGTATCATGGACACCATGAATGTATACTATACGCTTGGCCGGGCGAATGGTGATTTTATTCCCGGACAGCAAGATGTATTAATGGGCGCAGTACTGCGTTCACAAGATCCGAAAGTAGCACCCTATTACAGTTTTCCGCTGTTTGCCGATACTACTGCTTCCAGGATATATGCAGGTAATTCTTTTCAGTTATTTACGTTCCTCTCCCCGGCATATACACCGGAAAGCAATCCGTTTTTACATATCATGGGAGAAAGTAATGGCCGCTTCTCTACTTATGCAGTCGGGCCAATACCAGCCCATGTCTCCGTTGCGCATAAAACCCTGGCAGATCAACTGACAGGCATGGTGGTTACGGTTCGCTCCGGAGCGTATTTTAACCGGTCCTTCGCTACCGTAAATACCGTTGAATTCGTAAACGGCAAATTCTATATCATGACCATACAACGGAAATACGAACCGCCAGTGTATTAATGGATCGCCCAAAATGAACAATATGAAACGTACAATATATTTTATACTCTTCCTCTGCATAGGGCTGGCACAATACAGCTGCAAAAAGGAAGACCTCACCGTACCCAAAGATCGCAGTGCCTTGCCCAGATCAATGGGTGACTTTATCCGAAATAACTACGACCTCAGTTTGTTATCGGCAGCATTACAACAGACAGGATTATTGGATAGCCTCAACCAGGGTGGTCCATATACCTTCTTTGCCCCCGATAACAAAGCCTTTCAGGAATGGGGCGTTAATAGCGCGGATGACTTCGCAAAAATGAATAAAGATAGTCTCCGCTTTGCATTGAAATACCATATCACCATCGGACGCCTGTACCTGGCCGAAATGCCTTTACAACTAGGTGTCAGGTATCCTTCTCTGGCAGGACCGGATATGTATGTATCTACAGCCAACGAACAGGGGAGGCCGCAAACGCCTAATGCGTTCAAAGTATTGCGTGTTAATGGCGCAGTGGTATTCAACGATACCAAAAGAGATATCCCCGTCGCCAACGGCGTAATACACGTAATTCGTAAAGTACAGAAATATAATCCGGGTACCCTACAGGACCAGATAGCCGCTGATACCAGCCTGTCACTTTTTAAATTGGCCATGCAACAGTTCGAACATTGGGAATTACTGAAAGGCGCAGGCCCCTATACCATATTCGCACCGTCTAATCAGGCGTTCCTCCAATATGGCCTAACGGCCGACAGCTTGAGAAAGATCAATGCCGGCGATTTCCAGCCTGTTATGATGGGAATATATGTACTAATGGGTAATAAGAAACGCATATTCGCCTCCGACTGGAACCAGATCAACGATCCTTATGCTGTTTACACAAATGATCTCCACGTCGGCGACTTCTATATCCGTCCTTACTATAGCTTTAACCAGTATTGGGCAATAGAAGAAAGTTATGTGGCAACGGCCGATAAAGACGGACAACGGGGAATATATGGTCCACCACAGGTCAACTTCGTAGATGGACCAACAAGAGGAATGGATTACGTTGCTGCTAATGGCGTGCTGCATAAAATAGATGCCCTGATGCTGTACCCCAATGCCTTCAGAAAATAACCTTCAAATTATTGACAACGTATAAATGAACAAAAAGATGTGTGCAAGAACGTTACGCAATAACACCAAATACTACCAGCGGATGTGCATATGCGCAGTATGGCTGATAGTACTGATATCAGCCTGTCGCAAACAGGATATTGAACCAGACCCTGTAGGGGAACCAGTGCCTTATACCGGCCCGGCGAAATCCCTGGAAACAACACTTTTTCAGACGTCTAATACCCTCTTTATCGCTGCCTGGAAGCGTGCCGATATGACCGGCAGACTACATAAGCTGGACAGCAGAACTTTTACCCTGTTCGTGCCAACAGATGATGCCATGAAAGCAGCAGGATGGACCCTCGGGAAAATTAATACAACATTACCAGATACACTGAATGCATTGCTGGCTTATTATATCGCAGATAGAAATGTAGCCCCGGCCAGCCTGGCAACCATAAAGGGTAATATAGCATTGGCCAGCTTACGTACCTCGGCAGACGTTCCCGAATATTCAATAGCCTCTCCCTATACCTACCTGCTGTTCACCGGCATTCATAAGGATAGCTTGTGGATGAATGGATACCCGGTGAGCAAATGGGGTAATGCGATCGAATCAACATCCGGTACCCTCTATACCATCAATCGTATGCTGCCGCTTCCGCAAATGGACATGCTCGCATACCTGCAATCAGATGAACGTTTCAGCTTCTACCTGGAAGCATGCCGCATCAACGATAGCTTGTATATAGAGAAAAACCCCTGGTATAATACACAGCAAACATTAACACTTTTGAATCCTAATCCAAAGTATGGAGGCCAGTACACATTGTTTGCTCCTACCAACGAAGCATTTAAAAAGAGCGGTCTTCAATCTATCGAAGACATCCGGGCGCTGGCATGTCGCACCTTGCCGATCGGCGATGCGCATAACGATGAGGAATCATATTATGTAGATCCGCTCACCTCTCTGGACTCTATCTTATTACCGCATAAAATGAACTTCCAGGGTGAATCCGGTCCTTACAACCCGTCGGGAAAACCCGCACATCCCGCCTTCTTTTATAATGACCTACTCGATAATACGGCTATCAGCGGTATGATGCTGAGACTTGGACAGGTGGGCAGCAGCCGTCCGCTGATGTTCAACCTGGAATTCACCAGTAAGAATGGCCAGGTATATGTCAGAAGGCAAGGCGCAAAAGTAGCGCCTATGCCATTGGTACAACATGATATCCAGGTACTCAATGGTGTCATCCATGTACTCAATGACGGCCTGCTCGTTCCCTAAGGCCAGGCACTCTTTTTATATCATACAAAAAAGTAATCAATGAAACGAATCATATATGCCGGATGTTTGCTGTGGATATTGGCTGCTTGCAACAAAGACAAAACGCAGGAATTGTCAGCAGCAGAAACCAACCGTCTCACTTACGTGATCGCGGACAACTTCTTTAACTTTTCCACCTTCAATGCCGCCATGCGTCGCACCGGCTTTGAAACCAAACTGGCAGATCCCGGTCCCTATACAATACTACTGCCGGATAATAACGCCTTCCTGAGTGCCGGTTATGCAAATGCCAATGCCATCAATAACGAAAGCATGACCGTGCTGCAACCGATGATCAGTTATCACATCCTTACCGGTATCTGGGAACTGAATAAATTACCTTTTTCCTTTAATCAGGAACTGACTACCACCGCAGGTACCAAAATGTATATCACCCGCTGGGTCAAAAACAAAGACACCATCCTGACGGTCAACGGAAGCAGGATCACCACGTACAACCTCCCAGCCAGCAACGGCCTGATACAGGTAATGAATACCGTACTGCAACCACTTGTATTTAACAACCTGAGCAACGCCGTCGCCGGAGATACCTCCCTCACCTTTCTCAATATGGCACTACAACAGGCAGGGTTGAAAGAACTGCTGGCCGGTAAAGAACCATATACCATTTTTGCACCTACCAACGATGCATTTCGCGCCCTTGGTTTTCCTACCACAGACAGCGTAGGCGCAACAGATCCTGCCGTATTGAAGAAAATGCTGTATTACACCATTTTCAATGGTCGCAAGTTTATCTACGATTATATCCTTACCACCGACAATACCGAACAGACAGAACAGGCCATGCTGAACGGTAAGAACGTGATCGTCCGACTGCTGAAGTCCGGTGTACAATACACCAGCGTCTCTTTAAAAGGTTCTGGTAATACTAGCGTCGTAAATATCAAAAAAGCAAATCGCCTCACCGGGAATGGTGTACTGCATATCGTAGACCAGCTGCTCAAAGAGAACCAATAAACTATACACTTTAATAAAGTCAGGATGAAGCAAATATTTTACATATTAACTACCATCATGGTACTATTGGGGATCAACGTGCAGACAATGGCCCAGGAAACCAACGGTACCTTGAGCGGACAAGTAACAGATATAAAACAGGGCGCATTGCCAGGTGCTACCGTAGTAGCAGTACACACACCTTCGGGTACACGGTATGGCGCAATCACCGATAAAGATGGCCGCTTCTTTTTACCGGGACTACGTATTGGTGGCCCCTATCAGGTAACCACTACTATGATGGGCATGGAATCACAACAGAGAGGTCCCTTTACCGTACGCCTCGGTGAGCCTTTGCAACTCAATATAGTAATGCCGGAAGCTGGCAAACAATTGTCCGAAGTAGTGATCAAAGGTGCTAAAGCTGGCCCGCGTGCCAATACCACCGGCGCCGGTCAGAACATCTCCCGCCTCCAGGTAGCTGCTATGCCTACCATCTCCCGCAGCATACAAGACATCACGAAACTGGTTCCTCAAGGATCAAAAGACAATGCTTTCGCAGGTACCAACTTCCGGTACAATAACGTAACAATCGATGGTGCGATCAACAATGACGCGATCGGCTTCAGCCCCTCTGTGGGAGGGATCACCGGCACCTCCGGTATGCCAGGATCAAGTACCCGCAGCAACGCCATATCGCTGGATGCCATCGAAGACATACAGGTGTACCTCGCACCTTTCGATGTGAAGATCGGTAACTTCACCGGCGGAAGTATCAACGCCGTCACCCGCAGTGGTACCAACAAAGTAACCGGTTCCGTATACGCCTTCGGTCGCAACGCCGCCATCACGGGAAAAGATAAAGTAGGCTCCCTGGGCAAAATGCCGTCCGGCTTTCAAGACTACCAGATAGGTGCCAGAGTAGGACTCCCCATCATAAAAGACAAATTGTTCCTCTTCACCAATGAAGAGATCACTAAACGACAAGACCCCACACAACTCATGGCAGGACAAAAAGAGACCGCCGATATCCTGAGCGCCAAAGATGCCAACGATATTCGAGAGTCTACCATCGCCCGCTATGGTAAATCATTCGACCCGGGCACAGCTGGAAATTACAACGCCACGTCCCAGTCCGTTAAATTCTTCAATCGCATCGACTGGAACATCAACGACAAACACCAACTGGCTATACGCAACAATACCATCCGCTCTAAAGCATTATTACTCGACCGCGATCAGCAGGATTTTCGCTTCAGCAGCATGGCTTATGAACAAGTCAACAACCAAAGCTCTACCGTAGCCGAACTGAAATCGCGCTGGAATAACCAACTGTCCAACAGCCTGATCATCGGCTACAGCCAAGTACACGACCAGCGTAGCCCTACCGCCGATCCTTCATTACCACAGGTACAGATCATGGGCCGCGCTCCTGGTACCACCATCTACCTCGGCACCGATAGAGAAGCGTCCATCTTCAATATGAAACAAAGGACCATCGAAATCACCGATAACATTACCTGGCATAAAGGCAAACATACCTTCCTCTTCGGTACACACAACGAGCTATATCATATCGACTATGGGTTCGTAAACAGCTGGAATGGAAGAGTAGACTATCTCAATATCGAAGACTACCTGAACAATATACCTTATCGCGTACGTGGTAGCTACAACTACCATAATAATGACAGGAACTATATACTGGCGCATCCGGAGGCAAAATTCAATGTCAATATGTTCAGCCTCTACGCCCAGGATGAAATACAACTGACCAATAGACTGAAATTAATACCGGGCCTGCGTGCGGACTATACAATGCTGCCGGAAAAACCGGCTATAAGTGAATTTACCCGCAACGCCATGACAGATGATTATTTTGGCACCACTTATAATTATACGCCGCTCAACCGTATCAACAATGGTTATCTGAATAAAGTACAACTCTCTCCAAGATTAGGATTCCGATTCGACTGGACCGGCGATCAGCACCTTATATTAAGAGGGGGTACCGGCCTGTTCACTGGTCGTATTCCCTTCGCATGGCTGGCATACGCTTATTATAATAATGGTATCAACTATGGTTCCTATGACCAGAAGGCAGATACCAAACCGTTCGCACCAGGCACCGATCCCGTACGCCCAGGCCCCAATGGCATAGCCGATTTCATCGGTGCCAACGGTGCTGTAACCAATCACCCATATGCCGGCAAAACACAGGTGGATGTACTCGACAACCAATTCGTAATGCCACAGGTATGGCGCAGCAGCCTCGCCCTGGACTATACCACTGATAATGGATATAAATTCGGTATCGAAGGTATCCTGACCAAAACGACCAAAGATGTCATGTTCCAGCAGATCAATATCAAAGATGATCCCAGGTATTATGGATATGACCAGCAACACCAGCAACCGGTATACAGTGGCACAGTAGATCCCCGCTTCTCCAATGCTTACCAGCTTAGCAATACAAAAAAAGGATTCCGTTATAGCATTACAGGTACTGCCAGCCGTACATTCCCCATGGGCCTGTATGCATCACTAGCATACACCTATGGCAAATCCAAAGATATTTCCAACGGTATCCGTAACTCCATGGAAAGTAACTGGCAACTCAATCAGGCACTCAATCCTAACAATCCGGACCTCGCATATTCCAACTTTGATATCCGGCATCGTATAGTAGCCAACTTTAGCTACCACAAAGCCTGGAACACCTCCTGGATAACTACCATCAGCCTGTTCGCCACCGCACAGTCAGGCAGCCCGTTCACCTATGGTATCGTTAACAACAGTATCCAGGGCCTGCCACAACAGGTAAGCCTCGTATACATCCCGCAGAAAGAGGACGCTATCCGGTACTTCCAGAATTATACCAATACCGCCGGACAAGTGATCACCGCCGCCGAACAGGCGAATGCTTTCAATAAATACATAGATGAGGATAAATACCTGCGCCGCCGTAGAGGTAACTTTACCGAACGTAACGCCGGCCGCACTCCCTGGAACATACAGGCCGATCTGCACCTCGCACAGGAATATCATTTCTCAAAAACACCAGGTAGCCACTTCCTCACTTTTACATTGGATGTGATCAACCTGACCAACCTGCTCAGCAGCAATTGGGGCCGCATGTATTTCTCTCCAAATACATTCAACTCCACCGCCAGCGTAGGCCTTACACCGCTGTTCCCCGGCCGCCAGAACCCGGGCAGCTATCCCGTGTTTGCTTATCGCAATCCGGGTAAACCCTATGCAGTCGACTTCTTCCAGTCAAGAGCACAAATGCAACTGGGCCTAAGATATTCCTTCTAACAGATCATTACTAATAGCATACAGATCATGAAACATTATTTATACATACTCCTCAGCTGTTTACTCCTGGCCACCGCCTGTAAGCGGAACAAACAGGATGAAATGAACGTGCCACTGGCGGTCCGGTCTTTCTGGCCCAACAGCGGTAATGCAGGTACGATCGTAACATTCAAAGGTACCGGCTTCAGCAGGACAGCGAACGAAAATGAGATCAGCTTTAACGGTACCCCTGCCAATGTAGTCGATGTAAATGATACCAGCCTCATCGTACTCGCCCCTTCCGGTGGTAATACCGGCGAAATCACCGTTAAAGTGAATGGCAAACAGGCAACCGCTGGATTATATACCTATCAGCAACTGAGTATTAAAGGCGCCAGCCCGCTGAATGGCCCCGCAGGTACCAACGTGTCTATCAGGGGTAGCGGCTTCAATAGCATCTCCTCACCGGCAACTGTATACGTAAATGGTATAACAGCATTGGTCACCAGTATGAGCGATAGCCTGCTCGTAGTAGCTGTACCGATAGATGCCGGTAGCGGCGCCATTAAAGTAAAAGTAGAAGGCAGGGAGGTAAATGGCCCAGATTTCCGCTTCCAGAAGATCAGCCGTATTAAACCGCTACGTGGTGGCAAAGGCACACAGGTAAAGATCAGTGGCCAGGGATTTGATGCCGCCGTAGCCACTAACTTCATCGACTTTAATGGTAAACCGGGCAGAGTGATCAGCGCCACCGAAACCGAACTGGTAGTCGCCACACCGGATGAGGTAGCCACCGGCCCACTCAGTGTCACCATCAACGGACAACGTACCGTAGGCCCCATATTCACCGTAATACCACCACCGGTGTTAACAGCCGTAACGCCCCTAAGCAGCCCCGTAGGCGCTACCGTTACACTCACAGGTAAAAACTTCAGCCCCGAAACAGACGAAAACGATATCCTCTTCAATGGCATAAAAGCAACCGTTAAATCCGCCAGCGATAACCAGCTAACGGTACTCGTACCTGCCGGAGCCGGTAGCGCCAACATGCACATTAACGTAAATGGTCAAACGACGGAAGGCCCGCTGTTCAAAGAACAACAACTAGGGGTAATATCCCTCCTGCCCGATAACGGCCTGGAAGGTACAGAAGTGAAAATATCGGGTCTTGGCTTCAGTACCACTCCGGCCAACAACATCGTCACTTTCAATGGTGTCGCTGTTACCGTATTGAATGCAACCGAAACTACCCTGACCGTTAAAGCGCCCGCTGGCGTCACCACCGGCACCCTGGATGTAAAAGTGGGTAACCTCAGCGCCACCGGCCCCTTGTTCAGAAGGGCAGGCGTAATGACACTGGCCGGCGGTACCAGCGGCACCTCCTTCAATGATCCCGCCGGACTCGTAGTCGATGCACAGGGATACCTCTATACAGGAGACAACAACCAAATCAAAAAAGTATCGCCCACAGGCATCATCACCCACTTCGCCGGTAGCCTCGCAGGTAATAAAGGAAACCTCGACGGAAAAGGCGCCGCCGCGCTATTCAATAACCCGCGCTCCCTCGTAATGGACGCCCAGGAGAATATCTATCTCATCGACGGCGACTTCCAACGTACTTTCGTCCGCAAGGTGACAAAGGATGGGAGCGTAGTGACGATCTACGATGTAGCGGGTAGCATGCCGGCAGGACTGGCAGTATCCGCGTCAGGAAGGATTTATGTGACAAAGTTATACCAGGGTATATTCCGGCTGGAAGACAACCGTAGCCTCACGCGCTTGGGCAACGGCGTACATACTATAGAATATCCAATGGCCATAGACGGCGCTGGTAATATTTACTATACCGGTGGCGATTATTACAACCCCTTCATGATGAAACTGACGACCGATGGCAACTACATACTGCACGCAGGAAGTATGACCGAAACAGGATTCGTAGATGGAGATAAAGCAACCGCAAGATTATTCGGACCCGCCAGCGTAATCTATGATGCCGCCAATAATAACTTCCTGGTCACAGATGCCAGCGCACAGGCGCTACGCATGATAGGCGCCGATGGTAGTATAAAAACCATCACCGGCGCTGGCGGCACCATGCAGCCCTTCAAACCAGGATACGTCGATGGTACACTCGATGCCGCCTATTTCCGTAACCCGACCCATCTTTGTATAGACAGAAAAGGAGATATCTATATATTGGATAAAGGCAACAAAGCAATCCGCAAAGTATTCTTAAAGTAAAAAAGTGCAGATTAGATAAGGACGGGCTGTCTTCTTCGGAAGATAGCCCTTTTTTAATATTACCTGTAACGCGCCCGCAGTACCGGATAGTATATTTATATAGCCGGCCAACCCTAATTCCATATCACAACATCCAACATTCACCGCCTGGCATAACCACCTGTTTTTTCCACCGTTTAAAATACACTCATCCATGAAAAAGCTACCTATTCAGCAGTCCTTACTGACCAGAGACCAACTTGCTGCCATCCATGGTGGCGGCCAATCCAATGCCCGCGGCCCTTACTGTACAGAAGGCTCGTCAGATGCCTGCACCGCCGCCAGATGCAAAAACGCCATCCTCTACGCCTGGCTCGTATGCCGCGCCATCTGTGTCGCCCAATGCGACCTCACCTGATCGCCCGGACCCGCCAAACAAAACACGACACATGAACGTAACGACAGATCGATCCGGCTAGATCGATCTGTCTTTTTTTTACCTTTGGACCATGAAGAAAGCTAGTGACCCAAAGACACGGATACTGGAAACTGCCGGAGAACTGTTCTACAAACAAGGATACCATGCCACCGGTATTAACCAGGTGATACAGGAAGCAGAGGTGGCCAGGGCCAGCCTCTACCTGCATTTTCCTTCCAAAGAAGCACTGCTGATCGCCTTCCTCGAAAAACGCCATACCTACTGGTTCGAACGCCTCCATAATTACATCGCCACTGCCAAAAGCCCGCGCCAACAACTGCTGGCAGCTTTCGATTTCTTGCAGGCCATGAACGAAGAAGAAGACTACCGCGGCTGCGCCTTCCTCAACATCCTCTCCGAAATGAATAGCCAGGACCAGGAAGCCCTCTCCCTCATACGTTCACATAAACAAGACCTTCGGGACTTCCTCGCTAACCTCATGGAAGGAACTTCCCCTTCCGCAAAAAAACAGGTATACCTGCTCTTCGAAGCAGCGATCGTAGAAAGTCAGCTCTTCCATGATGCCTGGCCCATCACAGAAGCAAAAAAAGCCGTAAAAGAGATCATATAAAATGGGGCGGCAGCAGCAGGGCACTACCCGGCTCAAACAAGTGGCAGCCTCCCAGGATATCAGCCAGAATGAAACGCCTGCATATCACCATCCACAACGCCAGCTACCAGCAAGATAAATAATAAAGATAGACCGATCTGTCTGTTTTACTGTTTTAAACCCTACCTTTGATGCAGTAAAAACCGACTCACCATGCAAAAACGATTGCCGCTTCCTCCATTCACCTACCAAAGCGCTTTACAGAAAGTACAACTGGCAGAAGATGCCTGGAATAGTAAAGACCCTGAACGGGTATCCCTGGTATATACCCCTGACACAGAATGGCGTAACCGCGATCAGTTCATCAACGGACGTGACCAGGTTGTCACATTCCTATGTCGCAAATGGGAGAAAGAACTGGACTATAAACTCAAAAAGGAACTGTGGAGTTATACAGACAACCGCATCGCCGTACGATTCGAATATGAATGGCACAATGCCGAAGGACAATGGTTCCGCTCTTATGGCAACGAAATGTGGGAGTTCAACGAAGATGGGTATATGCAGCGCCGCTTCGCATCTATCAATGATGTCGCTATCGAAGAGAAAGATCGTAAGTTCATCTGAAAATAAGTACCGTAGTAGCTTACGGGCTGCCAACAGTACTTACAGGTCATAGAACTGGCGGGTCCTGTTAATACGTAGATCACGGAGTAAACCTGACTTAGCCGTGATAGAAATACTGAATTGACGGACAAACCCGTAGGGAACAAGGTTAATAGCCAGGTTGAAATCATGCAGGTCACGGGTGATATACATAGTCGTATAAGCGATCTGTTTCTTAATGAAATCAATCCCACTGGTCACCCCCAGCTTCCATTTCGGCGTAATGTTCATATCTCCGTTGAAACTGAGATACTGCACAAAACTGTAGACCAGTCCGCCGGCCAGCGCATTGATCTGTTTACTGTAGGTCAGACTATACGATATATCTAACCGCCAGGCAATATCAAAGTCCGCATACTCGCCGGGATTATTACGCATCCGTTGCAGTTGCTGCTGCTGTGCAGCATACGCCGCATCTGTCGGCTGTGTACTGGCCGCCTGATCGATCTCGGCCTCCTTTTTCTTACTCTTGCCATCGTTGGATTGGAAAGAAGTACTCAACGATACCGATGCATTCGTGAGCCTGCCCAGGCTTAGTTGCCCTGCCTGCCATACATACCGGTCCTGCCGGATACCTTGTGCATCCACTACATATGGATCTATCGTACCGTTGGCCGAAATATTCAATTTATCGAATAAAGTGCTACGTGCATAAATACCGAACGTACCCAACTTGAATGAGTCAGCCATCAGGTTGTAGCCGCCCGTGATACCAAATCCATCTAATATCTTGATCTTTTTCTCCCTACGTCCGCTGGTGTCTTTTTTAGAGGCCACCTTCATCTCCAGGTTATTATCTATCTGGAAGTTAATACCGCCGAACGTTCCTTCTGATGGTACGCCTATCACCGAGTTGGGAAAATAAGAGATACGCTGCGTGGCGCCGCTTTTGTTGTACTGTACATTTTGATAATAGACGGCTGCCAGGTCAGGTTTATAGTTAGCACTGATGCTGGGCCTTACCAAGTGCCGGATCGCCTTTATACGGGAGCCCTTCCGGAAAGTATAACGGCCGTCGATCGTCGTCGTAACGGAAACACTGAAACTAACCTCCCGCGCAGTATAGAAACCAACAACAGCGCTGGTATCAATACCGCCTATAGAGTCCGCATTGACTACCTTATCAGGATTCCACTTCAACGTGGTCTTACGGGTATACCAATATTCATTGTAACTGATGCCGGGCGTGAAAGTGAAGTTTTTGAATACCGGGATGGAGAAGGAGAGCGGAATACTATGTTGCACACCCGCCTGCCAACGGTCAAACATACCGGGTTTCAGGAATAGACTGTCTTTGAAATCCACCCGGTTACGGAATTGTGCATTGTAAGACAAACCGATCTTATGATACCATTTCGTAACACCGGTCATCTCCCTAGGTTGAAATGGATAAAGTGTATTCACCGTAAACGATCCGTCCGGAAAAGTGATGTTTACATCCCGCGTAGTAGTCACCTGACTGTGATTCATGCTCATCGTCAGGTTAAATGGTTTGCCCTGCCAGGTCTTGGAAAAGTTGATGGAAGAGTTCATTGTATTGTTCACATGACCGGCATAGTCCGTCACATTGAATCGGTTATAACTGGAGGTGCCAAAGTTGACCTGCGCGCCAAAATTAATCCCGGGCCGGGCTTTACCGTCCATCGTATGGTTCCACGTCACCCGGAAATCCCGGGATCGTGTGAACTCCGCAGCGATCTTAGGGTCGCCTCCCACCAGCGTGTTCGCCATGTTGATCGTAAGGCCGCCGTTATATTGGTAGCGTTGCCGGTAGGTCGGACTGGCCGTTAGGCTCCAGCTGCCATAAGAATATACAGAGCCGCGTACTGTTAGATCAAAGTGTTCGCCCATCCCCAGGTAGTACCCTCCGTTTTCTAACCCAACCCCTTTCTGCTGACTGGTTACGAACTCCGGTGGTAAAATACCCGATCGCTGACCATGGGTAATAGGGAAGATGGCAAATGGAATGAAAAGTGGAGTAGGGATACCTTCTATCTCCAGGTTCGCCGCTCCCGAAATGATCAGCTTATCAGGGATCACCTTGATCTTACGGGCACGGAACTGGAAATGAGGAGTATCCAGGTTACAGGTAGTGAATGCATTACCGAAACCAAAGATGTCGCCGTCCTGCTGCCGTTTCGATTCCCGGCTCATCACGAAGGCCTCCCCATACTGCGCACGCGTACGGTATATCTTGGCCCGTTGCGATCCCAGATGATAGCGCAAAGTATCCGATTCAAAACTTTGCCCGGTCTGGTTCATGACCGGCAACTCCGTTTTTTTACCTGCCGTATCGTTGGCCGGGGAGGCTTCCATAATACCCGATCGCTGCTCGTAAGTGATATGGCCCGCATCCAGCTTCATCTCTTTGTATTGCGTATTCGCCTTACCGTAAAGATGGATACGTTTCTCCGGTACCACCAGCACCATAGAGTCTTTCGCCTTATAGTGAACAGGCGCGTCGAGTTTACTGTTAGACAACTTATAAGCAATGCTATCGCCTGGTGGAACAGTATCTTTCACCGGCAACGTATCTGCCGGAAAATGACTGTTTGAACGCGCACGAGGAGCTGCTGCCGTCGATACAATAAGGATGGCAACACCGGAAAGTGCCGGCAATAGAAAACCCAGTTGCTGCACCTGTCTGTAACAGACATTTACAACATGAATGATAAACAAGGTAATGGTAATTAAGGTCCTGCTAAATGATGTTCGATGTTTTAGTCTTCATCTCCTCTTGCTGTCAAAAGAGGTAACAGGTAAACGGTAGCGTTCCTTAGATTACGCGTCGGATGTAAGGTTTTAGGTAATGCTTAATATAGGTTCGTTCGGGTTATGTTATTGCTTGGGCGCAACAGGTACCGTCACCTGCAGCGTCGTAAAGTCAGAGTCATTGCCTTTGGATTCTCCAATACCAAATTCTCCGCGGTTTACTTTAAAAGTACCGTTGAATACACCATTGGCACCATTCCGGGTGAAGGTAAAAGGAATCGTCAATGGCTTTTTTACACCGTGAAGATCCAACGTACCGCTGGTCTCATAACCACTGGCCGTCTTGGTAGCACCGTTGGCAGTAAAATGTATAACAGGATATTTCTCAGCATCAAACCATTTCTCACCACGGGCATGTTTGTTCTTCAACCCCATCCCCGTATTAATAGAAGCCACATCTATGGTAACGTCAAATTTAGCGCCCGCCAGTTCATGCTCGTCAAAGACAATATTGCCTTTCAGCGTCTTGAAACCACCGTCCGCATATTTGCCGGAAAACTTCACCGCATAATCATCTCCAATAGACCATTCCTGCACTTTCATCCAGGCAAATGCAGCAGAGCATAATAAAAAGGTAGCCAATAACAGGTAAAGACCCTTCTTCATAGTGTGTGTATATTTGAACGTTGAATGGTGATAGGTACAACTCTTTAAGAGTACAGGTCGTAAAATTAGGGAGCTATAAGTTAACTTTATCACAAAATATAAAATGGTCCTGCTAACAAAAAGGCTAGCGACCGCTTGCTAATATGTACGAACCTCTTTTTCACTTCCTGCACCTCTTTATAACATCCCGGCAGCAGACCAGGACCTGATCAGCAACAACCTGGAATACCGTACTATATGGGCGAAGACACCACCACTTGCTACCGCAATGTCATGCTGCACCAGCCCGATATCGCACTGCGTGTACTGCTGAGCGATGTAGCCTCCTCCCTCGGCATTACCCAGCAATCCCTTAGCCGGATACGCCGCAACCTGCGCTAATTTGTCCGGAATGAACCCCATATCTGACCAAAATACCCCAACCCAGTCAGGTCGCGTTATGTAGCTTTACGGCCACAATCAACCTACCTATATATGGCGAACATCGAGCATATCAATTACATCAAAGCCCCGGCAGCTAAAGTGTATGAAACACTGACCACCCAGAAAGGACTGGCAGAAGTTTGGACCCGCAAACTCATCGTACAGCCAACCGTCGACTTCGTTTGTTCTTTCGACTTTAACGATAACTATGCCACCCGCATGAAAGTGCGCGACCTCCGTCCCAATGAATACATCCGCTGGGAATGCGTCTTCTCCGATGAAGAATGGATCGGCACCGAGATCGTATTCGAACTGACAGAGAATAAAGGTACCACCGCCCTCGTCCTCAAACAGCTTCACTGGAAAGCCGTCACCGAATTCTACCGTTATTGCAACTACAACTGGGCCATGTTCCTCTACAGCCTGAAGTCTTACTGCGAAGAAGGCAAAGGAATGCCCTTTCAGGAACGTAAGTTCTGACGCTACGTTTTCCCCTTTGTTTGATTATGACAAGTATTCGTTTGACAACGACAACCACATTTGTGAGCGATCGCCTTACCTTTGAGTATCAAAAAAAACAGTAGACGATGGCACAGCAAAAAGTATGGTTTGTAACAGGAGCCTCCAAAGGATTAGGCTTGTCATTAGTAAAGAAATTACTGGCTGCCGGCGAAAAGGTAGCCGCTACCTCCCGTAATGCCGCCGCTTTGATCAGCGCAGCAGGAGGAGAGCAACCCAACCTGCTGGCACTGGAAACGGAACTGGGCAACCTCGCCAGCGTAGAGAAAGCGATCCGCACCACCAACGACACCTTCGGACGCCTGGATGTGATCGTGAATAACGCCGGTTACGGCATAGGCGGTACCGTAGAAGAGTTGACAGAACAGGAGATCAGGGACAACTATGAAGTGAATGTGTTCGGTACCATCAATGTGATCAAAGCCGCCTCACCCTATCTGCGCGCACAACGCTCCGGTCATGTGATCAATATCGCCTCCATCGCCGGATTTGCAGCAGCCACCGGATGGGCGATATATGCCTCCAGCAAATTTGCCATCATGGGCCTCTCCGAAGTACTCGCAGAAGACCTGAAATCTTTCGGTGTCAAAGTAACAGTGGTCGCTCCCGGCGCTTTCCGCACAGCATTCCTCTCCGCAGACTCGCTGACCATGACCAGCAATCCTATCGCTGATTATTCCGCAGTGAGAACCTCTCACGAAAAATATGCGAAAATGGATGGCCAACAGGCCGGAGATCCCGATAAAGCAGCAGACGTATTCATCGAATTGGCAGCACTCAAAGAACCACCAGTAAGGCTTTTCCTGGGAACAGACGCCTATAACAGGGCTAAGCAGAAAATAGAACTACTCGACTCGGAACTGGAAACATGGAAGGATTTAACAACGAAGACTGATTACTAAGAAAAGCACCAGCAAACAATAAGGGGTGACCGGATCTATTCGGCCACCCCTTTTCTTTTTGCTTATGAGGCATCTGTTCCTGATGCAAAGAAATAAAAACAGATTACTAAGATGAATACACTTCAAAAGCCGCCTGCAGATCATTAGCTAACGATTGTACATCACGCTCCCAGCACCTGATAGCTCGGGGCACAAGGTCTATAATTCGGACGATAAGATAGTTAACGACTTGTTAATATCATCAGCGCGGTAGTAATATATATAGCCTTGCTTCCACCCGGATGAATAGATCATTTTAACAATACCTTAGACTTGTTTTATGGATCTTGCTACCCACAAAATAATACACCTATATGCCTCAGAACTACCTGGTTCGTACATGGCTGATCGTAATAGTGTTGATCAGCACACAAGCTTGTAAGACCTCCTCTGCAGACAGCCGGATGTCATATTCTTCGGGTTTCCAGGTATTGAGAGCGATCGATACTTCGAGAACGTATAAACCCAATGCCTCATCAGATGACTACCTGCGTCATCGGCTGGTAGATATCGATATCTGGTATCCCGCCCAACTGGCGCCTACTGACCAACCACTACGTTTCCATAACCTGCTCGGCCTACTGGAATTCCGGGCTAACTATTACACCAATACGAACACGGCAACAGGAATAACCAATAGGATCGCAAAATCCCTGTGTGAGGGTTTTGCATGCAGCGACTCCGCCCGGCTACTATCACTGGAAACCAACACCTACGATCAACCTACACCGGCTATCGGCAAGTTCCCGGTCATATTATATCTCGCCAGCTACAACGGCATGGCATATGAAAATTATCAGTTGTTCGAACGCCTGTCCAGTCAGGGCTTTGTAGTAGTGTCGATCAGCTCTATCGGCAGGTATCCTGGAGATATGACCATGAAAAAAGCAGATATGATGGAACAAGTCAACGATGCCATGTTTGCACTCCGGCACCTACCCGGCAAACTATACCTTGACCTGACCAAAATAGGCATATTAGGCTATAGCTGGGGCTCCATGGCCGCCGCTTCCCTCGCCAGCCGCATACCAGGCATCTCTTGTATAGTAGACTGGGATGGTTCCACCTTTCACCATTATGGCGCCAACCCCGCCGAAGACGCCGATTTCGATAGCATTCGCAACGGCGCCTTCCACAACCTGAAAATAACCATCCCATACCTGCGAATGGAAAGTACCAAAGTAGATACCACGCAACGCTACAAGGCAGTGTATAACTTCCTGGAAAAAGTCAAAGGCCCCCACTTCGTACTAGGCATTGACGCCGCCGCTCATGAGGACTTCAGCAGCCTGCCCTCCGCTACCCGCCAGTCCGGTAATTGTACCAGCGATAGTGTCTACCAGACAATTTCAACATTGACGATCAGCTATTTCGAAGACCACCTGGAAGGTAAACACTCCTTCGATACCCAACTGAAAAAACAGCAACATAGCCTGCACCAGCGATAGACCACAATCGTACCTAGTGCAGTGTCGATACAGCCATTTGACATATTTTTATATGACAAGTCTGGATACCTGTTTACAACTGTCACACATGTAAGAGCCTCCCGGCCGGAACTACTGCTTATCAACCTGTCCATGTCTATTCGTTTTCACCTTTAATACCCCTTTGTTATGAAAAAAATGCATGCCTTTACACCACTACACCGCGATGAAATGAAACATATTGCAGGCGGTGGCGTTGTCATCAGAAGAGATAATTGCCTATGTAGGGCCGGCGTTACCAATTGCGGGGATTGCTGCCTCCGGGCACACCCCAATGATCCCAGGTTCTACACGCAATGTCTGGCCAACTGCAAACGCAGCTGTGGCCCCATCGCCACCAATTAACGGAAGTTCATCCGGCCGTAGCGATGCCTGCCGTATCGCTACGGTCAATGTAATGTCACCACTCCTCGCTGGCAATCCCACAGCAGCCATTTGTTTTATTTTAGAAAGAAGGTTCGAATAAGAAATGCCAACACCTAACCTTGAAACGAGTAGCACCTGTAATGACGACGATCAATCAATTCCAATACATATGAAAAAGATAACCCAATTAGGAACAAAGCTGTCCCGTCACGAATTAATCCATGTCACTGGTGGAGGTCTTAAAGAATATGCCCGCCCGGCCTGTCTGCCCGGAGGTATTTGCCCGGTAGGGCAATGCTGCTGGAATAGTAGCTCCTGCTGGCCTATTGGTACACCTGGCCGCCTTTGCGATCCCCCTCAGGAAGCATAATACTTTACCAGACAGCCCGCTATTACCACGTTACCTTAAAAATACCACCTGCTGGTGGTGTGCTTAAAACTGTAATTCTTATCTACGCTTAACTTTCAAAATCGACACCCATGAACAAACTGAAAAAACTGGGAGCTACACTTTCCCGTGAGCAAATGACCCGCGTTACTGGCGGTGGCACACAAATGAATGCCCTTCTTCCTCCCTGCCTCGTAGGAGGTGGTTGCGCTAACAGAACTTTTTGTTGCATCAATGGTGCTTGCAGACCTTGCATCATTGATCCACTGTAATTTCTCCGGACACACATTGAAAAAAGGGAGGCCAAACAGCTTCCCTTTTTAATGTGTTGAATACCATGTTGTTATGATGATTTGTGGTATGTGCATTTTTGTGTTTTTAACTATTTGATTATTAATTAGTTAAAAGGGTCTTGTATATCTCAGGTCCACCTATCCTGTATCATTCGCTTAATTAACCTATAACATTCCTATAAGCATCCCTATATCTCCCCAATAAACATAAAAAAGGGGCCGGCCTTTCGGCCAACCCCGGGTCATAGCGGTAATCAAAACTTGAAGGCTAACCTACCTGATGCGGTTCTACGGTAATGCAGAAACAGATATTGCGTCTCAGCATACAATAGGGTGTAGAGCCAGGATCGCTGCTACAAATTACCACACATTCCTGTTGGGAGTTACAGTATGGTACGTCTTGTCTGCCGGTACCACCCGTTACTTCCTTCAGTTGTTGCCGGGATAATGTCTGACCATACAGGTTGGTGCGCAATTTGCTCATGTCAAATAATTATGAGGGTTGAAAAAATGGTAAGGTGTAACAATTGATAACCTGAAACTAACACAAACGCCCGCATGGACAATGCAGTAGAAATCACCATAAAGAGTATATCTTGGTAATCCAAACACTACCGAATGAACAGGTATATCGTATTGTTATTTATCATAGCCGCCTGCAAAGGCCCCGCCAGGCAGAAATTGAAGACCATTGACTACGTCACCGTCGGTAAAATGATGGATACCATCAAGCCACCCTATGTGATAGACCTCGCCAATCATGATAAGCGGCTTGTATTTATTGGCTGCGATCACAATAGGGATAGTACCTATCCGCAGTTTAAGGTGATAGAAAAATATTTCAACGACATCCAGCCAGGAATCACCTTTAATGAAGGTGGACAAATAGCCGATAGCGTACATTTCGCCTCCCTGAATGAAGCCGTCTTCCGGGATGGCGAAACAGGCGTGCTGAAATTCCTGAGCGACAAAGCTGGTATCCGTATGATGAATGGTGACGTAGAAGATAAAACGGAATATGCCATTATGCTGAAACGATATCCACAGGATCAGCTGTTACTGTATTACCTGATGGAACGCCTGCTAATCCCTTATCTCTACGGCGCATATGGCGACAAGCCATTTGAAGAACTCTATAATAAGGCGATTAATAAATGGTTTATTGCAAATGGTTTTCCTGTTACCGAAAAACAAAAATCCTTTGATGGCTTTAAACAACTTTATCAGCACTATACCGGCGTTCCTTTTGAACTAAAGATCAATTCCCAGATAGAGAAATTTGACTACATCAATGGGGGCGATTGTAAGTTTTGCGCCATCGGCCGCGGATCAAAAATGACAAGAGATAGCTTATTGCTACAGAAAATAGATCAGGCCTTAGATAAGTATGATCGCGTAATGGTCACCTTCGGGCATGGCCATGCCATATCGCTGAAACCCGCATTGAAAGAGATTATGGATAGTAAGTGAGGAGGATGTTAGCTGTACTTCGTTCTGTGAGTAGCTAACGATGTTAGTATTTATCGTTATATTTATATAGTTGTCATTTCTAGTATTTAACCCCAAAAGAATATGGAAGTGGATCTGAAAAATAAAGTAAAGGAGTGGTTGGATAAACAGGGATATCCTTTGGAAATGTACGTGGCAGCTGCCTTCCAGGAAAGCGGTTTTAAGATCGCACAGTCAGTGATGTATGTCGATCCTGATTCTAAAACACCTCGGGAGGTAGATCTTGTTGCCCATAAAACTATTGAACATTCAGGAGTATATATCTCATTTGCTATAGTACTGTTTCCGAAGCAAATAAACAAATATGCGTAGTCTTTTACACAAGCATTGAGAGAAGAAGGTGCCGATAATGCATATAAAGCAATTCAGGTGGTTGAAAAATCAACTAACTACTTTATTGAATTGGTAAATGGTCGCACACCTACAATTACTTTCTACTTTCCAATTATAGTAATCGATTCCCCGCTATATGAAGCAAAATTGAAACCAGATAACGAAATTGAATTAAACGAAGTTAATTCAATAACTTATATCGGTCGATCTATTAAAGGGAATGCTGTTTTTTCGATAATAGATATAGTTACAAAAGAAACGGTGGTCACCTATAGCAATATTCTAATGAAGGAGATCAATTGTTTTATTGCTGATAACTTGGAGATCATTACAGAATTTTTGAATAATGAATATGCCGATTATTCTGCGAGTAATGTATATGAGGACAGAGAAGATGATTGATAAGGGAACTACAGTGTAAATAATGCCCTCCACAACCACTCACCTCCATCCCCAACTGGCGGCCTCAGCTTTGTTATTCCTTCCTCCTTCAACCCACTAATAACTGCAACTGCTAAGCAGCACTTTACCTTATCTTAACCAGGAACCTACTACCTGATAGCTGTAATCTCCATGGCGATTTCTTAATCAAAAAATAGCATCATGAAAAAAGTAAAACAATTCACCCCCCTGTCGAGAACAAGTTTGAAAAAAATTAAAGGTGGTGGCACTGCCAAAGCAAAAAACAGATGTCAGTTCTATTTATGCGGACCAATAGGCCCCGAACCACAACCATGTGGCGATGGATCTTGTAGTTGTGATTCTGGTGTCTGCATGTAATTGCTAAGTAATTACCGGCCCTAAAGACATGGGCGCTATTTGCGAAGCCTTCGATAAAGTTGGATATACCCGGCCTATCGGAGGCTTTCTTATTGGCCACGTTTATCAGGAACACGCCCGTTGTCAAGATTATCATAAATTTCAGGATGGCAATGCAGACGCGTACACAAAAACAGTATCTTCATTCATAATAATTCATTTCAAACAGCATACGTGGTACACCTCAGCAAAGGACTCATTCAATTAACTTACCGTAGGGCCAGCATCCCTGATCTGAATCAGCATCCTTTCAACTTACCGGTGTTGAAAACGCTGGACAGTCTCAACTTCCACCCGAAAGTGACTTACTTTTCCGGCGAGAACGGTATGGGCAAGTCTACGTTGATTGAAGCGATCGCGGTAGCATATGGATTCAATCCGGAAGGTGGGTCGATGAATTTTAACTTTACCACCAGAGCCTCGCATTCGGCATTACATGAGTTTATTACGCTGGCAAAAGGCAAGCGGCATAAAGATGGCTTCTTTCTGAGAAGTGAAAGCTTTTTTAATCTGGCGACTAATATTGAGGAGTTGGATAAGGACGGAATGGGAGCGAGGGTGATAGACAGTTATGGTGGAGTGTCATTGCATGAACAATCGCATGGGGAATCTTTCTGGGCGTTGTTTATGAACCGTTTTGGTGGGAATGGCTTGTATATCCTGGATGAGCCGGAGGCAGCGCTGTCGCCTAAGCGGCAGATGGCAATGTTGACCAGGATGCATCAGTTGATAGAAGAGGGCTCGCAGTTTATCATTGCGACCCATTCGCCTATTGTGATGGCGTATCCCGATGCTACTATTTATGAAATTACAGAAGGTGGAATAAAGCAGACTGGCTACACAGAAACAGAAAACTATCGCATCTCTCACCACTTTATGAACAACCACGAAAAAATGGTGGATATCTTATTGGACGGAGAATAAAAAAACCGGCTGCCCGCAGGCAACCGGCTATAAAAACATACTTATTTCTTCTCGTTATAAACACCTAGTTCTGCGATGGCAGGCGGCGTATCAAAACTATCTACGGTCAATCTTACTTTGTTACCCCACACTCTCGGGAAGCGGTGTACTTTCACACGTCCTTTATCCGTACCTGCCGGCAAGGCGAACCAGCGGCCATCCGCAAAATATTCCAGTTTATACTTTTTGATACGGGCTTTATCTTCCACGATGGTGATGAGGTTAAAGCCTTGCTCTTTGTCAAGGTCAATCTCCAGCCAGGGCTGTTTAACACGGCTATGGGACTGCCAGGTGCTGCGGAAGTCGTCATCGTTGGCAAAGTCCATGATGTTCATATCATAGCTCCAGCTGGAGTTGGCGGGTTTGAATTTCGCCAGGTTGGTAGAGATCACCGGTGGGGTGGGGGTAGGCAGTTTAACGCCTTTGCCGGTAGGTTTCCAACGGTCTCCGATCGCTTTAAGAGCCGCTACGGCATTGTCATCGACTAATCCTTCCCGGTTAGGGGCTACGTTGAGGATGAAGTTGCAGTACGCTTTGTTGTAGGGGATGATGGTCTCATCTACCAGTTTGACAGGATCTTTTACGGGAGCCGTCGGGAAGGTGGTCTTCCAGAACCAGGCACTGTTCAGCGGCAGACAAGCCAATGCCGGCAACTGGTTGGTGCTGGTGGAGATGTGCTGACCCGCACCTTGCTCGTACGATTTGATATCCGTATAGAATAGTTCTTCCGCCGGGTATTTAGCGGCGTTGAGGTCCATCACCAGGCAGTTAGGTTGTATGGATTTGATCAGGCCGTAAAGCTCCTCAAAAGGTACGTCATCGTAAGAGATACGGGACCAGGGAGCATCCCAGCCGTCGATGATCAGCGCGGTGATCTCCCCATATTTTGTAAGTAACTCAGTCAGCTGTGCACGGATCATATCGATATGCGAGCGGGTGATATAACCCGGACGCAACTTATGATGTGTGTCCAAGATGGAGTAGTACAACATCACCTTCAGCCCTTTGGCACGGAAAGCGTCTGTATACTCCTTTACCACATCCCGCTTCAGCGGACTATTCATCACATTGTAGTCTGTCGTTTTGGTATCCCAAATACAAAAACCGCTATGGTGTTTGGTGGTCAGACAGCCATAACTCATATTGGCAGCTTTGGCAGCATCTGCCCACTGTGCCGTATTGAGTTTGGTCGGGTTGAAGAGGGAAGGAGAAGCCTCCGGGTCCGCCCAGTCCTCATCCATAAAGGTCGGGATGTTAAAATGGATGAACATGCCGAAGCGCAGGTTCACAAATTGCTGTTGCAAAGTAGGTAAGGGCAACGGCTTTACCTGAGCAAAAGTCGTAGTGGCGATCCCTAACAATAAAGCGGCGATCCAGCCAATGGTCTGCATTTTTTTCACTAGCATCTCTTTTCTAAAATCAGTGATTACTTTTATGGTGACGCCGGGCTTTGGTGTAACCTGGTGTGCCTTACGTGGATAGGCCAACTTCCGCCTTATTGGGCAAGGATATGGCCGGATGCATAAAGATATACGTCCTTTTGATTAATTTGTGGATAAATTAGCGCATTATAGAGCATTGGAGAATATTGAGGTACATAATGAGCATATACTATTAAAAAGGCTGTCTGAAGGGGATGAAGCTGCTTTCTCTACCCTCTTCCATCAATACCGGGACAAGATCTATACAATAGCTTACGGACTCAGTAAATCTGCTACCACAGCAGAAGAGATCGTACAGGACGTCTTTATGAAGATCTGGCTCAAAAGAGCCTCCCTGGCAGCCACCGCTTCCTTTAAAGATTACCTCTTCATCGTCACCCGTAATCAGGTGTTCAACCTGCTCAAACGCCAGGCTGCTCACACCGCATTGACAAATACACTGTATCAGGAGCATATCGCTTCCCTCCCCGCTCCGGACACACTGATGGAGCATAAAGCATACCGCAACCTCCTGCAACAGGCCATCGCACAGCTCTCTCCACAACAACAGCAGGTATACCGCCTCACCAAAGAACAAGGACTCAAAAGAGAAGAAGTCGCGCTGCAACTGGGCCTGTCACCGGAGACCGTCAAAGTCCACCTGGCCAAAGCCATGCGATCCATTCGGGCATACTGTCTCTCCCGGATCGATATATTCACCGGTTTGATACTCCTCTATTTCCAACAACGGAAATAATTTTTTTAAAAGGGTATAACCCAAATTGTTTTGAGGATTGTCTTTATACGATAGGGGGGACTTTTTTCCAGCTATATCTTATCAGCTATGTCAAAGGACCGGATCAATTATCTGTTACAGCGCTATTATACGGATGCCGCCACCACAGCGGAACAGGAAGAACTATGGGCTTCACTCCACCAGGAACAACAAGCGCCTGCCCTGCAGGATGCGCTCGACGACCTGATCCGCGAAGCACCGCCTATCCGCCAGATGGACGCCACAACCGCTGCCGACATCCTCCAATCCATTCTTAAACAGGCGCCCGCTACCCGCCACCGCTACTGGCAACGCTGGGCCGCCGCCGCCACATTGCTCGGCGCCGTCGCATTGGGTGTCTACCTGCTCCGCGAACCTACCAACACACACTTCGTATACCAGCAACCAACCAACAATAGCACCATTAAGCCGGGTGGCAACAAAGCCATTCTCATCCTCGATGATGGCAGCCAGCTGGCGCTGCAAGGCGCCGACAGCAGCCAGATCGCCAGGCAAAGCGGCGCCGCCCTACAGGGGGATAGCGGCCTGCTCGCCTACAACGGCAAAGGCCCGGTACACTACCACGAAATACGCACACCCGCCGGCGGACAATACTCCGTTGTACTACCAGATGGCTCCCGCGCCTTCCTCAACGCAGCGTCATCCCTGCGGTATCCCACCGCATTCACCGGCAACCAACGCGCCGTTACCATGACAGGAGAAGTGTACTTCGACATCACACCGGCTGTCAACGCTCCCTTTAGCGTCAAAGTAGGTAGTGCCGAAGTAAATGTATTAGGCACCGCTTTCAACATCATGGCCTACACCGACGAACCTGCCATACGTACCACCCTCGTTCAGGGCGCCGTATTGGTAAGACAGGGAGAAACAGCCTCCCACCTGCTGCCAGGCCAGCAGGCCATTCTTAACAGCGCAGGACAACTGAAAATCTCCCGTGCCGACGTCTCACAAGCCATCGCCTGGAAAGAGGGCGTATTCGAATTCAACCAGGATATACACGATATCATGCGGCAAATCGCCCGCTGGTACGATGTCGAAATAATGTATGAGGGGGAAATAAAGGAGCGATCTTATATCGCCACCATATCACGCAACGAATCTATCGATCAGGTGTTAAGCAAACTGCAGGAAGCAGGAGGCGTACATTTTAGAATAGAAGGTAAAAAAGTTATTGTCATGTATTAGGGTTATCGTGTGAGCCACCAAATCACCTAAACCAACCAAAATCATATATAGGAATGAAGGTACTAAAAAAGATCACCGGCAACGACCGGCGGGAGCGGCGTGTGGCTACCCGTAAGTATCAGAGGCTCCGTAAAATAATGTGGATAAGCTGCCTCTCCATGCAGGTATATACCGCCGCCTATGGACAACAGGTCACCATCCGCAAACAACAGGTCGCCGTCATCGATGCACTCAATAGCGTCAAACAACAAACCGGATACTACTACGTCGGACAGGTAGAACTGCTCAAAGCCACCCAACCAGTCGATCTGCAACTCGTCAACGCATCACTGGAAACAACATTACAGGCCATCTTCAAAGACCAGCCTCTCACCTGGTCCCTGCGCGACAAAACCATCATCGTCAAGCGTAAACAAGATGCCGTATTCCAATCCACCAACGTTGACAAGTTCACCAGCATCAACGGAGAAATACGCAATACCCAGGGCACACCCCTGCCAGGCGCTTCCATCCTCCTGCAAGGCACCCAAAAAGGTACCGCCGCCGACGCCAATGGCCACTTCCACCTGGACAACATCACCTTCCCGGCCATACTGGAGATCCACTACACCGGATACCTGAGTAAAATAGTCAGGATATCCCACTCCGAAAATATCCAGGTCATACTCGAACCGGCAGAACAACAGATGAATGCCGTCATCGTAACCGGCTACAGCCAGAAAAAGATCAGTGAACTCACCGGCTCCCTCTCCACCGTCAAAGGAGAAGACCTGCGCAACGTCACCACTTCTTCCGTCATACAACAACTTCAGGGCAAACTGGCAGGCCTCATCGTAAGTAGCCCCGGCGGCGACCCCGCCGCCAGCCCCAATATGAGCGTAAGAGGCGTCGGCTCCCTGGGAGGCAACACCGCCACCCAACCACTCGTCGTAATCGATGGATTGATACAAGATGCCGGCACCGCCGCCAATATCAACCCTAACGATGTAGAGTCCGTTACCTTGCTCAAAGATGCTGCCTCCGCCGCCCTGTATGGCTCCCGCGCCGCCAACGGCGTACTGCTCATCAACACCAAAAAAGGAGGCTCTCCCGATGGCAAACCACAGATCAACTTCGAAGCGGTATACAGCCGCGAACAACCCACCTTCGGGAAGTTCCGCATGATGAATGCCGACGAACGGTATACCCTCATGGAACAGGCATATAGCAACGATTACCGCAAACAAAATCCTACCGCCACACCAGAGGCCGTAAATAATTACCTATCCGCTGTAATGCCAGACAAAGCAGCCGCACTAGCCAATAACACCAACTGGCTCAGAGAAGGCTATCGTATCGGTCAGCTACAACGATATAACCTCTCCATCAACGGTGGCACCAACCGTTTTAAATACTATGCCGGTGGCAGCTACCATCACGAAGTGCCCGTAGCCATCACCGATAAGTTTGATAAATACCAGCTGCGCGTCAACACCGTATACAGCCCCTCAGATCGGTTCACCATCACCACCGCCTTTAACGGCACCTATACAAAAGCGATCAGCTCTGGGTTAAGCAACTACCGCGGCAACCTCTATGGCATGATGCCCTGGGATAATCCCTACAAAGCAGATGGCACCTATCGCGTCGGCGGCCCCAATGAACCCAACTGGTACAGCGGTACGGATACCTACAACCCACTATACGATGCCAGCCTGCAAGACGCCTATAATCATGCCTACATCGCCGGGGCCGACGTAAAACTACAATACAGGGTCACCCCCTGGCTCTCGCTCAGCACCGCCAACCGACTTACCTACAATGGGGGGCGCTCCGGCTTCTACACCGACCCGCGCGATAGCGCCAGCGGATACCCGGGTGGATACTATTCGCAAAACAGATCACAACAGGTCAACTATATCACCTCCAATATCGCCAGCTTCAACAAACGTTTTGGCCTGCACGAAATAAAAGGGCTGGCAGGCATGGAGTTCAACGACGTACGGTTTGAAAATACCTCCGTCTCCGTCAGGAACATCACACCGGGCAAACGCTCCATCACCACCGGTACCGTCGATCGCGTGTCAGAAAGCATATCCGAAATAGCCTTCCTCTCTTACTTGTCAGAGATCAACTACAGCTTCCTCGATCGCTATTTCCTGTCCGGATCTTTCCGCCGCGATGGCTCCTCCAAATTCGGGAGTAACAACAAGTTCGGTAACTTCTACTCCATCGGCGCTGCCTGGAATATCAGCGATGAAACATTCCTGGCCAACAACCGCACCATCACACAACTACGCCTGCGCTTCAGCCATGGTACCTCTGGCAATGCCGACCCCGTAGGTGCTTATTCCATTTATGGTGTCTATAACTATACCACCGGTGGAGGCGACAACTACAACGGTGCACAGGGTATCATCCCCGGCGCACAGGGCGACAATCCCGACCTCCACTGGGAAGTACAACGAATGAACAACCTGGGCCTCAACATCGGCTTATGGGACCGCATCCGTATCAACATTGACCTCTATGATAAAGCCAACAACAGCCTGCTGCGCTCCGTACCTGCCGCCATCACCAGCGGTATCAGCAGTGTAGTCAAAAATATCGGTAAGATATCCAATCGCGGTATGGAAATAGAAATCACCAGTACCAATACCACGGGTAAAGTAAAATGGAATACCAGCCTCAACCTGGCATTCAACCGCAACAAAGTCCTGTACCTCACCGGCGTACCTACCGTATTCCCTACCACCGGTACCAATAACCTACTGGCACCGGGTTATGCCGTAGGCTCCTACTGGGGCGTAGTATATACAGGTGCCGACGAACAAACCGGCCTGCCTACCTATGAAAAGGAAGTAGATGGCAAACGCTCCCGCACCACCGATATCAAACAGGCCACCCTCCGCTACCTGGGCAGCCAACAACCCGATTGCTCCGGTGGCATCACCAACACTATTACCTATAAAGACGTTACATTGAGTATACTACTCGACTTTGTATCAGGCCTTCGGCTAACCAACGACCTCCGGGGAGATATCTATGGTCCTAATGAACTGGATGGCGCCTCCGTTACCACCAACAACGTAGCACTACCGCCAGGACAGCGCCGATGGGAACACCCGGGAGATGTAGCATTCGCACCTGCCGCCACATTGGTAGGATATGCTGATGCAAGAGGATGGTTCACCACCCGCTTCCTCGAAAATGCCAGCTACCTCCGCATACGAAATGTACGCCTTAACTACAATACGCCTAAACGCTGGCTGTCACGTATACACGCACAACAACTATCCGTATTCGTCTCCGGCGATTACCTCTATACTTTCACCGGCTTCACCGGCCTGGACCCGGAAAATGGAGGAAGGAACTTTGAGAACGCATCCAAATATATCATCAACCGGAAACTCACCGCAGGTGTCAACCTGACCTTTTAAAAACTGATAGCTATGTTTAGAAAATATATCTGCCATACCGCCTTCGTCCTATCCGGCCTGCTGCTCAGCGCCTGCCGTGATAAACTCGAACTACGCCCGGAAACCGCCATCGACAGCCACGATGCCGTAAATGGCGAAACCAACCTCACCCTCGCTACCAGTGGCAACTATTCATTGCTCAACAATTTTAATTATATTACAGCCTACTATCACTTAGTAGAATCTCCGGCCGATAATACCGAAGCCACAGGCATCTTCAACCCCGGTGGTACCAGGGACTTCGAAGCCTACTCCTACAATCATTCGCCAGCACTTAGTAACCCGGCATCTGTTTACACCAATGCCTACAAATTATTACGTGGTGTCAACAACGTCATTGTCAACGTACCAGATAATGCCGCCGCTGCCTTAATGCAACTGAAAGGCGAAAACCTGTTCATGCGTGCCCTCGCACACTACACGCTGGTCAGCCTCTTCGGTCGCCCCTACATACAGCAAAATGGCAATAACCCAGGCATAGTGATCGCGGATAAACCCACACCGCCATTATATCGCCCGGAAAAACGTAATACCGTCAAAGAAGTATATGATCTCATGATAGCAGACCTCCTGGCAGCACGTACACTCATGACCACCGCTCGTAGCGAAACCGCCTACGCCACCCGCGATGCAGCAAATGCCATGCTATCCGCACTGTACCTCAATATGGGAGCATACGCCAAAAGCATACAGTACGCCAATGAAGTCATTAACAGCGGTAAATACGAACTGACTCGCGGCACTGCCTTCCAGCAATATTTTGCAGGCGACCACAGCGCCGGAGAAAAAGAGACCATCTTCTGCCTTCGTCAGCTCGATGGCACCGGCAGCGGTTTTTATTACTACAATCAAAGCTATACCGTAGAAAAATTCGCGGCCGTATCACCTCCATTACTGGCACTGCTCAAAGAGGGAAAAAACGACCTGCGCCTCGGGTTCTATAAAGTGCTCACCACCACCAGCGGTAACACTTACACCTTCACCACCAAGTTCATACAGAATCCAGCTGCCAACCCGACGGCCAAAGTAAGCTCTCCGCCGCTCTTCCGACTGGCAGGACTATACCTGGACCGCGCAGAAGCAAATGCCAAACTGGGTAATCACCAGGCCGCACTGGATGATATAAACCTCATCCGCCAAAGAGCTGGTCTAAGTGGAGATGACCTCTACAGCCTCACCAACCTACATGGCCGCGCCGACGTACTCAGCGTCGTACTCGATGAACGACGCATAGAACTGGCCTTCGAATTCGGTCACCGACGCGAAGATCTGCTACGCAACAACCTGCCCATGATACGCACATATGGTAAACAAGGCATCCCGGGGTCTAACCTCACCGTACAAACGAACGATAAACGCGTCGTATACTTTCTCCCGCAAAACGAGACAAACGGCGTCACTAACGATTTACAACAGAACCCATAATTAACTACATAAAAAGGAAATACTATGACAAGAGCACTATTACTGGCCGCCACTATGCTGATCGCAGCAGGAGCACAAGCCCAGGAAACCCTGCAACTCAAAGGCACCATCAAAGACCTGGAAGCAGGTACCCCCGTATATATCCGGGAAATGGGAGCCGATAAAAAAGATTCAACCATATCTACCGCTGGTAGCTTCACCTTCCAGATCAGGAAGTTCGAAGCAGGTGCCTACATGCTGACAGTAGGTAAAACAAGGATGGAAAACAGTACCGCTTTTTTATACTTGCAAGGTGGAAAAGTAGGTCTTAAAGGAGAAGGCCCATTATTGAAAGATGCCGTACTCGAAGGGAAAGACCCGTTTGTAAAAGATGAAAATGAATATCACCAACAACTAAAGATAGCTACAGCAGGCGCAGATGTCTTGTATAAAAAATACAACGACGCCTACATGAAAAAAGATACCGCACTCCTGAACCAGATGAAGCCAGCGATCGAACAAATGCAAGAGAAAAATAAGGCGTTCAATGAAGAATGGGTCAAAACACATCCCGCATCACCAATAGCCACCTTCATCCTTGCTACCAGCCTGAAATACGAAATGTCACCGGAACAACTGGAACAAGCCTTAGGTAAACTGCAAAAGACTGCCACCAGGAACAAGTTGTACGAACGCATGCAACAGTCGGTAAACATCGCAAAACGTACCGCCGTCGGTCAGCAAGCGCCCGACTTCAAACAGGCAGATACCTCCGGTAATATCATCGCCCTCAGCAGCTTCAAAGGCAAATATGTACTGGTAGACTTCTGGGCCAGCTGGTGCGGCCCCTGCCGCCGGGAAAACCCCAGCGTAGTCAAAGCATTCCAGGACTATAAAGACAAAAACTTCACCGTATTGGGCGTATCCCTGGATCAACCGGGAAAAAAAGAAGCCTGGCTGAAAGCGATCCACGATGATGGCCTCACCTGGACACATGTATCCGATCTCCAATTCTGGAACAACGCCGTCGCCAAACAATATGACATCCAATCCATCCCGGCCAACTACCTGCTGGACCCCTCCGGCAAAATCGTCGCACGCAACCTGCATGGAGAAGAACTGGCCAATAAGTTAAAAGAATTGATCCAATAAGATTCAAACACACAACCATGAACAAATGGATATTACTGGGCACCGCCGCTTTATTGTCAATCGGCCTGCAGGCTCAGTCTACCAAAGACGCTTTCATATTACAAGGCGAAACAAAAGGGATCAAAGAGGGTAAACTCTATCTGCACTATACCGGAACAAATGGTAACCGGGTAAAAGACAGCTCCCTCATAAAGGACAGCCGCTTCTCCTTCCGTGGACAAGTAGCCCGTCCTACCATGTCCTACCTCGTGCTCAACGGCAAAGACCGGGAAGAAGGATATAGCACATCGCTATTCCTGGAACCAGTGAAGATGACCGTGCAATTGCCTGCCGGCGACTTCCGCAAAGCAATAGTAACAGGGTCCGCCACACAATCACAATATGCACAGTTACAAGCACAGCAGGAGATCGTCACCGCACGGTACAAACAACAATTGGATTCCCTGCGGGCAGAACGCGACCACGAAAAAGCAGCGGAGATCAGAGAACGCCTCGCTCCCTACTTCGCCGCTGGCGACTCCGTAGACTATCGCTTCTTCGACGCACATCCGCAGTCCTACGTAACATTGTTCCAGCTCAGGTTCCATGTCAGCGACCTGCCACTTGATGCACTGGAAGCATATTATAATAAGTTGGGCAAAACATTACAGCAGACAAAAGATGGACAGGAGCTGGCCAAAGAGATCAATCAACTCAAGAACGGTTCCCCGGGTAGTAAAGCCTACACGTTCCACGCCACCGACATCAATGGAAAAACACTGTCACTGGCAGACTATAAAGGCAAATATGTACTGCTCGACTTCTGGGCCAGCTGGTGCGTACCTTGCCGGAAAGGCAACCCACACCTCAAAGAACTGTACGCCGCCTACAAAAACAAAGGCATCGAGTTCATCGGCATATCCGACGACGATCGCGATCCCTCCGCCTGGAAAAAAGCAGTCACAAAAGATGACCTGCCCTGGCGACATGTACTCAGAGGCCTCGATATGGAAAAGAGAATGAAAAACCAACCTAACGAAACCGACATCAGCGAACATTATGGTATCCACTCATTGCCCACCAAAATACTGATCGATCCCAACGGCATCATCATCGGTAGATATGGTGAAGAAGGAGATGAACTGGATAAACAACTGCAACAGGTGTTACGCTGACAAGATTAACTTAACAACAGCAAAAGCCTCCCGTAACGGAGGCTTTTGTATTTTTATAATAGAGAAAGCATTGCAAGTTGTCATGATAGCGCGTTTTACTTGCCCCGAAAGGGCAAGTGGCGGCATTCCGGGATGAACGGTTGCAACCTTTTTTTTACCCCAGCGTCTTTATTACGACGAAAAACACCCAACCTCTATTATGAAGAAGCTCTTATTGTTGAGTTTACTATTGCTTAGTATTGTAGCCAATACCCTTGCTCAGTCGAAAGAGACTGGCGCTATAAAGATTAAGATCACCGATGCACAAGGTGCTCCATTACCCTTCGCAAGCGTATTGATACGTAAAGTGGCAGACAGCTCCCTGGTAAAAGGAGAGATGAGTGATGCCAACGGCCACTGTGCCTTCGAAAAGATCGCTACCGGCCACTATTTTGTACAGGTATCCCAGATGGGTTACACCACCAGCAACACCGCTAACTTTAAGATCGACGCACAACATACTGACATTGACCTGAAAACAATGATACTCAGTATTGCGCCTAAAAGCCTGCAGGCAGTAAATGTAACCGCTCAGAAACCATTTATCGAGCGTAGTGAAGGCAAAACGATCCTGAACGTAGAAAGTAGTGTGGCCGCTGCCGGTAATACCGCCCTGGACCTGCTCCGGCGGGCACCCGGTGTCAGCATCGACAAAGATGAAAACATCGTACTCAAAGGCAAACAAGGCGTGACCGTTATGCTCGATGGTAAACTCACCTACCTCACCAACGAAGCATTGACCGACCTGCTGAAAAACATGCCTGCCGAGACCATCTCCCAGATCGAGATCATCACCAGCCCCAGCGCCAAATATGATGCCGCCGGTACCTCCGGAATTATTAACATCAAAACCAAAAAAGGCCAGCTGACAGGCATAAACGGTAGCGTAAACCTGGCCGGCGGTGGTGGCCGATACCTGTTCTATAACGTGGGTGGCAACATCAACTGGCGCACCAAAAAATTCAACCTATTCGCCAACGTCAACTACGGCGACCGCCAGGGATACAATACGCGTGGACTGGACCGTAAGACCGGCGGTGACGTACCCCTGCAATTCCGCCAGGACGTATTCCAAACCAACGACTTCATGAACCGGTACTATAAAGCAGGCATCGATTATAACCTGACGGAAAAACAGTCCATCGGCGTAATGGTCAACGGATACAACAATGCCTTCTGGCGCCAGGCGCCCAGCGCCACACAGATCGGCCGTCAGGGAACTAACGTAATAGATTCCATCCTCTACACCGGCATCGGTATCAATAACCGCTTCAACAGCTTTTCGGCTAACCTGAACTACAAATGGAAAATAGATACCAGCGGCTCCGAATTCACCATCGATGCCGACTACGCCAGGTTCGACGCAAAAATCAATAACGTACTGGGAGATAGCGTATTAATAAACAGTACGAAAGAAGTGACCAACAAAACCGGCATACTGACACGCCCTTCTAATCTTACCACCATCAAAAGTATCAAAGCCGACCTGGTAAGAAAAGTAGGCGCCAAAAGTAAAATTGAAGCAGGCTTCAAAGCCAGCTTCGCCAGCACAGAAAACTTCATGCGGTACGATTCCCTGCAAAAAGGAGCATATATACCAGTACCTTCTCAATACGACCAGTTTATCTACGACGAAGATATCCTGGCAGGATACCTCATCTATAAACACTCCTTCAAAAAGACAGACATCGTTGTCGGATTACGTCTCGAACAAACCAACGCGGAAGGAAACTCCATTTCTATGAAAAATAAATGGAAACGCAGCTACCTGGACTACTTCCCCAACGCGTCTATCGACCATAAAATCAACGATAAAAACAAACTCATGTTGTCATACAACAAACGGATCAACAGACCCAATTACGGACAGCTGAATGAGTTTATATATTTCCTGGATAAATACACCTACTTCAGAGGTAACTCCGCACTGACGCCCGAGTATACCCACAATGTTGAATTAGGATATACGTTCAAAGACAAATACATCGCTACCCTCGGATACAGCCGTACCAACGACCTTTTCGACGAATGGCTCCTGGTAGACGAAAAAACCAAGGTAACAACCAGCACCTCCCGTAACCTGGGCACACAGGAGACCTACTCCCTGAATCTTACCTTACCATTTGATCCGGTGAAGTGGTGGAATAGCAGTAACAACGTAGGGGGATATTATAACTACTATAACATCAACGACCCAATAAAGCCTTTTACCCGGTCGGCGGTAGCTTATAGCTTCAATTCTACCAACACCTTTACCTTACCTAAAGATTACAAACTGGAACTGAGTGGTTGGTACGAATCGCCTAACGTATATAGCATCTGGCGCGCAAAGGCCATGTGGAGCGCCAATATCGGTGTACAGAAAACCGTATTGCAGAAGAAAGGAACAATTAAAGTCAACCTCAACGATATATTTGCCTCTAACCGCTTCAGAGCGACTGCTGAATACAACGATGTATACCTGCGTGTGAACAATCGCTGGCAGAACAGGACGTTGAATGTATCCTTTACCTACCGTTTTGGAAATAATAAGATCGAAACAAAAGAACGTCAGGGAGGAAACTCAGACGAGTCGAAGAGAGCAGGAGGTTAATAACTGTTTATCGCCATTCTAAATAAAGATACGGGCGCGAACGCTTTACAGTGTTCACGCCCGTTCTTTTTTATATCATACGTTATACCTGAACAGGCTGTAATACCTTATCCAGTGTTGATTGTGCAAGTTGTTTACGGTAGACCGAAGGGCTCATACCCGCATAGGACTTGAACCACTTAGTGAAATTGGAAGGATCGTACGTCAGCTTAAGTGCGACGTCTGCGATGGAATTAGTCGGATTGCTAAGCAGGTTTTTAGCCACCGCTACTAACTTTTCCTCGTAGTAATAACAGGGATGGTTACCCGTCAGCTGTTTGATTACATTACTGAGATGCGTAGGATGGATATATAATCTCTCTGCAAAATCTCTTAGCTCATACATAGTATCGATGCGGTCATGTACCAGGTCATCCAGGTGCTGATCGATCAGGGCCAGGTAGTTGGCAAATATTTCTTCGCTTCTGTTAGCATACATATGCAACCTCCTTTGATGATTATAAAGTTACGCAATTTGCCTGCCTTACAGCAGGGGGCAGCAGGACCGCCTTGTCAAAATTAGGCCTAATATCCCGGGGAAAATGGTACCGTCTTCAGTATTTCGATCCCGATAGCAAAAAGAAAGGCGAACAGGACTATATGCCTGTTCGCCGCAGATGTCATGTTGTGGTATATTAGAGGGCCGTATTGTCTACTTTGGTTCTCAGGCTGCTCCGGATGGAGGCCGATACATTGGAGAAGAAGGTATAACCCGTAGCCGATTCTATATTGGCGATGCTGGTACGATAAGCACCCCAGCTCTTGCTGGTAACAGATTGAGTATTAGGCATGTCTACAGCGATCACCCGGGTAGACGCGCTGATACGGCTGATGTCGTTACTACCATTCGGCAATACCAGGATCACCTTCCAGCAGCGGGCAGGTACCGCCATTTTGCCGTCAGCGATAGTAGAGACCAGGCTGGTGCTTTTGGAACTCTCCCCGCCATTACCATAACCACCGGCTATGATGTACAGCTCATTGCCATTGGCAGCGAGCTGGCGGCAATATTCCTCCAGGTCGCCCCAGGTCTGCTGGTTGCATTTAGGTGCCTGCGGGATGATGTTCGACAGGATGAAGGTAGCGTCATTGTCGGCCTGGCTGCCATCCCGGTCGTCAGAAGGGCAGAGGTGCCCACGGTCAAAGCCCGTGTTGGTGTAATTGGAAGTGACCGCCTTGAAGAAATTGCCTGGCAGGCTGGCGTCCGAAATGAACTTGTTCTGACGGGTAGCGCTGCCTTTCCAGGCACTGCTCAGGTGCCAGCTTACCCAGTTGGCAATGCCACGGCTGTTGTTGTAGGATAATACATACTGCGAACGGCTGACCAGGTAATTGTTGGCCGATGTGCCGGCGCCGCTGGGGTTACCTAATGCGAGGTTGTTGTCGCGGGTAGCTGCCGCTTCAGTATTGGCAGTACGATCCTGGTGGGGGGTAGTGGGGGCAATAGTCTCTTTTCGACAGGATGCTACGACAACGATAATTGCTCCCAGGAGCAATAACGAACGAACAGTTTTCATGAGGAAGTTTTTAATTAGACCCGAAAACTACCGCATGCATGTTAAATACCTGTTAAGTGCCTATGACCATAATGTTATGATGCCATATCCCCCGCTGGCAGCGACTGTAGCTTGTCAGGGTCTACCACCGTGCTGATGCCAACGATATGTGAGCCGTCCTCTGACAGCTGTAACACCTGGCAGCCCTGCAGCCGGCCATTCAGCCGGTAGATCAGTGCAGGTTGATGATTGATCGTGCTGAATTCCAACGTAGCCGCCGCATTGTATTTGTGATAGACGAACACCAGCAGGCTGGCCACATCGGGAGCACCAAAACATTGCTTTTTGACAGCATGTACCTTGGTCCCGCCGTCAGTGAACAGGGCTATATCCTGTGAGAACAGTCCTTCCAGCCGCTGCGTATCCCCAGCCCGGATGGCGCCGATATATTTTTCCAGCAGGTCCTGCACCGCCGCCACCGGCTGATGTACCAGCTTTAGCGGCTGATTGCCAGGCTTCAGTTTGGCTTTTGCCCTGCTCAACAGCTTTCTCGCATTTTCTACCGTGGTAGACAGCACCTCCGCTACCTCGTCATGAGAATAGCCGAAAGCCTCTTTCAATATAAATACCGCCCGCTCCCTGGGATTAAGCTGCTCCAGCAGGATCAGCATTGAATAGGAAGCAATATCCTGCAGGTGGATATTGTTATCTGCCTGTTCTGTAGCCACCGGCTCCGGTAGCCATACATTATCACTAAGTACCGCTTTGCGTTTTTTGCGCAGGTTGATCGCACGGTTGATCACACTTTTGATCAGGTAGTTCTTTTCATTGTCGATCTCTGTCTTATCGACGGTTATATAGCTGGAGAGTACGTCCTGTATGGCGTCTTTGGCATCTTCTGCGGACCCCAGCACATTGTATGCGTAGGGGAATAATACTTGCTGATAATTTTCCAAAACTACTTATTGAGGTGGATAAATGAGGTAATACCCAGCCGCTAAGCTAGGTATTCCGGTGTTGCCTTCCCAAAGGCAACAGACCTGATAAAAAAGTAATCAGGCAAAAGGCGACAGACCTGTTGACAGATTATCGGGCGGGGAATGGATCAAAAGAGCCATTTACCCAACTGAGCGGCGTGATCTGTGGGGGCGCTACCAGGCCACTTTCGTCGCGCTGCCGTTGGAATTCCAGGAAGGATGGCATCTCCAACAGGGCTTTAGCCACCTCAGGACCACGGTAGATAGCCAGGTGGTGAAAGGTCTGCCCGTCAGGATCCAGGAACACATGGTAACGGATATCCGGGTTGTTCTGCTGGCGGAGTTCCTCCAGGGCAACAGCAATATTGGCCTGGTTCTGGGCCACAAAAGAAGGTTGTACGGTGTAAGATACTTTAACGGCTTGCATATAATGCGGTTTTTTAAAATTGTATATCAGGAAGACATCTCTCAAAATAAAAACGTGACAAGTAAGACATACTTTTTTTGGGTTTATTTATAATGATTTGATTGTTATTTGCTTATAACTAATTACAAGAAGGAGGTGTTAGCATAGTCTACGATATTGAAACGGTAGCCGGTGGATGTACGTTCATCAAATAAACCTTGCAATGGCATGATAATTTGTATATTATTGCTGTTGGCCCCGGACCTCGTTCCGGGAGATAGAACGTATTAGCAATCATTTAATCCAACTTAATAATCGATTATGAAAAGGAAATACTTACTCTCCATGATTTTAGCGGGAGGATGTTTTGTGGCGCAGGCGCAAGAGAAAACCAAGCCGGAAGAAACAGAAGTGTATACACCGGTACCACCCGAAGTGAAGGCGGCTAAAAAACTCGGAGATGCTCCCTCTGATGCCATCGTACTGTTTGACGGCACCAACCTGGACAAATGGGTAATGGCAGACGACCGCAATACACCGGCTAAATGGAAAGTGGAAAAAGGATTGCTGACCGTTAACAAGCAGGTAGGTAATATCGAGACCAAACAAACTTTCAACAACTACCAGCTGCATATAGAATGGAGAGTACCTGCTAATATCACCGGTACCGGTCAGGGACGCGGTAATAGCGGTATCTTCCTGGCTTCTACTGGCAAAGGCGACGCCGGATACGAGCTGCAGGTATTAGACTCTTATAACAACAAGACCTATACGAATGGCATGGCCGGCAGTATCTATAAACAATATGTGCCTTTAGCCAATCCGACAAACAAGCCAGGAGAATGGCAGACCTACGATATCATCTGGACAGCACCCGTATTCGGTGACGACCAGCAGGTAGTACATCCTGCGAAAGTGACCGTGTTGTTCAACGGAGTGGTGGTACAGAATGCGACCGAACTGAAAGGACCCACCCAATACATCGGCGACCCGGCGTACAGGAAGGCGCACGGTCCCAGCCCTATCAAACTACAGGCGCATGGCGATAAGAGCGAACCGCTCAGCTTCCGTAACATCTGGATACGCGAATTACCATAACATTGTCAATAATACAGAACCGGGGCTGGCCTAAAAGTAAAAACCTACTTTTAGGTCAGCCCCGGTTTTATTTGGCCTATTTTATATACTTTGCCAGGTGTAGGAATCTCGTTGGTGATTGAGTAGCCTGTAGCATCTCAAAAATAAAACGTTATGATGCGTATACTAATAATACACCTGGCCTGCTATACATTGTTGTTCAGTGCCTGTAGCAATAGCAGCAAAGCCCCTGGACATACAGACAGCCGTGTCAAAGTACCGCGAACGCTGTCAGATAAACTACTGGCTATTGCGGCGGCAATTCCCCTCCCGAAAGATAGTGCCGGTACCTTTTTCTCCACATTATTCCAGCCGGCAGATAGCCTGCAAATCACAACTGATCAGTACTCTAAAATCTTTACCGGCAAGAGTTTTCAACTGGAGGTGAATAAGATGGATGATACTGTCACACAGGTGACCATCTGGCCGACAAAAGAAGGCGGCCTGCCGGTAAGTCTGCAGGAACTGGCCGGTAAAATGGACAGCGCCTGGCAGGAACTACCTATGGGACCATTCCCGGTGAAAGACCCAATACTCGGGGTCGTAGGCTATTATACCGATCCGCAACACAGCAGGAAGAAATTTACTTTGTTTGGTCCGGACTATCACAATTTAGCAGCAGCTGCCGAGATAAGACGTATCTGGATCAGCAGCTTGCCAGCAGATAGGTGATCGTATGTGATCGTATTAAGGTGTGTAGCTTATATACCCGGCGACCATTCACGAAGGTTGTTTCAGTACTTCATAAATGCTAAAGAGCCCGTTTTTACCGTATCCTTTTGCGACTGTTTCATTGTAGATCTCACGGATCAGTTTGGGGAGCCGCGTGCTGACACCTGCCTGCTGACTGGCATCTACAATATGATCTGTGGTGGCTGCCATCATGATCATGTTGTTAAGTGAGCCGTCGTAGCGGCGGTTATCCACGTCGTCGGCTACATCGGCCAGCAGCACGCTCATGAATTTGAGAAAGTCCTGTATGTAGGGAGAAAAGGTGGCCACATCTACTCCTGCGCTGCCAAGTAGTGCGGCGGCATGCAGTACGCCTGCTGTGCTGGTGAACATGACATCCAGCAGGGCCTGGTAATACAGGGGAGCCAATCCCGGGTCTTCACCCCGGTAGTCCACACGTCCGATGATCTCCAGGGTGCTATGGTGTGCATCGACCAGGTCTTTAGGTCCGCTGAAGAAGGCGTAGGAGGTAGGACCACCCAATAGCTGCGGTGGTACCATTACGCCGCCGGCGATGAAGGCTGCCCCGCGCTCTTGTGCCCAGCGCGTGGCTTCCCGGGCTTTCTCCGGTGTGTCGGAGCTGAGATTGACCAGCACTTTGCCTTTGAGAGCATCGCCGGCATCACCGAGTATGTCGTACATGGCGGGATAGTCGGTAAGGCTCAGGATGATCAGCTCGCTGGCAGCCAGTGCTGCGGATGGCGTGTCTGCCAGTATCGCACCGTTACTTACCAGGGCGGCAGCCCTCGACGGGGTACGGTTCCATAAAGTAACACGGAGCCCTTTGTCAAGGAAAAGTTGTGCCATCGTTTGTCCCATCGGCCCCAGGCCGATCAGGGTCACTGATTTATTTTGATTCGCTATCGTTGTCATTTCCTGTTTATCGTTTACGTGTGATGGTTAGTATATACTTGCTGGCGCTAGCTGCCGTATGTGCTTTATTTGACAATGCAAATATCGAATGACTGCCAACGGTGGGCAATAAGGGAGAAAAGATTCAGCCAGGGAAAAATTTCTCCCTATGACCTATATGCTGGCGTACATAAAATGAGGTTGCAAAAAGCGATATAAAAATGTATATTGTCAAACTGATTATTTTTTAAAATGCGAACACACGAGATGATGGGCTTTGACATTAAATACATTACCAACTTGTTTCCACGCCATAAAGAGAATATAGCACTGCTTACAGCACTGGATTGCCGGTAAAGCGTACCACTAAATGCGACGTAATAAATTTCAGAAAGACACTTACGAATCCGACAACGCATACCTGGTAAAGCACAAATAATAACCGTTAACAAATAATAACCGTTAATAAACCTATACGAACATCTTATACCTGATGGTGGAACCTATTGGGAGTCTTTTGATCATGCTGTCACGCATGTTAATCCATCATTCCTAACCAAAATCAAAATTAGTACTTATGAAAAGACTATTGAAGGCATGGCCCTGCCTGTTGTTAAGTGGAAGCCTGTTCCTATTTTCCTGTCAGAAAGAGAAAGAAGTGGTATCTGGACAAGATGCACCTATTCCTGCTGAAGTGATCAATAAACTCAAGGCCGAAGGCTTTGGTACAAAGGGTATTGTACGAGTAGAGGGGGGATATGTGGTAGAAGGTGATATATTCATGTCCGAAGAAAGTTTGAAAGAGAAAGCTGTTTCTACGGTTTTGCGGATAGGTACTACTGAACAGTATCGTACTAATAACACGGTAACCTATTTCCCCAGCACACGCACCATTACGGTATCCGTTACAAACCTGCCCCCTGCCTATACGACTGCTGCAGATGTGGCGATTGCCAGGTACAATACGCTGGGACTTCGTATTAACTTTCAGCGTGTAGCCAGTGGTGGTAATATAGATATACAGTTTGCTAACCTTGGGAATAATGTACTCGGGCGTTCTGCCGGTTTCCCAAGTAATGGCAATCCTGCCAGTCCGATTTTACTGAATGCTAATGTGATCGGTGCAACGCCTAACGAGGGTTGGCTGGCAACGATCATGGCCCATGAGATCGGGCATGCTATTGGTCTGCGCCATACGGATTATTTTAATCGCAGGAGCAGTTGTGGTATTGAATATGATCAGTGGGGCCGTCCTACAGATCCTAATGAAGGTGATGCCGGCGTGGGGGCTATTCATATACCCGGCACCAATCCGGATGTAGATGCGAACAGTTTTATGTTGGCTTGTTCGGATGGTAGTGACCGTCCGTTTACGGCCAGCGATATCCAGGCATTGAGGTACATCTACAATAAGAACCTGGTGACGCTGGGTGAAGATGGCGATTTCTTTCACAATCCACAGAATGGTGCCGTATATGTGATGATGGACGGAAGGCTGCGTTGGATAAGAGACTATAATACCTTCATTGGTATCTTTAATATCTCTACTAACGCGATGAGATCGTATACGCCTGTCGTTCCTATCAATGACTACTATATATCCGCCGGTAGCGATCTATGGAGAGAAAGCAGTACTGGAAGGATATTCTTTATTGACCGGTCTACAGATAACCCATCTGGCAATAATTTCACTATAAAACGTCATATTGGTTCGCCGCAGATATTTGATAGGTTCCGTTTCAAATCGTCCGGCATAAAAAATGTGTCTGATGCACAACTCAATTCCATCCCTACCGGCGCACCGATCTGGTAATGCCTTATTGATGTAATTCCCGTTTCACGTGCAATAGCAGATCAAAAAGACTCCCAACTACTTGAACTTATACGCCGCTGTCTGCCGCCTGGCAGGCAGCGGCGTTTTTTTGGTAAGGCGTGAAATTGGTTCTACAATCCGACATTCAGGAAATAATATGTTGGCTGTATAATAGATTTTTGCAGGAAATAGCAAACGCTTGTCACATTATCTCCTGTATAGTTGTCTATATTCTGGTCTTTACAGGATATAGTACAGGAAGCAAACCACTCAAATATATATACGATATAGCGTACTGGCTGCGCCCCGGCGGGTGCAGCAGCCTGGGCATGCTATTACTAGAAAATATGTTTTCAGCATTTAACACACACTATAATAACATGAAAAAGAGCACAACCTTCGCCATGACCGCTGTAGGTTTTATGTACCTGCTATTTGTTTACGCCTGTGGTGTAAAGGGGCAACCGGATGCCGCAGCAGCAGCGGGGCCGGCCGACTATCCCGTAATGACGGTCACTACGCAGGCGGTTACACTACAACACGATTACCCTGCTACACTGCAGGGAGAACAGAATATAGAGATCAGACCTAAAGTAGACGGTTTCGTAGCACATATCTATGTAGATGAAGGTGCGGTAGTAAAAAAGGGACAGCTGCTGTTCAAGATACATGGGCCGCAATACGAGCAAGAGGTGAGAACGGCTACTGCGGCGATCAAACGTGCGCAGGCAGATGTGCATACGGCTGGTATGCAGGTGGAGAAAACGGCTCCTCTCGTAGAAGAGGGTATCATCAGTAATTACGAATTGCAGTCCGCCAAATATACCTTGCAGGCCCGGGAAGCGGCGCTGGCACAGGCGAAGGCCAGCCTGGTGAATGCCAATACCAATATAGGGTATACTACTATCAGCAGCCCGGTCGATGGCATTGTAGGTAGCCTGCCTTACAAACCCGGCAGCCTGGTGAGCAGCAGCTCGCCATTGCCGCTTACGGTAGTCTCCAACACGCATAAGATACACGCTTACTTTGCCTTCAACGAAAAGGAGCTGCTGGACCTGACAGCCCGTTACCCCGGAAAAACGATTGCCGAAAAGCTGGCACAGCTGCCGGAAGTGCTGTTGCTGCTGGCGAACGGCACTGAATATACCGGGAAGGGACGTATAGAAACCGTAACAGGTCAAATAGATGTCAACACCGGTGCAGCCAATATGCGCGCTGCTTTTACCAATCCAGAAGGGCTGATCAGGAGTGGCGCCAGCGCGACTATCCGTATACCCATGCTTCGCAAAGAAGCATTGCTTATACCTAAGAAAGCCTCTTTCGAGATCCAGGAGAAAACCTTCGTATACGTCGTCGATAGTAAAAATGCGGTGAAGAGTGTGGAGGTGACGTTGGAAGAAATGCCAGGTGGACAATACAACATTGTGAAGACAGGATTAAAAGCCGGCGACCGGATTGTTACACAAGGCATGGGTGCCTTGCAGGATAATATGCAGATCAAGCCGGTAGCGGCACAGCTGTAAGCCAAGTATTTACCATTAGACGAACTGACTATGTACAAGAAATTTATAGAAAATCCCGTCCTGTCTACGGTGATCTCGGTGATCATCGTCATACTGGGATTGTTGGGATTATATGCATTACCTATTTCACAATACCCGGGTATTGCGCCACCGGCGGTAGAGGTAAGCGCTTTATACCAGGGTGCCAGCGCTGAAGTGGTGATGAAAAGTGTGATTGGTCCACTGGAAGAAGAGATCAACGGTGTGGAACATATGACCTATATGACTTCCAAGGCCAGTAACGATGGTACAGCTAATATCACGATCAACTTCAAACAAGGTACAGACCCCGATATGGCGGCTATCAACGTGCAGAACAAGATTACAAAGGCGACCAGCCAGCTGCCGGCAGAAGTACTCAAATATGGGATCACTACCACTAAAAGACTCAACAGTGAGGTGTTCAGTTTTATCCTGCTGAGTGAGACAGGGCAGTATGACATGAAGTTCCTCGACAACTACCTGAAGATTAACGTCATTCCGCAGATCAAGCGGGTGGAAGGTGTAGGACAGGCCAAGGTATACGGGGATATGGATTACAGCATGCGTATCTGGCTGAAGCCCGATATAATGGCAGTATATGGACTTATACCGGCTGATATCATCGCGGCGCTGGCAGAGCAGAATATAGAAGCGGCCCCGGGTAAGGTAGGTGAGAACGGGGATCAGACGCACCAGTACACTTTAAAGTATACGGGACGGTTGGAGAAGCCGGCGCAGTTCGGAGAGATCATCCTGCGCACTACGGGCAACGGGAAGGTGCTGAAGCTGAAAGATGTGGCGGGCATTGAAATGGGCGCTTACAACTATGCTTCTATTTCCCGTACACAGCGCCGTCCGTTCGTATACGTGGCGATCAACCAGACCGCAGGATCTAATGCATATGAGATCATCAAACAGTGTGAACAGATCATGCGGGATGCAGAAAAGGATTTTCCCAAGGGCATCAGTTACAAAATATACTCTAATGCCAACGACTTCCTGAATGCTTCTGTGGGTAAACTCATCTCTACTTTTATCGAAGCATTTATCCTGGTGTTCATTGTGGTGTTCATTTTCCTGCAGGACTTCCGGTCCACGCTGATACCTGCTATCTCAGTACCGGTAGCGATTGTCGGTACGTTCTTTTTCCTGCAGCTGTTCGGCTTTACCGTCAACCTGCTGACGTTGTTTGCGTTGGTGCTGGCCATCGGTATTGTAGTAGATGATGCGATCGTGGTAGTAGAGGCGGTGCATGCTAAGCTGGATGCCGGGGAACGGTCGCCTATGAAGGCGACGCTGGATGCGATGGGAGAGATCAGTACGGCTATCATCTCCATTACGCTGGTAATGGCGGCAGTGTTCGTACCGGTTACGTTTATCAACGGATCGGTAGGGGTGTTCTACAAACAATTTGGTCTGACGTTGGCAGTCGCTATCATCATCTCTGCCATCAATGCGTTGACGCTGAGTCCTGCTTTGTGTGCGCTGTTCCTGCGGCCGCATGATAAAGAGCATTATCACCCGAAGGGATATATGCAGCGTTTCTACAACGCTTTCAATACCTCTTTCCACCGGGTGACGCAACGGTATACTGGCGTGGTTGCTTTCCTGATCAACCGCAAATGGCTGGCCCTGGGCAGTGTGGGTGTCTTCCTGCTGCTGTTCTGGTGGCTTGTACGTACAACTCCTACGGGATTTGTGCCGAATGAAGACAGTGGCATGATCTACGGCAACGTGATATTGCCACCTGCTACTTCGCTGGAGCGTACTGCCGAAGTGCTGGACCAGATAGACAGTATTGCCGCTGCCATGCCTGAAATGGAGGTGACGAGTGCGGTAACGGGCTTTGACCTGATCAGCGGAGCAGGTAGTTCCTATGGCGCTATCTTCCTGCGGTTGAAACCCTGGAAGGAACGTACACAAGATAGTCAGCACATACGGCAGGTGGTAGCCCGCCTGTTTGAACGCACTGCCGGTATCCGCGGCGCCAACATCATCTTTTTCCCCGCGCCTACCTTACAGGGATTCGGTAATACCGATGGTTTTGAATTCCAGTTGCAGGACAAGACCGGCGGTTCTTATAAAGACTTTGAGACGGTGATACAAGGGTTTATGAAAGCGCTGAATAGCCGCCAGGAGATACAATATGCCGCTACCCCTTATAATACCAACTTCCCGCAGTATGAAGTGCAGGTGAATGTCGCCAAGAGTAAAGAAGCCGGTGTACCGGTGAACGTGATACTGAGCACGCTGCAGGGGTACCTGGGTGGTATCTATGCTTCCGACTTCAACCGGTTTGGTAAACAATACAAAGTGATGTTGCAGGCGGAAGCGGCGCAGCGGTTGAATAAGGACGCTATCGAGAAAATATATGTACGTAACAATGCCGGTACGATGGCGCCTATTGCAGGGTTTATCACGTTGAAGAAGATACACGGGCCGGAGTTTGTGAACCGTTTTAACCTGTTCACCTCTGCTTATGTGAATGGTAGTCCGAAGCCGGGTTTCAGTTCGGGGGATGCCATCAAGGCGATCCAGGAGACGGCGGACAAGACCCTGCCGAAGGGATATACTTACGCCTTTGCCGGGATGAGTCTCGAAGAGATTTCCAGTGGCAGCCAGACGATGATCATTTTTATACTCAGCCTGGTGTTCATTTATTTTCTGCTGAGTGCACAGTATCAGAGTTACCTGTTGCCTTTTTCGGTGCTGTTATCCCTGCCGGTAGGATTGACGGGGGCATTTCTGTTTGCCCGTTTGTTCGGGTTGGACAATAATATTTTTCTGCAGATCAGCCTGATCATGCTGATCGGGCTGCTGGCTAAAAATGCGATCCTGATCGTGGAGTTTGCCCGTATGCACCGGTTGCAGGGGGAGACGCTGGTACAGGCTGCGCTGGCTGGCGCTATGACCCGTCTGCGGCCGATCCTGATGACCTCTCTCGCATTCATCTTCGGATTGTTGCCATTGATGCTGGCAAAAGGAGCCGGCGCATTGAGTAACCGTTCGATCGGTACGGCAGCGGTAGGCGGTATGCTGATCGGTACGGTGCTGGGGGTATTCATCATCCCGGTATTGTTCATCATCTTCCAGTCTTTGCAGGAGAAGGTGAGCCGCCGCAGCCGGCAGCGTATAGGCGGCCAGGTGATAGCAGGTATGCTATTGCTACTGGCAGTGTCTTCCTGTCGTATCGGGAAAATCTATCATCCGCAGGAGACGGCGCAGGAAAACTCATATCGCGGCCAGGCCGGCACGGATACCGTTAGTATTGCGGATCAGCCCTGGCAACAGCTCTTCCCGGATACGGTATTGCAGGGCCTGATCCGGGAAGGACTGGTACACAATCTTGATCTGAAGATTGCCACGCAGCGTATTGTTGCTGCCGGGGCTGTTTTCCGGCAAAGCAAAGCTGCGTTACTGCCGGAGCTGAATGGTAACCTGGGCATTACCCGTTCCAAGCTGGCTTTCCCGCAGGGTTTTGGTATCATCCGGTCTTCGACCCAGTACGATGTGGCGTTGCGGGCATCGTGGGAGGCCGATATCTGGGGTAAGTTAGGTGCTGCCAAAAGAGGCGCGCTGGCGGGATTGCTCGGTACGGAAGCGGCCCGCAAAGCGGTGCAGACACAGCTGATCGCTGATATTGCCAACGGCTATTTTTCCCTGTTGGCGATGGACCAGCAGTTGCAGGTATTGGAACAGACGGTGGTGAACAGGAGAGAAGATGTGAAAGCGATGGCGTCGTTGAAGACAGCCGGTGTAGTGAATGGTGCAGCGGTGGTACAGAGTGAGGCTAACCAGTATGCGGCGGAAGTGGCCATACCCGCTTTGCGGCGGCAGATCCGGGAGACGGAGAATGCATTGTGTATATTGCTGAACAGGCCTTCGGGGGATATCCGGCGGCAGTCGCTGGCGATACAGATTGCCCCTGCGACCTTACAGGCGGGTATACCGGCGCAGCTGCTGCATCACCGTCCCGATGTGATGCAGGCGGAGTATGCGGTGCGGCAGGCCTTTGAACGGACCAATGTGGCCAGGGCGGCTTTCTACCCGGCGTTCAATATTACGGCGGCTGGCGGATTTACCAGCTATGAATGGCGGCAGTGGCTGTCTGCCGACGGTCTGTTTGCCAATATCGCCGGTAGCCTGGTACAGCCTATCCTGAACAGGGGGAGGAACAAGGCGGCGTTGACAACGGCCAAAGCCCAGCAGGAAGAGTCGGTGCTGGCCTTCCAGCGTACCTTGCTGGTGGCAGGACAGGAGGTATCCAATGCCCTGTATGCTTACAAGACGGCTGCCGAACAACAGGAGATCCGCCGTAAACAATTGAGATCGTTAGAGCAGTCGGTGGACTTTACCAAAAAATTGCTGCGATACAGTACGGCTACCAATTATATCGATGTGCTGACCTCTGAGCAGGCCTTGCTGGCCAGTCAGCTGGACTATGTAAATGACCAGCTGGAACTGTGGAAGGCGACGATCGCGTTGTACCGGGCACTGGGAGGTGGATGGAAATAATAAGTTTATTTTACTTTTTAACCTGGGTTAAACTTAGTGGAGCAAATTGCTGTTACTTTTACATCGTCAAAACAATAAAAACACTCAAATTAAACATTGATACTATGAAAAGGATAGCTAATGCACACTGGAACGGTAACCTTAAAGAAGGTAAAGGTGAGATCTCCACACAGAGCACCGTACTGTCTAACACTCAATATTCTTTCAATACCCGTTTTGCAGACGGTGTAGGTACTAATCCGGAGGAGTTGCTGGGGGCTGCACATGCTGGTTGTTTTACTATGGCAGTAAGCGCTGCGCTGACCCAGGCGGGTATCACGGCTGGTGATCTGAACACCCGTGCGGTGGTGGAGCTGGATATGGCTGCTGGTCCGAAGATCTCCGGTATTACCCTGGAGCTGACCGCTACTGCGATCGACGGGGTATCCCAAGAGCAATTCGAAGCTTTTGCACAGGGCGCCAAAGAGAACTGCCCTATTTCCAAAGCGTTAGGTGGTACGCCTATCAGCCTGACCGTTATTTACCAATAGGGTCATTAACCGGTATATACAAAGGCACTGTTTCCTTCCGGAGGCGGTGCCTTTGCTTTATTGGCGGAGCCGGGGCTTTGGCGTATTTTAGCAGGGATGACCATATTACCCGACATAAGACCCCTTTTCTGCCCCGTACAACCGGCGGTGCGGGAGATGCCGGCACAGGTGCGTTATACAGAGGTATTACCGGACTTTCACCTGGCGCGGTATATCTACTGCTACTGGCAATTGCGTACGCAGGAGCCGTTGACACAGCCATTTTCTTACCGGGTGGTGGCGGATGGATGCATGGATCTCTTCTATGATGCGGGTAATCCGGAAGAGAATTTCATCATGGGATTTTCTGCGACGTACACGACGTTTCCGTTACAGCAAAGTTTTAACTACATCGGTATCCGGTTTCTGCCGGCAGCGATACCGCTGTTGTTCAAGATTGATGCGGCAGCGCTGACAGACCGGTTTGAGCTGCTGGCGCATGTTATTCCCTCGCTGGCCGCCGACCTGGGCCGGATGGGAGCGATAGCTGCTGCCGTGGAGCTGTTGAAACCACATTTCGATCATCACTTCCTGCGGTTATTATCCACTACTGATTTCGATATAGACAGCCGTTTGTTTGATGCCATTGAACGGATACTGCGTTCGCAGGGTACCATACCGGTGGAGCGCGAATTAAATACCGGCATCAGTCCCCGGCAGTTGCGCCGGTTATTCAACTACTATATCGGGGATACGCCCAAGACCTTCAGCAAGGTGGTACGGTTCCAGCATGTGCTGAATGCCAAGCCATCGCTGGAAAGCCTGCGAAAGAACAAGCTGTTTTACGACAGCGGTTATTACGATCAGGCACATTTTGTGAAAGACTTTAAGGTGATGTATGGCCTTACGCCAACGGATGCATTAAAATGACCTTTTGTTACCCATGACGCATATGAACGATATACAGCTATTACTGGAAGGGATCAGCCATATCAAGGATATCACCCCTGTTGACCTGTTACAACTTACACAACTGGCTACACGCCGGGAGCTGGCGCCGGGAGCGGTCTATATCCCGGAAGGCGCTTCTTCGCGTCAGCTGGCTTTTATCGAGAAAGGGATCATCCGTACCTATGCGGTGAAGGAGAATGGGGACGAAGCTACTTTGCTGTTGCGTTGGGAGGGACAGTTCATTGCCTCACATGATACGATCATCTTAAACCGTCCTTCCCGATTTATCTACCGGGCGGTAGAGCCGGTGACGTTGCAAGAGATAGACTACGGAGCGCTGGAACGTGTGATGAGCGAGCAACCCAGGCTGGAGCCATTGCGTACTTTTTTCCTGAAAAAGATGCTGGCAGAGTCGCTGGACCTGATCGCTTCTTTTGTACTGTTATCGCCGGAGGAGCGTTACCTGAAGCTGGTAGCAGAGAAAGCGGATATTGTAAGCCGGGTGCCCGGCAAATACATCGCTTCGTTACTGGGAGTAACGCCGGTATCCCTCAGCCGTATCCGCAAACGTATATCGCAGCATAAGGATTAATTATCTTTTGTTAACTGCTGGCAGGCAGGTCCTGTTTTACTTTTGTTCCATCAGCACCAAACGATGTGTTTTATGGAACAGACAATTTACATCATCGCCAAGATATACGGTATATCGACCCTGCGTTACTTTATCATAGCAGGGGTATTTTTCGCGGTGTTCTACCTCTTTTTCCCGAAGCAACTACAGCATTTTAAGATACAGCAGCGGCTGGCTGGCAGTAAGGATTTCCTGCGGGAGATCTTGCATTCGTTGCAGACGACGCTGGTGCTCAGCGTATTAGCATTTATCGTGTTGTTCACCCCATTTAAGCAGTATACGCAGGTGTATGATCAGCTAGGGGATTACCCGGTTTGGTACCTGGGGTTGAGTGTAGTGCTGAGCCTCATCGTCCATGACACTTACTTTTACTGGATGCACCGGGCGTTACATCATCCGCGGTTGTTCCGGCTCACGCACCTGGTACATCACCAGTCTACGAACCCGTCTCCCTGGACCTCTTACTCGTTTCACCTGCTGGAAGCCTTTACGGAAGGGGCGGTTTTGTTCCTGATCGTGCTGATCCTGCCGATGCATCCGTTGGGGATTGTGTTGTTTACGATTGCCGGGTTTGTGATCAATGTATATGGTCACCTGGGTTACGAGATTGCCCCCCGGTGGTTCCGGAAAAGCCCCCTTTTTGAGCTGTTTAATACTTCGGTGCACCACAACCTTCATCACAGTAAGTTCAAGGGGAATTACGGGCTTTATTTCCGCGTATGGGACCGGTTGATGGGTACGGAGCATCCGGATTATGTAAAAGCATATGACGAGGTGCAGGCCCGTCGTTTTGGACCCAAAGCGCCTGCGGCGGCTACCCTGGCACAAATGCCCCGGTAGCTGCCCGGCACGGCGGTACTAGATAAGCGGTTTATTCGTGTGTAAAGTGTTGGTATACATGTTGTTGCACATTTGTTGCCTATAGGGTGTATAAGCGTTGTATAGTCATTCTATATGCAACTATAAGCGTAGCTTATACAATGACTATACGAATGCTATAGGTAAGCTACAGGAAAGCTATAGGACAGGTTATTCCTGTCCTTTTTGTTGAGGGGTGTATTTGACGATATCGATACCGATGCCATTGGGGTCTTGTATGGCAAAGTGGCGATCTCCCCAGGGTTCGTCGCGGATATCGATCCTGATGGCGACACCTTTGGCTTTTAGCACCTGGTAGATCTTATCGACGTCTTCCACTTCTATGGTGAGGTAGGCGCCTTGTCCCTGGAAGGGCGGTTGAAAAAGCGGTTGCTGGGAAGGGTGATGGGGCAGCAGGAAGCTGATCTCTGCTTGCTGGCCAGGAGTGTGGAGGAGGAGGTAGAAGTCGTTTTCAAACATTACGCCGAATCCGAGGTGTTCGGTGTAGAATGTTTTGGTCGCTGCCAGTTGTGCGGTGATAAATCCTGCGTTCAGTTTCATGTTGTATTGTTTTTTAGTTGAAGTGACCGTTTGTGCCGGCAGCTGCAGTCCGCAGCATGCCAGCAGTAGTAGGAGCAGTATTCGTTGCATATGATTGATTTCGTGCTACAAAGTTGCATCATCGGCAGGTGGTGGTGTTGTAAAAAACGGACAAAGTAGGTAGGGGCGATAGAAAATAAAGTTCTAATTTTACAATAGCGGTTCGATTTGAACAAAGGCCGGCGGGAAGGGGCGGATACCTTTGTATCATCTTCAAATCAAAATCGATAAGATCATGGACATCACAAGACGCGGATTCCTTTCAGCCAGCTCCCTCACGGCGATGGGATTGTTAGCCGCCGGCAAAAGCCTGGCATTGCCCGGGTTAACACTTGCTGCACCTACCGGCCAGTTAGCAGCCGGTCGTCCCGACAAGAAAATAGAACCCCTGGAAGATTTTATTTACGACATAGAGAACGGTAGCGAAGGTTGGGAGGGCCTTGGTGGTACTGCGAAGGAGGCGACGGTAGAAGAGTTCCCTGTATCGCAAAGTATTGCTGGGGTATTGATGCAGTTGCAGCCCGGTGCTTTCCGGGAGCTGCACTGGCATTCTATTGCAGCGGAATGGGCATATGTACTGGAGGGTCGGGTGCTGACGACGGTGGTATCGCCGGACGGTACGACTTCTACGGATACTTTCGAGGTGGGTGATATCTGGTATTTCCCGAAGGGGCACGGGCACTGTCTGCAATGCCTGGGCGACAAGCCCTGTAAGTTCCTGCTGGGATTTGATAACGGGCATTTCTCCGAATTTGGCACTTTCAGTGTGACGGACTGGATGGGGCACTTGCCGCCGGAGCTGTTGCGTAAAGACCTGCGCAGCGGTACTTTATTCAGCCACCTGCCTTCCAAAGAACTGTATATAGGGGTAGGCAAGATCGCGAAGGACCCTCATCCCCGTAATATAGACGGCGGTATAGCCATGGGGACTTCTATGCACAAGTTCCGGATGGAGAGCGACGGTATACTACAGTCTTTTAACGGCGGGCAAACGCGGTTGGTGTCATCGTTGGAGTTTCCGATACAGACGACATTGACGGCGTTGCGTATGGATATAGCGCCCGGTGCGATCCGGGAGCTGCATTGGCATCCGAATGCGGACGAGTGGCAGTATGTGATGAGTGGGGAAGGCCGTATGGGTATCTTCGGATCGCATGGACGGGTGAAGACCATGTCCTACAACAAAGGCAAGGTGGCCTTTATTAAACAGGGGTACGGGCATTACATAGAGAATACCGGTAAGGAGGCATTGAAATTAATTGTGTTGTTTAATAGCCCGGTATATCAGGAGATCAGTTTGAGTATGTGGTTGAATGCGAATCCTGCGCAGTTGGTAGCGGACCATTTCGGTATCACGGCGGAGCAGGCGGCTACGCTGGTGCAAGGACGGAAGGGTATTTACTGATCACCAGCGGGTGATAAGCCGGTATTCGAGGGGCCGTACCCCTTTCTTTTTCAGGAACACTTTATAGAGATGACTCGGGTCGGTGAAACCGCATTCCAATGCGATGGCACTGATCGGGTCATCGCTGTGTTGTAGCTTCTCGCATACTCTTTCGATGCGTAAGTCTTCGAGGTAGTGGTGAATAGTAGTGCCGAAGTGATGTTTGAAGAGGCGGTTGAGGTAGACGGGGTGGAAGTCGAGTTGGGAGGCCAGTTCGTTCAGGGTCCATTTGCGCGTGTAGTCTTCCTGCAGCAGGTGGATTACTTTTTTGACCTGGGCGGGGACCATGCGTACGGTTTTCTCTTTTTCGCGAGCCAGTTCTACGGCGCTTTCCAGCACCAGTCCTTCTAGTAGCAGGGCGGAAGCGGGGCCGGGGTGGCTGAACTCGCGGAATATGCGGGAGAAGAGGTGGGAGATGGTTTTGCTTTTGACAACGCTGAACTGGTCGAAGGTGATGCCGGTTTCTTTCAGGCGGTCGGTCCAGTTGTCGTTGAACTCTACGAAGAGAGAGGAGCGTGCCAGCTGTTCTGTTACCGTCTTATGGTCTCTTTCTTTGGGGTAGATGAGTATCTGGCCTTCGGGGATGAGTTGTTTGTGTTTGCTGTCAATTTCCTGGAAGGCGCCGCTGAGGGTGAAGCAGAAGTGGGCGTGCTGATGGTAGTGTACCGGTGAGGAGGTCAGCGGGGCATATTGCTGGTGGAAGAGGGAAATGCCATCTGCGTTGGCAGATCGTTGGGTGCTTCCAAAGTATTCTCCGGCCTTGAAGGTGACGGACATTTTTTAAAATGAAGGTACAAAAAAAGCCGCATGCCCGGCGGATATATTAGCGAAGACTGTTAGTGCTTTGTTAATATTCGCCGGGCAGGCGGCTATGTGTGACGGTATCCTATCGCAGTGGCTCGAAGTCTAGCGATACGGAGTTCATACAGAAACGTTTGTGAGTAGGAGGGGGGCCGTCGTCGAAGATGTGTCCCAGGTGGGAGTCACAACGTTCGCAGATGACCTCTATACGGTCCATGCCCAGGGAGCGGTCTTCGCGATAGATGACGCTGTTGGGCCGGATCGGTTCGAAGAAGCTGGGCCAGCCGCAGGTGCTGGCGAACTTGGCGTCGGAGCGGAACAACGCGTTGCCACATACGGCGCAGTAGTAAGTGCCCCGGGTATCTGCATCCCAGTACTTACCGGTGAAAGCCCTTTCGGTAGCCTGTTCCCTGGATACAGCATACAGGTCGGCAGGCAGTATCTTTTTCCATTCTGCATTACTGACCTGTAGGCGCGTGGTATCGGTGCGGGAATAATAAGGATTGTGCTGAGCAGGTGTCTGATCCATCTTTCGTTGTTTTTTATCCTGGCCGAAACAACCGGCGGTTGTTATCAGTAGCAAGGCCAGTATGAATAGAGATCTCATATCCTTGGTGATAAAATAGTTGTTTGACAATGTCTTCCCCATATTAAGTTACTTTATTTTACTGCTGTATCATTTGTACAAGCGAACGTCTCTGATTGCAAAGGTACGCTATTACCTGTCATCAACACACGGCAGGTGATCAGCTCAGATACGGGCAACATAGGGGAATGGTTGTTAACAATATCCTAAACTAGTACGTGCATTTGTGGCTGCCTGCTTTTGTGCCGTACGATCTTCGGTGACAGATGAAATGGCTGCGGTATCCTGTTTGCAGGCGATGGTGAGCAGGCATGCCGGAATGGCCAACAGCGTTTTGCTGAATGACAATACCCTGACAGTTTAGGCGTGACGGGTAGTTTGCTGAAATTTTCCCGATTTCGAAAATGATCTAATGTAGATAGCGATAACTTTGCGGTCAGAATAATGGAAAATACTGTAGGACAATTAAGAGAACCACTACTCCGCAACCCGGTTACGCCGAGGGTATGATACTATCGCCGGCATCTTAATCTGTTTTGTTACAAAAATGTGAACTAAATAAATGTGGGGCAGCCCGCTAGCATTGCTATTGCCTGCTGTTGCCCTGTGTTATCAACATTGCTATATGAAGATGAACATTTACACCAAAAAATCCTTTCTTACCTTTTTGCTATTTATCCTTTACCTGGCAGGCATGGCACAATCCGGCACGGAGACGGTGGTGACCGGTAAGCTCACGTATGCCGACGGTCAACCTGTAGTTGGTGCTACCATTAAAGTTAAAAATCGTGGTATCGGTGCCGTTAGTGACGTATCTGGTATGTATACGATCACGAAGATCACTCCCGGCAAACATATCCTGCTGATCTCTGCGATAGGCTGTAAGTCACATCAGCAAGAGGTAGACGTAAAAGGGGGCCATCAGTCGGTCGTTACTGTCACGCTGGAGCAATCGGCTACGGATGTTGAGATGGTATCTGTGATCGGCCGTTCTTCCAGCCAGGAAGTAAAACGTCAGGCATTTAACGTAACGGCCATCGATGCGAAGAAGCTGTATAACTCTACCCTGGATCTTTCTCATGCCCTGGATCGTGTATCTGGTGTACGTGTAAGAGAGAACGGCGGCCTGGGTAGCCGCATGAACCTGTCACTCAATGGTTTTACCGGCAAACAGGTGCGCTTTTTCCTGGATGGGGTGCCGATGGATAACTTCGGTTCTTCTTTCCAGCTGAATAACATACCTATCAACTTTGCAGAGCGGGTAGAAATATACAAAGGCGTAGTGCCGATCTGGCTAGGTGCAGATGCGCTGGGTGGTGCGATCAACATCGTAACTTCCAACAGCCCGCGTACTTACCTGGATGTATCTTACTCCTATGGTTCCTTTAATACACATCGCGCTACCCTGAATGCAGGGTTTACGGATAAGAGAGGTTTCACCGTACAGCTGAGTGCATTTCAGAACTATTCGGACAACAACTACTGGGTGCGTGTGAACGCTCATGACCTCTTTACGGGGAAATACTATCCACGTCAGCGTATCAGAAGATTTCATGATACCTATCATAATGAAACGGTCATCGCCAATATCGGGGTGGTAGGAAAAAAATATGCCGACAAGCTGTTGTTCGGTATCACACTCGGGCAGAACTATGCGGAGATACAGACCGGCGCCCGTATGGAGAGTGTATTCGGCGCCTGGCACCGTAAGGGTAATATCGTAATGCCCAGCCTGAAATACCAGGTGAAGGACCTGTTTGTAAAGGGGCTGAACTTCCAGCTAAACGCTAACTACAACCTGGGACAGGAGCAGAACATCGATACCACGAATCGCCTGTACAACTGGTTACAGCAGTACAAACAGCGGGAAGGACCCGGCAGCGAAAGAGAGCGTAGTATGTACAAATACCGCAATCACAATGGCCTGGTGACCGGTACCCTAAGTTATAAACTGAATGCGCATCATTCCTTTGTATTGAATAATACCTTCAACACGTTCAACCGTAAGGGTAAAGATGAGTTGTATCCGGGGAATGAAAAATATGATCAGCCGCAGCGGTCCAGCAAAAATGTGACGGGCCTCGGTTACAAATATGAGTATAGCGAGAAGTGGAACACTTCTGTATTCCTGAAACACTATGCACAACGTAACCGTTATGCGGAGAGCTATAATCCCAGCGGTGGATGGGGCGATGTAGCTTACTTGCAGCGGGAGAACAAATTCGACAACTGGGGTTATGGTGTGGCTACTACCTATTTCATCATGCCCCGTTTGCAACTGAAGGCATCTTATGAGAAGAGTTACCGCCTGCCGGAGACAGATGAACTGTTTGGTGACCTGATCAACATGGAGGGTAATATCAACATCAAGCCGGAGAGCAGCAACAATTATAACTTCGGTGTGAACTACCAGATGACGGTGAATGATGTGCATCACCTGAGTTTTGATGCCAACTTTATCTACCGCGATGCGAAGGACTTTATCCGTCCGGTGATCAACCGTAACCAGACCAAACAAGCGGTGGATAACCAGGCCAGCGTTACCAATCTGGGACTGGACGGAGAGATCCGTTATGCTTACAGTCAAATATTTACGGCCGGTGTGAACCTGACCTACCAGAACCTGCGTAATAATACCCGCTTTGAAAAAGGAATGACCATTGAAAGTCCCAACTACCGGGATCGTATTCCTAACATGCCTTTCTTATTTGGTAATGCAGATGCGTCCCTGTTCTTCCGCAATGTGCTGAAAAAAGGGAATACGCTGACACTCGGCTACAATCTGCTGTATGTACACGCTTACTATCTGTCCTGGCCTCGTCAGGCACAGCGCAAGCTGGACATTCCCCGCCAGTTCTGCCAGGATGTGAATATGGTATATAGTCTGGCCAACGGCCGTTACAATATTGCCCTGGAATGTAAGAACCTGGTGGATAACCGGCTGTATGACAATTTTACGCTGCAGAAGCCGGGAAGGGCTTTCTATGCCAAACTCCGGTACTTTATCAGTAAGTAATATTTCACATAACTGAATTGCTGACACATCAACTACGAAGAATGAAACATATATATAGCCGTTTATTTTTAGCACTGAGTCTTGCCGTTACTTTTACTTCCTGTGACAAGGATGATCCGGAGGATGGTGGGTTTCAACAAGGGGGATTACTGGGGCTGTCACGTTATGTGATTGCGGCCACTCCTGTGGGTACAGAGGGTATCGCAGACATACTATTGACCACTAACGATATAGAACAGGGAAGTATCACCACTATCGGGAACGGCGTAGAACAGGACGGCAGTTATCGGTACTACACGACACATAAGGGTAAGTTCTTCAGCTTGCTGTACGGGCAGGGCAATCCGGGTGCGGTAACCACCTATGGGCTGGACCGGGACGGGCAGCTGCGTAAGATCTCCAACTTCCAGACGGAGACCGTGCAGGTGTTTAGTAGTGTCAACGACGAGCTACTGCTGATAAAAGTACCCCGTTCCGGTAATGAAAATGCGGTAGCGATCCGGATAGATGCACAGAATCCTGGTATCATCAGTGAGAAGCAGATCAACATTGTACAGCTGGCAGGCAATGGTGAGCGGGCGCACTTTACCGGGGCCACACAGGTAGGAGATAAGGTGTTTGCACCTTACAGAAGTATCAAGGGCTGCTGCGGCGATGCCTTCGGTACCGCTTATCCTGATAGCAGCTGGATCGCTGTATTCAGCTATCCTGATCTTAAACTGGAGAAGGTGATCAAAGATAACCGTACCAGCTACATCGGTGATTATTTCACCAGCGGGCTGGCAGTTACGGAGAATGGAGATATCTATGGATACTCTCCTGCTAACGCCAAAAATGGCCGTGGCTATACTTCTAAAAATCCCTCCGCTTTCGTGCGTGTACTGAAAGGTACCACCGAGTTCGATAAAAGCTATTTCTTCAATGTACAGGAGAAATCAGGCGGGCACCATATTTCCAGCCAGACCTATCTCGGCAATGGTAAATTCCTGTTGATGATGTACGGGATGCCTAACTCCTTTGACGGGAATGGTAAATTGGCCCTGGTGGATGTGTACCAGCAATCCTTTACCTGGGTGAAAGGCGCTCCGGAGGAGATCCGTTCGGCCACTGCTCCTTATAACAACAATACGGCTGCCTTGGATGGAAAAACGGCCTATATAGGGTTGAATACCCCAGGCGGCAGCTGGGTATATAAGATCGATATCGCCACAGCTACGGCATCAAAAGGGCTGGAGGTAAAAGGAGGAGCGATCACGTCGATCGTCAGGGTGGACTACTAAGCAAAAAGAATTTCCCTTATTCGAAAACAAGCAGACACTGTACTGCTAGATATTTGTAGGAACCGGTCTCCGTTGGGGAGGCCGGTCCAACTTTAGCGAACGAACGTACTGACTCACCAATTAGATGATCACCCATGGCTATATCAAAACAGTCGAAGCAACAAAAAAAGAAAAGCAACCGCTCTCTCTTCTACCGCATATCTGCCTGGTTGCACCTATGGCTGGGGTTGGTGACTGGTGTCATCGTAGTGATTGTGTGTATAACTGCCTGTATCTGGTGTTTTAATGAAGAGATACTGGACCTGGCAGAGCCGCAAAAAAATGTGGCGGTACAGGCTAAGCCCCTGCTTACACCCTCACAGGTCATGCGCATTGTGGAGCAGGAGGCGCCGGGGCGAAAGGTATCTTATATGTTGCTACGGCAGGGGAGGGCGCTGGAGGTTACCAGTAATGGGGATAAAGGGTCGTTGACGCTGAGTATCGATCCTTACACCGGGGAGGTGAAAGATAAAGCGGAGCGTAAAAAAGGGCAATCTGATTTTTTCCGTTGGGTACTCAACGGGCACCGCTTCCTGTGGCTACCGTGGAAGATAGGCCGGCCTATTGTGAACTATAGCATACTAACCTTCGTATTTATCCTGATCACCGGTCTTGTATTGTGGTGGCCGCAGAAATGGAATAAGTCCACGCGGGATAAGAGTTTTAAGATCAAATGGAAGGGTACCTTTAAACGGGTGAACTATGACCTGCATAATGTGCTTGGTTTCTACACCTTGCTGGTATTACTGGTGATCGCGATGACCGGTATGGTCTATGGTATAGAGTGGTTCAGCAAAGGCAGTTACTGGATTACTTCCGGTGGAGTGCCTTTGAAGGATTATGAAGATCATGTTTCGGATACGACCGCTGCAAAAAATGGATTGACCATGGCGCAGGTAAGCGACCGTATCTGGTCGCAGGTGATAAAGGAGAATCCCGCTGCCAAGGGGTTTTATATGGGACTACCGGATACAGCCGATGCCAAGTCGACGATGTATGTAGTAGTATATCCTGCAGCCGGACAATATTATAACAATCGTAGCTATACTTTCGATCAGCACACGCTAAAACATCTGAAAGGCGATAATATCTACGATATTCCTTTTGAAAAAAATACGGCAGCTGCCAAGCTGCGTAAGATGAACTATGATATCCACGTGGGTAGCATCCTGGGACTGCCCGGGAAGATACTCGCCTTCTGTTGCTCCCTGATCGGTGCTTCACTGCCGATTACCGGGTTTATCATCTGGTGGGGAAAGAAGAAAAAGCAATTAAAGCAACCTGCCAGGAAGCAGGTTACTTCCGCGGCCGGTACGCCGGTTGTGGCCAGATAAATCGTTACAAGTGGTGAATTACAAGAAAGGGCCGTTCTCTTAGGAGAATGGCCTTTGTAGGTATGGTGCTGCTTATTTGCTCCCCCGCAATATTAGCTGTATTTCACGCAGCAGGTATTGCAGGGGATTTCATTTTATTTACCAAAAAGAGAAGGCGGTTTGATGCTATCATAATCAACGACGCCTGTCCGGTCAGCCCAGTCAAAATAGGCGGCAGACAGCTCGTTGACCAGCTGTGTGTTTTTAGCGGCGAGGTCATTGGTTTCTCCACGGTCGGTATCGAGATCGTACAGCTCCCAGCGGTATTGTGGATAAGTGGATACCAGTTTCCATTTCCCTTTTCTTACGGCGCGGTTGCCGGCACGTTCCCAGAAGATGGGTTGTTCTCTTTGTAGGGGTTGCTGGTGGAAGAAAAGTCCGGTGAGGCTTTTACCCGGCAGGGGTGTAATGGCGGTGCCACTGTATTTAGACGGGTATCTGGCGCCAGCGACTTCATAGAAGGTAGGTGCGAGATCGATAAGATGGGCGGTACCCTGTGCGATGGTACCAGGCGGTATATGGCCGGGGAACCAGGCGATCAGCGGGCTGCTGATACCTCCTTCATACATGACACTTTTAAAGGCGCGGAAGGGTGAGTTAGACACGAAGGACCATTGTTTGCCCTGTGATTCGAACGAGCCGGCAGTTCCTACAGGACCACTGTTACGTGCGGCCTTGGGGCCCCAGTGCGCTACATCTTCTGCCGGCGCACCATTGTCAGAAATAAAGACGATGAGTGTATTATCTGCTTTACCCAATGCTTTCAGTTTATCCAATACTTTACCTACGGCCTGGTCCATGCGGTCTACCATGGCAGCATATACTTCCATTTTACTTTTCCACAACTGTTTCTCGTCGTAGGTTAGGCTGCTCCATGCCGGTACTTCGCTGTCGCGGGGAGCGATGGTTTGTGCGGCAGGCAATAACCCCAGTTGACGCTGCCGGGCTAACCGCTCTTGCCGTAGGCTGTCCCAGCCGATATCATAGCGGCCTTTGTATTTGGCGATGTCTTCCGGCAGTGCCTGCAAGGGCCAGTGCGGTGCGTTGAAGGCGAGGTAGAGGAAAAAAGGTTTGCTGCTGGCGGATTGTTCGTCGAGATATTGAATGGCATGGCCCGCAATTTCATCGGTGAAATAATAGCTGTTATCTGCCGGATGGAGCCGTTTGTTGTTTTCTTCGATGATCACGGGGTATTGTCTGCCACCCAGCGGCATCGGTTGGGCATCGAAGTAGTCAGCGCCACCGCCGATCACCCCGTAGTATTTTTCAAAGCCACGCTGGTTGGGCCAGGAGAGACTATCGTTGCCGACATGCCACTTGCCTGACATCAGCGTGTTGTAGCCGGCGGTCTTCAGTACTTCCGCCAGCGTAAGGGACGACTTGTTAAGGTAGCCCTGGTAGGCTGGCAGGCCTAAGTTGACATCAAAGTAGCCGATACCTGCTTTATGCGGGTATTGCCCGGTGAGCAGCGATGCTCTTGTAGGTGCACAGATGGCGTTGTTATAAAACTCTTTTAGGCGGAGACCTTCTTTGGCCAGCCGGTCGAGGTGAGGTGTCTGTATCTCTGAACCGTAGGCGCCCAGGTCTGCATACCCCATATCATCTACCATGATGAGGATGATATTAGGCTTTTTCGTTTGTGCAGAGAGGGGATGATCCGGTAGTAGTGAAATCAGCGCAGATAGTAAGAAGAATATGCGTTGCATGATACGTTTTTAAAGGTGGTAAAAGCAATGTTTAACGTTGTTTGCGGGCTGCCGGCGTTTCACCGGCGTTAGCGGTAGGGCCTGCGAAACCGGCGGCACCGGTAGGCTTGATCTTTTCATAGTCTACCACACCATTCTCTTTTGCCCAGCGCTCGTAAGCATCGCTCAGTGATTGGACAACAGCAGGTTGTGCGGTGGCGAGGTTGTTGGTTTCTGCGCGATCGTTGTCAATATCGTATAGTTCCCATTGTTTGGTATTGAAGGAGGCGACCAGTTTCCATTTACCCTGCCTTACGGCTTTGTTGCCGGCGCGTTCCCAGCAAAGCGGGGTAGGTCGTACCGGTTCCTGTTGGTTGAAAAACAGGGAAGCCAGGCTGATACCTTGTAGCGGATGGGTGCTATGGCCTTCATATTGTGTGGGATATTTGACGCCTGCAATATCATAGAAGGTAGGGGCCAGGTCGATCAGGTGTGCGATGCCGCGGGCAGTGGTGCCGGCCTTAATACGGGCAGGCAGCCAGGCAATGAGTGGGGAGCTGATCCCACCTTCGTAAGCGCTTGCTTTGTAGGATCGCAGCGGTGTGTTGGATACATGTGCCCAGCTTTGCTCCTGGTAGTCGTAAGAGCCGGCAGTGCCGATAGGGCCGGAATTACGCTGGCGGGGACGGCCGGTAGGGATGAAGCCTCCCTGTGCGCCATTGTCGGACAGGAACACGATCAGCGTATTGTCGTCTTTTTTGAGCGCTTTCAGCTTATCGAGGATAGTACCGATGCCCTGGTCCATGCGGTCGATCATAGCGGCATATACTTCCATCTTTTTCTCCCATAGCTTTTGTTCGTCGTAGGTAAGGCCGGCCCAGGCCGGTACTTCGGGATCGGGCGCGACGGTGGCGTTGGCCGGGATGATACCCAGTTGTTTTTGCCGGGTAATACGTTGCTGCCGTAGCGAATCCCAGCCTATGCTGTACCTGCCTTTGTATTTGGCAATGTCTTCCGGTCTTGCCTGCAGGGGCCAGTGAGGTGCATTGTAAGCGACATAGAGGAAGAAGGGTTTGCTGGTATGGTTTTGTTCATCGAGGAACTGTACGGCGTGGGCTGCTATTTCATCTGTCAGGTAGTGTCCCGGCTGCAGGTTGACGCGGCGGTTGTCTTCCAGCAGCGGTACGGGTGGTACCTTATCCTGGTAGTCGCCGATATCGTAGTAGTTACTGGCGCCGCCGATAAACCCGAAAAAGCGGTCGAATCCGCGTTGCCTGGGCCAGGCAGTACTATCATCACCGACATGCCATTTGCCCGACATAAGGGTGCTGTAACCCGCAGCTTTCAGTACCTCTGCCAGCGTAAGGGACTCCCGGTTCAGGTACCCTTGGTAGGCCGGTAGTCCCAGGTTGACATTGAAATAGCCAATACCGGCTTTGTGATTGGATTGTCCCGTCAGCAAGGACGCGCGCGTAGGCGCACAGATGGAATTGTTGTAGAACTCGCGTAGCTTCAGTCCTTCTGTGGCCAGCCGGTCCAGGTGAGGCGTGGATATTTCCGATCCGTAAGGGCCGATGTCTGAAAAGCCCATATCATCCACCATAATGAGGATGATATTAGGTCGCTTTTGCTGGGCACTGCCGGTATACCAGCAGCTCAGCAAGGCTAGTGTTAAAATGATGGTTCTCATTGTTGACAATTATGCTTGTTCATACGGTTTAATAATTGATCCATAGCGGGTCCTGTTTCAGTTTGGGATTCAGGTTCAGCTCCCGTTGCGGGGTGGGGAAGTGAATATGCCGGGGAGCCGCCAATGTCTTACCGGCCGCTTTCAGCGTTTTGATGTAATAGTCTGATCCTCTTCTCACGAGATCGAACCAACGTTGGTATTCATATACCAGCTCTTTACGTCTTTCCTGGAACACTGAATCACGGAATGCAGCTACACCCAACGCTGGTGCGATATCCTGCAGGCGGGGGATATGTGCCCTTTGCCGTACGGCATCGATGGCATCGTAGGCCGTCGCATCTGGCCCCTGGTGCAGTTCATTGGATGCCTCTGCGTAGATGAGCAGTACTTCTGCATAACGGATGACAGGCAGGTTCTTAGAGGACTGTCCCTGGTTGCCAACGACCGCAGGATCATAGTATTTGTTGAAATGAGGTTCGAACGTATATACCTTCCCGTCAGTAGGGCTGGTCATCTGTGTGATAAAAGTGACGGCCTTGCGCGTATCCTGATCGCTGAAGCTTTCATAGAGGCCCCCTTCTTTATGTAGTGCATCGGCATAGTCGCCGTTGATGCCGGGCACTTCATTAGGGGCAGAACGGCTGGCCAGGCTATTGCCCTGGTAGCCGGCATTGCCGAGGAACTGTGCAGAGAAGATATGTTCCTGCCCGTTCTTTTTGGCTACGTTGAATACATCAGCGAAATCGGGGAACAGGGAATACCAGTTACGATCGATCACCTCTTTACTTTTGGCCGCCGCATTGGCCCAGTCTTTACGGGTCAGGTATACTTTGGCCAGCAGGCTTTTGGCAGCAGAGGAAGTGGCCCTGCCAATATCATTAGGGCCATATTCCCCTGGTGCCGGTAATTGTTCTGCTGCTTGCAAGTCTTTGATGATCTGCTCATATACGGCATTCTCCGGCGCTTTCTCCACGTATAGCGCCTGGGGGTCCAGCGAAGCAGGTGTATGGAGTACCAGCGGCACATCGCCAAACCAACGAACAAGGTTGAAGTAATGGAGGGCACGCAGGAACTTCGACTCGTTGATCAATCTTGTACGTAGGGGCTCGGTAATGTTGGCGCCAGGGATCAGGGCGATCTTGTCGATCGCTATGTTGGCGACATTGATAGCGTCATAGCTTTGTTTCCAGAGCTGTTCCATCCGGTCATTGGAGGCATCATGGGTCAGACCCGAGATGGCGCGTACATGTGCATTCCTGGCCCTAGGGCCTGCTTCGTAGTCGTCGGTGGCCATCTCCACACCTATCTGGAACAGGCTGTTGTACAGCGATTGCCCGCTTTCATACAGCTTGCGGTAGATAGCGGTTACGGCTGCATTTGCCTGATCTGCATTCTGATAGAAATTGTCGGTAGTGAGTTGTGCCGAAGGAGATTCGTCCAGCTTGCTGCAGGCAGCTAGTAAGACCATCAGTAGTATGATATTTCTTTTCATGGAAGAAGGAGCTTGGTAGTGAGTGATGGATTAGAAGGTGACACGAAGACCACCGCTGACAGTTTTCGAGATCGGATAGATGCCCTGATCAGTACCCGGGGACACGTTACTGCCGGAGGTTACTTCCGGATCGAAACCGGTGTACTTAGTCCAGGTGAGCAGGTGCTGTGCTGATACGAATACGTTGACAGCAGATAGTTTGCCGATCAGGCTTTTTGGCAGCGTATAGCCCAGGGAGATATTACGCACCCGCAGGAAAGAACCATCTTCTATGAAGCGGTCGGAGAAAACGGGAGCGGGGTCCAGTTTGGCGCGGGGGATGGTCTGGCTGGGATGTTCCGGTGTCCACCTGTCCAGCGCACTGGCGGCTGCATTCTGCTGGCCGGTGAAAAGCTCCAGTGTCTGCCGGTTGGCATTGAGTATTTTATTACCATAGGAACCCTGGAGGAAGATAGCCAGGTTGAAACCTTTCCAGCTGAAATTGTTATTGAGCCCGAAGATGAAGTCAGGCTGCGCATTACCGATAATAGCGCGGTCGGCAGCAGTCGTGAAAGTACCATCGCCGTTGATATCCTTGTAAAGCCGGTCGCCGGGTTTGGGAATGGCATTACCCGTATATTTTCCTTTGGTGTTTTCCTCTCCGGTTTGTAAGATACCGCTGGTGACGGTGCCATAGAAAGTACCCAGCGGCTGGCCTACCTGTATGATGTAGTTACCGCTGATATACGATGAGGCGCCATTGCCGATAGTCAGTACTTTATTCCGGTTAAAAGAAATGTTGAGATCTGTCGTCCAGGCAAAATCGCCGGTGAAGTTTTTACTGCTGACAGCCACTTCCAGGCCTTTGTTCTGAACAGCGCCGAAGTTCTGCAAGGAAGAGGACTGGCCGGAGGTCCAGGGTATCTCTACATTGAGTAGCAGGTTACTGGTCTTTTTATAATAAGCATCCACAGATAGAGTCAAACGATTATGCAGGAAACCGATGTCTACTCCTGCATTGTATTGATGGGTCGTTTCCCAGCCCAGCCTGTCATTGGCGATACGCGACGGTGCGAAGCCGGTGTTGATATCTTTACCAAATAAATAGCCCAGGCTATAAAGGGCTGCCAGCGATTGGTATTCGCCGATCTCCAGGTTGCCGGTGGTACCGAAACTGGCGCGCAGTTTCAAGTCGCTGATAGCGGGTGTCAAGGGTTTGAAGAAAGGTTCACTGCTCACTCTCCAGGAAGCGGCGGCAGAGGGGAAATAGCCCCATTTGTTTCCTCTACCGAAACGGCTGGAACCATCCGTTCTGATGCTGGCCGTCAGGTAGTAACGGCTGTCGTAGTTGTAATTTACACGGGCCAGGTAGGAGTGGAGTACCCAGGCGCTGGCATCCGCAAAAGGACGTACCAACGTAGCACCACCTTGCAGGCTGTTATAAGACAGGGCATCGGACACAAATTTCTCCGCACCGGCACGCACGATCTCCATATTATATTCCTGTTGTGTAAAACCCGCCAGCACATCCACATTATGTTTATGAAAGGCGCGTGCATAGGTCACCGTGTTCTCATTCAGCCAGGAGTAGGAGTTGAAGGTGCCCCTGGCAGCAATGCCTTTACTTTGTATGCCTTCGTAAATAGTGGCAGGGATATAGCTTTTTTCCGTAGTGTTATTCACATCAGTGCCGAACAATACTTTCAATGTCAACCCTTCTACTGGGGTGTAAGCGGCATAGGCGCTACCCAGCAAACGGTTGGCGGTAGAGCGGTTTTGCTGTTCCAGCAAGGTAGCGATGGGATTGGCGAATATGTTCTCAAAAGGATTGCGTAAGGTATAGCTGCCATCCGGTTCATAGATAGTGGCTGTAGGCGGCATGATGAGTAAAGAGCCAATGATGCCTGTTGGTGCGATATTGGCGTCTGACTTGCTCGCGGTAATATTCGCGCTGACCTTCAGATTGTCATATGGTTGGGCATCTATATTGGCACGTATGCCTAAACGGGAGAAGTCGGTATGTTTTAAGATACCATCCTGTTGCAGGTAATTGCCCGAAACAAAATAACGGGTTTTTGCATTGCCGCCGCTGATACTGAGTTGATGACTTTGGAGAGGCGCGTTGCGGGTAGCAGCAGCTTGCCAGTCTGTGCCGGTTCCCAGCCCAGCGATCTTTTCAGGAGAGAGATACTGGTATTTCCCTTTGGCAGGATTGGCGTCGTACAAGGCATCGTTGCGTAGTATGGCAAAATCATGTGCGTTAAGTACCGCTACCTTTTTTTGTAGGGACTGTACCCCATAACTTCCTTCGTAGGTCAGGCTGCTTCGGTCTGCCTTTCCTTTTTTAGTGGTGATGATAACAACGCCATTGGCGCCTCTGGACCCATAGATAGCCGTAGCGGAAGCATCTTTAAGGATGTCGATACTCTCAATATCTGCCGGATTAATACTGGCGAGCGGATTAGCAGGAGTGCCGCTTAATATGCCTGTGGTGACCGGACTATTATAGATAGGGAAGCCATCGATCACATAGAGTGGTTCACTACCACCTTGTATAGAGCTACCGCCTCTTACACGTATACTGACACCACCGCCGGGCTGTCCGGAAGTTTGTGTAACCTGTACACCGGATACGGCGCCTTTCAGCGCCTGATCTACGGAGCTGACGGGTTGTTTTAATAAAGGTCCGGAGACAGAGGAGATAGCGCCGGTCAGGTCACTTTTTTTCTGTGTGCCATAACCGATTACGACTACATCATTCAGTTGGCTTTGTACGGCTGCAAGCAGTATTTTAAGATGTTCGCCGGTAGCGATCACTTCCTGTTTCTTATAGCCGATATAACTGATGATGAGGGTATAAGGAAATTTCTGCCCGGTGATGAAAGAGAAGCGTCCTGCTGCGTCAGTGGTGACGCCATGTGTAGTGCCTTTGATGTTGATGGCGGCACCAGGGAGTGGCTCTTGCGTGTTGGCATCTACTACTACACCGGTAAGGCGTGAGTTGATCAGTGGTGGGGTATCCTGTGCAGGTAGCAGCAAGGGAATAAGTAACAGCAGCGCTATGCCGGCGTGTGTCAGCTTCTGGCTAAGTAACGTTCGTTGCATTTTATTCAATAGTTTTTAAGGACGTCGCCGGAAATGGCGCGTAGCAGGAAAAATGGGAGGATGAAGGCATAGTGTGACCTGTCTATCCCCGGATAGATAAATAATAGTCCCCTGTTAGATAATAAATAGAAAGGAGCGGTACTGGAAGGAGATTACTGACAACAACACACGAAACAGCACCATGTTCCGTCCTTACGCTGGAAAAAATGAATGGTTGAGCTTTGCATACCTTTTGTTTTAGTTAGCGATGTTATGAACAATTACACTGTGCCCCTGCATTTTATGTGGTGGTGCTAAAAATGCAGCGGTTGTGATTTTTGACTGTAATGATCGGTTACAATGGAATTCGCACAACAACAGCGCAAAAGTAATGATTATTTTATTAGTTCACAATATTTGTGGACTAATAAAATAAAAGGTGGCTTTTAGGGTGAATGCCTTTATGGAATGGGGCGTAAGAGTATTCCTTATATCATCACTATATTAATATGATAATGGAATAGGATATGGCGGTCATACAACTGACTACTATATAATGAGCGATGGTATATTAACAGATGGTTAATATATGTTTAATGACCATGTAAGGAGATGATTGTTGAAAATAGCTGTAGTAAGGGTTTTGCGGCGCATTAGATGATAAATTGACACTTTTGTGGTAGCTTGAAATTTTGAAAATTGCTAAATAAGCTGTAGTTTTAACACGATGGAACATCCTGTGGCTCATCAGTTAAAAGATGTAGTCTATCCTTTGAACCCATTGATTTCAGTCATGTGTAGAAGAAGTTCCAAAGAGCAACCCTCAATGCTTGTATTTGGTTAGAACGTTTGTGGAATGGCAAGTTGAAATGATCTGACAACGCAACTTATTGAAGCGCATCCAGCTCTCCCAGTGTAGTAGTGATACTGCTACTATTACCTCGCCTTAGTTTAGAGTATTTTTTGAACGGTAACCATACCGTTGGGCTTGGCCGTAAAGGTCCGCATATCCATGTGGTATATCGGCTTTTCTGCTCACGGGGCAGGGGAAGTAATTGGCATTACATTAACTGTCGCATGTTGACTATAGTTACATGACGGAATAGCTATGTCATGAAGTAACGCGATATAACAATACTTTTTAGAACCATATATATTATCAGAAAATAATAGGAATGAAAAGCGCACCATATAATACCGGACGTGGACGATGACAGTTTTGTAGGAACCATGTGTAATGCAGAAAACCGTTAATTCTTGAAAAACTAACCTTGTGAATACCCTGATAGATCTACTATTCGAGCGCGTCGAAAAGTATACAACGACGCTATTGTATAATTATCTGAATGGAGACAATGGTCCCGCAGAAACACGCTGCTACCAGGGGCTGGCTACGGACGTCAGTACAATGGGTGCATTGCTATCCGGATACCGCCTTAAAGGACAGCGGGTATTACTCTGTTACCCGTCAGGTATCAATTATATCACCGCATTCTGGGCCTGCCTGTATGCCGGCGCTATAGCAGTGCCCGTATACCCGCCCAGGAAAAATCAATCCGTAGAAAGACTATTACAGATCATCCGTGATGCCGGCGCCGCCGCTGTATTAACGTCAGCATCCGTATGGAAAGACGTGAAAGAACGACTGGATCCACAACTGGTCAACAGCCTGGAGTGGATCGTCACCGACCAGTTGGAAAAAGAACAACCTACCATATGGTCGCCTGCGAAAGTAGATGCATCACACATCGCGTTCCTGCAATATACCTCCGGTTCTACAGGACAACCCAAAGGGGTGATGATATCACATCGTAATATCCTGCGCAACCAGGAATTGTTGTTCAAAGCATTTGGACAACGGAATAACCCTACCGTAGTAGGATGGCTACCCCTCTACCACGACATGGGATTGATCGGTAACCTGCTGCATCCATTGTATGCTGGTGGAACACTTCACCTGATGTCACCAGCCGATTTTCTGCAACGTCCCCTGCGTTGGCTGAAGGCCGTCAGCGATTACCAGGCCGATATCAGCGGTGGACCTAACTTCGCCTACGAACTCTGCCTGCAGCGTATCCCCCCTGAGCAACGCGCCTCATTGGATCTCCGGCACTGGGAAGTAGCCTTTAATGGCGCCGAAATGGTCAACGCTGCTACCCTGGAAAGTTTCTCACAGGCATTTGCTCCGCATGGCTTCCGGAAGAAAGCTTTCTATCCTTGTTATGGGATGGCAGAAGCAACCTTGCTGATCAGTGGTGGCCGCAGGGATGAAAACCCGAGAGTATATCGCGTAGACCCTTCCCTGTTGGCACAACATAAACTGCAACTCGTCAGCGATGTGGTAGAAGGTGTACCTGTACTACAATTGGTCAGCTGTGGCAGACCTGAAGTAAGAAGCTTGCGTATCGTCGATCCCATTACCCACAAAGAATTACCGCATGGTATGATAGGAGAAGTGTGGGTGAATGATCCCACCGTAGCAGAGGGATATTGGAATCATGAACAACAGCAGGCCTTTGCTGGCATGATAAAAGATGGTCCTACCACGCATTATCTGCGTACAGGAGACCTGGGTTTCTTATTGGATGGAGAGCTTTGTATCACCGGCCGCCTCAAAGAGCTGATGGTGATACGCGGGCAGAACATATATCCGCAGGATGTGGAGAGAGAGATGGAAAAGGCGCACGAAGCCTTACAACCCGGCGCCGGATGCGCATGCTCTATTACAACAACAACAGAAGAAAAACTGGTGCTGATACAGGAACTTAAACGTTCGCATTATAGGGATACAGATACCGAAGCCGTCATGGCTGCGATAAGAACAGCAGTGGTAAAACAGTTCGAATTGCCCGTACATGCGATTTGGTTGATCCGCCCGGGTGCCATGCTCAAAACATCCAGTGGCAAGATACAGCGTAATGCGTGCAAGCAGGCTTATCTGAATGAACAACCGGAAGCGCTGAAAGTAATCGCTTCCTGGAGTGAAACAGGAGCAGCTACAACGCGCCGGGAAGAAGGCACAGCAGCAAGGCCGGCTATTCGCCTGGAACAAGTGCAGCTGCAACTACGTACTGTCATCGCCACACATGCACGCATCCCACTTGAACAGGTAGACGCTCACGATGCCTTCGACAAATTCGCATTGGACTCACTGGCAGTAGCAGAGATCTCCGATGCACTGGCACATTGGGCAGGTATGGAGATATCACCGGCACTGCTATACGACTATCCGGATATCCCATCCCTTTCCACCTGGATATATCAGAGTATGGTAAGTAATAATAATAAACCTACAACTGCAACAGCGCCAGTAGCACCTGTACCGGCAGATATGCATATACCGGTAGCTGTTATCGGCATAGGCTGCCGTTTTCCGGGAGCCGAAGATGTATCGGCCTTCTGGCAACTATTACAGGAAGGCAGATCGGCAATACGCACCGTACCCGCTGGCCGATGGTCTTCACTGGATCCGCAATTGTACAAGAAGTACCCCTATATCACACAGGGTGGATTCCTGGACCAGGTAGATGAATTTGATGCGGCCTTCTTCGGCATCAGCGACCGCGAAGCCGAAAAAATGGACCCGCAGCAAAGAGCACTGCTAGAGATCACCTGGACCGCCTTTGAAGATGCCGGCATCTCTCCGTCCGCCTGGGCAGGCAGGCAAGTAGGGGTGTTCACCGGTATCAGCGCCATAGATTACTTAAGGTTACAACAAAATACCGCCTCCCTGGATGCTTATAATGGTACTGGCAATGCTGCCAGTATTGCATCCAATCGCTTGTCCTATTTCTTTGACTTCAAAGGCCCCAGCCTCTCTGTTGACACAGCCTGCTCTTCTTCGCTGGTCGCAATCATACAGGCGTGCAAGAGCCTGCAACAGCAGGAGTGCGGATTGGCCATCGCCACCGGCGCCAATATTATGGCAGCCCCCGACCTCTCCCTCATATTTGCCCGCGCAGGCATGTTATCTCCCGACGGCATCTGCAAAACATTTGACACTTCCGCCAACGGCTATGTAAGAGGAGAAGGTTATGCCGCCGTACTGTTAAAACGCCTGCCGGACGCCATCCGGGACGGCGATAACATCTACGGCGTCATCAAAGGATATGCCATCAACCAGGATGGTCATACCAATGGTCTTACCGCTCCTAATGGCCCTGCCCAGGAAGCCGTGATACAGGCCGCGCTAAGGGCCGCAGGAAAATCACCGGCACAGCTTGACTTTGTAGAGGCACATGGCACCGGCACCTCCCTGGGAGATCCCATAGAAGTGAACAGCCTGGCCAACGTATTACAACACCAACGAACAGAAAGACCTTGTTACCTGAGTGCAGTCAAAGCAAATATCGGTCACCTGGAAGCGGCTGCCGGCATAGCTGGTTTTATTAAGACATTACTATGTCTCCAACACCGGCAACTGGTACCTCAGTTACATTTTAAAAACCTTAACCCACAGATAAAACGGCAGCAGCCATCACTGGCCATCCCTGCACAGGGTATATCCTTGCAAGACCATCCTTTCCCATTGACAGCAGGTATCAGTGCCTTCGGATTTGGTGGCACCAATGCACATATCATCATCGAAGAAGCGCCAGTGAAAAGAGAGGAACAAGTGCCCGCGACAACACCGGATATCTTTGTGTTGAGTGCTGCTACAGAGATGGCATTATCGGGCGCTTGTATACGCACAAAAGAACTCGTAGCCAATACCGCTACCTCCTTGCGTAGCCTGGCAGCTTCCAGCCTGCATAGCCGGGCATCCCTGAAGCATAGGGCGGCCTGGATCATCCCCGATCAGGATACTTTATTACATCGCATGGATGACTACGTACGGGACCCTGCAATCCTTCCCGCCAGGTTACAATCACCGCGTTTAGCAATGCTGTTTACCGGGCAGGGCGCGCAGTATGCAGGCATGGCACAAGCCTTATACGAACGGCAACGCGTATTCCGCGAATCACTGGATGAATGCAGCAACATCTTACAGTCACTGACAGGTACTTCTTTGACAGACCTGCTATACGTAAAACGCGATGACCAACAGATCCACCAGACAGCCATCACCCAGCCATTGCTGTTCTCACTGGAAGTAAGTATGGCAAGGCTCTGGGAGTCCTGGGGGATCAAACCACAGGCTGTAATGGGACATAGCGTTGGCGAAATAGCTGCCGCTTGTATCGCAGGCGTCTTCAGCTTGCAGGATGGCCTGAAGCTGATCGCAACACGTGCCGCCCTTATGCAGTCACTGCCCGCCGGTGGAGAAATGTGGGCCCTGATGGCAAGCGCAGAACAGATCGCCCCCCTGTTGAAAGGATATGAAGCACATATCTCCATCGCCAGTATCAACGCTCCTAACCAGGTAGTAATAGCCGGCGCCGCTACACAGCTGCAACAACTGCTGCCGCTGCTGCAAAGCCGGAAGATCAATAGCAATCCGCTCAAAGTATCTCATGCTTTCCACTCTCCCCTGATGCAACCGATCATCGATACCTTCCGGGAGAAAATACAGGATATCCGCTTCCACTTGCCACAGATACCCTTGCTGTCAAATGTCAGCGGCACCTGGGCTGGACAGGAGGTGACAACTCCCGAATACTGGGCCGCACATATACTGGCACCGGTAAGATTCTCCGGTAGCATACAAGTGTTGAAACAGGAGGGATACAATATCTTCCTGGAGGTGGGGCCTCATCCCGTACTCAACAACCTAGCCAGACAAACATTGGGTGTCAGCAACGATATCCTCTTACTACCGAGCATCATCAACAAGTCAGATAACAACACCGATATCCTGCAAAGCCTCGCAACACTGTATATGCAAGGGTTTGATATCAACCCGGCAGGCATCTATCCAACGGGTACCTTCAACAGAGTGAAGTTATCATCCTATCCTTTCCTACGTGAACGCCACTGGCTGCCGGCGGAAAACAAACAACAGCTAACAGTACCGTCAGACGATATCTGGCAACAACTTACGGCTGCAACAACAGCTGCGGACGCCTTCTCAGAACAGGAACAACAAATATTACCCCGGCTGGTACATAAACTCAAACAAATATTACACCCTGATGCTGGAAATACAGCTAAGACCTACGAACAGCATTGGGTAGAGCATGCTGCTACTTCGTCAGTATCTGCGATCACAGGTACGCTGCTGCTGGTCGTATCAGATGCACAGCTGCTAAAAACACTGCTGGACAGTAAACAGGTACAACAGTCACGGCTGATCATCCTCTTGCCTTCTAACCTTGGAAATGCATTGCCTGATCTATCCCCCGAACACCAGGTATATCATTATACCGACCCTGGCAGTTACCAGGCGGTCTTACAGGGTATCCTGCGGACACCTGAAGAAATGTCTGTCATTTTCCCGGTGTATACACCTCCGGGAGAAACATTTGATGTAAACCGGCTGGAGGAACAGGGACATCGCTTGCTGATCCTGCTGCAACAATTAGCCAACCTGGCCGTGCAGGGACACGAACTAAGGTTGACGCTAATATGTGCTACCGCTCAGGAAACCGGCCTGTCCGCTGCCTATGCTGCCGTGTATAGTGCCATGATCAGATGTGCCCGTCTGGAAATACCCGAACTGAAGCTAAAGACCTTATATACCTCAGATACGGATCTGAGCCACTGGGAACAGCTGCTTGGGCGGGAATTACCGGCTGCCGCATTTGATGAACCGGATATTACTTATCGACAGGCAAAACGGTATGTATGCCGCCTGCGTGAAAAGAAGCTGGCACCTGCTGCTCCTTTCCGGCTATCCGGTGATGGACTGATCATCATTACCGGTGGCAGCAGTGCATTGGCAACCGCCTTATTGCCCTGGATATGGGCAAAAGGGGGGCGCAATGTCTTACTGGTAGCCAGGAATCCCCCTGCTGAAGTAAAAGAACGTGTGATCCATAAACTGGCGGCACCCACAGATAGCCAATTGCAATGGTGCTTTACAGACATCGCTACCGCCGCATCTACTCCATTGTTAAAAAAGAAGATAGAGGAGCAGGGTGGTAAGCTGGAAGCGATCTTTCACCTGGCAGGCGTATTAAAGGATAAACACCTGCATCAGCTGGATTGGGAGGACATCCATACAGTGTGGGCGCCCAAGATAGCAGGCACCTTACAACTGCATCAACTCAGTACAGCATATGCGGATGCCGCTTTTATTGGTTTTTCATCCGTAGCAGCCACCTTGGGTGCTCCCTCACAATTGGGATATGCCTCGGCAAATGCATTCCTGGATGCCTGGATGACCTGGCGTCACGCGAATGGTATGCCGGGTTGCAGCATCGCATGGGGCCCCTGGGAGGGCGCAGGAATGGCAGAACAGGCCACTTCGCACCTGACAGGTGGTGTGGCACTGATACATAAACTACCGCCAATAGCAGCCATAGATAAACTGGAGCAAGTGCTGGACGCCGGCGCAGTAAATACGGTCGTCGCTGCCTGGAATACCGATGTGATATCTTCTGCCTGGCAGCAATTACCCCTGCTGTCAGCATTGTCGGACAATACCGCCGTCCGCAAACAAACCAATGACCGATCGGCAGCAATAGCTTTTAAAGAGCAGATACTTACCTTCCCCCCGGCAGAACAACAACAGCAAATGCAACAGCTGGTCGCACAAACCGCCAGCCGGGTATTAAGCGGCACCGGGATCAAAAAACAGCTTGATCCGGACACCCCCTTTGTAGCACTGGGAATGGACTCGATCATGAACGTAGAATTACAACAACGGCTGGAACAGGTACTTGACCTTAACTTCTCTGCCGTTGCTGTATATAACCATAACACCGTTGGAACGCTGGCAACATTCCTGCTGAATAAGATACTCAGCACAACCCCCACACAGACTGACACGAAATATCAGCACCACGGCAATGGATATAGGGAGCGCAGCGTAGCGATCGATACCATGAACGAAGCTGAAGTAACCGCCTTACTCGAAAAGGTCCTCAGTAATAAAAAATATGCATTATGAGTAACAATATCCGGCAGGTGAACACCGCATTGATCAGACATGCTTTAAAGGCGATAGACCTCCTCGAAACAGAAGTGTCCGACCTCAGGGCCGCATCCAACGAACCAGTGGCTATTATAGGTATGAATAACCGCTTCCCGGGTGGCGCAGATACACCGGAGGCTTTCTGGGAGCTGTTGCAACATCGTAGAGATGCTATCAGCGAAACCCCATTGAGCCGCTGGAACAAATCAGCCGTGTATGACCCGGATGTCAACGCACCTGGAAAAATATATAGCACCAAAGGGGGCTTCATCGACAACGTAGACCAGTTTGATGCAGGCTTCTTCAATATATCCCCTATCGAGGCCATGATGATGGACCCGCAGCAACGCATCACGCTGGAAGCCTCCTGGCACGCACTCGAAAATGCCGGCATACCACCCGATTCCCTGGCAAAGACCAGAACAGGTGTATTCGTTGGGATAGGACAAAATGATTATGCCTTCCTGACAACCCGGCAACTGGGAGATCATAACGTCAACGCCTATTACGGGCTGGGCAACGGCCATTGCTTTACCCCCGGCCGTATATCCTATCTCCTGGGTTTACATGGCCCTTCTTTCGCTGTAGATACCGCTTGCTCTTCCGCTTTATTGGCTGTACATATCGCTTGTCAAAGTCTGCGTAACCGGGAATGTGAAATTGCACTGGCAGGTGGCGTACAGCTCATGTTATCACCGGTAATGGGCATCTACCTCTCCCGTACCCGCGCATTGTCGCCTTCCGGATATTGCCGTTCCTTCAGTGCCGATGCAGATGGATTTGTCAGGGCGGAAGGGGTAGGTATGATCGTATTAAAACGCCTTCGCGACGCACAACGCGATGGCGACCGTATCCTGTCCGTTATCAAAGGTTCCGTAGTCAACCACGATGGTAACAGCAGCGGCATCACCGTACCCAACGGGCTGGCCCAGCAACAGCTATTACAGGAAGCACTGTCAGTAGCAGGTATACATCCCGATCAGCTGGCCTATATAGAAGCCCATGGTACAGGTACCGTACTGGGAGACCCCATAGAACTGGATGCCCTGGATACCATATATGCGGCAACACGCAGTACCGACACCCCGTTATGGGTAGGAGCCGTGAAATCAAACATCGGACACCTGGAAGCAGCAGCAGGTATCGCCGGCCTGATAAAAACAACCTTGTCACTGCAACATGGCCTGATCCCTGCCAACCTCCATTTTTCAGCTCCTAACCCGCAGTTTGACTGGAACAGCTCCGCTCTGCGCGTACCGGTGGAAAATGTGCCGATATCACTGGGTATTACACCGATCGCTGGCGTCAGCTCCTTCGGATTAAGTGGTACCAATGTACATATGTTACTGGAAGCACCGGCAGCCATCACCCCCGCGGAAAAGATCGCCTTCCCCTTTCATATCATTACACTCAGTGCAAAAGAATTCCCCGCCTTATTGCAAAAGATCAGTGACCTGCGGGAATTTATAAAACACAACCCCGAAGTGGCCATAGATGATATCGCATGGACCGCCAATGGAGGTCGCCAACATTTTAACCAGCGCATCGCCTGGATAGTAAAAGATAAAGAAACACTGCTGGCAGCCCTGACAGCCATCAGTAGTGAATCAGATATAAACACACATACCGAGACGCTGCAGCAACAACCGGTTAGTGAGCGTATAAACAGGTTAATAACAGAACAAATACCATTTGCCGGCTGGGCGGGTGAGATGGCCAATGTCGGCTGGGAAACTGCCTTACAGGAGCTGGCGGCTATTTATATCTCCGGTCAGCGTATCCCCTGGCAACAACTTTATCAGGACTGTAACTATAACAAGATCGTACTGCCACTGATGCCGTTCAATCGTCAGCGTTACTGGGTAGACATGCTGCCGGGTGTTGAAAAACCAACGGCTGTCATAACAGAAGTACCCATACAACCAGAACGGAAAGATCCCGAGAAAACAGCCTACGACTACAGCTGGCTGCAACAGGCGTTACCCGCCAGCAAACGCCAGCTGAATGACGGAGAGTGGCTGATATTGATCGATGAGCCGGAAGAAAAAGAACATTGGCAGGAAATATTGGGAGAACAAACCGTATGGTTTGTACAGTTTGCCGCGAAACGCGAAGCGACCGTTGATGGTTATATCCTAAACCCTGATAAAGAAGACGATTGGCAGTGGCTATCCGCAGAACTCGCCGCTGCTGAACATCCGCTGCATATTGTTTACGCAGCCACCTTATCCGGCTATGCCGCAAAACAAAAGGGTATATCTGCGCCGGCTTTAGCCGTAACCGCCACCGCCGTTTTGCTCAAACTGGCGCAACAGTTTGCCCGCACAACCTATAGCCGCCAGACATCACTGTTTATCATCACTAGGGATGCGGTCGCCGTTACCGCAACAGACACATTGGAAGGATGGCAACAGTCAGGTATCATAGGCTTCAGTAAAAGTCTTTCCCTGGAAATGCCGGCTATGATGAGTGGGGTACTGGATATACCCTCTTCGCTGGAACCCGAGACCTGGAAAGCTGTAATCAGTGCCTGGCTATCCGCTGCAGCAGAGCCTTTACAGGCTTATAGGGATAATACATGGTGGGTACCCAGGTTAACACCGTTCAAAGGTGCCGAACTACCGGAAGATATCCAGATCGATCCCGAGGGTGCTTACCTGGTAACCGGTGGCACTGGATACCTGGGTATCAAAGCCGTAAAATGGCTGTTGTCCAAAGGCGTACAGAAAATATTCGTCACAAGCCGCAGCGGCTGGAGTGGAGATAATAACCCATTCTTCGATCCGGGCACTACAGATACCAGCGCAGTAAGCTGGATCAAAGCAGATATCAGCGAAGCGGCAGCAGTTGATTTTCTCCTGGAAGAGATCAAAAAGCAATCCGATGGAAAACGGTTGGCAGGGATCGTACATGGAGCTGGTAGCGCTGGCTTCGCAGAGGCTACCCATATCAGCCGGGAAGCACTCACTGCCGTGATCGCCTCCAAAGTATATGGTACCTGGTGGCTGTACGAAAGACTGCAGGATACACCGTTGGATTTTGTGATCGGTTTCTCCTCCATTTCCGCTGCATGGGGCTCTCATGGACAAACCCATTACTCTACAGCAAACCAGTTCCTCGATGCCATACTACATTTCTGGAACAGGAAAGGGCAGCGTGCACTGAGTGTACACTGGGGCCCCTGGTCCGGTGGAGGCATGGCTGGCGTAGAAGATATCGAAATGCTGGGTAAAAGAGGTATCAACGCCTTCCCTCCCGAACAAACAATGGATATACTCGAACTGTTCCTCCGGCATGGAAATGTACAACCCGTGGTCGTAGACGCTAACTGGGCGGTATTCGCTCCATTACTTGCTATGCTGGGACATGGACACCTGTTTGAATCCCTGGTAACACAGAATACACCTGGTGGCAGACAACAAGGAACAGTACAGACAGGATTCAGCCAGCTAAGAGCAGACATACAGGCGATGCCGGTCATCCAGGGTGAACAGGTACTATTGCAATTCCTGAAAGAACAGGTAGGAGAGATACTTGCCTACCAGAACGGACAATTACCGGATTCCCGCCAGGGACTCTTCGAAATGGGCATGGACTCCATGTCAGTGATACAACTCAAAGAAAGGATAGAAACACAACTGCAGATAGCCGTACAGGTGACAGATATCTTTGAATACCGCACCATAGAACAGCTATGTAGCTATCTGCTGGAAATGATCTGTGAAACACAGCAACAACCATCCGTAGCCGCAAACGGTAGTACAAATAATACAACAGCATTCGATAACTACGGACAACCGGATGGCAGCCTGCCCGTAGATGCACTGCTGGAAAAATTATTTACTCATATCAAAACATTGGAAGAGTATGCAAACTGAGAACGCATTACAAGATGCTTTGTCACTGATGAAGCAATCTTACGATCAATTGAGGGCATATCGTGACAGAGACTATCGTCAACAGGAACCCCTGGCGATTGTCGGTATGGCTGGTCGCTTCCCCGGCGAAGGCAGGGATATCAATGCTTTCTGGCAGATGCTGCTCAACGGGGAAGACATCGTAACAGAGATACCTCCCGAACGATGGGACCTCGAAGAATACTATGATCCCAACCCGGACGTAATAGGCAAAATATACAGCCGTTGGGGCTCTTTCGTGAAAGATATCGATCAGTTTGACGCTGCATTCTTTGGTATCTCCCCACAGGAAGCATGGTCCCAGGATCCACAACAGCGCTTGTTACTGGAGTCTTGCTGGAGAGCATTCGAAAATGCCGGCTACCTGCCGGGGGCAGAACCAGATACCGGCGTATTCGTTGGCGTCTGTACCTCAGAATACCTGGTACGGATCACCCAGACACCTTTGGAAGAGCTGGATAAAAGAACCATCCCCTATTTCAGCACAGGCAATGTGTTTAATGCTTTATCCGGCCGCCTCTCCTATGTGTTCGGTTTTCAGGGCCCTTGCGTAGCCATGGATACAGCATGTTCCTCTTCCCTTGTCGCTTTACACCTGGCATGCAATGCCATCCGCCGTGGAGAATGTAAACAGGCCGTAGTGGGGGGCGTAAACCTGCAACTCATACCGGAAAGTACGATGGCCATTTCTCATGCTCGCATGCTCTCCCCCGATGGCCGTTGTAAAACCTTTGATGCAGATGCCAACGGATATGTGAGAGGAGAGGGCTGCGCAGTGATCGTCATTAAACGATTGTCAGAAGCCATAAGGGATAACGATCGTATCCATGCCGTGATCAGGGGCAGTGCGGTCAACCAGGATGGCGGTGGTAGCGGTTTCACAGTACCCAGCAGCAAAGCACAGGAGAAACTGATGCGTAAAGCCCTGGCCAGCGCAGGACTGGAACCGGGAGAGGTAGATTACCTGGAAGCGCATGGTACCGGTACCTCCCTGGGAGACCCAATAGAACTATCCGCCGTACAGGCCGTATATGGCGCTGCCGCACGTCAGCGCCCGTTATGGGTAGGCTCTGTAAAAACCAACATCGGCCACCTCGAAGCCGCCGCCGGCATCACCGGCGTAGTAAAAACCGCCATGTCTGTCAAAAACCGGATCATCCCGGCGCACCTGCACCTTAAAAATCCTAATCACCGCATCCCCTGGAGCAGATATAATATACAAGTGCCGCAGCAACAACAAAAATGGCCGGAGGTCAACAGGCCCGCAAGAGCTGCCGTAAGCGCCTTCGGATTCAGTGGTACCAACGCCCATGTCATCCTGGAATCAGCTCCGGAAACAAAACAGGATACATATACACCCGGAAAGATCACGCCGATCGATGGCTATCATTTCTTTTCCCTGTCAGCCCGCTCAGCAGATGCACTGATAGAATATGCAGACAAACACCTCGCGTTCCCTGATCAGGACCTGCCCTTAAATATCTTCTGTAAAGCAGTACAGCGCATCAACCCACTTATGCGTTACCGCAAACACTTTATTGTACAGACAATAGAAGACCTTAAACAACAACTGCAACAGTTCCTGGACCAAGGAACCGATGCACTCGACGAACCAGCTAATGGCCGCGAACAATATGCAACGGCATTTATCTTCAATGACAACGCAGACAAAGAAATACCGGCTCTCTATAAATCATTGTATGAACGATTCGCTACCTTCGCCGCATCAGTGGATGAACATGCCGGTTTTATCAGGAAGAATAAAGGAACCGATATACTTAAATTATTGGACAACATTACTGCCGGACCTGAATGGACAATACCCGCCGCACATTTCGTATTCCAGTACGCTCTGACAGTATTGCTGAAAGAATGGACAGTACTGCCCGACAGGGTACTGGGCTATGGCAGAGGGGAATACCTGGCCGCAACAGCAGCAGGCGTCATGAATGCTGAAGATGCATTAAGGCTGCTCATCGCCCGTGAAGAAGGAAAAACAACTACACCGGAGATCGCGGCAGAAATGTTTGCCAACGTACTCGATTATGTAGTATTACGTACACCGGTCATCCCTTTCATATCAGGTACAGAAGGCAAAGAGGTCAAGAAAGAATTGGCGACCAGGGAATATTGGCTTGCCCATGCTACCGGCAAGATCAGCCTGGATGCCGCCGTAGCGCTATTACATACCGTAGGCAGTGATAAAATATGCCTGGAATTCGGGGCAACAACGATCCAGCCTGCAGCTGGCAGCAAACATAGATTCCATACAGTAGAACACTACAGGTCACTACTGGAAATATTAGGGGACTTGTACGACTCAGGATTCGAACTGGACTGGAATGCTTTCTATGAACAGGTACCAGTGCAAGTGATAGATGGATTGCCTGGATATCCGTTCCAGCTTAAACGTTACTGGCCGGATGAAAATATAGGCAACAGTAAAAGAGCCGATCGCCGTAATAAAAAACAATTGCTTGAATATCTGTACAACACCGCTTCCTGGACAGAAGAAGAACGTGCAATGATCGTAAATGTAGTCAATAGGTTACCCGAATACCAGGAAAGCAGACAACCCGCACAACTCAGCATGACGGATTAAGATCGCACAATTACGTGTAGATCCTTCGTATCCCCATGACTGAGAAGATCGGAAACCATATTATTGAACAACTAAGAAAACCACGGTCATGAGCCACTTTGATCACCCTATTTCTCAAGATACAGACATCAGGCACAACCTGAAAAAAGAAACAGGTACCGGACAAAATAACCAGGCATGGCCACTCACAGCAGGACAACAATCACTGTGGCTAATGCAAAAAATGCATCCGGAAGATGTTACCTACAATACAGGATTTGCTATCCATATACCATTTTCACTCGACCCCGTGGTCATCCGCAAAGCCATGCGTAGCATGTGCAGCTGGTATCCCCTCTTCACCGCAATATTCCGCATGGGAACAACAGAGCCGGAATGCGTTACCGGGAAAACAATGCCCTCCCTCGAAATGGTAGATGCCTCCGGCTGGGAAGATGAAACGCTGCAAAGCAAGATACTGGAAAAGCAACTGCTGCCGTTCGACCTTGAGAATGGACCCGTAGCCCGCATGTACATCTTCTCAAAAAATAGTGCAGAACATATCATCTTGTTCGTCGTCCATCATATCATCTATGACTTTGAATGTAAAGCCTTGATATATGAAGCCTTCATGCGACATTGTCAGGAAGTATACCAGGGTATGTCGCTTACCGGTGAATTACCAACACCTAAACCATTCCGGGAGCATGTCATAGCCGAACGGGATCTCCTGGCAGGAGAGATGGGCAAAAAATACAGAGAGTTTTGGCAGCAGCAGGCTGGGGAATTTCCGGTAATGCGGGAACTGGCGGCCTATAGGCAACTACAAGATGGAGAAATGGACACTACGGCCGCCAGCACCTTTAAAGTAGATATCACGCTATATCAACAGCTCAAAGAGCAAACCGGTCGTCAGAATGTCACCACTTTTGCCTGGCTGCAATCCGTATTTCAACTGCTGGTACATAAATATACCGGCTTGCAGAAAATCGTAACGGGCGTACCCGTATCTAATAGAGATCACAGACTGTTCAAAGATACCCTCGGATATTTTGTCAACCTGTTGCCGGTTACCAGTACCTGGTATCCCAGGCATACATTTACAGAACATCTGCGGGACAGCACAAAAAATTTCATCCGGATATTGTCGCATAAACAATACCCCTTCTCCGATATCCTCGCGTTGGCAGATATCGACAGAGCGCCGGGAAAACATCCGCTGCTGCAGCATGTACTCAATTACCTGGTATTCCCAAAAGCTTCAGGAGGCGCCAAAGCCGATCAATACGGCAATACCTACTACGATCTGCCACAACAAAGCCCGTTCTCCATTGCCCTGGACGTAGTCGACGACGGCGAACAACTGCATATACAATGTAAATACAGAACGGCAGCCTACGATGATGCTTTTATAGAAGACCTCTGTCAACAGTATCTGTGGTATCTCCAGCAATCAATAGCCAAACCGGACGTTCCGCTCGATGAATGGCAATGGACAAGGCCAGCCTGGGAACAACAGCTGGAAGAATGGAATAGCGGTGTGATCGATCATAAGGACAATGAGGTAATACATCGGTTGTTCGCCACCGTAGCTGCCTTATATGCAGGCCAGGACGCTGTAGTAGCACCAGATACAAGTATCACCTATGGTGATCTTGATACCTACGCCAACCAGCTGGCACATTTTATACGGGTGTCATACCCTGCCTCAAAAGGCCAGGTAATGGCTTATATGCTGAAACGGTCGACAAGAGTAGTGGTGTCTATATTAGGCATCCTCAAAGCAGGGGCTGCATATATGCCTGTCGATCCCGACCTCCCGCCGGCTCGCATAAAAGCTATGTTACAAGCCACAGGATGTGAAGTGCTCGTCTGTGATGACATCGCTCAGCTGGCATTGCTTGAATTGCCTGCTTACATACGTATAATAGCATTCAATAGTGACGAAGAACACATCCGCCGCATGCAGCAAGAGGAACCGGATTGTCTGGTTACAGGAGAAGATACCGCATACGTGATGTTTACTTCCGGCTCTACAGGACACCCCAAACCTGTACAGGTACTACATGCAGGAGTAGTCAACCTGGTAAAAGATAACAAATGCCTCCCCATCGGTCCGGGTGATAATATGGCGCAGCTGTCGAATTATATTTTTGATGGCAGCACCTTCGAAATATTCGGCGCATTGCTGAATGGAGCAGGACTACATATCCTGCCGGTTTCAACGGTTTATTCTCGGGAAGCACTGCTGGCATATGTCAATGAACAGAAAGTAAATGTAGCATTACTACCCACTTCCCTGTTCAACCGTTTTGCCACAGAAGACCCTGCCTTTGTCGCCGCTTTCGACAGGTTATTTTTTGGTGGAGAAGCAGCCTCCCTGGAATACGTCAGGCAGGTAATGCCGTATTGTAAGCATGCAGGCGTATTGGTAAACGCATATGGCCCTACTGAATGTACCGTTATATCCTTGTATTACCCGGTGTATGAACTGTCGGCATATAATGCTGATATACCATTAGGTCGTCCGCTCAATAATGCAAAGGTCTATGTCCTAGATGAACAACACCGCTCTTTACCAATGGGCGTAGCCGGAGAACTGTATATAAGTGGTAAAGGTGTTTCAGGGGGCTACTTCAAACGACCCGATCTGAACGAAAGCCGGTTTATAAATGCGCCGTGGAATGACAACGAACGACTATATGCAACCGGCGACATAGTATGCTACCTGCCATATGGACAACTGCAGTTCGTAGGGCGAAGAGACCAGCAATTTAAATTCAGAGGATACAGAATAGAACCAGGAGAGATAGAAACAACAATCTCCACATTCCCGGGTGTCAGCGCAGTATGGATACACAAACATCAGCCGGCTACCGGCCCCGCAGTGTTGATCGCCTTCGTGGAAACAACCATATCCGAAATAACAGCCGTAGTATTGACGACCTTCCTGTCCGATAAGTTACCACACTACATGATCCCGGGTAAATATATACTGTTGAATACCTTCCCGCTCAACAGGCAGGGAAAAGTAGATCACCATGTTTTATTACAGCATATACAACAAGTAGGCGAACAGGAATATACTCCTCCGCAGACCTCCGAAGAAAAAACCGTAGCGGCCATCTGGGAAAGAGCCATGCACCTCGAACGGATCAGCATTCACGACAATTTCTTCGCTATAGGAGGTCATTCCTTACTGGCTGCCAGGATCATGGCAGAGATCACCGCGTACTTCGACGTGGAAGTATCCCTGGGTGCCGTATTCCGCTCACCCACCATACATACGATAAGCAATGAGATCATTCGGCGAAAGGCTTCCACAGCGGGCATTACCCCCGAGATCAAACGGGCCGATCGCGGAAAGTTCATCCGACACTAATTATCCTACCATCAAAATATTGATTACCCTTATGGAGCAAAATGTAGCAACCGGAGAGATATTCGCATTCCCCACTTCTGCTGCCCAACGCAGACTCTGGATATTATCCCGGTTTAAAGGAGCGAATGAAGCATATAATATCATCGGCGCATTAAAGCTGGAAGGTGACTTCCGTCCGGAAATATTCGAACAAAGCCTGGCATTCGTTACAGAACGACATGAAAGCCTGCGTACCACCTTCGAACCGGATGGTATGAATATACTACAGCTCGTACATCCGCATAAACAGGTATCCCTGCCGGTAATAACCATACACGATTCCCAGGAAGAAGAGAAGATTAAACAGCTGATCCGAGAAGAAGCCTCCACGCCATTCGACTTGGAGAAAGGCCCCCTCTATCGTATCCGCATTGCAAAAGGAAAACAAGCCACCTACCTGGTATGTTGCCTGCATCATATTATCGCAGATGGATGGTCCATGGAAGTGTTTATCAGGGAACTCTCCCTCACCTACAACGCCCTGCTGCATCAACAATCACCGGTCCTGCCTCCGATAGAACTGCAATACAGCGACTATGCAGTATGGCAACACGAACTGGAAACGAACGGTGGTATGGACACGTCCCTACAGTATTGGACAGAACGTCTCCATGGCGCACCACCCCTACTGGAGCTACCAGTAGATAACCCCCGCCCTGTCATGCAGACATTCGAAGGGGAAACCTTCGAATACCCATTGGATAAAGAATTGACCAACGCGGTAACTACCGCCTGCCGTCAATACGAAACCACACCGTTCGTATTGCTGCTGGCAGCATTTAAGGTATTATTATGTCAGTATACAGGAGAAGAAGATATCGTAACGGGAACACCCGTAGCCAACAGGGAACGCAAAGAACTGGCCGGCATCATAGGCTTTTTCGTGAACATGGTCCCCATCAGAAGCCGGCTCTCCAACGATACCACCTTCGAAACATTACTGAACAGGCTCAAAATAACAATGGCAGAAGACCTGGATCATCAACAGGTACCGTTTGAAAAACTCGTGGAACAATTGCCTTATAAACGAGCCGCCAGTTATCATCCCATATTCCAGGTACTCTTCGGAATGCAGGCTTTTGAAGAAACAGCGTTTGCGTGGGAAGGTGGTAAAGCAACCTTCTTGCCGGTAGATATCCCTTCCGCCAAATTCGACCTCTCCCTGACCATCAGGAAAGATGGCCCCGCATTCACCGCCGTTTGGGAATACAACACCGCCCTTTTCGAACAGTCGTCAGTGAAGAAAATGGCAACACACTACCAGCAACTACTACGACAGCTGCTGGCACAACCGCAACAGCCAGTCGCCAGTATATCGTTTTTAGATAAAGACGAACGAAAACAATTATTGGTAGACTGGAATAAAACAGCAATACAAATACCCGTTCCGCATTCTTTTCATGAGTGGTTTGTCAGACAGGCACTATGTGCGCCGGGTAGAACAGCCGTGATAGATGATAAACACACACTGAACTATCAGGAATTGAACCGCTGGTCCAACCGCTTGGCACATTATCTCCTGGCACAGGATATCTCAGCCGGACAGCCCGTAGGCGTCAGCCTCGAAAGGAACAGCGATATGCTGATCGCCTTACTGGCTATTATGAAAGCCGGCGGCGTATATGTCCCCATCGATCCGGCATACCCGGCAGAACGCAAACAGTATATCCTGCAGGATGCAGGTATTCGCTGCTTACTCACGCACCAGCGCTTGCAGGACCCGGCTGCAGATGGGATAAAAGTGATCTACATGGATGAAACAGACGCCGCCTGGAAAAATAAAGCGGCAGCACCGGTACAACAGATAGTGGCTGCTGAAGACCCCGTGTATATCATCTATACTTCCGGTTCTACCGGCCAACCAAAAGGAGTACGTATCCCGCATATCGCCCTCATGAATCTGTTGCATAGTATGCAACGCAAACTGCATGTCACAGCAGATGACCGCCTCCTGGCTGTCACATCCCTGTCTTTTGACATCGCCGGGTTAGAAGTATACCTGCCCCTCCTGTCAGGAGCAACCGTAGTGATCGCCCCGCGTAATGTGACACAGAATGGCATCGCACTGGCGAAAATGCTGGAAGAACACGACATCACCATAATGCAGGCTACACCCGCAACATGGATGATGCTCCTTGATGCCGGATGGAAAGGTAAACCGGACATGACCGTTATCTGCTGCGGAGAAGCATTCCCACGCGAATTAGCTAATAAACTGCTGGCTGGTAACAAAAGCGTATGGAATGGCTATGGCCCCACCGAAACGACCATCTTCAGCGCCATAAGTAAGGTCATGGAAAGTGATCGTTCCAACGTACCCATCGGCCGCCCTGTAGACAATACCTGCTTGTACGTCCTGGACCAATACCTCCAACCCGTTCCGCCGGGAATGGTGGGCACACTTTATATCGGCGGCCGTGGCTTAGCTATTGACTATTATAACCAACCGGCACTGACTGCTGGCAAATTTGTCGCAGACCCATTCAGACCGGGAGAACGCATATATAACACCGGCGACCGCGCCAGGTATCTTCCCGATGGCAATATTGAATATTTCGGAAGAGCCGACTATCAGGTCAAGGTCAACGGCTATCGTATAGAAACAGAGGAAATCTCCTATCACCTGTCCCAACAGGAGGGCGTGGCCAAAGTAGTCGTGACCGTAAGAAAGGATAACAATGCCATGAACCGGCTGGTAGCATACATCGTACCTGCTACCCCTGGACTCACGCCAGATGTATTACGTAACGCCCTACTGAAGAAACTACCAGTATACATGATCCCGGCATTTTTTGTCTTCCTCGAAAAATTACCGCTCACTCCCAATGGTAAGATCGATAGGAATGCGTTGCCGGAACCAGACCTGTCCCATAGCAACTTTCGCCGTGAATACATTGCCCCGCAAACTAAAGAAGAAAAACTGCTGGTAAATGTATGGCAGGAAATATTGGGCACAGACAGGATAGGCATCCACGATAACTTCTTCGACCTCGGCGGTGCCTCATTACAGAGCATCGGTGTCGTAATGAAAATGGCAGAGCAGGGATATAAAATGTTCCCCGAAACCTTGTTCGAATTCCAGACCATACACGAACTGGCACCAGCACTGACGCCTTTCAAAGAGGGGGAAGCAGCGGCTGATAAATATCGCTTGCAGACATTGTCATTTACCGCAGACATGCTCTATCAGCAAGGACAACCTGCCGCCAATGACAGAGAAGCATTACGCATCAATATCGAAAGTTTCCATGCTTACCTCCCCGAAAGGATCATGACCTCCAAAGAAGTGCTGAACGGTTGCGTCAATACCGTCCGCTTCCCGATGGAAAAACTCACCGGTGTAAAAGCACGCCATGTGACGGCAGAAGATGAATGCACCTTCGGGATGGCCGCCAAAGCAATGGAACGTTGCTTCGCCATGTCCCGCTATACCCCGGCCGATATCGATATCCTTATCACCTGTAGCATATTCAGAATGGATGGCCAGGAACGCCTGGTGCTGGAACCTTCTATGGCCGCCCGCCTCGCTGCACAATTCGGTTGCAACAATGCCCTGACCTTCGATATCTCCAACGCATGCGCGGGTATTTTCTCCGGCTTATTACTGGCAGATAACTATATCCGCACCGGTAGAGCCGGGCGCATCATGCTCGTCAGCGGAGAATACCTGACACACCTCACTCAAAATCACTTACCCGAAATAAAAGATTACCTCGACCTGGGAATCGCAGCCCTCACACTGGGCGATAGCGGACTAGCAATGGTCCTGGAGCCAACCACTACACCGGGCAAAGGTTTTGTCGATATCGACTTGTTCACCATGGGCGCTTACAGCGATCTCTGTGTCGTGAGGTCCAGCAAACAGGGAGCCGGCTTGTTAGTAAGAGCAGATGCCATCGGCATGATGGACGCCGGACATATGGAAACCGCCCGGCATGCATTGCAGACCATGATAAAAAACCGCTGGCAACCCGAACAGGTAGATTTCCTGCTCATGCACCAGGCCTCCAGCATCGCTATCGCCAATACCCGTATCGGCATCAATCGTTTCCTGGGCAAAGAACTGGCACATGCCAGTAATGTGATCGATAACATCTCCCACAGAGGAAATACCGCTACCACCACCCACTGGATAGCCCTGCAGGACCATATCCTGAAAGGAAATATCCCCTCCTGGCAGAACTTCCTGATGTATATCAGCGGATCTGGCCTCAATATAGGCACCGCCCTCTATGGAATGGACGATCTGCCGGACAGGGTCCGCCAGTACTGGGAAACCGGTATCCCAACAGAGAAAAAACAGCCGGAAAACATAACGCTGGTTAATACACTGGCCAAACGCACCCGCATAAAAGCCCGGGCCTTCAGCGCTCCCGTATCCGAAACAGAAGAGGGGCCATCCGCTTTACGCTGGGCCTCAGATGCCGCTGCCGCCTGTCTCGCACAGGTGCCGGAATTGGATCGCTCCGATATCGGCCTCGTATTCTATACCGGCGTACATCGCGACGATCATATCTACGAGCCGGCCATCGCTACCATGATCTGTGGCAACCTCAATCTCAATGCTTACAACGGCCGCTCCCAAGGCGCACCGCTTACCTTTGGCATAGACCTGCTCAATGGCAACCTCGGCTTCCTCCAGGCCTGTTACACCGCTGGCGTCATGATGGAAACCGGCCGTACCTCCTACACATTGGTATGTACAGGCGAAATGGAAAACAATACCCTCAATCAACAGGCACCGGCAGGCATATACGAAGGAGGAGCAGCCTGGCTGCTGGAACAGTCAACAACCACTGAAGCGGGAATAGGGGAGTGCCTGTTCGAAAGCCACCCGGATTTACTGGAATATGGTGCCGCCTGGGTACAATGGACCAATGGAGATCCGCTGGTCAGCATCACCAGCATCGAGGCATATAGCAAAAAAATACTTCCATTGCTGAAACAACTGGCTGACCGCTTACTGAAAACCGCTGGCCTAAAACCCTCCGACATCAGTTACATCATCCCGCATTTCGCAGATCCGGTTACCGCCGCAGCAATACAGGCCAAACTGGGCTGGGAAGCCCCCGTTATCCAGCTACCTGAAGGCCCCGGCAACAGGCAGACACTTACATTACCCCTACTGCTCGATGCATGCGAACAGCAATATCAGCCACAACAGGCACAAATCACCCTGATATTGAGCGCAGCTGCAGGTGGACAGCTGGGGGCCGCCCTCTACTACCACTGATCACACTATTCAATTATTATTAACCTTTAAAAGTATGCTTTATGCTTAAAGACGATAAAGTAGCAGTACCGGCAGTACCGGTGGCGGGTATCGATCCGGCCGTAGCAGTAGCCGGACAAGCCGTCAACCCGGCCAGGCTATTTTACATTGATTGGGTGAAAGCAGGCTGTATCGCCATATTGATACCATATCATGCGGCGTTGCTGTATTCCTCCTTTCCCTATCACATGAAAAGTAAAGAAACATCCATCGCATTAAGTATATTCAACGCCATCGTACTCATCTGGTACGTAGCGGTACTAATGTTCGTGGCCGGATATGGCGCCCGCATAGCCATGATTAAACGCAACCCGCTGCAATTTATCACCGCCAGACTCAGTCGGCTCGTCATCCCCCTCCTGTTCGGTGTATTCGTGATAGTACCCCCTCAGATATACCTGGAACACCTCTACAAAGGAGAAATAGATTACAACTACTTCACCTGGTACACACAACACTACTTCACCAACCTCACCCCATATCCCGCAGGCAACCTCAGCTGGCACCACCTCTGGTACATCGGATACCTGGCAGTAATATCCGCATTGCTGCTACCACTGTGCGTTCGGATCAAGAAAGTCTCCCCCTTCCAGCGTATGCCAGGACTCAGAACGTTGCTGTCCTCCCGCTACGGTAATATCCTGCTAGTAGTGCCTATCTTAATGATAGAATTTTTCCTGAGGATACATATACAGAGCGGAGTACTGGATATCATACACGATAGCCTGAATTTCATTGTCATGTGTTTTTACTACATATATGGATTCATGTTAGCCAGCGATTCCGCTATCTACAACGGATTCCTGAAAAGTCGCAAAATATGTCTGTCCTTCGCATTAATAAGTGTCTTCATCTACTACGGGGGCGTACTCACCGGTCTCATAGATACCGCCCACTTTGACACTCTCACCGTCCAATGGATCAATGCATGGCGGGGGATGGTGGCCTGGTGTTTTACAGCCGCTATTATCGGATATGCATCCCGATACCTCAATATCAATAATAAGATACTACGTTATGCCTCCCAGGCATTTCTACCGGTATATATCATACACCAGACGATCCTGTTTATATTGGCTTATTATGTGCTTGGAAGCGACATCAATCCATTCGCCGGATTCCTGTTACTGACAGTAAGCACATTCATTATCTCCATGCTGGTCTTCGAATTCGGTATCCGTCGATTTAAGATCACCCGGCTGCTATTCGGTATTTACTAGCCTTTCTCTCTACTGTTACTAAAGGGAATTTCTCCTGCATACATTGATATGCAGGAGAAATTCCCTTTTTCGTAAATATTTTTCCTGTTTTCGAAAACCTCCTTTCCTTTTCTTTATGAATTTAGCGGTCCACCTGTAAAAGTATCCGTGTTCAACCTGCCGGGTACGCAAACTAACCGTGCGATGAAACAGCTAGTATTTATTCCTTTTATCCTGTACCTGCTCCCTGGCCTTACGGCTGCCTATACGGATGGCAATGAATACTGCTGCTATGCCGATCTTACGAATCCTTTTCTAAACATATTAAACCTTATTGCGGATGCTGGGCTATAGATGGACTTTTATTTTGACCTTACTGCTGATGAATTGTCTGCCACTTTTTACCTCGGCCAGACAATCGCAGCAAACAACGTTCACAGTCACGGGTACACTAAAAGATGATAAACAACAACTGGTAGCTTATGCTACATTGGGCGTCATAAAAGAAGATGGAGCACAGGTCGCTGCCGCCTATTCCGGTGAAGATGGCCTGTTCCGTATCAAGATACCCACCGCCGGATCATATATACTGGTAATATCCTCTGTCGGATACGACCCGACTCGTATGCCTTTTATCCTAACGACCGGAAAAAGTATCGCCAACCTCGGGAAAATAGAACTGACCACTACCACCAGCCAGCTGAAAGAAGTGAATATCGTTTCTCGGAAACAGCTGATAGAACAAAAACCAGGGATGCTTGTATACAATGCCGATAGTGACATCAGCAACAAAGGAGGAACTGCCGCCGATGTATTACGTAAAGCACCCGCACTGAATGTAGATCCCCAGGGGAATGTCACCATGCGTGGCAGCGGCAACCTCAAGATATTGATCAATGGAAAATTCTCCGGGCAGATAGCACGCAGCCCCGCTGATGCGTTGAACATGATGCCGGCAGATATCATCCGTTCCGTAGAGATCATTACCAACCCCTCCGCTAAATACGATGCAGAAGGAGCCGCTGGCGTGATTAATATCATCACCAAAAAAGGACAGCAGAACAAGAGCGTCGCCGTAGAGCTCACAGCCAGCAACTGGCAACAAGCCTTCAACCCCCGGTTTTCGCTGGCCAATGAAAAATGGAATATGAGCTTCCATGGTCACCTGCATCGTATCCGCGATAAAAGCACTACCGCCCTGGAAAGAACCGCCATCAAAGATGGCAGTCCACAGGTCAGGATCGATCAATACACCGTAAAGGATAATGTTATGCCCCACGGCTCTGCCGAACTAAACATAGGTTTCACCCCCAACGAATCCAATGAGTTCAGCCTGGGTGTAAATACCTGGCTGGGCAACTGGCCGGAAAACACAGATCAGCGTAGTACCCTCACCAATCCTAATGGCGGGATCAGCGACAGATACACCCAGTCCGTTCGTACTAAAGTCACCTTCCGCGGTGCCGACTTCAGCCTGGGATACACCCGGAAATTCAAAAAGAACGGACAGGAACTGACCTTGCTCACACAGTTCTCCCCTTCATCAGATCGCAACGCATACAATACTCAACAGTCACCGGTTGAGGAAAAAGTCAGGTATCGCGAAAAGAATGAAGGACGTACACAGAACCAGGAATGGACCTTCCAGGCCGATTATAACCATCCCTTGGATACCAAAGGGAAATACCTGCTGGAAAGTGGCGTAAAATCCATCCTCAGAAGTGCACGTAATAACTATACCGTTTGGGTAGGAGAAGCCTCACAACCCGACGTCCTGCAGCTGGTTACCGATCGCTCCGACAAATTCACCTATCACCAGGATGTACTGGCAGGATACAGCTTGCTCAAAATGAACCTGTCTAAAGCCTGGTACGTAGAAGCTGGCGCCCGCGCAGAAGGCACCTGGCTGAATGGTAAATTCAAAAACATCAACACCCGGTTCAGCAATAACTTCGTCAACTTTATACCTACTGCCACCATCACCCGGAAACTGCCCGCAGATCAAACCCTGACAGTGAGTTATACCAAAAGGATCACCCGGCCCTATATCTGGGACCTCAACCCGAACGCCAATGCCAGCGACCCTAAAAACATCGTCGTTGGTAACCCGGAACTGCAGCCCGAACTGGTACACCAGGGTGAACTGTCATACGGATGGAACGCACCTGGTGGTATGTTCCTCAACACCGCATTGTTCTATAAGAGAACACAGGATGGTATCATCGATTTTACCAGCACCGACAATGAGGGTATCTTCACTACCTCCAAACAGAACCTGGCCGGCAATCAGCAATATGGGATGAATTTTAGCGTCTCCTTCAAACTATCTCCACAGTGGAATGTGAACAGCAATGTCAATGCAAACAAACTTCACTTCAACAGTGGTCCGCTGCTGTCCGTCAATAGCGGCTGGGGCGCAGATGTAAATCTTAATACCATGTATAAACTGCCGGCTGACTTCGCCATCCAGCTGTTCGGCGAATTCACCTCCCGCACCGTCACCATACAGGGATATAAAACATCCAGGTACTACTACAGCGCAGCGGTCAAAAAAGAATTTCCGGCAAACAGGTTGACCGTCACGCTCGCCACCATCAACCCATTCAATCAATACATCAGCCAGGTAGATGTCATGAATACAAATACATTCAGGTCCAGCCTAAATAATCATTATTATTCACAGACCGTAAAACTTACCTTCAACTGGGAGTTTGGAAAGATGTTCGAACAAAAGACCAAAAAAAAGATCAGTAATGATGATGTCAATAGCCAGCAAAAGGGTTAACAAGGAACATCGCATCAGGACTGCCTGACCTTCCTCACCGGCGTTATCTGTGCCAGCTTCCCCATCACAGGATTCCTATATCCATTCCATATATCAGGTCTTCAGCCAATGCCGGCTACTCACGATCAACCGCTTCCGCCGCTGCGAAAGAGAAATGGTCCGTTGATATCGCTCTCCCGACTGCCGGTACCGCGAATAGGCCGAAAAGATGGAGGAAGGAGTCAACACGCCCAATACCCGGTCCTTCTGCTGCTCATCTACCACCGGCAAATGCTCCAGCCCATACCGGTGCATCAATGCCACTGCAAAACCCAATGTACGCTTCGGATACACATATAGTTTAGTCGTGCTGACCAGCGACACCAGCGCCACATCATCCGCCGCCGCATATAATTGCTGCACCGAGAGGATACCGGCTACCGCATCGTCCCCGCCTTTAAGTACCAGTGCTGCTGGGGTTGTACGGGCCATTGCCCATTGCGCCTTCACCTGCCCGGCCGTCGCCATCGCCGCCACCGTGTCAAAAGCGCACTCCATACCCATATCCACATTGACAGACTGCAATACGTCTGGCTCATACACATCCGGCGTACTCACCCCACGACGGTGTATCTTCTCCGTCATAATAGTACCGCGCATCAGGAAAAAGGAAATAAAATAGGAAGCCGTACAAGCGCCCAGCAAAGGCAATAACCCGTGTGGTTGCATCGTTGTCTCCAGCGCAAATACGATAGAGGTAAGCAGTGCCCGCGATGCCCCGGCAAACATCGCCGCCATCCCGATCAGCGCACAGGTAGACAAGTTGATAGGCGCGTGCGGAAATACCGCCAGCACGATCATTCCCAAAGTGACGCCCGTAGCACCGCCTATCGTCAGCAAAGGCGCCAGCGTACCTCCAGAAGTGCCGCTACCCAGCGAAATAGACCAGGACAAAAACTTCAGAAAACAAAGACCCAGCACCAGCTGCAGTGGTAAGGTCCCGCTCAGCAGCTCCGAAATATTATTGTATCCTACCCCTAAGGTATAAGGCGCAAAATAACCTACCACACCAATCGCAACCGCCCCGATCGCAGGCCACCACATCCAGTGTATCGGCAACCGCTCAAACACATCCTCTATCAGGTAAATACTTTTGGAAATACCGGCCGCAATAATACCTATCAACACCCCCAGCAACACATACCAGCACAAAGCCTGATAACCGGCTTCCGGGATGCCGGGCATCGCAAACACAGGCTCCGTACCAAATAACAGGAAGTGCATCGATGCCCCCGTCGCACAAGCCAACGCCACTGGGATAATAGACCGGGGAGAAAATTCAAACAACAATAACTCTATCGCCAGCATCACCGCCGCCAATGGAGTGCCGAAAATAGCCGCCATACCGGCCGTAGCCCCCGCCGTCAACATGATCTTCCGCTCATTGGGAGAAATATGCATGAGCTGCCCGGCAAATGAACCAAAAGCACCCCCGGTAGAAATAATGGGCCCCTCCGCACCAAACGGACCGCCGGTACCAATGGATATAGCAGCAGATAAAGGTTTCAATAACGTAATGATAGGTTTGATACGGCTCTCATTCGTCAACACCTGCTCCATCGCTTCTGGGATACCGTGCCCCCGGATCGCTGCCGATCCCAGCCTCGCCATCAACCCTATAATAATAGCCCCGATCACCGGTATCACGATCACCAACAATCCCAGCTGGTGATGCGCCGGCCCTTGCTCCTCAAAAGAAAACTGCCCGTAAAAAGAAATATTGGTGATCAGGTTGATCAACGCTACCAACAACTTGGCTACTCCGCCGATAATAATAGCATTGATAACCACTTGCACACTCAAATAAAATACGCGTTTGTTCACTGGGCGCGCCGTCTCAATAGCTGGCTCCGCCACCTCCAGCGAAGAGGAAATAGGTATCCCGCCTTCCGGACCGTCTGGTATTTTGCTCATAGATTAATATGCTTTTGACTGCTAAATTATTATATTTGCAATATTATAAGGTTTTTTTAATATTAAAAACTGAATAAAATATTGTTTTAGCAATATTTTAAGAACGTAAGATATGGAGCATCACCCGAATTGTTTCCTGTGTGAACATAGTCTACCCGAATGGAAAGATGCCATCCGCTCCCATGCCAGGATCAGGTCCTTCAAAAGAGGTGCTGCCATCTTTAAGGAGGGAGATGCCTTCGAGGGTTGCTATTTTATCCACAATGGAAAAGTCAAAGTGCATAAACAATGGGGCGACGAAGGAAAAGAGATGATCATGAAATTCGTAGCAGCAGGAGAGGTGCTGGGCCACCGCGGCATGAGCAGCGCCGCTATTTATCCGGTCTCAGCAACAGCGGTGGAAGAAGTGACCGCTTGCTTTATCTCACCGGAATTTTTCCGCACCACCTTACTGGTCAATCATGAACTGGCTTATAAAATGGTGCAACTATATGCCGACGAACTGCAGAAGGCAGAACAACATATGCGAAATATTGTGCATCGTAACGTAAAAGGTCGTATCGCCGATAGCCTCCTCACGCTGGAACGGCTGTTCGGTAAAGATGAAAAGGGGTGCTTATTAGGGAACCTCAGCAAACAGGACATCGCATCCTTCGCTTGCACCACCTATGAGACCTTATTCAAAGTCCTCAACGAATGGGCGGAAGCAGGTATCGTCACCACCGCCGGCCGCCAGATCTATATCCCCGACAGCCGGCAGCTGCTACCGTTTATTGATTGATTTAAAAAGTCACCGGCCGGTAGTTGCGTATCTCAAACAGGTCGTCAAAGCCCATCTTCAGATAAAGCCCTTTGCCCATCTGCGAAGCTTGTAAAGCGGCATACCGGGCGCCGTCTTCCAATGCCCTATTGATCACAAACTGCATGATCTCTTCCGCAAACCCGCGCCTGCGCATCTCGGGTATCACACCTATCCCGTGTATGCCGGCAATATCTCCCGTATTGTACAACATCCCCGTACCTACCGGCTCCCCGTCATAACGCGCCAGGTAAAACTGGATCTGCTCCATCGCCGCCGTAGGTATCTGCTGACCGATTACATATCCGAAACCTTTCGGGTAAATATCCGCCCACAACCGGGCCGCCGCCGCATCCGTTACCTGCTCAAAATCAAGCTGGAAAGTAGTAGCATAGGCTTTGGTCAATGGCATCGTCATCCCCGCTTGCGCAAATCGCTGCACCAGCCCCGCCTCCGCCAGCAACAGGTCATGACCCCGCCTTTCAAGGTCCCAGTAAGGAAAAGTCAGGTAACCGGGGAGCTCATTAAATGCGGTAATAGCAGTAGCAATATCATCCGCATTATCCGCACCGGGCTTTAACCAAAACCGGTTCGGCCAGTCAGAATCAGCAACCTGTGTATAGTGGTAAACATCGCCCGTATGATTGGCGCCAAATGGAGCGCCCGCAGCCTGCCACAAGCTGGTCAGGTTTACTATATTTAATTCAGAGAGTGTGGAATGCGATTTCATTTGATATTGATTAATAAGATGCCGCCGATAATAGCGACAACACCGATTGTTTTTTTAATAGTAAGCGGTTCCATAGGCAGATGTAACCAGCCAAAGTGACCAGCCACCACCGCAAATATAAGTTGTCCGCACAGCCCGAGCGAGATCATCGTAGCTACCCCCAGCTTGGGAATAGTATAATAATACAAACTGATTCCCACTACACTGCAAAATCCCCCGGCAAACCACATATAGACAGGCACCTGCTGTAATACAGCCCGCGAAGGCAACTGCCTGATCTGACCCGCCGCCAGCAATAATGCAAAAAAAGTACTAAAAAAAAAAGCCACTACCGTCGCTAGCAAAGGATGCCGTAACAACACCCCCAGCTGCGCATTCAGACCGCCTTGTAAAGCGAGGAAAATACCACCGGTGAAGGCTAATAATAAAAGGATAAGATGTGACATATCGTTAACGGACTAACGTAACTCAAACAATTGTTCCAATGGTCTCCTTACCTTGATCGCTTTCGCCGTAACATCGTCCCCCGAACGATAACCGATCGTCGCAATCACCGTGGCATGAAGCCCTTGCTCCGTCAATCCCAGTATCCTGTCATATGCCGCAGCGTCAAATCCTTCCATCGGACATGCATCGATCCGCAACTCCGCACAGGCGGCCAGCAACGTACCTAATGCCAGGTAAGTCTGCCTCGCCGTCCACTGATGTCGCTCCGTGATAGATTGCCGCGCGATCATATTTTTCATCAGCGTTCCATAATCCGCCAGCAGACCAATGTCCACCGACTGCATCCGCGAAGTCAGTTGCAGGTACTCATCCACATGCGTATCATCCACTTGTGTGTAATGACAAAACACGACGAGGTGAGACGCATCCGTAATCTGCGCCTGCCCCCACGATACCGCCCGCAACGCCTCCCGCAACACAGGGTCCGAGATCAGCAATACCTTATATAATTGTAAACCAAAAGAAGAGGCCGATAACTGAATAGCCTCTTGCAGCTGTTGCAGATCAGCAGCCGGGATCTTGCTGCTGGGGTCAAACTTTTTAGTAGCATAACGCCATTTCAAATGATCAATAAGTTGCATAAAATTGTTTTTGTTTGGACAATAGATGCCCCGCTGCTGGCCCTGACAATGACCAATCAGACCGGTACCATACCGGAGTACATCCCTTGCCGTAACAGTAAAAATGATAGTAAGTCGCACAAAAGTAAGAGGAGCATTACACCCCACCGTTTACATATGTTGATTTACCGGTTTTTTTTCAGCTGGCTCCTGATCCGGCTAAGTTGTGTCGGGGTAACACCCAGATGCGCCGCTATATGGAATTGATTCACCCGCTTGTCAATGTCCGGGTACTGCTGCAGTAACTTCAGATAACGGGTCGTGGCGTCTTCCATCACCAACGATATCTCCCGCTGCTCCCGCTCTATCACCCAGTTTTTCTCCAGATACGCAATGTAAAAATCCTTCAGATCATCCCGCGTCTGTATTAGATGCCGGTAAGTACTGAAGTCCAGGTTAATAAGTATAGCATCCTCCAATACATCAATACTGAATTGAGAAGGAGCCTGCCGCAATAAAGAAGCCTTCGAGGCTGCAAACCGCCCCTCACAGAATATATTCTTATTATAAAAATTACCGTTATCATCCGTCAGGTAAGCCCGCAATATCCCCTTACAGATAAAGTGCATCTGTCGCGCTATCTGCCCCTCCCGTAATAATATTTCCTCCCGCTTCACCTCCTGAAAACGGATCAGCGCTGCCACCGCCAACCAGGTACTCGCACTGATAGGAGTATAACTTTCCAATGTCGTTCTGAAATGATGTATATATCGTTCCTGGTCAATGGCTGAGATCATATCGGTCGGGAAATTTGTCAGGGCCCCGCACAGACAAATATACACCTCATCAAAAATAATCGCCCTTTAGATCGGGAATTTCTATCTTTGCCCCGCGTGAAAAAAATAGGGGCATACATATTATTCCTAGTGTTTATACTGCACGACAACGGCCTTAATCAGCTGCTCAAATGTCCCATGCTCTTCGTGCACTATCATGAACACCAACAACGCAATGCCAGCATTGGCGTCATGGAATTCCTCTGTATCCACTACTGGGGCCATGATATAGATGACAATGATGACGACCGAGATATCAAACTGCCCTACAAAAGTGTAGACGTACATGCCTTCCAGCATTCCTACGTCCCATTGGCAAGAACCATTACCGTCAAACAACAAACCAACAGCCCGGTCATAATACACTACCCCGTGCTGAAAGATCAATACCTGCCGGAACCTGCACTCTCCTCCCTTTTCCGCCCTCCCAAAGTAGGATAACCCTCCCGTAAATTTTATTGCCACCTGCCACCAACCAGGTGTGAACGTGCATTTATCTCCCATCGATTTAATGAAAGAAAGCCATGTTGAATAAGATCATCAGCTTTTCTGTAAAGAATAAGCTGGTTATAGGACTATTTGTACTGGGATTGATAGGCTGGGGACTCTTCGAAGTAACCCGCTTGCCAATCGACGCAGTACCGGATATCACAGACAATCAGGTACAGGTCATCACCGTCTCCCCATCACTGGGAGCCCCCGATGTAGAACGCCTCATCACCTTCCCGATAGAACAATCCTGTAGTAACATACCTGGACTGAAACAGATCCGTAGCTTCTCCCGCTTCGGCCTATCCCTCGTCACCATCGTATTCAACGACGATACCGACGTCTACTGGGCCAGGCAGCAAATAAGCGAACGCCTCCAACAAGTACAACAGCAAATACCCGCCGGCATCGGCTCCCCCGAAATGGCCCCGGTCACCACCGGACTTGGCGAGATCTACCAGTATGTCGTACGCCCCAAAGCAGGCTACGAAGGCAAATATGGCCCTATGGAACTGCGTACCCTCCAGGACTGGGTCGTACGCAGACAACTACTGGGCACACCGGGCGTAGCCGATGTCAGCAGCTTCGGCGGCCAGCTTAAACAATACGAAATAGCCGTCCGGCCCGGACAACTGAAAGCAAACAATATCACCATCGCCGATGTGTTCGATGCCCTCGAAAAAAATAACCAGAATACCGGCGGCGCCTATATAGAAAAAGGCCCCACCGTACTCTATATCCGCAGCGAAGGCCTCACCAAAAGCATCGAAGACATCGAAAAGATCGTCGTCCGCACTCTCAGCAATGGAATGCCCTTACTCATCCGCGACGTAGCCACCGTAAGACTTGGCGCCGCCACCAGGTACGGAGCCATGTGCTTCAATGATAAAGGCGAAGTAGCCGGCGCAGTCGTCATGATGCTCAAAGGAGAAAACTCCTCCGCCGTCATCAAAAGAGTAAAAGAAAAAGTAGCCGCCATTCAGAAAACATTACCCGAAGGAGTCGTTATAGAACCCTTCCTCGATCGTACCAAAATGGTCAACAACGCCATCAGCACCGTAGAGACCAACCTGGTCGAAGGGGCACTCATCGTCGTATTCGTATTGGTATTTTTTCTGGGCAATATCAGAGCAGGACTTATCGTATCCTCCGTCATACCCTTGTCCATGCTCTTCGCCGTCATACTCATGAACAAATTCGGAGTAGGAGGTAACCTGATGAGCCTCGGCGCCATCGACTTCGGCCTCATCGTAGATGGTACCGTGATTGTAGTAGAAGCAATCCTACATCGATTCTCCCATTCCAAACACTTCAGACAAATACAGCGCCTCGACCAGGCCACCATGGACGCAGAAGTAAACGCTTCCACCAGCACCATGATAAAATCTGCCGTATTCAGCCAGATCATCATCCTCATCGTATACATTCCGATATTGTCACTACAGGGTATAGAAGGAAAGATGTTCAAACCAATGGCCTTCACCGTCGCATTCGCCATCCTCGGAGCTTTCCTGCTCTCTATCACCTATGTACCCATGATGAGCGCACTATGCCTGAGCAAAAAGATATCGCACAAACCATCCCTCGCCGATCGCACGATGGCCTGGCTGGAAAGAAGATATCAGCCACTGCTGGAAAAAGGATTACGCATCCCTAAAAGCATCATCGCTACCACCGTCTTATTACTCGCCATCGCCGTATGGCTGCTGGCAGTAATGGGAGGAGAGTTCATCCCCGAATTGGAAGAGGGCGACTTCGCCGTAGAGACCCGGCTGCTCACCGGTAGTAATCTCAATACCACCATCAAAGCCACTCAACAAACAGCCAGCATCCTCCTGCAAAAGTTTCCGGAAGTAGAAAAAGTAGTCACCAAAATAGGCTCTGCCGAAATACCCACCGACCCCATGCCACTGGAAGCCAGCGATATGATGGTCATCCTGAAAGACAAAAAACAATGGACCTCCGCACATTCCTTCGATGAACTGTCAGAGAAAATGAGCAAAGAACTATCCATTGTCCCCGGTGTCAGTATCGGCTTCCAGTTCCCGGTACAAATGCGCTTTAATGAACTGATGACCGGTGCCCGCCAGGACGTCGTATGTAAAATATTCGGCGAAAACCTCGACTCCCTGGCACACTATGCCAACCGCCTGGGAGACATCATCAAAACCGTCGATGGCGCTATCAACTTGTATGTGGAAACCGTCACCGGCATGCCCCAGGTAGTCATCAACTACGACCGCGATGCCATGGCCAGGTACGGCCTCAACGTCAGCGACATCAACCGCGTGGTCAATACCGCCTTCGCCGGACAAAGCACCGGCCTCGTATATGAGGGAGAAAAACGCTTCGATATGGTCGTACGCCTCGCCGATGAGGTCCGCCAAAATCTGTCCGATGTCCGTAACCTCCTTATCCCCACCGCAAATGGTACACAGATACCATTGGAACAGGTCGCCGCTGTAAACGAAATAGAAGGCCCCAACCAGATACAACGGGAAAACACCCGCCGCAGGATCATCGTCGGATTCAACGTCACCGGACGCGATGTACAAAGCATCGTAACAGAACTGCAGCAAAAGGTCGCCACACAACTCAAACTATCACCAGAATACCAGGTGGTATACGGTGGCGCCTTCGAAAACCTCACCGCAGCTCGCGAACGACTGTCCATCGTAGTACCCATCGCATTACTCATGATATTCCTGCTGCTATACTTCGCCTTCAGCTCCGTTAAACAAGGCCTCCTGATTTATACCGCCATCCCACTGTCAGCAATAGGTGGCATATTCGCATTGTGGATAAGAGGAATGCCTTTCAGCATATCCGCCGGCGTTGGTTTTATCGCCCTTTTCGGAGTAGCCGTACTAAATGGCATACTACTGGTATCCGAATTCAACCGCCTAAAAAAAGAAGGATGGGACGACGTTCGCAAAATAGTCATCCACGCCACCAAGTCAAAACTAAGAGCCGTCCTCATGACCGCATTAGTACCTTCCCTGGGTTTTATCCCCATGGCCGTCAGCAACGGCGCCGGCGCAGAAGTACAAAAACCACTGGCGACCGTCGTAATAGGTGGCCTCATCATCTCCACCTTACTTACACTATTCGTATTACCAGTATTATACATCCTGTTCGAAAAAGGATTCGGCTACTTCAAACCAGCACCCCATATCACCACCGGCATCTTCATATTAGGCTGCCTGACCATCCCGCCCGCCTTGCACGCACAACAGAGAGTATCACTGCAGGAGGCCGTCAATATAGCCCTGACACAAAACCTCCAGCTGAAAGCAACCCGCACAGGAGAACAATACTATCAGGCCCTGGGAAAAAGTCACCTCGACTTCGATAAAACCATCCTGGGCGTTGAGTATGGTAAACTCAACAGCGTTGCCAACGACAACAAGTTCTCCATAGCACAAAACATCCAGTTCCCGACAGTATATAAACGGCAGCATGCAATCAACGAAACAAACATCAACATGAGCCGTATCAATACCCGCTGGCGGGAAACAGAACTGAAAGCCAGCGTTAAGCAACTGTTCTATGGACTGCTGGTACTGGAACAACGTGAACAGCTGCTCATAACCGCCGATAGCCTGTACAAAGGTTTCCTCCAGCGTACATCCCTGCGGTTCAAAACAGGGGATGCCGACGCAATCGAACAAACCACCGCCGTCAACCAACGCGCACAGATCGCCAACCAACTGGAACTCCTGCGTACGGATTATAGGACCAGCTTACAGCAATTTCATGCATTGCTGAATACTACCGCCGACATCCTGCCCCAGCAGGACAGCCTGGTATATCGCCTCCCGCTATTACCGGATACCGCCTTACTGTCCAACACACCGGCAATAGCATGGCAGCAACAAATGGTCAACCGTAGCTGGCAGGAAAGTAAACTGGAAAAAAGTCGCCTCCTCCCCACACTCAATCTCGGATACACCAACATGAGCATCATCGGCTACCAGCGTATTGGCAGTGAAGAGAAGTACTTCGGAGGAAGTGAACGATTCTCCGGTGTCAGCGCAGGTATCGGCATCCCCCTGATCACCGTAGGACAGCGCACACGTGCCAAAGCCGCCGGCGTTCAGGCCATTCAGCAACAACAGGAACTGGATGCCACCCGCCAGCAAATGGCCGTCGCCTTACAAAATGCATTACAGGTATATAGCAGCAACTTAAACCTGCTTCAGACCTATCAATCCCAGCTACTCGACAATGCAAAACGTATCATCACCGCCGCAGACAAACGGATGGCAGGAGGAGAAATAGGATACCTCGACTGGGTTATCCTCGTCAATCAATCCCTGCAGGTCAATGCCTTCTACTACGAAACGATCAGCCGGGTAAATGAAGCCGCATTCACAGTAGAGAGAATAAGCGGTATCAACTAATTCAAAATCAGAGATCATGCGCAAACTAGCATTTATCATATCCAGCTGCGGCCTCCTGATCGCATGCGGACAACAACAACAGGAAAAAAAAGAACAATCCGCCACCGCCGTTCACCCGGATAGTAATTCCGTTGCACTAACACCGGAACAGATGAAAACAGCTGGCATAGAACTGAAAACAGCCGAAACCAAAGCCATGCATGCCGTACTAAAGGTCAATGGCATAATAGACGTACCTCCGCAGAATATCGTCTCCGTAAGTATGCCCATGGGTGGCTATCTTAAGACCATGCGCTTACTGCCGGGCATGAAGGTCTCCAAAGGTCAGATACTGGCCACCCTCGAAGATCCTCAGTACATTCAGCTCCAACAGGACTACCTGGTCGCCAGAAGCCGCCTGCACTTCCTGGAAACAGATTTCGCCCGCCAGAAAGAACTCAACGAATCGAAAACAAACAGCGATAAAGTATTCCAGCAAGTAAGAAGCGAATACGAAAGCCAACGGGCCATCGTCAGCGCACTAAAAGAAAAACTGCAACTTATCAACATCAACCCGGATAAACTATCCGATGCCTCCATCTCCCGGCAGATCAGCATCTATGCACCTATCAGCGGTTATGTCACCAAAGTGAATGTCAACACCGGCCGCTATGTAAGTCCTACAGATATCCTGCTGGAACTGATAGACCCGGCCGACTTGCACTTAAGTCTCACCGTCTTCGAAAAAGACCTGTTCCGCCTCTCACCGGGACAACTCGTTACCTGCTATACCAACGATCAGCCTGACCAGGTATATAAAGCGAAAGTCCATCTCATCACACCTAATGTCAACCAGGACCGGTCCGGAGAAGTACACTGCCACTTCGAAACCATGGACAAACGCCTCCTGCCAGGCATGTTCATGAACGCTACCATCGAACTGGGCAACGGCAACGCAACCGCCGTCCCCGACGATGCCGTCGTGAAATGGAAAAACCAACCCTTCCTGTTCGTCGCCGCCGGTAATGGTCACTTCACCATGACACCCGTAGAAACAGGTAATACCATCGATGGCTACACGGAAATAAGAACACCACTCGATCACAAACAGGTAGTAACTAAGAACGCCTACGCGCTCCTGATGAAAATGAAAAATGGGGGAGAAGAATAATAATAACAATAGGTTAGCCAGGTGTTATTGCCTGGCTAACATCACCTGTTAATTATAAGATATCACCGGAACACTAACCAATATCTTACAGTAGCTTAGTTAGCGAACGTAGCATTAATTGACTTGTGTTAACTTTATCCAATAAAGTCACTCAATAAAGCCACTCAATAAAGCCAGGACAGCGTTGCCTTCCAGGTAAGAACCTCCATACTCACCTTCTCACTGGTCAACGATACCGATGCGACCTACCACTTCGCTTTCAACATCCCTGAAAACCAACTGAATGAGGCTATCAAATGGGCAAGAGGAAAAGTCGTATTGCTGCCCGTTACACCTGGTAACAACGTGGCTGAATTTCAGATTGGAAAACAAATGCCGTATATTTCTATGATAATAATGGTAAACCTAACGCTTAGCCTTCGCAGACCTGGCACTTAGCCAGATACCAGCTATCACTAACACACTACCAGCATACTGCCAGCCAGTAAAAGTGTCTTTCAGGAAGATAAAAGCAATAACGGCACCTATCACCGGGTTCAGGTTCAGGAAATTACCCACCTGCGCAGCAGGCAGGCTCTCTAACGCCCGGTTGTACAGAAAATAAGCAAGGGCAGAAGCAAAAAGCCCCAGGTAAGTCATACCTGCCCACGCCCCGGCAGAAATAGTAGGCATCCCATGCTGGTAAAGCTCGTAAAAGAACATAGGCAACAAACACAGGGTCCCGAAGAATGTACTCACACTGGTAACCAATATCGTATCCATGTTCTTCAGACTTCTGGATAATAACGTATAAGCACCCCACAGGCATACCGCCCCTACCATCAACGCACTGCCCAGCAGCCCGTTGTCGGATTTTTGCGCATTACCGACAAAACCCACCAGTATAACGCCGATCACCGATAGAACGATTCCCGTAATGGTTTTTGAATAAAGATGCTCCTTGAGTATCAGGGCCGCAGGTATAGCAATCGCTACCGGGATCAACCCTTCTATCATCGCACCACTGGATGCTGATATATACCGCATACCCGAATTGAAAAGACAGTAGTAAACCGTAATGCCACTCAACCCCATCAGCAATAAATGCCCGTAAGGTAATGCGTGCCGAACCTTCCGTCTCCTGGCAAGAAAAAAGGGTAACAATACAGCGCTGGCAATCAGATGACGAAGGGTGGCCAGCACAAATGGGGAAACCTCCTGCACCACCAGCTTGGTAACAGAAAACGAACTGCCCCATATTAACATCACAAAGATGATGCTGATAAAGCCTTTCGTACGTTCATTAACGATGTGCATAATGCCGCGAATATACAGCTTTCAATACACTAAAAAAGGCCACTCTTTAGAGTGGCCTTTACAGGAATATCTTTTATCCGCTACACCTGCTGCACCTGCCGCCGCTGACGGTTGATCAGCCAGAAACAGATATACAGGAACAATACCCACACCGGGATCAGCTCCACCGGCAATTTCATACCGGTTATCCACATCAGCACCAGGATACCCACCAGGAAGATCAGACAGATATAGTTCGACAACGGGTAGATAAAAGAAGGAAACTTCGTACGTACCTGCTCCTCCTGCTTTACCTTCCGGAACTTCAAATGCACCACGCTGATCATCAACCAGTTGATAATCAAAGAAGACACCACCAGCGACATCAATACCTCCAAAGCCTTCTCCGGGATCAGTTTATTCACAATAATGCAGATCGCCGCAAACAACCCCGATACCAGGATCGCATTCACCGGTACATGATTGTTGTTCAGCTTCGACAGAAAACGGGGCGCATTACCCTGTTCCGCCAACCCAAACAACATACGGCTGTTACTATATACACAACTGTTATAAACAGACAACGCCGCTGTCAACACGATCAGGTTCAATACATTCGCAATCAGGCTGGTGAAATAAATAGTCTTGCCGAAAAGCGAGAACTGGAAACCCTTCAGACTGTCAAACACCATCACAAAGGGACTACTATCCGTTGTAATACTCTTCCACGGAGACAAGGAGAACAAAATGATCAAAGCACCTACGTAAAAGATCAGGATACGATAGATCACCTGGTTGGTAGCCTTCGGAATAGTCTTCTCTGGTTTGTCCGCTTCAGCAGCCGTAATACCTATCAGCTCCAATCCCCCAAAGGAGAACATAATCAGCGCAATAGCAGAAAATAACCCCTGGTAGCCGCCCGACCCATCGTAACCTAGTAACCCTTTAGGGAAAAAGCCACCGTCATTCCAGAGGTTCGCTACCGTAGCCTGTGGACCACCACTGCCACTGAACAGCAGATAAATACCAAATACGATCATCGCAATAATAGCGACCACCTTCACAATAGAAAACCAGAATTCCGCTTCTCCGTATACTTTTACAGAACTGAGATTTAACGCATTTATAGCCACAAAGAAAAAGAGACTGGATGCCCACAACGGCACCTCCGGCCACCAGAAATGTACATACACGCCAATAGCCGTTAACTCCGACATACTCACCAGGATATATAGTATCCAGTAGTTCCATCCCGATGCAAAACCGGCAAAACTACCCCAGTAACGATACGCAAAATGGCTGAAACTGCCGGATACCGGTTCTTCCACCACCATCTCCCCCAACTGACGCATAATGAAAAAAGCAATGATCCCGGCCATCGCATAACCCAGGATAACGGATGGGCCTGCCAATACAGCAGCTGGACCTATGCCCAGAAATAATCCCGTTCCAATAGCTCCACCCAGCGCGATCAGCTGAATGTGCCTGTTCTGTAAACCCCGCTTTAACTGCTGTGGGTCCTGATTTTGGTTTGTTGATTCCAATTGTTGACGTTCTAAAGGTATAGTTGCAATATGGGTTAATTTCGGCAATTTAGTAAACTAATATTTATTTTAGCATAGTATAATATCATCCGCGTCCACTCGACTCCCGCACGATCAACCTCCCTGGCAATACCACCTCCTCCGGCTCAAATCGTTTCTTCTGTATATGCTTCAGCAATAACTGACAACTGATCTTGCCGATCTCAAAAGCTGGCTCCGCAATCGTACTCAGAGAGGGCGAAACAATCGCCGCAACAGGATCATTCGTAAACCCGATCACCCCCACTTCCTTGCCCACCCGTATATCCTTTCTCTTCAATGCTAGAATAGCTCCCACCGCCTTCCGGTCATTCACCGCAAAGATTGCGTCAGGCGTATCCTCGCATAGCCATAACTGCTCCAGGTCATTTTCCCCGTGATCCTGCGTAAACCCCGAATGAACGATCCACTCCGGCCGTACCGGCAACTTGTACTGCCGGAGCGCATCCAGGTAACCCTTCAGCCGCCGCTGCGTAAAAGTAAGCCCCTCAGGCCCCGCAATATGCGCAATCTTACGATAACCGTTCTGCAACAAATGGGTCGTCGCTTCAAATGCACCGTTATAATCATCCTGCATCACCTTCGACGTAGCAATATGCGCCGCAACACGGTCGAAAAATACTACGGGTATCCCATTGTCCATCACCTCCTGAAAATGCTGCTCCGAATCCGCCTGCGAAGACACACATACCAACAACCCATCCAAACTGCTGAGCGATAAATTACGCACCACATCCACCTCCCGATCCGCATCATTACCCGTCACGAATAAGATCAGATTATACCCAGCAGCATAAGCAACCTCCTGTATCCCCGTAAATAAAGTGGAAAAATAATAGTTAGTGATCTCCGGCAACAACACTCCCATAGTATGCGTACGGTTACGCACTAACCCGATCGCATTGAAATTCGGCTTGTAATTCAATTCCGCAGCCTTTTCCAACACGATCTGCCGGGTCTCGGCATTCACATCATAAGTGTCCCTTAACGCCCTGGATACCGTTGACACGGAAATATTCAAGGCATGTGCAATGTCTTTGATAGTGGCAAAATGACGACGCATCCTTCTTGTTCCCCCAATTGGTAAATACTTAAATATAATCAAAAACAACCGTTCCGCATAGCTGACATCCGTCATATACCCCGCGTTTTCGGTAACGTTCTCGCTGATTTATTTGATGTTCCTTCCTGTCAATTGTACTTTGGAGTACTGTAATTCACGACCAAAAGGGGATCATTTATAAACTGTTCTTCGTATGAAAAGATGTATGTATCCAACCAACAAATGCTTATATCTCTTGCTGCTGCTGCTCACACTCTCCTTGCCCGGACTCGCTCAGGACCAGGGAGCAATAAAAGGTGTCGTACAAGATGCCACAGCAGGTACGCCCCTTCCCGGCGTCAGCGTGAGTATTAAAGGGACAACAAAAGGGACCGCCACCGACGCTAATGGAAACTTCTCCATCACTGCCTCACCAGATGCCATATTGGTCTTTTCCTTTATGGGTTACGACAAAAAAGAAGTAAACATCACTGGTAACTCCTCCCTGACGATCAAATTGCAACAAACCACCGCCAACCTCGGAGAAGTAGTCGTAACCGCATTGGGAATAGAACGCAAGACACGCTCATTAGGCTATGCCACCCAACAACTCAAAGGTGCCGATCTCGTAGCCGTAAAAGATCCCAATGGCAACATCATGAATAGCCTGAGCGGAAAAGTCGCAGGTATCGTTACCACTCCCGCCGCTACCGGCCCGGGTAGCGCAGTAAGGGTCGTACTCCGTGGTAACCGCTCCCTCACCGGCAACAACAACGCCTTGATCGTCATCGATGGCGTACCAGTAGACAACACCATGTCCACAGAAGCCGGCGGCGGCGGCTCCGTCAATACCATCGCTACTCAGTCCAAAAGCACCGGCAGCAGCTACTCCGGCAGCGATGGCGCTTCCAATATCAACCCGCAGGACATAGAATCTATCAACGTACTCAAAGGCCCGGCCGCCGCCGCACTATATGGCAGCCGCGCCGCCAACGGTGCCCTGATCATCACCACCAAATCAGGTAAATCAGGCGCCATGTCCGTCAACTATAACGGCGGCTTCGCCATCGATCAACCCAACCTCCTCATGAAATTCCAAAATACCTATGGCAGAGGAAATGGCGGAACATACGCCCCCTCCGCCGCAGAAAGCTGGGGCGCCCCGCGTAAAACATACCCGGGCAACGTAAAAAGCTTTTATAATACCGGCACCTCCATCAATAATTCAATAGACATATCAGGGGGCTCAGAAAAACTACGAGGATATGCCTCCTATACCAATAATGCCAACACCGGCATCATAGCAGGTAATAACCTCCAACGCCATACCCTTAACCTCCGCCTCAACGCTCAGGTAACACCTCGTCTCACTACAGATGTGAAAGTGACCTACCTCGATCAGAAGATCAAAAACAAACCACGCCTGGGAGACAACGGCATCGCCAACGAAGCCCTCATCATGCCTCGCGATATGAGCCCCGACTCACTCAAAATGTATGAACGTTTCGATGCCACCGGCAAACCCATCCCCGTCTACTGGACCAACTCCTCCATCTATGTCAATCCATACTGGGATGTCAACCGTACCAGCCTCAATGAAAACCGCAACAGGGTCATCCTCCTCGGAACCGCTAAATATAAACTGACAGACTGGCTCAATATTCAGGGCCGATACAGCCTTGACCGCTATGATGATAAAATCACCGGCAGCTACCACGAAGGCACCCTCGCCATGCCCATCGCACCGGGTGGCCGATATATCGAAGGCACCATCAGCCAGTGGGAACGTAATATGGATGTACTCCTGAGCGGCGCCAACAAGATCGCAGGAGATATCGGCGTCAGCTATAACCTCGGCGCCGCCGTAATGACCCGCCGTGGCGCCAACAAACAATCGCTGGCCAACGGTCTGGTCGTACCGAATAGATTTCATCTCAACTTCGCCGCCACACCAGCATTCGCAGTCATCGACTTCGAAAGGGAAATTCAATCCGTTTATGGTAGCGCCTCCTTCGACTTCCGGCAATACCTCTACCTCGATGTCAGCGCCCGCAACGACTGGTCCTCCACCTTGCCAGCACCACATAGCTACTTTTACCCGTCAGTAGCACTGTCTGCCGTCGTATCAGATATGGTCCACCTGCCTGCCTGGATCACCTACGGGAAAGTACGGGCAACCTACTCCCAGGTCGGTAATGATGCCGACTCGTACCTCCTCATGCAGGCATACAGCTACTCACAGGGCACCGGCAATGGCTTCATTTCACGGGATAACCTGAAATATATCCCCGATCTCAAACCCGAACAGACTAAATCCTATGAAGTAGGCCTCGACTGGCGCTTCCTCAATGATCGTATCGGCGTCGACCTCGCCCTCTATAAAACCAATACCATCAATCAGCTCATATTCATCGGCGTACCACAGGCAACAGGATTCAACCAGCAATATGTCAATGTAGGTAACATACAGAACCAGGGTATAGAAATAGTACTGACAGGTACACCTGTCAAACAAAAGAACTTCACCTGGAATACTACGGTCAACTTCGCCCGCAATAAAAATAAAGTGATCTCCCTCCTCGATGGCATCAACGAAACCAGCCTCTCACCTTCCAACATCCTGGGTAGCCTGCTGATAAGACCTGGCGGCGCATACGGAGATATCTACGACCGCACCTGGGCCAAAGATGAGAAAACAGGGCAATACCTGGTGAACAGCGCAGGTCTGCCGGTCATGACCAATACCTTGCAGAAACTGGGCAACTTCAACCCCGACTTCACCTTGGGATGGAGCAATCGCTTTCAATACAAACAATTCGATCTGAACGTGCTCGTCGATGGCAGGGTAGGAGGGATATTAGTCTCAGGCACCGACGCATTCCTCGCATACTATGGCCTCGGAGACTATACCACCAACCACCGCGATGGCGGCCTGGTATTGCCTGGCGTAGTGGCCGATGGCACTAACAATACCACCACTATCAATGCCGAAAAACTATGGACCAACGTATCACAGAGTGGTCGTAACGGTTACGCCCAGTTCTTCGCCTACAGCGCTACCAACTTCAGATTGAGAGAACTGGCACTGGGATATAATTTTGAACTGAACAATAAATTTGTGAAACAGGCAAGAATATCACTCACCGGCCGTAACCTCTTTTTCTTCTATCGCGGCCGCTCCACACTCGATATACCGGGCATAGGCAAACGAAAACTTCCCGTAGATCCGGAAGCAGCCATCGGTACCAGTAACTACCAGGGAATAGAATCCGGACTGCTACCCGCCACCCGCAGCTTCGGTGTTAATATCAGCCTTTCCTTCTAAGCCTTCTAAATGTGATAATCATGAAACACCTACTCCGATATATGATCCTGCCGGCAATAATAGTATCCATGGCTGCCTGCACCAAAAACTTCGAAGACATGAATACCAATCCGGGTAAGATCACAGACATCTCCGCCCGCGAACTGCCCTTCATGTTCTCAAGGGCTCAGTCGGCCGCCCCCATGAATCAATCATACTATCAGACCGCGCAAAACCTGTACGCAGATCTCTACGCCCAGTATTTTGCACTCACCACCACCAACTTCCAGACAGACCGCTACGTGATCAACGATGGGTGGCTCCCCCGCCCCGGTATCGTAGCCAACGTACTCACCGCACCTCAGCTCAAAACAATCTTCCAATATACCGATCCGGCCTCCGGAGAATATGCCTTAGCCAGCATCATGTGGGTATACACCTTTCATCGCTTCACCGACTACTTCGGGCCAGTACCGTATTTCCAGGTAGGCGAAGCACAACAGCGTATACCCTACGATCCGCAGGATAAGATCTACGACGACTTCTTCAAACGGCTGGACCTAGCTGTCGCCAATCTCAAAAAACTATCCGTCGCCAATGTCTTCGGTACCTACGACCTGATATATGGTGGTGATGTACAGCAATGGATCCGTTTCGCCAACACACTACGCCTTCGGCTGGCCATGCGCATATCACTGGTAGCACCGGAACGTGCCAGGCAGGAAGCTGAAACCGCCATCGCCGCCGGCGTGATGACAGAAAATATCCATACCGCCTGGCTCAAAAGATCACTGAAAAACGATGGGAATGGCCTCTCCCAAATTGGCTCCTACAACGAGTTCAGCATGAGCTCCACCATGGCGTCTTACCTGAAAGGATATAACGATCCCCGCCTCGAAGTATTCTTTCAGCCGTCCGTCGCCGGCAATAAATACAGAGGTCTCCGGAATGGTAGCACCGCTGCAGCTATCAACTTACCACTCAACCGCCCGGCCCAGACCTCCAATGTAGGAAAACGATGGGCTGCCTGGAATGGCGCCGCCTGGGTACCGCAACTCGAAGCCTCCCAAGCCGTCATCTACGCAGCAGAAGCCTACTTCCTGAGGGCAGAAGCAGCTTTGAATGGATGGAATGCTGCCGGATCAGCAGCAGACCTCTATGCCAAAGGAATAGAGATGAGCCTGCGGCAATGGGGCATTACTGATGCATCCGTTATCAATAACTACATACAGTCCTCCGCAATGCCCACCGCTCCCGGAGATGCAGAAAACTCCCCGGCAGTAGCAACCATACCGGTGAAATTCAGCCCCTCCGCAGATATCCAGCGGCAACAGATCGGCACCCAGAAATGGCTGGCCATCTACCCCGATGGTATAGAAGCTTGGGCTGAATACCGGCGCAGTGGCTATCCGCAAATGTACCCGGTACTACAGTCCGATAATACAGATCTCCCCGCAGGTGTCTTCATTAAACGCCTCCCTTATCCGTCCACCGAAGCTACCACCAATAGCGAAGAACTGAAGAAAGGCATACAACTGCTGGGTGGCCCCGATAACGCAGCAACAAAGCTCTGGTGGGATAAAAATTGATGAATGATGAAACACTTCGTAATAATCAGCTGTATATGCAGTATGGTAGTAGTTACAACACCACTATGTGGACAAACAACCAATGCCGCTAACCAACCGGAAGACAGGATAGCCGCACAGCTGAGAAAAGAGGCAGCCGCTGCCTTCCGGCATCATAGCACTTCCTTCTCCATGCAACACTGGCGGGAAACAAAAGAGGCACTGAAACAAAAGATCATCCGCCACACCGGTGTCCGCATCGACCACGACCTGCCATTGCTGTATCGGGAAACAGGACATACCCAACAGAATGGATATGTCGTAAAGAATATCCTGTTCCAGACACAACCTGGCGTAATGGCGACCGCCAACTTGTACATACCCGATGGAAAAGGCCCCTTTCCTGCCGTCATCAACAGTCACGGACATTGGAAAGATGCCCGCATGGGAGAAATGGTCCAGTCCCTCGCCCATTCATTGGCTCAGCAGGGATTCGTATGCCTGAACATAGATGCCTGGGGCGCCGGAGAAAGAACGTCCATACAAGGCGAAGCAGAGTATCACGGGGCTAACCTGGGCGCCTCCCTGATGAACATCGGCACCTCACTCATGGGCATGCAGCTTACTGACAACATCAGAGGTGTCGACCTCTTATGCACATTGCAGGAAGTAGATAAAACCCGTATAGGTGCCACCGGCGCCAGCGGCGGCGGCAACCAGACCATGTGGCTCGCAGCACTGGACGAACGTATCAAAGCAGCCGCCCCGGTAGTAAGTGTAGGCACCTTCGAATCCTATATCGTACATAGCAACTGCGTATGTGAACTGCTTCCCGATGGACTGACATTTACAGAAGAAGCGGCCGTTTTAGGTCTCATCGCACCGCGCGCACTCAAGATCTGTAACGCACAACGCGATGCCAGCAAGTCCTTCTCGCCGCAGGAAATGTTACGTACCTACCACCAGCTCTCACCCATATACGCTCAAGAGAAGGCAAAGGATAAATGCAGCTACGAAATATTCAATACCACACATGGATACTGGCCCGAGATCAGGGCCGCTGTACTGGGGTGGTTTACCTTACAGCTCAAAGGTACCGGCACCGGCGCTCCGCAGCAACTAGCGACTGTCGATCTGCTGTCTTTGGAACAATTGGCCGTCTTTCCCCACACCAGCAGGGATACCGCCGTAATGAGTACCGCCGCCTATTGCCACCGGCAGGGTACATTACGCAGAGAAGCCTATCTGCATACAACCGCGTTTAATCAAGCCCGTAAAAGAAAGGAACTGGCAGAAATCCTGCGCTTACAGCCCGTACCACCAGCACAACAGGTACAGCATAAAAGCAAAACCGCCGGATGGGAACAGATCGAACTGACAACCGCAGCAGACCAGTTACCCGTACTACTGAAACGGCCATCCCAAAAAGGGAAAACTTACACTATCATATTAACGCCCGCAGGAAAAGATAGCATACCCGCAAAACTCATACAAGAACTTACCGCTACTGGCAATGGGATCGTGTTGGTCGATGGCTGGGGAATAGGCACGCACAACGCACCGGAAGCACGTAAAATAGATGGTAGCCTGCCGCCTTTTCATACACTGGCCCGCTCTATGATATGGTTGGGAAAAACGATACAGGGACAATGGGTACAGGAACTGCAACTCCTCACCGCGTTTTTAAGGCAAGAGCTGCAGGCATCATCCATAAGTATCCACGCTTCAAAAGAGCTGGCAGTAGCCGCCTTGTGTTTTGCTGCCCTGGATGGTAACATATCTTCGCTGGCACTGAAGCACTGCCCGGTAAGCTACGTGTTCGATCAGCGCGCTGGCATAGACTATTTCAACATGGCCATTCATATACCAGGAATACTCCCCTGGGGAGATATATCCTTGTTGGCAGCACTGAGTAACGCAAACATCATACTCCATGAACCGGTTACCATGTCCGGTCATCCGCTGGATAACAACACACTGAAAAGCTATCAGCAGGAATTCAACGAAATAAATATAAAGACAGGACGGAAAGGTCAAACCGTGCTTAAAAATGAAAACTTCGATTATGAAAAATAACCGCAGAGACTTTCTGAAACTGGCAGGACTGGCAGGAGTAGGATGGACCGGCGCCTCATTATTACCTGGAGAGGCCCTGGCACAACAGGCACCTAAAGACCGCCTGCCACAGATACGTAAGCAGGCCGCCCGTAAATATACCCAGCGCTTTAACATGAGCGGATACGCTGCTCCCGCCATCGAAACAGTACGCATCGGTTACATAGGACTTGGCAACAGGGGCGCCGCAGCAGTAGAAAGAGGATCCTACCTGGAGGGGGTAGAAATAAAAGCATTGTGCGACATCCGCCCCGGGAAAGCCGCCGAAGCACAACAACGCATACAACGCCCGGGACATCAGCCCCAATTATACAGCGGTACCGCCGATGCATGGAAACAGGTATGCGAAAGAGAAGATATAGATCTCATCTACATTGCCACCCCCTGGAGTTTACATACACCTATCGCACTCTATGCCATGAAACATGGCAAACATGTAGCCACCGAAATACCAGCCGCCGTTACCATGGAAGAATGCTGGCAACTGGTGGAAACCTCAGAAGCAACACGAAAACATTGCGTCATGCTCGAAAACTGCTGCTATGACTTCTTCGAACTGCTAACTCTCAACATGGCCAGGCAGGGATTCTTCGGAGAAATAATACATGGCGAAGGCGCATATATACACGATATACTCAATAGCCTGTTCGACAAAAATAAACGATACGACCTCTGGCGACTGAAAGAGAATGCCAAACGAAATGGTAACCTCTATCCCACACATGGACTGGGCCCCATCTGCCAGGTAATGGACATCAACCGCGGAGATAGTATGGACTACCTGGTGTCAATGTCCGGCAATGACTTTATGATGGCTGCAATGGCCAAAGAAGTGGCCGCAAGGGACGAAACGTTCAGACCCTACGTAGGGAAACCCTTCCGGGGTAATATGAATACAACGACCATCCGCACACGTAAAGGTCGTACCATCATGCTCCAGCACGATGTCACCTCCCCACGTCCTTATTCCCGTATCCACCTCGTCAGCGGCACAAAAGCCGTAGCCCAGAAATACCCGCTGGAACCCCGCATTGCCACCAGTCACGAAGGATGGTTGCCCGATACGGAATTTAAAGCGCTGGAAGAAAAATTTACACCGCCCATCGTACACAAATTGGGAGAAATGGCCAGGCAGATCGGCGGACATGGGGGTATGGACTTCCTCATGGACTGGCGACTCATCGACTGCCTGCGCAACGGCCTGCCAATGGACATGGATGTATACGATGCCGCCTCCTGGACCGCCGTCGGCCTGCTCAGTGAATGGTCCGTAGCCAACCGCTCCGCATCTATCGACGTACCCGACTTTACCGCAGGTGCCTGGAAACATAATAAGCCAGTAGACATCTCCCTGCAGAAAGGAGGAACTACCGGCGTAAAAGTAAACACATAACCATTTTTATAATCACCGAGTTAATAATCTTTTATCCAATGAAAGTTATCCGATCAGCAGATCATCAGCAACTGGGAACCCAGGCAGGAAAAGCCGCCGCCGAATTGATACGTAATGCCATCACAGCAAAAGGACATGCCAATATCATTCTGGCAACAGGTACCAGCCAGTTCGAAACACTCCGGCAGCTCATAGAAGAAAATATCGACTGGAGTAAAGTAAACATGTTCCACCTGGATGAGTACATAGACCTGCCGGAACAACATCCTGCAAGCTTTCGCAAATACCTCAAAGAACGTTTTCTGCAAAAAGTTACACCGCTCAATAATGCTTTTCTCGTAAATGGAGAAGCAGAACCGGCAGCAGAATGCGTACGACTGGGTAAACTCATTCAGGATCATCCTATAGATGTAGCTTTAGTAGGAGTAGGGGAGAATGGACACCTCGCGTTTAATGATCCACCGGCAGATTTTAATACCAGGCAACCTTATATCGTGGTAAATCTAGACACTGACTGCCGCAAACAACAGATGAACGAAGGATGGTTCGCTTCGATCGACGAAGTGCCGGCACAAGCAATCAGCATGTCTGTATACCAGATCATGCAGGCCAAGCATATCATCTGCTCCGTACCGGGAAAACGTAAAGCACTGGCAGTAAAGAACAGCCTCGAACAACCCGTGGATAACCGCTATCCGGCCAGTATCCTGCAGTCACATGAAAACTGCATATTTTACCTGGACCCCGAGTCCGCAGCCGGATTGTCCGCACATAACTAAGCACCGGACCAAACTACATAGCACATGAAGAAAACTACAGCGGCATTGGATGCAAAAGCTTTTAGCAAACGGGACACCATGATCTCCCTGATCATCATCGGGATGCTGTTTTTTATCTTCGGATTTGTATCATGGGTCAATGCCATCCTGATTCCTTACTTTAAAGTGGCCTGCGAATTGAACCACTTCCAGTCCTATCTGGTCACATTCGCATTTTATATCGCTTATTTCGTCATGTCCGTCCCGTCTTCCTATTTGCTCAAAGCCATCGGCTTCAAAAATGGTATCATGTGCGGATTCCTGGTCATGGCAGCAGGCGCCTTCATTTTCATACCGGCCGCACTTTTTCGCGTGTATGAAGTGTTTTTAGTAGGATTGTTTACGATAGGATTAGGGTTGGCAGTGTTACAAACCGCTGCCAATCCCTATATCACCATCCTGGGTGAAAAAGAAAGAGCCGCCCAGCGCATCAGCATAATGGGCATCTGTAATAAAGGAGCAGGTATATTAGCACCTGTACTATTTGCCGCCGTTATTCTCAAAGCTACCGACAATGAACTGTTTGCCAGCCTGGCCAATATGGACGATGGAGAAAAAGCCGCCGCACTGGATACCCTGATAAGACGCGTAATAATACCGTATGCCATCCTGGGCATTGTACTGATCGGCTTGGGAACGATCGTCCGTATGTCTCCGCTCCCCGAAATCAACACCGAAGAGGAAAGTGCAGCAATCGCCATGGTCAATGCAGCAAAGAATAACATATTGCAGTTCCCACACCTGGTACTGGGAGCATTGGCCATCTTTTTGCATGTAGGTACGCAGGTAATCGCAGTAGATACCGTCATCGGATACGCCGGTTCTATGGGTATACAGCTGCTGGAAGCGAAAGTATTTCCTTCCTATACACTGACCGCCACCATTTGCGGCTACTTCCTGGGTATCCTGCTGATACCCCGCTACCTGAGCCAGCTGCGTGTCCTGCAAATATGCACCGTCATGGGTGCCATATTTACCCTATTGATCATTTTCGCGGGTGGAGAAATAAAACTTTTAGGCCATACCGCCGACGTCTCCCTCTGGTTCGTAATAATGTTGGGGCTCGCCAACTCAATGGTATGGGCCGGCATATGGCCCCTGGCGCTCGATGGCCTGGGACGATTCACCAAACTGGGCGCCTCCGTTATGATAATGGGACTCTGTGGAAATGCTATCATGCCATTGCTATATGGACATTTCGCAGATATATACAATGTGAAAGATGCTTATTGGGTCTTATTCCCTTGCTACCTGTATCTCGTATTTTACGCATTCAGAGGATATAGGTATCGAACATGGCGATAACCTGAAAATTAAATAAGATGGAACAGCTGATAAAGATTGTCAATGGCCGTGTTATCACCCCGCTCCGGATCATAGAAAATGGAACGGTACTGGTACGTAACGGCATAATAGAAGCCATAACAGCAGGAACGCCGGAAACAACCGCTGCCGTCACAATAGATGCAAACGGGCAATATATATCGCCTGGCTTTATAGACTTGCATATACATGGTGGAGGTGGGTACGACTTTATGGATGCCACACCGGAAGCCTTCCTGAAAATAGCCGAAATGCATGCAAAGTATGGCACCACCGCTATGGTGCCTACTACCCTTACAGCCGAAAAGCAAGATCTCCTGCGTACATTGGATAGTTACACCGCGGCACTTGCCGTCAATACTAACGGAGCAACATTCATGGGCATACACCTCGAAGGGCCCTATTTCGCTATGAGCCAACGGGGCGCGCAACATCCCAAATATATCAGGGAGCCGGATGAACACGAATACCGGGAAATATTGGAATACAGCCCGCATATCGTCCGCTGGAGCATCGCCCCGGAATTGAAAGGAGCGCCCCAAATGGGCCGCCTCCTTCGCGAAAAAGGAATATTGCCGGCGATCGCTCATACTGATGCCGTCTATGAAGAAGTCGTAACGGCATTTGAGTCCGGATTCACACTGGCCACACACTTCTACTCTGCCATGTCCGGCGTTACCCGCCGCAACCTGTTCCGCCATGCGGGCGTAATAGAAAGCGTATACCTGATAGACGAAATAGATGTAGAGGTCATCGCCGATGGGGTACACCTGCCCGCAGCATTACTCAAACTGATATATAAAATAAAAGGACCCGATCGTATCGCATTGATTACAGACGCCATGCGCGCCGCCGGCATGCCGCCGGGCAATAGCATCCTGGGGCCACTCCATGGCGGACTGCACGTCATCGTCGAAGATGGCGTCGCAAAACTACCCGACTACAGCGCATTCGCCGGAAGCGTCGCAACAGCTGACAGGCTCGTACGCAACATGGTCCGGATGGCCGAAATACCACTCCACGAAGCAGTCAGAATGATGAGCCTGACCCCGGCACGTATCATGGGAATACAACATCGCAAAGGCTCCCTGACGCCTGGCAAAGATGCCGATATCCTCATCATGGACAATAACCTGAGCGTGAAATGGACAATGGTAGCAGGAAAAATAGTACACGACGTTTTGTAACCTCTACAATATATGGTATGAATACCCTGAACTGGCAACAGGTAGCTGCACTGAACGACCCTTCGATACATAAGCCCGCCGCAGATATCCGCCTGCTACCGGAAAAAGTATTGCAATTTGGTACCGGCATCTTGCTAAGAGCTTTGCCGGATTACTTTATTGACAAAGCCAACCGGCAACAGCTGTTCAATGGCAGGATCGTAGTAGTCAAATCTACGCCCGGCCACATACCGGCCGCCTTCCAGCGGCAGGATCATTTATATACCTTACTCATACAAGGCAATCAACCACAGGCACTGCCAGGAGAAGAACCTGTCATCTGTGCCGCCATCAGCAGGGTACTCGCCGCTCACGAAGATTGGGACCTTGTACTGGCCTGCGCCACAGATCCCAACATCCGTATCATCATCTCCAACACGACAGAAGCCGGCATTCGATACGAACCGGAAACTATAACGCAGCATCCACCGGCATCATATCCCGCCCGCTTGCTGGCATGGCTCTATCACAGGTTCTGTTACTTTAAAGGCAACGTCACCGCCGGAATGGTGATCATCCCTACAGAACTGGTCCCGGAAAATGGTACACTACTAAAAAAGATCTTGCTGGACCTGGCAGCATTCAATAAAATGTCGCCCGCTTTTTTAGACTGGTTACAGGAACATAATAATTGCTGCAATTCCCTCGTAGATCGTATCGTACCGGGTACCCCTCACGCTCCAGCAAGACTGTTGTTCGAACAACGCTACGGATATAAGGATGAACTGGCAGTGATCACAGAACAATACGCACTCTGGGCCATCGAAGGCGATGACAGGATTCGCGAAATACTGAGCTTCCACCGGGCCGACGAACGTATCATTATCACACCCGATATAGAAATATACAGGGTGCTGAAACTATACCTGCTCAACGGCACACACATCCTGTGCTGCGGACTGGCATTACTGTCCGGCTTATCCACCGTACAGGAAGCCATGGAAGACCCGGTATTCTCACATTACCTGCAGGCATTGATGTACGAAGAAATAATGCCGGCCATCCCATATCAATTAAGGGCGCATGTCGCTGCGCATTTTATAGAGAATATCCTCCTCCGCTTCCGCAATCCACATATCCGGCACGCCTGGATAGATATCACCCGGCAATACACCCGCAAACTCAGTATGCGCGTCGTACCGGTATTACTGCAATACTATAGCCAGTTTAAAACGCCTCCCGCGCGTATCGCATTAGGAATAGCGGCTTGGATAGCATGGATGGGGGTAACCGAAAAAAAAGAGGGAAGATATATCGGACAATACCAGGGGCTTGACTACGAAATAATGGATGAAAACGCGGAATGGTTTTATAACAACAGGCACAGAAAAGACATGCCGGAATATATCACCGGGATATTGGCCAATGATAAATGGTGGGGCGCCAATTTATACATATTGCCTGGCTTACCGGAAAAAGTAACACAATACTATTTACACCTCCTCAGGAATGAAGCAGGGGCGCTTCTCCGGGACATAGCTGTTGACCGTGAAAAATAATAATATGCAGAATAAGATACTCAAAGCTCATCCGGCAGATAATGTGCTGATCGCCTTATCCGATATCGATGCTGGTATGGAGCTAAGCTACGACAACGTCAATTATAAGACCATACAACAGATCCCGGCCAAACATAAATTCGCCGCGATAGATTTTAAAAAGGAAGAAGAAATCACCATGTATGGAGTACTAGTGGGAAAAGCAATAACGGATATCGCTACAGGAGAACTACTGACCACTGCCAATGTACGGCATGCCAGTAATACCTATGCACAATACCGCCAGCAAAATACCTGGATACCGCCTGATGTAAGCGCCTGGCGAACACGCACATTTATGGGCTATCACCGTAGCGATGGCAGTGTAGGTACTGCCAATTACTGGTTGGTCATCCCCCTTGTTTTCTGCGAAAATGAGAATGTGCAATTGCTGAAAGATGCCTTGCAGGAGCCACTCGGATATGGGAAAAAAAGATCGTATGCCGCCCTCACCAGGGAACTGATCGCAAAACAGCGGGCCGGGATTGCTCTTGACCAGAATAGTTACAACGAATGGAGCAGCGCACCGCTGGAGCAGTTAGTCTTCCCTGAAATCACGGGCATCAAATTTCTCACTCACCAGGGTGGCTGCGGAGGCACCCGCCAGGATGCACAGACCTTATGTGGCCTGTTAGCGGGGTATATCACACATGCCAACGTAGCCGGCGCCACCGTGTTAAGCCTGGGCTGTCAGAATGCACAACAGCAACTGTTGATGGATGAGATCCGTAAACGTGACCCGCAATTCAGCAAACCATTGGTAGTGCTAGATCAACAGCAATTGGGAACAGAGCATACACTAATGACAGATGCCATCACATTGACCCTGGAAGGGCTGGCAGCAGCCAATAAAATAACCCGCCAGCCTGCCCCGCTCAGCAAATTATGCATAGGGCTGGAGTGCGGCGGGTCCGACGGTTTCTCCGGTATTTCAGCCAATCCCGCCCTGGGACATGCATCAGATCTCTTGGTAGCATTGGGAGGGAGCGTTATACTGGCTGAATTCCCTGAATTATGCGGGGTAGAGCAGGAACTGATCGATCGCTGTACCACACCGGAAAATGCCCGTCGCTTTGCAGCATTAATGTATACTTATAGCCAGCGCGCAGAGGAAGCCGGCTCCGGTTTCGATATGAACCCCTCCCCGGGTAATATTAAGGATGGACTCATCACCGATGCCATGAAATCCGCAGGGGCTGCAAAAAAAGGGGGCGCTTCTCCCATAACCGCAGTCCTGGACTACCCGGAGAAAGTCAGCCTGCCAGGACTCAACCTCTTATGTACCCCCGGCAATGACGTGGAATCCACCACCGCCGAAGTAGGCGCAGGAGCCAACATCGTCGTGTTCACCACCGGCCTCGGTACCCCCACCGGAAATCCAATAGCCCCCGTAGTAAAAGTAGCAACCAACAATACCTTGCACCGCCGTATGCATGATATCATCGACATCAGCATGGGAGATATCATCGAAGGAAAAGAAACAATACAACAGGCGGGCGAACGCCTCCTGGAATATATTATCAGCGTAGCAGAAGGAACCACAACCGTAGCGGCCGTACGCCATGATAAAGATGACTTTATCCCCTGGAAAAGAGGAATATCACTATAAAAACATACAGTAATAACAACGGGCGCCAGGTATACCTGGCGCCCGCTATCAATATAGCAAATATAAAGCGCTACTCCTGGTCCATAGTAAGAACGTCCCTGTCAAACAGGTAAAGACCACTCTTATCATCACCGATCATCTCCAGCTTGTCGTTACACTCCCTGGCCAGACGCTCTTCCTCCATTTGCTCCATTACATACCACTGCAGGAAGTTATGCGTAGCATAGTCCTTTTCTGTCAAGGCGATCTCTATCAGCTCATTAATGCTCTCACTCACCTTGATCTCATGCTTCAACAGCTGCTCAAAAGCACTTTTGAGAGACACAAATGTCATCACCGGTTGCTCCAGCGCCGGCACAATAGCAAATCCACCACGCTCATTCACATAATGGATCAGCTTCAACATGTGCATACGCTCCTCATCACTATGACGGAAAAAAAATTTAGTTACACCTTTCAGACCCGGCTGTATCTCTGCCCAGCTACCCATTGCCAGATAGGCCTGGGAGGATTGCGCTTCCATCAGAATTTGCCTGTTGAGCGCTTCTTTCATGTTTTGTGATAGCATATTAGAACGATTTAGGATGATGTTATTCCGCCACAAATATAATGGCAGATCATTATTACCAGACAAAAAATACCAGAACTAATACTATTGACATCCCCGCACTTCCCCCAAATCGTATCAACCAGGTATTGTTCATATAGATATTTTTTAAATAAAATAAAAAATAAAATATGATAAAAACGCATCATCTTGTGTCGAAATACTATCTATGAGAATAACTGTCATGTTGATACTTATCCCATTGCTGATCTGCTGCCAGAAGTCAGATAAAAAAGATAACAATGGAGACGTAAAGACAAATGTACCCGCCTATGATGGCTACCAGTTGATCTGGCAGGAAGAATTCAATGGCAATACCCTGGACAACAAAAAATGGAATATCGAAACCGGCACAGGGATCGGTGGAAACTGGGGCACCGGCCAGCTCGATAGGGCCACCGACCGCCCCGAAAACCTACGTATACAGACAGACATCCCCGACGCCGACGGCGGCACACTGGCTGTCACTACCCGCAAAGAATCCTTTGTAGATCGCAATTATACCAGCGGCCGTGTCAATACCCAGAACCTCGGGGCCTTCGGACCGGGTACCCGCATAGAAGCGCGCATCTGGGCCCGGGACGTAAAATACAAAGGCCAGGGATTCGCTTTCTGGATGATGCCGGTCGAAAAACCTGCCGGACAACCCAATATCATGTGGCCACAGGGTGGAGAAATAGATATCATGGAATATGTCGGTAGTATACCCTATCATAACCTGGGAACTGTCCACTATGCCTGGTTCTGGAAAGATAACCAGTACCTGGACTGGAACCATGGTCACCAGGGTGCCTATTACAACTACGCAGAACGACAGGTGCCCGCCGTTAAACCGGAATATGGCGCATGGCCCCCCAAAGACAATGATCCCAATACCGGTAGCGGCGGTTTTCACACTTATCGCATCGACTGGTATAAAGAACGCATCGAATTTAGCATCGATGGCCAAGTGTATCATATGCACTACTTCAATGATGGAGATGCATTCGGTCAGGCTCCCGATGGACAGGACGGACAAATAGAAAGAACCATTAATGGAAAACGGGTGCTGGCAACAGAATATTCCCACCATTTCAATGAATGGAAACCATTCGAACATTCATTTTACCTGATCCTCTCCGCAGGAGTTGGCGGTAATGACAACCAAACCTACGGGGGCCGTATTACGGAGGATGCTAAATTCCCCTGCTCCGTCTTCATAGATTGGGTAAGAGTGTATAAACGGCTGTAAAGACCCGGGATTTAACTATATTGAAGCCGCTTAAAATAAAAAATGATGCACTACCTATTGAATCTATGCCTTGCACTGGTATTGTGTGTACCAGCGCTGGCCCAGAAACCGGCCAACGAACTACACTTTACCAGCAGTATCCAGCAAATCATCACCGTCTATAAAGGCACCATCTTTGTCAACGGTAAAAAAGCATACCAACTGCAAAACGATATCATCAACTATAAAAGTAAACGTAACCGGCTCATAGAAGATGGTAAATCCGTATTCCTCTTCCTCGAAGTCGATGCCAGTCCTAAAAAGAACCGCCTGTATGTATTCAATATCGAACATTCCCGGGCTGATTCCGTACTCAGCACCATCAGCTCTGATGTAAAAGACTGGGACCGCGACGGGCAGCTGGAATTCGGAGGAAGTGAGGTCGCGCTTCCGCATCCTTCACCCGACTCTATATACTACCTGCCATCAAAATTCTATGAAATAAAAAAGGGAAAACTTACCTACGATGCAGAACTGACAGAAACGACAGACAAAAAAGTAAATGGCGTTTTTCTCACCGAGCCGTTAGATAACAAAGGAAACTGTTGTAAAGCAATTCCTAAAGCAAAAAAGAGAAGCTAGCTGGCATAATTAACAAAAATAAAAACAGCCTGCACAATTGTGCAGGCTGTTTTTATTTTTATACAGATGGAAAGTTAGAAACGTACGATCAGATCCATAGCAGCCGTGAACTGCTCCCTGCGGGTACCATTGTCGTAAGGCGTAACATCATTTTTCCAGGCTTTCTCATAGCGGACCTCTGGTCTTATCCGCAACAGGTTACTGAAGGAGTGTATCCATCCGATTGTATGGCTGGTATACATGGTAGCCGCACCCGTCCGGTTCCCTTGTGGGTCATTCAGCATATCATTTCTGATGGACAGATAGTCCTTTTTGTCAGATAGTTTGATCTGGAAATAATTGACCGCCCCTACCGCAGATGCCACTCCGGGAATAATATCACCTAACCCGGTGCCCATATACCATTCCTTACCCGGTCCCTCGATGGCCGTTCCACCAATAGCAGCTTCCCGCTGCCACATATAGTATACCTCCGTATTCATATGTACCCGCTCACTAAACTTATGCCCCCAGGTCGCCACTGCCATCTGCAGATTATCATGGGCATTCTTGTAGTAACCTCGCCCCAGCGAGTTAATACCTCCATACAGAGAGTTCCGGTTATTAGGCGCTACCCAACGGACCATTGCCAGCCCATTTAAACTAGCCGACTTACTCCAGGGCGCCATATCATTACCAGCATGAGCACCGGCCATGATCGTCCAATGTGCATTCAATCTCAAAGCTGCATGTATACCGGTAAAAGTATAGGGATCTACCGTGAACATCAGCGAATGGGAATACAAGTAGTTATCCGGCGCCCACTGCGCTTCAATATCCGCAGGGGAAATAAAACGGCCTACTCGGATCAACAGCCCCTGAGCCACTTTGGGGATATAAAGCATACCATATACCTGCGTAGGATCATAACCATACAGCTGGTTGCGCCTCAGCAACTGATCGCTGACAATACCTTTGGCAATCGTATAGCGGTAGTCCGTACCAAAAATATTATCCACTACAAATCCCCAGTCCACATGATCGGTTTGTACCGTGTTAGGCTGCCGCTCTACCCGCAGTATCGCCTGATCCAACACCACACGGTTGGGTACCAGGTTATAAGAGGTAGGCGCATTTGATTGTTTAGAGGTACTGAAGTTAGCACCTATGTCTACCCACCCATAGATCTTGATCCTGCTCTTGCTGCGGTGTAATCCCAACAGCTTGGTCAGTGGATAATCTGGCGCATCCGCAGGAACACCTATAAGCGGAGTACCCACCCACTCTCCGCTGGGAAAGGGTGGAGAAGACAGAGGAGCCGGAAGGCTTCGCCCATTGGAACCGTCTACAGTAACAGCCGTACTTTTTGTCGTAGTGTCTTGCTGTGCATGTCCGTAATAGAAAAATAATGTCAGGAAAAAAAGAGTAAGTGATCCTCGCTTCATATTAAAGATGTTTTCAAAATCACGCGTGTGATGCCAATGATATGCCCGTCTTCGCCACAATGGAGATCGAATAATGAAAACTAGCCATGATACTGCATTTAGTGTCACTAATACATTTGTAATGAAGAAAAAAATACCAGCTATACTACTCCAAAATGGAAAAACCGTGTCATTTTTGTATACATGCCAGCCGATTTGATCCCCGATATAGGATAAATCCCCTGCTATGTATACACCAACTGCCGTTTGGTAGAAAAGACACAGTCGTCGTACCTGCCCCATTTACCTTTAACATTCATCAAGTATTATTTAATGGAACAAAACAAAATAACATGGAGATGGTTGTATCTGCCACTCGTAATGTTGCTGGCCCTGGCTTGTAAAAAGGATAAACAGGAAGAAAGTAAACCACCTGTTGAACAGCCGGGCGCAGATAAGCTGACAGACAATATAGAGGCCATTCGCGCAAGATCTTATTTCCCAGGATTGTATACCGCTGTCATTAAAGACGGAAAACTGATCTATGCCAGGTCGTTCGGGGTCGCAGATGCAACAACCAGCAGGACCTTTAATCCATCTACTATCATGCCGGTGGCTTCTATAACTAAAACCCTGGCCAGTATCGCCGTGATGAAAGGAATAGAATTGGGATACTTCAATATGGAGACCAATATTAACGATATACTGCCCTTCGCAGTGGTAAACCCTTATCATCCGGATATCCCTATCAAACTAAAACACCTGGTAACACATACCTCCAGTGTCTATGATACACTTTCAGGGGGCAATGACAACCTCGTCCTGGAAAAGACGCCCAAACAATCCTTAGGGGATTTCCTGAAAGATTATTTCGTACCAGGCAGACAACTGTATAAAAACAGCAACTTCCTGGGAACAAAACCTGGAGAGAAATTCGAATACTCCAATTATGCAACCGCACTGGCAGCTTATCTCGTAGAACTGAAGTCCGGGATATCCTACGCCAGTTTCGTAAAGAAATATGTATTCGACCCCCTGCAACTACAGTCGGCACACTGGTTTTATGACAATACCCGTAGTGACTTATATGCTGGCCTATATCATCCTATATACCTTTGGTTGCCTGTTTATAGCCAGAGTTCTTACCCTGATGGCAGCTGGAGAATATCCGGAGAAGACATGGTAAAATACCTGCAGGAAATGATGAAAGCCTACGAAGGCAACAGCTCCCTACTGAAAAGGGAATCCTGGCAGCAGATATTTACACCCAAAGTGACAGCAGTGCCCGGTATGGATATGTGTATCTTTTGGTTCAAAAAGCAGGATGTCTATATGCATGGCGGTAACGACCCTGGCATTTGTACCAAGATCGGATTTGATGCAAAACGTCATTATGGTTGGATCATTATGACCAATACCTCCGTCAGTGCGACGGAAACTGTCACACTTCATGCAGATTTCAATAAGATCGAGAGTAGTTTGATCGACTTCGCCGACCGCCAATAGCGAAGTAGAGCGATACCATTAAGGTATCGCTCTTTTTTATACCTTGGATGCACATTAGCAATTCGGACAAAAGAAGTGAATAGAAAAATTATAGCAGTTTTTTTTCTGCTGGCATGGGTATACCAGCTGTTAGACCGCTACGTATTGCTACTGGACTTCTACTTAAACCAGGACTATATAGCTAAAAATCTTTGCGTCAACCGGGCTACCCCGGAAATGCATTGTAATGGAAAATGCGCAGCTTGCGCGGAAAATAAAGGAAGAAGAAAAGAAAGAAAAAAATAACCCTGATCGTAAACAGGAAAACAAACAGGAACGTAGCTATTGCGCTCCGGCCTGTGGCCAGCAAATGAAACCCGCATTGTCCGGGCTACTGGATACCGACTACCCCACTTCCCAAATAATAGGAGGCCCCTACAGATCAGCCCTCCGGTATATTTCGCCCTCCACGCAATGTAGTGCTCAATTATGTATATACCGACGCGGGTATCACTGATGATGCCAATAAAAATTATATAGGCTTGTCAACCCTATACAGAGTCAGACACATCCAGAATACTTGGATGAACTACAAGCTGCCATTCAAAATAACCAGAGGTATTACAATATCCGCCGGCTACCAACTGCAGACAGGTAGGGCCGGTCGGTATCCCCAAGATGGACACCTGGGACTGGCAAACATCTTCCGCGTAGATGGTGGGATCGGTTGGACCAACGTGCATTTATCACGTACCACTGGCGCCCCGGGAATTCCGGCTGTCGGTAGGATACAGTTTCTAACAGAATTTTGTGTACATTGGAGTTAATCCTAACTATAAAAAATAGATCCCTATGTACCTGTCGAAAGAAATATTTCGCGATCCACATTCGTCTACCACCAGAGAACTATTTTATAACGAAAAAAAGCAGATTATCGCCGTATTGGATTTGTTTAAAAACGAGGATAATGAAAGTGGTACGTTGAATATTTATGAATATACAGGCGAAAGTTATCGTATCCTGGCATTTCATAGCGATACAAATAGCTACAAAACATTCCTTAAACATAAACACGCTGTATTTAATCTGAAGAACTGGCATGCCATAGAAGAGGTGATGTCTACCCGGGAGTTCACATATGAAAATGGACAATTGGTGGCAGATCATTATCATCATCATGTGTATAAGAGCAAAGAATCCCTGACTTATACCTATCAGAATGGACTGAAAATATCAGAAACGAGAGTGAAAGACGATGGTACCGTATTGAAAAGTGTGTTTACCTACCAGGATGGAATGTTACATACCGCCATTAATCTGGCGAATGATCAGTTCATAGATATGATCATATACGTATACGGACAGCATAAGTTACTGGTAGAAGAGCAGATCATGCGCAAGTATCAGAACATACAATACCTGGCCCTGCAAAAGAAGTTTACGCGTAATAGTCAGGAAGAAATAGAAAAAACAGAATACTTCGGAAGGTATGACAACGGAATGGCTTTATACAGGATAGAGGAAATCATCCGGAAGGGGAATACGCTAACAAAACGTGATGCATTTGTGGGAAATGCTGACTTTGCAGTAGGCCATTATGACCTGGCAGCATTGCATAACAAGTTAAGAGAAGATAACATGGATTGGGGAATAGACATATACAAAAAGGACTATTTCCAGGTCACCGGATTTGAGAAGTCTCCCTATGCTGTAGAAACATATGATCAGCAACAACAGCTGGTTAAAGTAGATATTATACATCCGGACACCCACCAGGTACATAGCCGCATTGTTTTCCGTAATGAATATAACGAAGCATCTTTACCCGAGTTCATTATTCGCTACAACGTAACAAATGGTAAGATGGAAGAATTGGATATCAAGAAATTTTATTACTGCGATTGATCACCTTGTTACTTTAATATGCTCAGTGGATTTCCGCCATCATAAAATTACCGGAGATCCGCTGGCCTACTTCCCATTCTCTCTTTAGCATAGCATACTGAAATTCGTTACCTCAGTTTGTCCGAAGTAAATGATCCTTTTGCAAATTTGTGATATAAATCATCAGCTATATATCGGGCAAGAACAACCATAACGTACTACCGGCACAGTTATGATACCCCCACGCAGTTACAATATGCTAACTATTATTTAATGATCCGTTAATAATAGGCATATAAAAATGATGTACCCTTGTTGGCTTAATACCAAAATTGCAAAACCCTTTATCATGATGAGATATTTACGAAGATTTAGTTTGTTCCTGTTACTTTTGGTGGTAGCGCCCTTTACCTATGGCCAAACCCTTACTACGTTATCCGGTAAGGTGGTGAATGACGCAAATGTGCCCATTGTTAGTGTTACCGTTAGCTTGGATAATACTTCTTTAACAGCAACTACTGACGAATCAGGTGTATTCAGTTTCCAGCAGGTAGCACCCGGAAATCATACGCTTACATTCAGACATTTGGGATACAAACGGGTATCTAAAGTGATTAGCGTTACCGCCGGGGAAGCGCAGCAAGTGTCGATCACACTGGAAACCTCCGACCAGACCCTCCGGGAGATCGTGGTAAGCACTCAGAAAAGAACCCAGAGCAGCATTGAAGTGCCTATAGCTATCAGCGCAATTTCCGGTACCACTTTGGATCACCTGAACATCCGCCAGATGGACGAAATGGCACAATTCATACCGGGCCTTCAGGTACAGTTACAAAGCCCCAATAACCCGGGTTATGTAATACGTGGTATCACTTCTGATGAGGGGGATTCCCGCTCTCAACCACGCATCTCCATCTTCCAGGATGGTGTTTCTATCTCCCGCTCCAGGGCCTCGGTAGTAGAGCTCTTTGATATGGAAAGGGTAGAAGTGGTGAAAGGCCCTCAAGGTACACTCTTCGGCCGCGGCGCAGAGATAGGTGCCGTACACCTTATCCAGAATAAAGCACAGCACATCTTTAGCGCACAGATAACCGGCGGATATGGTACTTACAACCATCGCTTTGTGAATGGCTATATCAACACACCTATCATTAAAGATAAATTGGCCAATCGGTTTGCCGCCAACTATGAAGCACGCGACGGATTTATAGGTAATCTCTCTGGTGGACGCTTGAACGGGAAAGGGGTATATGCATTCCGGAACAGTACCCGGTTAACTGCCAGCGACAGAACAACAGCCGATTTGATACTTAATTATCAATATGACGATTATCCCGGTACTAGCTTTAAGAGCCAACGATTCGCCCCTAAAGGTGGAGATACCGATCCTAATACATTCGCTGACCTCGAACAAGGTAAAAATCTCTATATCAAAAGACATGTGGGTAGTACTACCTTGCTGATAGACCACCAGCTGAACGATCGATGGAAGCTCTCTTCGATCTCTGGATTCAGGAAGTTCGACTCCGACGAATCTTTCGATGCCGATGGTACACCTGCTCCCATCCTGTGGGTATCTGAAAAAGCCAAAGGCGACCAATATAGCCAGGAGATACGTTTTAACTACGAAGACAAAAAACGGTTCTCAGGTTTCATAGGTGCCAGCTACTTCTATGAAAACTCTTCACAAGAAGTACCGATGCGTATTAACGAACAATACCTGTACCCCGCCTATGTGGCTCCGCTACTCAGTAATCAGCTGTCAAGCCAAATTGGTGCGCTCGGAACAGGCCTCGGATTACCGGCAGCACAGATAGCCGCATTAAGACAGGCTGTTACCGGCATGTTCACGACACAGCCGGTAGTCGTTAACGGAACACCCATGCCAGTAACCAATCTGCCTAACCTGCAGCCTTTTGCCCTCAACCTGATCAGCCAACTCGTCCCCGGCGGCTCACCTCCGGGACTCACCTGGCCGCAACTGGTGCAGTCAGGTATGATACCTGCTACCATCCCAAGACAGCTGATAGGACTGGTCAACGTACTGAACGGTAGCCCCATCAGCAGTACACATAGCGAATCATCCACCAACTATGGTAAAAACCAGGCATTCGAGATCTATGGCGACGGAACGCTTCAGCTGACAGACCGGCTGAAATTAACCGCCGGCATCAGAGGTAGCTACGAAAAACAAAGAGCCGGTTATTATGCACCAGAACCCGCGCAACCCAGTGTATTCGGAATGATCGCTAACAATGGCTCGCATACCTTGCTCAATCCCGTATCAACAACAACTATTTATGCCACAAAAGAATATTTTTCATACGTAGGTCGCCTGGCGTTAAACTACATGTTCAACAAGAACAACATCTACGCGACAGTATCTAAAGGCAGAAGACCTGGGGTTATCAACATTTTCCCTGCAAAAACTACCTACCTGAAACCGGAAGAAGTATGGAGTTACGAAGCGGGTATTAAGGGTATCGTAGCCAAAGGCAAACTGAGCTATGACTTTACTGCCTACTACTATGACTGGAATAACTTCCAGACGTTGAGCTATCAGCCCCAGCCTGGATCTATAGCCCTTCAACTGCTGGCCAGCGATGGTGGAAAAGCCCATAGCTTCGGATTAGAAGCAGCCCTGAGATACCTGATCGTGAGAAATGTCAGCATCTTTGGTAACTACGCTTATGTCGATGGTAGGTTCAATGAATACAATAAGAATGGTGAAAAACAGGAATATGCCGGCCACCGTTTCCGCCTTACTCCAGCACATAGTTTCGCAGTAGGAGCAGATGCCAACATCTCCTTATCATCCAAAAGTATGATCTATATACGTCCCTCTTATTCCTATAAGTCCGGCGTATACTTTGAAGATAGCAACCGTGCAGATCTGTACCAGAAAGGCTATGGATTGGCAAACTTCACTGCCGGTTACCAGTTCCGGGTAAATAACAACCGTTATGAGATCGGTGCTTATGGTCGTAATATATTCGACACAAAATATATAATAGATGCAGGAAACAGCGGTGACAATATCGGCTTCCCTACCTATGTAGGTGGTAGCAGAAGCATCGTAGGCCTCCAACTGAAAGCAACTTTCTGATAAATAAGCCAAACTGATTAATAAAATAAAAGACCAGCGAATTTCGCTGGTCTTTTATTTTATTGTCATATCATTGTATTGTTGATCGTTACAGCTCCACCCCGCTGTAAGTAACCCATGATTCCACGTTAATTAATAATTGTAGTATGCCCATATTGCAACCATTGTCTTTTTTATAACCAGTAAATCTAAAATTCCATGAAAAAAAAATGTAGAGTAGTGAGCCACCTGCTTACTTCAGCAGCTATTATCCTATCAGGTCTTACAGGATGTACGGAGAAAGAAGCTAAACTAATGTCAATTAAAGACAATACCTCCAACACACGCGCTACAACGGAAAGAGCCGTCGACCTGATGAGCGGAAACCCCATTTTACCAGTAGCCACCGCTGATCCAGATATCATTTATGCAAATGGCAAGTATTACATTTATCCCACCGCTACAGGCCCTAATGCCAGCCAGTTTCATGCCTATTCATCAACAGATCTGCTGAACTGGAAGGACGAAGGCATTATCCTGGACCTGGCCAATGTCAATTGGGCACATACCGATGGGTGGGCGCCCGCTATCGTTGCCCGCAACGGTAAATATTACTTTTACTTTACCGCAGCCAAAAAAGTAGGTGTAGCCGTAGGCTCCGGTCCGGTAGGGCCTTTCGTAGACAAAGGTAGCGCCCTGGCAACCGGAGATGGATCCGACCCCATAGATCCGATGGTATTCATCGACGATGATGGACAGGCATATATGTACTGGGGTAACACAACCATGAATATCCAACGACTGAACAGTGACATGATATCACTTACAGGTGCCCGCAGCCACGAAAAACCTTCCAATTATTTCGAAGCACCGTATGTGATCAAACGAAACGGGACCTACTACCTGATGTATTCTATTAATCACTTTGGTAACGATGACTATCATGTTGAATATGCGACTTCTAACAACCCAATGGGTCCATGGTCCTACAAAGGACGTATCACCTCTCCACGTGGCGCAATAAAAGGCCCCGGTCACAACGCTGTAATCAGGAAGCCCGGTTGCAGTGATGAATATTTTTTCGTGTATCACCGTCGCACCAGCACCAATATACACGAACGACAGGTTGCCATCGACAGGATGTTCTTTGATGCGGCAGGTAATATCATCCCGATAAGTATTACCAACTCGGGCGTTACACAATCCGGTGGTACAACACCTTGCCTGGTATCCAATCCGCTTCCCAGCGGTCAGTATGCCGTAAGGTCAAAAATCAATACTACCACCGGTGCCGGCCTTTATCTTGATATAGCAGGATGCGCCATCGGTAACGCCGACGTAAGAACATGGACACGGACCGACTGTGCCGGGCAAAAATGGAATATCACTTATCAGAATAATGGGTACTATAAAATTATCTCAGAATTACCCTCTCACAAGTCACTGGACCTGGACGCCTGCGGAATCGATCGGGGCGCCAATATTCAGGTATGGGATGTTTTCTCCAACGATTGCCAGCTCTGGCGTATTGAAGCCGTAGGTGGCGGTTGGTATCGGATTATGTCAAAATCAAGCAATAACGTAGTCGATTTGGCCGATGGTAGTCCCACGCCGGGGGCAGATGTCAGATCCTGGACCTGGAACGGCGCGGATGCACAACTGTGGAGATTCGAAGCACCATGACACATATCTATAGGAAGTATAAACGGTACTTACTTTAGTCGATTCATTAGGAGAGGTTTGCTCTTTATAGGGTAAACCTCTCCTGTTATTTACACGGTTAAGAGAACAAAGCTGATAACGCCTTTAATCAAAAGCAGTAGATTGTTGGCCAACGGGAGAAAGGAAGTGGTCGTTAAAAATGGTGTTGTAGGGAAATACAGCGATCTCAGGAGCAGCGCTGATCGCAATGGAGCTGTGGGTGCAGGGTCATAACCATAAAAAACATCGTGTTCCATAAGTATTAGTTTTTGGTGAATTAGATAAGCAATGTTAAAACAACAGTTAGCGCCTGTAAACAGTGAAAACAGCCTTTAATTAGGAGAAAAACCAATACGATCAGCTTTGATGAGATATTCAAAACCACTATACTTTAAATATTTTTTTGGGTAGTTGGACGACTGTCTATAACTTTATAGTATGAATAATCGTGACAGATTACTGGAAATAGGACTTGAACTGTTCTCTTCCAGGCCATATTCCGGCACAGGCGTCCGGGAGATCACCCAGGCAGTAGGAGTGCCGACAGGATCTTTTCACTACTATTTTAAAAACAAAGAAGATTTCGCACTGTCCGTATTGACATATTTCTTTCAGAAAACCTTTACCAAAAAATTTGAGGAGATTATTAACAGCGACAATCTATCCGGTAAAGAAAAGATCATCCGGATATTTCGTACGCTGGTGCGGCATTATCTCAGAACACCGGGACAAGAACCGGTATATGGTTGTATAATGGGCAACCTGGGACAAGAGATAAGTGCACACACGCCCGCTATTGCAGCAAAACTACGGGAGCATATTGAAGGTCTGCTAAAAGCGCTAACCAGGCTGGCAGAACAGGGAAAAGACGACGGGTCTATCATGAATACTTGCAAGAGCCGGCAAATGGTTGGGTTTGTCTTCGATGCATACGAAGGCGCCATGATGCGACGCAAGATATATAATAGCGATCAGCCACTAAACGACTTTTTACAAAGCCTCCCTGCAATGTTATAAATTTTTTTGCCTGTTTTATAGACAGTCGTCCAAATATTAAGATAGAACCTAACTTACTTAAATAATAGAAGATGAACTACGATGTAATAGTGATAGGTAGCGGCCCGGGTGGATACCCTGCTGCCATCCGAGCTTCCCAGCTGGGACTGCGTGTAGCAATAGTAGAAAAGGAAAATCTGGGTGGTATATGCCTCAACTGGGGATGTATTCCTACTAAAGCCCTGTTGAAAAGCGCCCAGGTGGCCGACTATGGTCGCCATGGAAGTGCTTACGGTCTCAATTTCGGGGAGGTTGGTGTAGATTTCCCCGCAGTAATTCAAAGAAGCCGGGAGGTGGCCAATAAAAAAAGCAAAGGCGTACAATACCTCATGAAGAAAAACAAGATAGACGTGATCATGGGATACGGTCGCCTGAAAGCACCAGGACAAGTAGAAGTAACCTCCGCGGACGGTAACAAGCTGACCTTTCAGGGCAAGTACATGGTACTGGCAACGGGAGGAAGGGCCCGGCAGCTGCCCAATTTGCCAATAGATGGCAAACATATCATTGGCTATCGCGAAGCAATGTCATTGCCACAACAGCCCAAGAGTATGATAGTGGTAGGCAGTGGAGCCATAGGGTCAGAATTTGCTTACTTCTATAACACACTGGGAACAAAAGTTACGCTGGTAGAATTTATGCCACGTATCGTGCCTGTCGAAGACGAAGAGGTATCGAAGGAACTGGAAAAGCAATTCAAAAAGCAAGGCATCACCGTGATGATGGGAGCTTCGGTAGAGAAAGCAGAGCCAGGCCCCAATGGGGTAACCGCGGCAATAAAGCTCGCAGACGGCAGCATGGTGACCCTTGATGCCGATATAGTGCTCAGCGCAGTGGGTATCGTAGCAAATATTGAAGATCTGGGACTGGAGCAACTGGGCGTTAAGACAGAAAAAGGCAGGATCCTAGTAGACGAGCATCTGAAGACTACTGCACCACGTATCTATGCGCTGGGAGACTGTGTACCGAACCAGGCACTGGCACACAAGGCAACAAAAGAAGGGGTCCTGGCAGCAGAACATATTGCCTACACAGAAAAAAAATTACCCAAGGAACCGCGTAGGCTGGATTATGGAAATGTACCTGGCTGTACTTTCTGCATACCGGAGATCGCCAGTGTTGGCCTCACCGAAAAAGCAGCTAAAGAGGCGGGTTATGAAATAAAAGTAGGTAAATTTCCTCTGTCAGCTAATGGCAAGGCAAGTGCCGCCGGCAGTCCCGAAGGATTTGTAAAAGTGATATTCGATGCTAAATATGGTGAACTGCTGGGGTGCCATATGATCGGTAATGGCGTGACAGAGATGATAGCTGAAGCAGTACTGGCACGAACGCTGGAAAGTACAGCACAGGAGATCCTGCAGGCGATACATCCTCACCCTACTATGAGCGAGGCTTTTAAAGAAGCGACTGCACTTGCCTATGATGAAGCGATCGATATTTAACAGGTGCTTGCCGTCAGATTAATAAAAGGCCCCAGGACTAATCCTGGGCCTTTTATTAATCTTAAATGTGCTCTTACTGCGATCTTTCATCCATTTGCTGCCGCCCCCCAGACCCTCATCGCGTCAATAATAGGTAACAGAGTATAGCCGAACGGGCTGATCCGGTATTCCACCGATAATATTCAGACAGTAGGTCACTGCACAGTTTGTCGGATTAAAATCCTTCGTCTTTCTAACACTTGCCTTTGTCATTGGTCTAAAATTTTAGTCTAAGCCCATAAAAATAGCCTAAGCTATAGTTCAATAGGAAAGAAGTTATTTGCTGCAAATTTACAAAACACAATGTTCCAAGCTATTAACGATCAGGTGAAGACTTTTCATTTCAGAGATAAAAATATACTCGTAGTTTCAGACGGTGATGTACCCTACGATAACAATTGCTTTGCCCCTGGTATTTCCAGAAAAGAACTGCATATGGTTCTTCAACGTGGTGTGGCATACATCAGCCTGGCTCATAATATATTGGTCCTTGCCTGGGATGATTGTATTGTATTGATAGATGCAGGTAACGGATATGCAACCCTGCCTGAAGGCGGAAAGCTAGTAACTAACCTAAAAGCGGCGGACATTGCGCCGGATAAGGTAACAGACATCGTGCTTACACATGCACACCCGGATCACCTTGGTGGTTTGGTTGATCTTAATAATCAGTTAATCTTCCCTTTGGCTAAAATTTACCTGTCAACCGCTGAATACGAATTTTGGCAATCTGATACACCGGATTTCTCCCGTAGCAGAGATAGCGCCATAGCCCTGTTCAGTATACAACAAAATATCAAGCAACGCCTGAACGTACTGAAAGAGCAATTGTGGTTATTTAACGAAAACGATCTGTTGTTGGGCTGCTTGCAACCAGTAGCCGCTATGGGGCACACCCCCGGTCATTTTATGTTTAACGTAACAGTGGGAAAGGAAACATTCCTGCATATGGCCGATATCTGTCATGAAGAAACGCTATTGTTTAGCCGACCGGAATGGGGTACCATATTCGACATTGATTTTTGAACTGGCTGCTCAAACACGCTTCAAGGTATTGGCTGACCTGGCAGATACTGGTAAGCTGGCCTTTGGTTATCATATGCCCTGGCCGGGATTTGGAAGAGTGGTGCGAAAGGAAAAAGGCTTCGCATGGATTCCGGGCTTTTTTCCGGTATTTACAGTAACAGATCAACTTTAGAGCTCACATTCACGTTAAATAGACTGATACTACCTTTAACGCCCAAAGATATTAACATCATGAGAGTCATCTTCTTCTTATCCGCGTTTTTCATGTCTCTGTCAGCGCATAGTACGACAGCTCCCAAAGACACAATTGAAATGCAAAAGACACTACATGACCTACAGATCAAAAATCAAATACTCGAACAAAAAGTGGAGGTCTTGAATACTGCTAATGATAAAATAATTGGCGCCAGTTACGGAGTTATTGCTATTGTACTGGCTATCGGGGCCTGGAATGGTATCCAGACCTATCGTATCAATAAAGCAAAATTAGCCGCTATCAGAAATGATCTCGCCAAAGAGATATATGACCAAGTGCAAGTGAAGGTAGATACAAACATGTCAGCTCAAAAAAACGCACTGAAATACGAAACGGACAAACTATTTACCCATATCATTGATAATGAATTTACCTTAAGGCAGATGACTTGTGCCTCTATCGAAGAAAGGGTATATAGAGATATGAATGTCGAAGCATTTAATCTAATGGCTCTCCTCAACGCCGCCAGAGAATATTATAAACTTACCTTAGATGAAGACCGGGTAAAAGATGCACTTAATCATATTTTGAAGTATATTGAAAAGTATCCTGATGCAATAAATGTAGAACGTTATGATACAGAAAGGTTAAGGGAAACCGTGGACCTGGTAGACATAGCTTCCCTTGATGCAAAAAAAGCTAAAATACTTGCTAAACTTACTTAACGCCCTGAAGAAGCATTAACTGGTAATTTATTGACTATGTATTTATGAAAATAAAACCAAAAAAATGAAAAAAGTAACAGGCATCGGAGGCATTTTTTTCAAATGTAAAGACCCTAAACAGATGAAAGAATGGTATCAAAAACACCTGGGGCTAAACACAAATGAATATGGAGCCACTTTTGAGTGGTATCAGAGCGAGGATAATACAAAGAAAGGAGTGACGCAATGGAGCCCTTTTGCCGAAGCAACGAAGTACTTTGAACCTTCGGCAAAAGACTTTATGATAAATTACCGGGTGGAAAACCTTGAAGCACTCGTAGAACAACTAAAAAAAGAAGGTGTAACCATTGTTGACCAGATCGAAACATTTGACTTTGGCAAATTTGTTCACATTATTGATGTTGAAGGGAACAAAATAGAACTGTGGGAGCCAGCAGATACAGAATAAAGAGATGGCTTTAAGATACTCCCTATAGTCTTTCACGATGAATAACCAGAATACCTGAAAACCAGTATTGTGTAATTAGATCATCATTAACATGCAACGCAGGAAATTTCTCCAATCTTCCCTTGCTGCTACCGCAGGCCTAGCCATAAATATCAAACCAGCTACAGCAGGGGATCAACCACCCACACAAAAAGAAGTGTACGAATGGAGGGAATATGAAATACGCTTTGGTGCCGACCAGAGCCAGCTGGAAAATTACTTTAAAACCGCACTGATTCCTGCTCTGAATAAATATGGAGTAAAGACAGTCGGTGTTTTTAAAGAGTGGAGCCCATCAGAACCAGCTAGATACTTTTTGTTAGTGCCATACCCCTCTCTGGATAGTTATCTTTTCATAAATGCGAAAGTAAAGGCGGATACAGACTATGTGAAAAATAGTGCAGTATATAATAATATACCCGCTGATAAAGCCTTATACAGCCGCTTTAGTGCATCTCTGATGACTGCTTTTGATGGTTGGCCGGCGATCGTTATTCCGGCTGGTAAATCCCGGATATTCGAATTAAGAACATATGAAGGCTATAGTGAAGATGCTGTGAGAAGAAAGGTGAAGATGTTTCATGACGGCGAATTCCCTATTTTCAAAAGAGCCAAATTGAACCCCGTATTTTGTGGTGAAGTGATTGCCGGCGACAAATTACCTCGTCTCACCTACATGGTTACATGCAACAGCATGGAAGAACGCGAGAAAGCATGGGCTGCCTTCGTAGCCGATCCCGAATGGAAAAGATTGGTATCAGATCCCCAATATGTTAATACTATTTCTACTATTAGAAGCACCTTTTTAGTGCCTACCTCATACTCACAGGTATAATGAAGTGAAGATATCTGACAAGAGCATTACAGGGTGTTGCCCTTGTCAGTATCTCATATAAAATGCCCATTTCATCACATAATTTGACCCATTCACCCCATTTATGGCAGACTGCGCCTATAAGTCAATATTATTGCCTCATAATCTTACAAAATGGTTATGCGACCAATTATTATCTTGATTATCTGTCTGATGTCTGCGAGCATATACGCACAAAAGCGAAATGCTGTCTTTGCATCTTATTTTGATACTATAACTGCCCATCATTTGTACGATGGCAACATTGCCCTGGCAGAAAATGGACATAAGTTATATGCCTATTCCGGTGGTTATGCAGATTACGCCACGCAACAAAAGAATACAGAAGCGGCAAGATTTAACCTGGCGTCTATATCGAAGATTTTTACATCTACCGCTATCCTTCAATTAAAAGATAAAAGAAAACTTAAACTGGAAGATAAGGTAGTTAAATATCTGCTTTCATTTCCCTTCCCGGAGATCACGCTGCATCATCTGCTAACACATACTTCAGGCTTACCCAACCTGGAGTTATATGAAGATGTCATAAAAGAGCATCCCGATTCAATAATTACAAATGCGGCTGTATTACCATTGCTCAGGCAGTGGAAGAAAGGACTTTACTTCACACCGGGAGAGCAGTTTCGATATTGTAATACTAACTATACGTTGTTAGCCATGATAGTGGAAAAGATTACAGGTATAGATTTCCCGGCCTATGCACAGAAATATATCTTTAAACCCGCCGGCATGAAAGAAACCTATATCGCAGCAGGTGATATATCCGATGATTTACGTGTGAAGCAACAAATAAAACCAACTTTTTACGACACCATATATCTGCAGGCAGATCAGGTAAAACGCTACAGATATTCTGAATATAATAACAATGCGAGTATCGGCCCTTCCAATGTCATCACTACCGTCGATGATATGCTGAAGTTTGACGAAGCTTTCTTTAAAGGTAAACTCTTGTCACTTGCTACTGTAGAAAAGGCGATCACGCCGGTTAAATTGAACAATGGAAAGGAATATACTGAGCATATGGATACGATGCTAGGAGAGGGGACTGGACAATACGGATTGGGTTGGGAAATATTCCAGCAGCCAGTATTCGGAAAAGGAGTAGGACATGGTGGGTTTAAATTTGGATTGGCTACGTTCTATTATCGGAATTTGACCAGGAAACAAACAATTATTGCCTACACAAATGGCAAAAGCAGCTTTGGAGATAATGTAACGTCCTGTTTGTATATGATGAATGATCAGCCGTTTATACCATTACATTTAAAAGTGTCTGCGGTACGTGAATACGCCAAAGCGCTTATGCAACAAGGAGCAGACCATGCTGCCTGTATGTTACACCTTTATATGGCAGATACGACACATTATTATTTTGACGCCAAGGAAATGAATTTCCTGGGATATGATTTCCTGTATCAGTCCACTGCCAAAGAACACAAACAATGGTCGTTAGAAACGTTTAAAATCAACACGTTTCTTCATCCGGATGATTTCAATACCTACGACAGCTACGGTGAAGCGTTGCTGGAAGATGGGCATCGGGAAGACGCCATCAGGATGTATAGGAAATCATTGGAGCTGAACCCTACCAGCCAGGATGGCATCAAAGCCATGAAAAAGTTAGGTTTAATGTAATGAATACTCCTTTCGCCAAATAAGTTTGAACTGATGCCGGACGGGTTAACTGGAATTTTCAGATGCCCTTATTGGTATCCCTTCCCGGCAACCATCCTATGTGCTGTAGCGCTCTGGTTAATGTAATGCCTTTGATTAGGTCTTGCAATGACCAGAGCTATTCTTGTTAAAATGCATATATTTAGATGATATGACCAGACAGGAAAAGATTGATTTCAAAAACAAACTGAAAAAAGTTGGAGAACTATTGATCACCGAACGCATAGCAATAACTAAAGCTGCGATAGACAACGCTCAGGAAGCAGCTAATAGTGAAGGCAAAAGTTCGGCAGGGGATAAATACGAAACAGGTAGGGCCATGAGCCATTTGGAGAAAGACATGTTTGCCAGGCAACAGGCAGAGAACGTCAAGGAGCTGGATCAGCTACAAAAAATAAATACGAATATTATTTATACAACAGCTCAGGCCGGTGCTTTTATACAATGCTCCGACTATTCATTTTTCATTGCAACAGGTCTGGGTAAACAATTGGTGGATGAACAACTGGTATTTTTCCTTTCCCCTTACGCAGCCCTGGCAAAATTATTACTTCCTATGAAGGCAGGAGAGCGCTTCACCTTTAATAAGAAAGATATAGTGATCCTGGAAATCTATTAAAGCAGTCACCTGGGTATCGTAGTTAGCGGTTATTCCATATAGATTTTACTGTAAATACCTCGAGGTTTTTAATATCGATATTGTTGCCCCAAAAGTGGAAACCCTCCTGATTGTTTAGTTCCGGTTTGCGCTCCATAGAATAGGAATAAGCGCCCCCATCTATGAATACTTCGATAGAAGTGTTGTCTATGTAAATGTCAGCAGTAAGCTCCATACTGGTCATATCTTCCGGTGAGTAGAATAGGCCATTTAGCAGATTGAAATTCATATCATAGCCCACAATCCGCTGACCAAAAAGATTGAAGCCGGCATCGGTGGCATGGGATAACTTAAAGGTGGTTTTGATACGTAAGCAACTAGCGTTATAAAACTCCTTCATCCTTTGATTTGCATCACCGGATGTCAAGTTATTCCACTTTTTGACCGGCTCAAACAATTGTACAGTTTCCCTGATAGGATTACTGAATAATCTTGGACCATTCCTGGTCGTACGCAGTTTTAGCTCCGTCGGCAGTAGCATCATACCGTTAAATGGCATACCCGGATGGGCAATACGGCCCCAACCTAGCTGGATCCTGCGGCCGTCCGCCGGAGGAATGTTGCTGTACGTCTGTGCAGCATAGATGGTGCCCGCAGAGAAATAATATTTTCCGCCTTCAGGTGTAAAGCGCTTTCCATCAAAAGAACCTATCATATAAGTATTGGAGGCACCGTACATCACCCACTTGGTATGGTTGGGGTCATCATCTACAGGAAGTTCAAACAGGTCCGGACATTCCCAGAATCCGGTGGTATGGCTTTCATATTTCCAATCCTTGAGATTGCCGGATGTATAGATCGAATGTCCATCCCGCTCGTTGAGCACCATTACCCAATGTTGGCCAGGTTGGTACCAGAATACTCTTGGATCACGGGTATCCTTACTGTTCCATTTTTCTTTCGAATTGATTACTGGGTTTTTAGCATACTTCACCCAGGTACGACCTTTGTCCAGGCTGTAGGCAATACATTGGATCTGCCGGTCAGGATTATCCACCGTATAGGCTGCTACCATTGCCGGAATACCAGGTTTCCCAAATCCGGACGTATTATCATAATCGATCACGGCAGAACCGGAGAACATAGTGCCAAGTTTGTCAGGATGTAACGCTACAGATAGTTCCTCCCAGTGTATCAGGTCTTTACTAATTGCGTGTCCCCATGACATGTTCTCCCATTCCTTCTCATAAGGATTGTGTTGATAGAACAAGTGGTATTCCCCTTCATAAAATATCAGGCCGTTGGGATCATTCACCCAGCCACGCCGGGTGGTGAAATGAAACTGTGGACGGTTGTATTCCTGGTATAAGGAATCCTGTCCGGCTATTTTATCATCCTGATAAATCTTGTTTAAGCCAGCCTGGTCGCCTTCATAACTGATCTTGATAGTTTTACCCTTGTAAGCCGTCATATCAGTAAACACCCAGTATTCAGGTGCTCCACCCGTCAATCTGATCTTAAATGATCTCTCTTCCTCACCGCTGGCGCCTAATTTCATCATCTTTCGTTCCTCTTTTTGAGATATCGGGAAGTTGAGATAGCGTTTGGTGATTTTCATGGTAATATCTGCTGCTGAAACGTTATTCCAGCTAAATAGCAGTGCATATGTCAGGATCGTGTTTATGGTTGATTTTATCATGCTATTAATAACCTTTTTATCTTTATATAGACCCCGTTTATCGGGGTCAAGCATTGGACGGTGAATAGATGTGCCGCCTTACCTTTTCTATAGTAAAATACACATTCATAATTTGTACTGCAATACCTTATAATTAGACTATAACATTGGCCGTAAAGCCCCTTTTTTTGTCCTGAATACCCTAGGGGAATTTAGTGCTGTCAACTATTTTTGATTTATACGCCAGATTATCAAAACAAAAATCAAAACAATGAGAACGGTAACATTCGGTATAAACATCAGCATAGATGGCTACTGCGATCATACCAGTTTTAATCCTAGTGAGGAGGTGCTTGATTATTTCACGGATATGATGGACGATGTAGACCTTGTTTTTTTCGGTCGTGTCATGTATCAACTGATGTTCCCTTATTGGAATGAGGTGGCAAAGGATCAATCCGGAACACCGGCCGAAAATAGGTTTGCACAGAAGTTTAGCAATATCGATCGGGTGGTTGTTTCACAATCATTGAATGGCGATCAAAAAACAAAGATTATTCGTAGCCATCCTGCAGAAGCACTTCTAAAGCTAAAACAGCAACCCGGAAAGAAAATATTAGTAGACACCATAAGCATGCTGCCTGTATTAATTGCAGCAGGACTCATTGATGAATTTAAGCTGGTCGTTCATCCGGCAATCATAGGAAAGGGAAGACCATTGCTGGATGTAGGAAGCCTTGAAGAGAAACTCGATTTGAAGTTGGTGGATACAATACATTTTAATTCGGGATCTATTGCACTTCATTACGTAAAACAAGGAAGAGAAATGAATGAATAGCTTTGCTCTTAGAGGGTCTTTTTTTCAGCGTATACATAAATACGGAGATGCTTTGAACGTTTTCGTTTTCCGAGAGCATCTGTAACTCTGACTGCATGGAAGCAGGAAAAGTGATGCTTTGTGCTTGTTACTTGTGATTTTATTTTTATATTAGTATGGTCCGGCGTTAAAAACCTATACGATATGAAACCTTACTTTAGCGTACCCTACCCCAAAAAGCTTCAGACAATATTAGTCCTGATTTTTCTACTATTTTATAGAACGGCCCAGGGCCAATCGAAAAAAAACGACATCGATATCTTTCTAAAAGGCATCATGAATTATTATAGCATACCAGGTATGCAGGTGGCAGTGATCAAACAAGGGAAAATTGTACATCTTTCTGCTTATGGAATGGCCAACGTACCCTTTTCGGTACCGGTTACTACCAAAACATTGTTCCCGATTAACTCGTCAACCAAATGTTTTACCGGGATAGCTATCATGCAGTTGGTCGAAGCCGGAAAAATTAAGCTGGATGACGCTGCCACAAAATATCTGGAAGATCTGCCGGAAGCATGGCGAACAATTACCGTAAGACAGTTGCTTACGCATACTTCTGGACTCCCTGATATTGTAGACGGCGATAGCGGGAAAATGATAGCAGAAGGCGAAGACAGTATCGCGTTGCAGCAAGTAAAAAAAATGCCGCTACGTTTTCTGCCAGGCGAAAGGTCAGAATACAACCAAACAAACTATGTTTTACTAGGGCAGATGATCGAACGTATTTCTGGTAAGCCGTTCACTTCTTTTATAGAGCAGGGGCAGTTTGTGCCGGCTAATCTGACACAGAGCCGTTTTGGTGATTCCCATGACGTAGTACCTGGCATGACCGAAATTTATTCTTATAAATACAACAGGAACGGTATATGGAGACGAAGTGCTGCATTAAAGCATGTCTTTGAAGAATTTGCACTTATCACAAGGCCGGCTGCAGGTATCAACAGCACAGCAGGTGAAATAGCACAGTGGATGATAGCACTGCTTGATGAAAAGTTTATCAATAAGATATCACTCCAGACAATGTGGGCTCCGGTCTCTCATACTGATGGTTCTTTGGCACCAAGAGCGCTTGGCTGGTCCGTAAGCGGTAATGGGCAACATCCCGCTGTGTCAGGAAGTGGAGGTATGCGCTCCGCATTTTCCTATTATACTAACGAAAAAGTGGGAGTCATCATTCTTACCAATTTACGCGGTGCTAACCCGGAAAGATTTATCGAACAGGTAGCCGGGTTTTATATTCCGCAGTTACACCCCTATACAGGGAATACGTTGCAGCCTGCTGTGAGAGCAATGCATCAACAACTGCTCGAAAAGGGCTTCGGAGAAATAACCCATGTATATGCTGATCTAAAGCGAAAAAATGCGGAATTTAAACTTACTGAGTATGCGGTAAACGACTGGGGTTATATGTTGTTGTATACCGGACATATACATGAAGCCATCGAAGTACTGCAGCTGAATGTTCAGCTTTACTCCGGATCAGCTAACGTGTATGACAGTTTGGGAGAAGCTTATATGGTGATGGGGAATAAGAAAAAAGCCATCGAGCATTATACTCGTAGTCTGCAGCGTCAACCGGGAAATGAACATGTAAAAAAACAGCTACAGATACTGCAAGGACGGTAATAAGCAGATAGCGATGTTGCTATACAGAAGAAAATATGTCAGAATACGCGTTGAAGTAATTTTAACAAAAAAGCCTTTCAAGTTAAACTTGAAAGGCTTTTAATTTGTACTGGGGAAGGGGGAAATATCTAACCAACTTGTGAAGGATATAATGAATTTTAATGATATTACATGGTAATTTCGACTAAAAAACGGAATTGGATATTTTAAGTTACCTTTATAATAGAAATTTGAAATACTATAGGATGAAAATCAATAAATTAAGTATAAGAAACTTTCGATGTTTTGAGGATCTAGTTGTCGATTTTAGCCCAGACCATAATTTACATGTAATTATCGCACCTAATATGGTGGGTAAATCTGCTTTAATTAAGGCAGTGAGGATTGCGGCTAGCTCATATTTGAGGAAAATTATTCGGGGAGGAGCCAGAAACATCAGTAATGTTGACCACAGAGTAATTGGCAATAATCCTTTTACGGATATTGCACGTGAGTGTTCTATCTCAACTGCTGCAGAGGTACTTAATTGGAATGGGAGAACATGGGAAACGTCAACTTTTGAGTGGAGGATTTATCGTGAGAATACAATAAATACTAAGACTAAGTATGAAAGTTTAACGAGTAATGATCTAGATAATGCGGTCATTCGCACATATGATAGAGTCATTGAGAAAAATGAGAAGTATTTGCCGCTTCTACTGTACGTTGGTACTGAATATATACATCAACCACATGCACAAACAGATACATTAGATTTAGATGGTAGTGCACAACAAGGTTATTGGTATTGTTTTGAAGAGAAAAGTATGGAAAATTATGTGTTTGATTGGCTAAAAATAATGAATGATACCTTGGATGAGCAAAAAGAAAAGAGCAATGCAGATATTCTTTACGGAGATCTACCTAAATTATTTTTGGAATGTTTCGAAGAAATTATAAAAAAGATTTTTCCAGATGAAATCATTGGAGTTCAATTCTTAAAAAAGAGAGTTACTAGCCAAACCCGGCCTAGAGAAGCTAATAAAGAAAGAGAAATTAAGGTAAAAAATGAAAGCATAATTACTTTCCGATTCGCAAATGATGAGGTAAGGACATATGAAATGCTATCAGATGGATATAGATATCTTGTTCTTCTAGCTGGTGAGATTATTACTAGAAGTCTTCTTTTAAACAAGCATTTATCAACAGAAGTAGCTGACATTACAAACGGTATTGTACTAATTGATGAGTTTGGGATACATTTACATCCAGAGCTTCAAATGTCAGCACTTCAAAGATTGAAAGCTGCTTTTCCCAATATTCAATTCATAATATCAACGCACTCGCCATTACTATTAAACGGATTAAAAAAAGAGCAAGTTCATATACTAGAGGTAGATGGAAATAGTCAAAGGATTATCAGAAATGCAAGTCAAGACGTAATTGGTTTAGGCGCGGAAGGTATACTTAAAGATATTTTTGGTATGACATCGACCCTTGATGATATTAGCCGTAAATGGGCTCAGGATTACCGAGAACTTTTTTTGAAGAAGACTTCAATGGGGTTGACCGAAATAGAGAGCGATGAGTTCAAACAGTTAGGCGAGAATCTATCTGAGATTTCACTTTCTCCAGAGATAGACAGTGTAGACATTCAAGACCCTCTTTATCAGAGATTCAAAATGTATATTAATAGAGAAAAGACCCTGAAAGGGAAGAATCCTTCTGAAATTACTGAGGATGAAATGGAAAAAATAATTAAGGAAATAATAAAAGGATAGATTACTTTAATCAATGATTTACATTAAATATCCACTAATTAGTTTGGATTCCAATGTTGATTTAGTTACTTGGCATCAAACAGTTGATGCAAAAAAGGATTGGAAATCTCTGCGTAGTTATTTAACGGCCCATTTGTCAGTACCGCATGACATACAAGATTTTAATCCAAAATGTTGGTATACTGAAATGGAACAGCTTGACATTAACTCTCAGGACGTGGAACATTTTAGACCCAAAGACTTTTCAAAGCGTTTAACTACCTCCCATCGAACTAAAATTGAAAGAGAGATTGGTTATTCTGTTCCTGAAGATCTTGCTCAGATTCGTTACACTTGGTTAGAGCTCAACCATAATAACTATCGATTTACTACAGCATTGTCAAACAGAGGAGGTGGAAAGCATAGTGCCTTCCCTGTATTAACTGGAACAGCTAGACTTATTTCGCCAACATTACCGACAGGGACAAATGAGTTTCCTTTGTTGTTAGATCCTACTATAGAGCATGACGCAAATCAACTCTTGGTCATTCCGTCAGGAGAAATAATGCCAAAGGCGACCAAAATTGTTTTAACTGCAAATGACTTAGCCAACTACCAACAGGTATGGTATACTGAGCCAATTAATTTTCTCCGAAGTTGGGTTAGTATATTTGTTTATCGTCTAGATAATCCACATTTGATAAAAGGTCGCAAAATAGTTTTTTCAAAAGTTATCAATTTAACGAATGAGTTGGAGCAAGTGTTTGGTAAATCTCATGATGCGACAATATTTATCTGTAAAGAGATTCAGAGGTTAATTTCATCCTTTTCTCAATTTGCTTTGGCTGCCAGATGTGCACTATTATCTTATGACGGCAATAACTCAAGTAATGTGGAGACAGGAAAAAAGGTTCAACAGATACTTACAAGAATCTATGAAAATGTGATAGATAGAGAAAAGAATGCATTATGATTAATATTTATATTTTAGTTAGTCACATTGATACCTTGATATGAAGAGATTTGTTGAGTGAGTAACAACAGAAGTTTAATCTGCTATGACGTGATCTAACAGAATTCATCGGTATTGGTATACAAATGGTCCTAAAGCATTTAACGGATTAAAAAGAATTGTCTAAACGAACTACAAACAAAAAAGGCACCGCTTTCGCGATGCCTTTTAAAATTTTCAGAGCGTCAGCTCTAGTGTACCCGGGACGGGAGTTGAACCCGTACAGCCATTGCTGGCCACTGGATTTTAAGTCCAGCGTGTCTACCAATTCCACCACCCGGGTGGCCCAAATGTGGTATTTAACATCCACTATTAAGATAGTGAATTTAAATTCATCATCTGAAAGATGATCAAAAAAAAATTCCAAACTGCAACTGCAATTTGGAATCTCTAAGTGGAGCGGAAGACCGGGCTCGAACCGGCCACCCCGACCTTGGCAAGGTCGTGCTCTACCAAATGAGCTACTTCCGCATGTTTGTAAGAACTGTTCCCGTTTTTGTTGGGATTGCAAAGATAGGAAATGTTTTTAATCTGCCAACTTTTTCTAACAATTTTTTTCAACTAATCGCCTGATTAGTACCCCACTCCGTCAGCTGTAAAGAAAACGGAGGGGGCACATCACCACTATTTGTAGTAGTCGTATCGATATTTGATAATACCCAATAACTCCCGTTTCTTACCATAACATTCCTCTTTATCCCGCAACCCCTGGGTATTGTATTGGTATTTCCAGATGGTATAGTCGGATGTTGTGCCGTTCACCGTTGTCATCTGTTGTAAGTTGCCCTTGCTGTCATATTCAAAAAGGTAGTCAGGCAACATGCGCTTTTTTACCGGGTGATAACGCAGCACATCGGTAAGACGACCGGCTGCATCATAGTTGTAATAGATACGCTGGGCATTAGTGCTTTTACCATACTGCTGTTCTTCGGTTACCTGGCCTTTCTCATTGGTCTTGAACAACACCAGGCTGCTGTCGCTGGAATTGGCGCCCTGCCGTTGTACCATGGACAGCAGGTGCCCTGCGGTATCGTACTGATAGGTCCTGTTTTCAGCAAAACGGAACTTATCATCCCGGGCTTGTGATACGGAGCGTACCTCCAGGAGACGGCCACCCCCGTCGTAGCGGTATTGAATCGTTGTGATGCTGCTTTCCGTACTGTCCACAGTCTTGGTCAGCCGTCCCTGGCCACTGAAGGTGGACACCATCACAGAAAATCCAGTAGAGCGGGAGCCGGTTACCGCACGCAGCTGCCGGTAGTCAGGTGTAAGCCGGCGCTCTCCGCGGAAGTCGTTGTCGGTATCCATATTGGCATCCAGGCTTTGTACCAGCTGTACCTTTACTTTGGCAGCCTTTAACTGCTCCATGTTCTGAATGGTCAGCTGTGTATTGTGGATATCCTGCAGGTAAAATTGTGCCCGTAACACCGTGGTCTGTATCAACAATGCTACCACCAACAGTGGGATCATTTGCTTCTTTAACATAATAGGATCGGCTGACAGGGAACTGTTTTATCCTGTCAGGTACAAAAATACTAACGCAAAACCCATTTTAAAATTTTTGTAGATGTAGAACCAACTCGTTTTTTAGATTAAATTTAGCCCGGTTTTTATAACACCTATTGTCAGTGAAGCACCAACCTATACGTCAAAACAACCAATGTCTGAATTGCGGAGCCACCGTGCCTGAGCGTTATTGTTCGCATTGCGGCCAGGAAAACATCGAACCGCACGAGTCCTTCGGACACCTGTTCCAGCACTTTGTGGCCGATGTGGTACACTACGATTCCAAAGCCCTGTCCACCCTCAAATACCTGATCATCAGGCCGGGATTCCTGACTAAAGCCTATACGGCCGGTAAGCGGGTGAGTTATGTCAATCCGATCAAACTGTACATTTTCATCTCTTTTGTTTTCTTCCTGCTGTATGCAATGATAATCAGCGATGGAGAGCAGGAGGAACCCCGTCCTTCCCAACAGCATACGGAGGCTCAGCAAACAGATTCGCTCCAGCGGGCAGCGGCGCTCAAAAGAGGAATGCATATATCGGATTCGATATTATCAAATCTTTCGGCAAAGGATAGTAGCCGGGTGGGAACGAGCGTGGAAATTGATACGGAAGGAACAAATACAATGTTTAGCAATGCCCTGGCTGCATTATCCCATAAAACGCCGGAGGCATATGACTCCGTCCAACAGCGACTGCCAGCGGCTAAACGCGATGGGCCTGCCAAAAAAAGAGTCATCCGCCGCCTGCTTTATCTGCAGCTTAAATATGGCAGCAATATGGGACATGCCATCGCCGAGACCTTCACGCATAACATTCCCAAACTGATGTTCATACTCCTGCCGCTGTTTGCCTTACTGCTGAAATGGATGCAGGACAAACGCAAATGGCTGTATGTCGATCATGGCATATTCTCGATACATTTTCATACTTTCTTCTTTATCTTGTTGTTGATCGCCGGACTACTCGATCGTTTACTGCACACCTCGGCATTTACGGAATGGGGAATACTGGCAGGGATCATTTACCTGGTGGTAGCGTTGCGGAATGTGTATGGTCAATCCTGGCGTAAATCAGCTGTAAAAGGTATCTTATTGCTGTTGATGTATGTCCTCTCTATGTCGATTTTATTCCTGGGATATCTGCTGTTGGTAATGGCTATAATTCTTTAAATTTAGACATGCAACCAGAGTTTATTATCATACACCAGGAAGTGGCGCCTTATGTAGCGCACATACAATTGAACCGCCCCAAAGAACTGAATGCTTTAAACCTTCAGCTGATGGGGGAACTGAGGGATGCCCTCAAAACGCTCGATGCCGACGACAGCGTACGCTCCATCGTCATCAGCGGTAACGAAAGAGCCTTCGCCGCCGGTGCCGACATCAAACAGATGGCTGGTAAGAGTGCGATGGATATGTACAATACAGACCAGTTTACTACCTGGGACACAATAAAGAAAACCAAAAAACCGTTGATCGCTGCAGTAAGTGGCTTTGCTTTGGGGGGAGGATGTGAACTGGTGATGTTATGCGACATGATCATCGCCAGCGAGACCGCCCAGTTTGGCCAGCCTGAGATCAAGATCGGTGTGATGCCCGGTGCTGGAGGTACCCAAAGACTGACACGTGCAGTAGGAAAAGCCCTGGCAATGGAAATGGTCCTCACCGGCCGCTTTATTACTGCCGACGAAGCTTGGCGCGCAGGCCTGATCAACCGGGTGGTACCGGAAGAACGCTACCTGCAAGAAGCCATCCGTTTGGCACAAGAAGTCGCTGCACAAAGCCCTCTGGCTGTTAAAATGGCAAAAGAGGCTGTACTGAAAGCTTTTGACACAAGCCTGGACGAAGGCTTACAATTTGAACGTAAGAACTTTTACCTGCTCTTTGCTTCCGACGACCAAAAAGAAGGCATGCAGGCATTTATTGAAAAAAGAAACCCTGTATTTAAGGGTAAGTAAGCGGGACAAAATACAACATAGCAGATCAACAGCTGGGAAATACTGACCAGGGAGAACAGGGTAAAATAGCAACCATTTTCCCCGGGGAAAACCGGCGCCCTGAAGATGCGGCTATTAGCTTTTTATTTAACCATACTATGAGAAACATTCTTTTAGCGCTGCTGATTGTACCAATGGCATGTCAGCACCCCTCAGGCCACCACACAAATACTGGCAATGCCGACTCCGTATCGCCACCTCCGGCTACCGATACCATGATTTCCACACAGGATACGGTCATCGCTGGTAAGGTAGCCTCCTGGAGCGCATTCGAATCCTTTGATGGCAAGTATGCCTGGGATACTGATCTACTCGAAAAAGAACCACTGAAACAACGCTTCGAGGCACTCGTTGGCGTCAAAAAAGAGGCATTCCTAAAACGACTGCAGGTAGCGCCCCCCATCGAAGTCAACGATGGCTGGCTCTATAATGAAGGCACCAAACCCGGCGCCGCTGGTAAAGAAGAGGCTGTTATTGCCATCGACATGAAACGCGATATCATTTATGCCGGTATTGCTGTCAATGGCAACGTCAGCCTGTTTGCAGAAAAAAAAGAAAATGTATTCCCCGAACGTGTTAATAACTGGAAAAAGAAGTTCAGCGGGCAATAGCACAATAGCAATTTACAAGAGGGTACACACATTATTACGACGGGCCGGTCTTCAAAGACCGGCCCGTTCCTATATCTCACCTCCACCTCTTCCTTAGTTTTGGTATATTATTCCTATAGCTGGAAGATGCCGGACATAAAAAAGGCCAACCGGTCAGGTCAGCCTTTCTTTATTGGTTATAAATAATCTAGTTGAATTTTTTCTTCAGTTCCTGCAGTTTTGCCTGGAAGTCGTTTAACGGTTGTGCACCGCCCTTGGCTGGCTTATCGCGGTTATCCCGGCGGGGTTCCCTACGCTGTGCAGGTGCTTCGCTGTCCTTCATGGAAAGAGAGATACGTTTACGTGCCGCATCTACTTCCAATACTGTCACCTGTACTTTTTGGTTCAGTTTCACCGCCTCGTTGGGGTTACTTACGAACTTGTTGGATAAGTGGGAGATATGCACCAGGCCATCCTGCTTAACGCCGATATCCACAAAAGCACCGAAGTTGGTGATGTTGGTTACCACACCCGGTAATACCATACCTGGTTTTACATCTTCGATCTTGTGTATACCTTCTGCATATTCAAAGATAGAGATCTCATCACGGGGGTCACGACTGGGTTTGTCCAACTCTTTGAGGATGTCTTCCAGCGTCAGCAGTCCTACATCTTCTTTCACGTAGTCTTTCAGGTTGATCTTCTTGCGGAGCTCGTCCTGGCTCAGCAGTTCTTGTACACTACATTGCTGTTTGCTCGCCATTTCCTCTACCACGTTATATCGTTCCGGGTGTACGGCTGAGTTATCCAGCGGGTTGTCGCCATGTTCGATACGGAGGAAGCCCGCACATTGTTCAAATGCTTTTTCTCCCAGGCGGGGTACCTTCTTCAGCTGCGATCTGTTGCTGAAAGCGCCGTTTTCTTTACGGTACTTAACGATATTTTCCGCCAGGGAAGGACCCAGACCGGAAATATAAGCCAGCAGATGTTTAGAAGCGGTATTCAGGTTTACACCTACCATATTCACGCAGCTTACTACGATACGGTCCAGGCTTTGTTTCAGGCTGGATTGGTTCACATCGTGCTGATACTGACCTACTCCGATGGATTTAGGATCGATCTTCACCAATTCTGCCAGTGGGTCGATTAGGCGGCGACCAATAGATACGGCTCCACGAACGGTAACGTCATGATCAGGGAATTCTTCGCGGGCAACTTCTGAAGCGGAATATACGGATGCACCGCTTTCATTGACCATGAATACATTGATCTTTTTACCGAAGTCGATCTTTTTCAGGAACTCTTCTGTTTCACGGCCTGCAGTACCATTACCCACGGCAATGGCGCTGATATCATATTGTTTCACCCATTGTTTCAGCAGCTGTTCTGCGTCGTCCCGCTTGTAGTTTTTCTCCAGGGGGTAGATCACGTCGTTGGCCTGCATGTTCCCCTGTTCGTCCAGGGCTACTACCTTACAGCCGGTGCGATAACCGGGGTCTACGGCGATAACCGGTTTAGGACCCAGCGGTGCCGCCAGCAATAGCTGACGGAGGTTTTCTGCAAACACGTCGATCGCTTCACCGTCGGCGGCTTCTTTGGCTACCGCGCGGAACTCGTTCTCCAGGGAAGGGCGTAACAGGCGCTTGTAAGCATCGGTTGCTGCTTTGGTTACCTGCTCACTGCTGGCATTGTTGCCGGTTACAAATTGTTTATTGATAATACTCAGCGCTTCTTCTTCCACCGGTGTGATGGTGGCATAAAGGAAACCTTCAGACTCGCCGCGGAAGATAGCCAGTACGCGGTGAGAGGGGATTGCCTTCAGCTCTTCCTGGAACTCGAAGTAGTCTTTGTATTTATCTCCTTCCGTTTCCTTGCCTTCTATCACTTTGGACGTAAGTACGGCGGTATGGGTAAAGAGCTTGCGCAGTTTATCACGCAGCTCTGCATTTTCGTTGATCCATTCCGCGATAATATCACGGGCGCCTTTCAGCGCTTCGTCGCCGGAAGCTACCTGCTCGTTGATGAACTGTTGGGCGGTAGTGGCAGGCGCAGCGTCCTGCTGTTCCAGTAATATTTTGGCCAGGGGTTCCAGGCCTTTTTCGATCGCCGCAGTAGCGCGGGTCTTACGTTTTGGTTTATACGGCAGGTAGATATCTTCCAGCTCAGCGAGTACCCAGGTGCCCTCCAGTTTCTCCTGTAGCTCAGGGGTCATTTTCTCTTGCTCGGTGATAGTTTTGATGATAAACTCACGACGTTCATCTACCTCTTTGTAACGTTTCTGCAGATCTTCAATACGGCCTATCTGCACCTCATCCAAGCTACCGGTTACTTCTTTCCGGTAACGGCTGATAAAGGGTACGGTAGATCCTTCAGACAACAGGTTCATCGTATTCTCCGCTTGCCTGGCCGAAATACCGAGTTCTGTTGAAATAAGCGCAATGTGTTTGGTATTCATGATCTAATTTGTTAGACGTTTACACCCTTTGACAGGCTGAATAGCAGCCGGGCACAGGACTCCCGGCCTGATTCCGTTTTACTTGGGCCGGGGGCGCAAATGTAATTAAATTGGCCCTTTTGTCAATAAAAAGAAATTCACCTTCCACTGACCCTTTCCCGCCATTTTTAGTATGCTTTTTGCTATACAGGCACAGCCGCCTGGACAACTGTCACCACAGGCATCCTATACATTTTCTATATTTGATGCATGGAAAACAATTTAGCTTTCAATCGCTTACTGGAGATTATGGACGACCTGCGGGAAAAATGCCCCTGGGATAGGAAACAAACCATACAGACCCTCCGTCAGCAGACCATAGAAGAACTGTATGAACTCACCGATGCTATCACCGGTGAAGATTGGAAAGCTATTAAAGAAGAACTGGGCGACCTCCTCCTGCATATTGTTTTTTACGCCAAGATCGGCGCCGAACAGAAACAGTTCGATATCAATGACGTGATCAACGGTATCTGCGAAAAGCTGATCCATCGTCATCCCCATATTTATGGCGATGTAAAAGTGGAGAACGAAGAACAGGTAAAACAGAACTGGGAGCAGTTGAAGCTGAAAGAGGGCAAAAAGTCTGTCCTCAGCGGCGTACCACAATCGCTTCCTGCGTTAATCAAAGCCATGCGGCTACAGGAAAAAGCTAAACAGGTGGGTTTCGAATGGGAACATGCCGGCCAGGTATGGGATAAGGTAAAAGAGGAAATGGGCGAACTGGAAGCTACTTTTCAAAGCGGCAATCAGCAGGAGATGGAAGATGAATTTGGGGACGTCCTGTTTTCCCTTGTCAACTACAGCCGGTTTCTGAAGATAGATGCAGAAAACGCATTGGAACGTACCAATAAAAAGTTCATCCGCCGCTTTCAGCTGATGGAAGCTGCCGCTGCCGCCAACGGTAAACGCCTGGGAGAAATGACCCTGGACGAAATGGACGAGATATGGAACCAGGTCAAAAAAGGAGAATAGCAGACATATCATCCTCCGGCGTTCAAAATTGGAAATCGTAAACTAGCACATTGATAGACGCAAAAGAAATACGCTTGTTTTTCCTGCGGCATGGTTACCTGCTTATCATCGCGGCATGGCTCTTCACATTTGCTTTCCTGTTCAGTAATTACTGGTCGTATTACTCCTCTCCGCAGGGGGTAAAGCGTAGCCTGGAAAAAAGTATCCACCAACGGGAGCAGTCCTTTGAACGCCTCGTTAAGGACAGCGTTACTGTCGGGCGCCTGTTCAGCCGTAACTACAACGAGCGGGAGCTGAAGAGCCTGTTCAAAAAGGACTATTTCGTATTCGCATACGACAGCAGCGTTGGGGGTAAATGGCTCTCTTTCTGGAGCAGCAACCTACTGGAACCCGATGAACTGCCTGATCCGTTAAAGACCGGCTCCCGCTTTGTACACCTGAAAAGCGGCTATCACGAAGTGATCTCCCGGCGCATCTCTAATAACGCCGGACATATCCAATACCTTGTAGGGGTCATCCCCGTAATGTTGGAATACAGCATCAGCAATAATTACCTGGTCAACCACTTCTTCAATAAACCCGACTTGGGGAGGGAATATACGATCGACCTGGAACCGCCGGGGATTGTCGTGCAGAGCCAGCACCGTAAAACCTTGTTTTACCTCCACTATAAACCAGGCGTAGAGGTCCGGCAGCCCAATCTGCTCAGTACCGTACTCCGCGTCATGGGATGCATCTGCGTACTGATATTCTTTAACCTGTTCGCTTCCCTGATTGCCCGGCAACGCAACCCGGTATATGCTTTCCTGTTTCTTTTCGGCATCGTGCTGTTCATGCGTATACTCAGTTACGTATACCCTTTTCCGTTTAACCTGCAGGCACTTAATGTATTTACCCCACTGATCTATGCCAAGGATGAGATATTCCGTTCCCTGGGCGACCTGCTGATCAACGTATTGCTGGCTTTCTGGCTGCTGCTGTTCTTCCGGGCGCATGTGAAGACCATCAAGCCGCCGGTATTGAAAAAGCAATGGCAGGTATGGCTGGTGATCATATTAGCCAGCTTACTCATGTACATCGTCGGTCAGTTCCTGTCCGAGCTGATACAGAGTATGGTGATCGACTCCAAGATATCTTTCGATGTGACAGATCCTTTCAGTCTCAATGAATACAGTATCATCGGGGCCGTCATACTGGGCTTTATTGCCTTCAGTTTCTTGTTTTTCTCGGAGGTGATCAACTACCTGCTCAACGAGCTGACCAATTTCCGTCGTCGTACCAAGTATATCTTCCTAGCAGCGGTAGGCATATTATGGTTGCTGTTCCGCATCCATGATCCCAACATCGCTTATTCCGCCAGCATGGTTATCTGGCTGCTGGTGTACGTCGTGCTGCTGGACATGCTCGCCCATCGTTTCAGCAACAGTATAGATACCATCCCTTTCCTTTTCTGGCTGGTGCTGCTTACTATCACCACTTCGGCGATACTGGTCTACTATAACAACCAGAAGGAGATCACCGTGAGGGAGCGCTTGGCCGAAGACCTTTCCAAACAGAAAGATCCTTACCTGGAGATGCTGATGAATGACGTGGCCAAAAAGATCACGGAGGACGATTTCATCCGTCTCTTTTTCCAGGAGAAGAACAGCACGCAGCTGTCTAAATCGACGCTGGAAAATGACCTGCGAGAGAAGTACTTTAAAGGATATCTGGGCCGGTTCAACGTAAGTTTCTATCTGTACGATGAAGGCGGAGAGCCGATCTATGCGGCGGATACTATCAGCTGGTACTCCTTTAACCGCCGTATGCTGGTAGATTCGGAGCCGATAGGAGGAGACCTTTATTATAATGAACGAAGCTTTAACGACTACAGCTATATAGGTAAAAAGGCCATCAGCAGTTTGAATGGCGGCAGTGTGACCGGCTATATGATCTACGAACTGACACCGGCGGTGGTCAACACCCAACGCCTCTACCCGGAGCTGCTGGTAGATGGGGATATGTATGACCCGGAAAAAGAATACGGTACCGCCTACTCGTATGCTATTTATGACAAAGGGATACTGGTGGCCAACAATAATGATTATCCTTTCCAGATCAAGTTGTATCCCAGCGATGTTCCTTCCGAAGAGGTGACGGTGAGTGCGGTAAAAGGATATTCCCAGCTGATCTACCGGGCTTCGAAAGATAAGGTGGTGATCATCATGAAGGAGAACCGTGACTTTGTGGAATTCATCACCCTGTTTGCCTACATGTTCTGCCTGTTCCTGCTGATCATTATTATTTACAAGTTGCTGGACCTGCTGGTAAAAGCGCGTATGCGTATCAGCAATATCCGCGCTCTGATGGATATCAGCATCCGTAAGAAAGTACATGGGACTATCATATTTGTGGTGGTATTCGCCTTCCTGATACTGGGGGTGACGACCATCCTGTTCTTTATCAACCGTTCTGAATCGGAGAACCGGGAGCGGCTGAGTAAAACGATCAGCGAGGTCGTGGTGGAAGTGGAGAAGATCTTTTACCTGCAGCAGATGTTTGACGCGGTGGAGGACATGTATGATCCGGTATTCCAGAGCCGCCTGTCATCGGCGATCAGCGATATTGCGGATGACCGTGCGTTGGATATTAACATTTACGACCGCGACGGCAATCTGCAACTGACGACACAGCCGCTGATGACGGAAAAAGGCCTATTGGCCAGGAAAATGCATCCGCTGGCTTACTTCCAGTTATTCCGGCAGGACAAGATTCAGTTCATCCAGGATGAGCGGATAGGCACCATGCGTTACCTGAGTGGCTATGTGCCCCTGCGTAGCAACGGGGAGGTGTTCGCCTACCTTAACGTGCCATATTTTGCTACGCAGACGGAACTGAACCAGCAGATATCCAACTTCCTCATTGCCCTGATCAACTTCAACGCATTTATTTTCCTGATCGCCGGTATTCTGGCATTACTGATCACGAGCTCTATCACCAAGTCGTTCTCGGTAGTGATAGAAAGGCTGCGGCATGTGAACCTGGGGCAGCGTAACGATGAGATAGAGTGGGACAAGGATGATGAGATCGGGGCGTTGGTAAGAGAATATAATAAGATGGTGCGTAAGCTGGAGGTGAGTGCGGCGCGGCTGGCCAAGAGTGAGCGGGAGGGGGCCTGGCGGGAGATGGCGCGGCAGGTGGCACATGAGATCAAAAACCCGCTGACGCCTATGAAGTTAAGCATCCAATACTTACAGCGGGCTATTGACAATGACTCTCCCAACGTGAAGGAGTTGTCGCGTAATGTGGCCAATACGCTGGTGGAGCAGATGGATCACCTGGCGAATATTGCCTCGGATTTCTCTGCGTTTGCCCGTATAGGTGAAGCGGAGAATGTGGTATTGTTGTTGAATGAGGTGGTGCACTCCCTGAATGATTTGTACCAGAGCCATCCGCATTGCGAGATACATTTTAACGAGCCTGCCCGTTTATGTTATGTCTTTGCGGATAAGACGCAGATGAACCGGGTGTTTACGAACCTGTTGCAGAATGCGATCCAGGCTATCCCGGAGCAGCGGATGGGACATATTGAGATCGCTATGGAGGCGACTGCGGATGAGTGGGTGGTGGTGAGTGTGCGAGATAATGGGGAAGGTATTTCCCCGGAGGTGCAGTCCAAGATCTTTGTGCCGAACTTTACGACGAAGAACTCGGGTACCGGGTTGGGGTTGGCGATGTGTAAGAACATTGTGGAGCATGCGAGGGGGGAGATCTGGTTTGAGACACGTCTGAATATGGGAACGACCTTTTTTGTGAAGTTGCCTTTGGTGCAGGGGCCATCGGGGGGATAGTTGATTACGAATGTACGTAAATAATAAAAGGGGCTGATATCGATATCAGCCCCTTTTTAATAAGGTCTATGAGAGTAAATTCAATTAGTTCGACGCTGACTGAGCGGTAAGACCGGATCAGTTGGAAGAAGGTTTTTCTTCTTCTTTGGCAACAAAGCTCTCTCTGATTTTATCCAGGAGCTTCGAGTCAATCATTTGCTGAGCGAGTACGACCATGTTTTTAAAGGCGACGCCTTTGGAGATACCGTGACCGATTATTACGGGGTGCGAGACACCCAGTACGGGGGTACCGCCATAGGATTCGAAATCGAATTTGTCGATGTACTCATCTTTGATGCCTCGTGAGGCAGCGATGCTGTGGAACGACTCGGCCAGTTTGAGTACGACGTTACCGGTAAAGCCTTCACATACGATCACATCTGCTTTGTCTGTGAAAACATCCCGGCCTTCGATATTACCTATAAAGTTGATCTGTGACTGCTCTTTCAGCAGCGGGTAGGTGGCTTGCGCCAGCAGGTTACCTTTACCTTCTTCTTCTCCGATGTTGAGTAATCCTACTCTGGGATTATCGACGCGGAGGATGTGTTGGGAGTAGAGGGAACCTAACAAGGCAAACTGGGCTAGATTTTCTGGTTTACAGTCTGCATTGATACCTACATCCAGCAAGAGGCCAAACGATCCGTTTTCCCTTGGAACGGGGGTAGAGATCGTTGGGCGTTGAATCCCTGGTATTGCTTTGATGGAATAAAAGGTACCTACCATCATGGCACCGGTGTTACCGGCACTGATGAAGGCATCTATTTTACCATTCTGTAAAAGGTGAAAGCCGATGGCAATGGAAGATTGCTGCTTTTCTTTTAGTGCTTTGGTAGGGTGTTCATTCATCCCAATGATTTGGGATGAATGAACCACTGAATATCTTGATTGGTCGATTTGCGCCTCGTTCAGCAGCGGGATAATGATTTGTTCATCCCCGATGAGTACAAGGTGCACCTCTGTTGCAACGTTGTCGTCGAAAAATAATTTTACTCCTTTTACTGCTTCGAGGGGAGCGTAGTCGCCACCCATCATATCAAGCCCGATTCTCATGTAACTTAAATTTGGCTTTTAGCTTCGGGTAAAAATAGTAAAATTATTTAGTCTCGGCGCTTTGCTTTTCCAATACAACTTTACCTCTGTAGTACAATTTGTTCTCTACCCAATGAGCGCGATGTCTCAGATGCACTTCTCCAGAAGCACTATCAGTACTTAAAGTCTCCGCAAAGGCCTTGTAATGCGTTCTTCTCTTCGCTGATCTTTGCTGAGAGTGTCTGCGTTTCGGATTTGGCATTTTATTTAATTTTTAATGTCTGCGTTATTAAATAATTGTGAACACATAAAGCGGACACCGCTTTCACACTCACTAGTTGTCTTTAAATTTGTCCAATCCTTTCCAGATTGGATTGCTTTGTGCTGCGTTTTGCTGGTTCATTTTGTCCAGCATTTCGAGCACTTTGGGATTACACCCGCTTTTGCCGTCAGGTCCGTCAGGGTGGATGCGCTGCATGGGGATACTGAGATTGATGAATTCATAAATCCAGTCTGCCACATTCAGGTGAGATTCCGTTTTAGAGATGTAAGTTACATCCGGATCTTCATCTGTATTCAGCTCATCGGGATTTTCCACCAGTTTGACTACCTGGTCGAAGTCATCCCATAGTTGTAACTGAAATGGCTCTCCGCAACGATCACAAAGTACGTTTACTGTACCGCCTACTTCAAATTTCAACAGAAAGAAGTTGCTCTTTTTGTCAAATTGCAGCTTTACGGTAGCGTCACAATTGCTAAAGTCCTGAGGTCCATAGTCTTCAAAGAAACTATCCGTGATCTGATACTGATACGTATGCACTCCGGGCTTCAGCCCAACAAAAGCTATGTCAAATTCTCGGAGCGATTTCATATAAAAGTCCTCACTTTTAGAGGGATGCAAAGGTAATTAAATATTTGCAAATGCAAAAATTTCAATAAATTTGTTGGTTATCAATACTATATTTATAAGCAATATACACCAGTTGCTGGGTATATGTTAAAAAGATAACACGTATAGAGCTGATTCAAAGAGTAGGCATCGAGCTGTCTGGGAACTGCACTGATCGGTTTGGGTTTTGACAACAGTATGTCGTTGTCGCCCGTTGCTTACAGGCACAAAGATATGAAACCCTTTAATTTTACCCGTCATCGTTAATCATTCGACAGTAGAAAGGCCGACGATAGAGTAGATGGTCAGCACGAGCCGGGAATACCTGATGCCATATCCATTCCGCCATGGAGAAACCTTCCATATTAGACTTGTCCCCTGTAGTGCATCTGAGACACTCTGGGGCAGCCATATTAGTTACTGATCACTTACACCGGCCGGTATGGGGTAGCCGTGCATTGCTGGAGTCGCCTTTGCTGAAGGGGCAGGTGCCTTATATCTTGCACCAGCCGTTCCGGAGCGTATTGCGCCTATTGTTGCCACTAATAGCAGAGCCTGCCCGTTTTGAGGGGCAGCTGAGCCGGCTGCGCAGTACCCGGGCGCCTTTGCAGGGCTGGCCTTTTACGCTCCGGGAGGGATCATTGTTCCAGCTGGACTTTTCGCCGGTATGGGCAGCGGGCAGTTATCGGGGCAGTATCTGGACTTTTACGCGATTGAGTGGGACTCCGCCTGTGCCGGAACGGCCGGCAATGCAGGTGGCCGGCGACGGCCAGGGCTGGCCGGAGAAGCTGGCGGAGCGGGTGCTGGATGTGCGGACGCCGCTGAGTGTGATCTCGGGGATGGTGCACCTGCTGGATGAGACGTTGCTGGATGAGCAGCAGCGGGAGTACCTGAAATTATTGCGTCATTCGTCGGGTATATTACAGGCGTTGGTGACGGACATGCTGAACATTGCCGGCAGTACGGGGGATGAGCAGCCGGTACATCAGCGGGAATTTGACCCGGTGGAGCTGATCGGGTCTTTATTGCATACTTTCCGGATAAAACTGGGGCAGCGGCCTATACGTATATCTGCCAGTATGGATGCCCGCCTGCAGAACGTACTGGTTGGCGATGATATATTGCTGAACCAAATCATGATGAGTTTGTTAGGTAATGCGGAGCGGCTGACGGTGGAGGGGGAGATTGTGGTAACGGTATCTATGGAGGGGGCACCCGGTGGTAAGCGCTGGTTGCGGTGCAGGGTTTCCGACACGCGCCCGCCGGCGTTAGGGGCGGAAGCGCCGCATCTGCAGCCCTGGTATCCGGCTATTGCCCGGCAGCTGGCGCGTCATGGCGGTACTATTAACAGGGAGGAGTGGCATGGTTACCAGGTGAGTTATTCCTTTACCTTACCTTTTCTCGATACTGGTAAGAGAACGGCAGCTGCCAATGTGCTGGCTGCGAAACGCCAACGGAGGAGGCAAGTCAACTTTGCAGCGGCTAAAGTGTTGGTCATAGAGGACAATGGCATGAATCTTCGGTATGTCATCAGCTTGCTGGAGAAATATAAACTGGACTATCAGCTGGCTACAAATGGGCTGGATGCATTATATTTCTTAAATTCAAGGCAATATGATCTTATATTGCTGGATATTAAGCTAACTGGCGGAGATAGCCTGGAGCTGGTAAGTCGCATACGTGGGGACGAGCGTTTACCGAATGTTGCCACACCAGTCATAGGAACGGCAGCGGGCACTCCGGAAGATACGTTGGCGGCTGCACGAAGTGCCGGGATCACAGATATTCTTATAATGCCCTATACACCGGATCAACTTTTGCAGATACTGAACAAATACTTAAACGAAGACGAAACAGCACTCATCATGGAAGAAGTACAACCTACCAATGGCTTTGAATTCCACCGCGAACTGGATGTAAAGTATCTTAACACTTTGTACGAGAATAATATTGCCTATGCCGCCGACCTGTTTGAAATATTCCTGCGAACGATCCGGGAAGAGGTTAAGAAGCTGGAGGTATTGGTAGCCAATAGTGACTGGGAGCAATTACGTTTTTCTATCCACAAGTTGAAGCCCAATTTTGCGATGGTGGGATTGACCTGGACCAGCAATAATATGCAGGTGCTGGAGAATATGCTGCGCGGCAACGAGGAGTACGATGCCGTTACGATCGAGCGCTTATTTTCTTCTATCAATGCGGATATGCAGCAATATTACCCTATTGTAGCAGATGAATATGAACGTATGAAGAGCTATATGGAGCGCGAACAGTGATGGATATCCTATCAAAATGCATTTAATACCTCTTTAATACTGCTGCGGTAACTTTCGCCGAACAGCTGCAGGTGTACCAGTAATGGATACAGCTGACAGATACCTATGCGTTGCTGCCATCCATGCTGCAACGGGTAGATAGCCTGATAGGTATAGTGGAAGCGGGTATCAAAGCCGCCGAACAGGCGGGCCATGGCGAGGTCCATTTCCCGGTTGCCGTAGTATACGGCGGGGTCATAGATGGCAGCGCGCCCTTCGGGGCCTACCATAAAGTTGCCTGACCAGAGATCGCCATGCAGGAGGGCTGGTGATTCGTCGGGGAAGATGGAGGGCAGTTGTTTGCACAGTTGTTCCATCTGTTGCATCATAGTTTTGTCGAACAGTTGTTTGTCGTATGCCTGTCGTGCCAGTGGCATCAGGCGGTTGAAGGCGTAGAATACGGGCCAGGTGTTGTAGTAGGAATTGTACTGGCGCAGGGAGCCGATATAGTTAGCTGATGCGAGACCGAACTGTGGTTGTGTGTGTTGATGTAGGCGGGCGAGGGACGCGGCGAAGTTTTCCCAGAAGTCGGGGACGGCGCGTCCTTTGGTCAGGAACTCGGTAACGAGGAATGCCTGACTGCCGATGTTGCCTTGTAAGGTGGGGGTAGGGACTTTGATGGCATCGGCGTGACGTAATATAGTGAGGCCTTCGTACTCCCGCGTGAACATATCGGGGTACAGGCGGGCATCGTTGACTTTCAGAAAGAAATCACCATGGGTAGTGAAGAGCCGGTAGGTAGCATTAATATCTCCCCCCCGGACGCTTTCTGCATAATTAATCTGTATTTTCACCTGTAAATGTTCGGATAGTAGTTCGCCTAGTGTTGTACGGAAGATTTCATCTATCATGTTTCGCCAATTAATATGGAAACAACTGCCAAAATTAAAAATAAGTTAGTTAGGATCGCCGCTTTAGTGTTGATATTATTAGTGCTGAAGCTACTTTTTGCTATTAGCGATACGTTTGCCCAATTCTACTTTCATAGGTGGTATGTTTGGATCAGTGCAATATTAAGAAGTCTATCGCAATTTATCTCTATCAGTGTGGGAGATCTGTTGTATATAGCCTGGGGGATCGGTTTGCTGGTGTACCTGTTTCGGATGGTGATACGGGTGTTACGGTTTGCCTGGGCGGAGGCGGGGTTGGCGACGCTTGGGTTGTTGCGGTTTACGCTGTCTTTATACCTGGCTTTCCTGGTGTTGTGGGGATATAACTATCGCCGGCCTTCGCTGGCGGAAGACCTGGGATTGGAGATGGGGGCTTATGAGACCCGTGACCTGTACCAGTTGGCGGATACGTTGCTACAGGAGGTGAACCGGCATAAGGTATTGTTGGGGGATACATTGTTGGCTACCCGGATGGACAGCAGCAGCAGGGAGGTGTTTAACAGTGCGATACGGGCTTATGGTATTGTGGCGAAGCAGTGGCCGGTGTTGCGCTACCGGTATCCGGTGGTGAAGTCTTCTCTTTTTGGGGAGGGACTGAATTACCTGGGGGTGACGGGGTATCTGAACCCATTTACCAACGAGGCGCAGGTGAATACGACTACGCCGGCTTTTTTACTACCATTTACGACCTGTCATGAGATAGCGCATCAGCTGGGGTATGCTCCGGAGGAGGCGGCCAACTTTATTGGTTATTTGGCGGCGACGCATACGCCGGATATTCGTTTCCGGTATGCGGCTAACTACGAGATGTTCCTGTATAGCGTAGGGCAGCTGGCCCGGCGGGATACGGTGCTTGCATCCCGGTTATGGGACCGGGCGTTGCCTGGTGTGAAAAAGGATTACCAGGTGGTGAAGCGGTTTTATGCGCGTTATAAAGGGCCTGCCGACAAGTTGGCTTATCTCTTTTACGATCAGTATCTGAAGGCGAATCAGCAGGAAAAGGGGATACACAGTTACAGTGAGGTAACGGGTTGGCTGATTGCGTATTTCAGGAAGCAGCGGCCGGTGCCGTGATGAGGGCTGGCTTGTGCAGCTGCTTTGTTCAGCTGGTTCGTTTAGTTCATCATCAGCACGTTGACGCTACGCTGGAGTATGTTGAAGGCGATTTCTGCCATCAGGTTCTCGCGGTCCAGGGTAGGGTTCACTTCGGTGATCTCGAAGCAGCAGATCTTACGATGTTGCATGAACTTGGAGATGAGGTCTTCTGCTTCCCGTTCGCGGAGGCCGTTGCTAACGGGGGTGCCGGTGCCGCGGGAGATGGACGCGTCGAGGCTGTCCACATCGAATGACACGTAGATATATTCACAATCGCTGAGGTAGCGGAATACGGAACGGGAAACGTTCTCTGCGCCTTTTCGGCGTACTTCGCTGGTGGTGATCACTTTAATACCGTATTTACGGATCAGGTGTTCTTCTTCTTTTTCATAGTCCCTGAGGGAGATAAATACGATATCTTCCGGTAATACTTTGGGGGCGATCTTACCGATATTTTTAAGGCTATTCCACATTTTCAGGGTGTTATCATCCAGGTCGTGCACTTTACACTCCAGGTTATCTTCGGCGATGGCGGTAGCGAGCGGCATGCCGTGCATGTTGCCGGAGGGAGTGGTGAACGGGGTATGGAGGTCGGCATGTGCATCGATCCAGATAACGCCCAGTTTGGATTTGGGGTGTGCCATTTTCAGGCCGGCGATGGTAGCGCCTGCGGTGCTATGGTCGCCGGAAAGGATCACGGGGAACCAGTTGGATTTAACGGTTTCGGCTACACTTTTGCTGATACGTTCGTACATGTTGTACAAGCCTTTGATACGTTTGGCAAACGGGGATTCTATGGGTTCGAACAGCAGTTTATTTTCAGTTTCTATCTCTTCGGAAGGAAAGTGTACAAAAAAGTTGCTCATGAAATCCAGTGCCGCAATCTTGATCGCATCTACGCCCAGGCTGGCGCCACGTGTACCCGCGCCTATTTCTGATTTGACTTCAATGATCTTTATGTTCTTCATATACGGCAAGCTACAGGATTTTGTCTAAACGCCCAAAGTGGCAGCAGGCTGCTGTATCGTGACACGGTTAAACGGGGAGGGGGGAGTTGCATGACAAAATCCAATAAGGCTGCGTTATCCTCAATAATTGTTTAATGTTTACAAGATAATAATGGATAACATTAAATTTTGGTTACTGTATTTTTTTACATCCGGGAATTAAAATAGGTTTGTCACTTGCGTACTGGTAGGAATCAGTCGTATTCACCTTTTCAGCATTAAATATCCGGTTATGAACTTTCAATTGACAGAAGAACATTTAATGATTCAGAAAGCCGCCAGGGATTTTGCGGTAAATGAGCTGTTGCCCGGTGTGATAGAGCGGGATGAGAAGCAGCAGTTTCCGGCAGAACAGGTCAAGAAGCTGGGTGAGCTGGGCTTTTTGGGGATGATGGTGGATCCTAAGTATGGGGGTGCGGGGTTGGACACGATATCTTACGTGCTGGCAATGGAAGAGATATCTAAAGTGGATGCTTCTACATCGGTATGTATGAGTGTGAACAACTCGCTGGTTTGCTGGGGATTGGAAAATTTTGGTACGGAAGAGCAGAAGCAGAAATACCTAGTGCCGCTGGCAAAAGGGGAGATCATTGGCGCTTTTCTGCTGAGTGAGCCGGAGGCGGGTTCTGATGCTACCTCCCAGCGTACATTGGGAGAAGATAAAGGTGATCATTACCTGGTGAACGGTACTAAAAACTGGATTACGAATGGCAGTACTGCCAGTGTATATCTGGTGATCGTGCAGACACACCCTGAGAAAGGCAGCAAGGGTATCAATGCCCTGATCATAGAGAAAAACAGTCCTGGTGTGACGGTAGGCGCCAAAGAAAACAAACTGGGTATCCGTGGTAGCGATACACACAGCATTATGTTCCAGGATGTGAAGGTGCCTAAAGAGAACCGTATAGGAGAAGACGGTTTTGGGTTCAAGTTCGCCATGAAGACTTTAGGGGGTGGCCGTATCGGTATTGCCTCCCAGGCGTTGGGTATTGCCAGTGGCGCTTATGAGCTGGCGCTGAAATATTCCAAGCAGCGTAAAGCATTTGGTAAGGAGATCTCCCAGCACCAGGCGATCCAGTTCAAACTGGCAGATATGGCTACCCAGATAGAGGCGGCTCGTTTGCTGTGCCTGAAAGCAGCCTGGGAAAAGGATCAGCATTTGGATTATACGCTGAGTGGTTCAATGGCAAAAGTATTTGCTTCTGAGACTGCTATGTGGGTTACCACGGAAGCGGTACAGGTACATGGCGGATACGGTTATGTGAAGGAGTATCATGTAGAGCGTCTGATGCGGGATGCCAAGATCACGCAGATCTATGAAGGTACTTCTGAAGTACAACGTATTGTGATCAGCCGTTCTATCCTCGGATAGGCGACTGGTAAAATAATATCAGCAGACAGCTGTTGCGGTGGGACCGTGGCAGCTGTCTTTTTTATACCCCTATTTAAAGGGTTGATAATCAGTATTGTACAGTGCTAATATGTTTTAGCGTATTGATAGTCAGCTAGTTGCATACTTGTTGCATATAGGCTGTATAAGCGTTGTATAGCCATTCTATATGCAACTATATGGCTAGCTTATACAATGATTATACGAATGCTATACGAATGCTACAGGAAAGCTATAGGAGTGGTAACTTTGCCGGCTATGGCAATTAACATCACCGCATATCAACAGATCAAAGAAGAACTGGCGCCATTTGGTGCGCAGCTGGTAGCTGTATCGAAGATCAAACCGGAATCGGATATACAGGCGTTGTATGACGCTGGGCAACGGATATTCGGAGAGAACTATGTGCAGGAGCTGGTGCATAAGCAGCCATTGCTGCCGGCGGATATTGACTGGCATTTTATCGGGCATCTGCAGTCCAATAAGGTTAAATACATTGCGCCGTTTGTGGGAATGATACATGCAGTGGATAGTTATAAATTGTTGCAGGAGATTGACCGGCAGGCGGCTAAATACGGGCGGGTGATCCGTTGTCTGTTGCAGCTGCATATCGCACAGGAGGAGACCAAATACGGGCTGGACGAGTCTGAGTTGTTTGCCTTATTGGATCAGTGGCAGCAGTCGCCGTTGCCGCATGTGCAGATAGTGGGTTTGATGAGTATGGCTTCGAATACGGAGGATGAGGGGCAGATCAGCCGGGAGTTTACCAGGTTGAAGCAGCTGCATAGCCGGGTGAAGGAGCAGTATTTTGGTGAGGCAGATCATTTCCGGGAGTTATCTATCGGGATGAGCGGTGATTACCGGTTGGCGTTGGCAGCCGGAAGTACTATGGTACGTATAGGGAGTTTACTTTTTGGCGCCAGGTTATAAAAATAGTCCACTGGTTTTGTGGAGTTTTAACGTTACTGTATCTTTACAGCTGATCCGGGGATCGTTATTCCCGTTTTTTTTAAAGCGGACAAATTATCAGATGAAAAGAAATAGATTATCGCTATCACTATTACTTACAGTAGTTATTTCCTTTTTCTTCCTGGAGGCTACTGCTCAATCTGCACTGAAGAATGGCTTCTGGCAGGCGCGTTTGCATCGTTCGGACAATGCGGACATTGTATTCAATTTCGAAGTAAAGGACAGTGCTTCTCGTAAGGTATTGTATGTACTGAATGCGGGAGAGCGTTTATTGGTGGACGATATTACGCAGCGGGGCGATTCTGTGTTGATCAACATGCCGTTTTTTGATGCGTCTTTCAGGGGGGTACGGCAGGGCAACAAGGGGCTGGCCGGTGTGTTTGTGCGTCATATGCCGGACAGGGAGATCACGATTCCTTTTACGGCGGTTCCCGGGGTGAAGGAGCGCTTCAGGCAGCATCAGCCTGCATCGGCGAATGCGAGTGGTCGCTGGTCCACCTGGTTTACGGCGCCCGGAGCGAAGGACAGTTCTTATGCGATCGGGGAGTTTAAGCAAACAGGTAACAAGGTATATGGTACATTTCTGACGACAACGGGTGACTATCGTTTCCTGGAAGGTATCGTAGACGGGGATACGTTGAAGTTGTCCACCTTTGATGGTTCTCATGCTTATTATTTCACGGCCCGTATCAAAGGGGACCGCCTGGAGAGCGGCGTGTTCTATGCCGGTATTGGTACCGGGAAGTCCAGCTGGACGGCTGTGAAAGATGAAAAGGCCGCTTTACAGGACGAGCGTACATTGTCGACTGTAAAAGCGGGGCAGGAGACCCTGGATTTCGCTTTCCCGGATCTGAGCGGGCAGCGGGTGAGTATCAAAGACGACCGTTTTAAGAACAAGGTGGTGATCATTACGCTGATGGGTTCCTGGTGTCCTAACTGTATGGATGAAACGGGGTATCTGAGCGACTGGTATAAGCAGAATAAGCAGCGTGGGGTGGAAGTGATCGGGTTGGCTTATGAGCGTACGAATGACTTTGAGGTGTCTAAGACGGCACTGAATCGTTTTCTGAGACGTTTTGATGTAACCTATCCTGTGTTGGTGACAGGCGTGACGCCTAGTGATCCACAGAAAGGGGAGAAAACGTTGCCGCAGCTGACGGGTATTAAGGGATTTCCGACTACGATCTTTTTAGATAAGCAGGGGAAAGTGGTGGAAGTGCATACCGGATTTAACGGCCCGGGTACGGGAGCACACTATGAGGCTTTCAAAAAGGAATTTAATCAGCTGGTGGACCGCCTGGTAGCGGCCCAGTAGGCGATAAACGATAAGATCCTGCAGCGCGCCCATACCAGGCTATTTTAGCCGGTATGGGCGCGCGCTGTTTATCTAGTTCAAAAAAGAAGGGTGCATCTTTATGGAATTTGAACGATATGTTAATCTTATCAATACAAAAAGTTAAAAATAACAAGCTGTCATCGACAAGGAGCCTTTGGTGGGAAGTTAGTTTCTTTGGAGGATAAGGGACAGTAACACGTTGGTTCGCCACCCGGCATGTTGCTGTCCCGCAGCTTGTACGTAAACGGACGTGTCTGTGCATAACTGAACAAGGGGCGTATTTTAATGATATTGATTATTAATTAGTTACGATCATTTGGGCAGGTGGCATTATAGTTGACTATGGAGAGACCGACGGATTTGTCCATAAGCGTTTTTATATAACGTAGTGCCGGCATAGCTACCCGCCATCGGCCATGTAGTGCTACGACAAGGGAGTGTCAACCTACCAAAGGGGAGGGGCGTTCCCTTTCTTTTTTTGGGGCAGTTTTATCGTTTTTACGGATAGCGAGGTCTCCTTTTGGCCTGATATTTGAAAATATCTGTTAATCACATGGATGCAGTGCCTTATTATCTGTTTAACCTAAACAAAAACGATTATTATGAGTGCAACAAAATTTTTATGTGGCGTATTATCCGGTGTAGCTGCCGGTGTGGCAATAGGCTTGCTGGTGGCACCAGACAGTGGGAAAGCGACCAGAAAAAAGATTAAAAGTAAAGCGGATGACCTGAGTTACAGGGTGAGTAAGCTGTTAGGCAAGAGTGTAGATGATCTGACGGAGTTGAAGCATATATTTGAGAAGGAGGCCAGCGGGCTGAAATCAGATGTGCGTGAGCGTGTGTTGAAGTTGATAGATGAGAGTAAACATTCTTACGATAGATTCAAGAGAGAATTATCCTAAGCCTTTTAAGTTATCCATAGATGGCAAGCAAAATGTGTCCTGCTTGTTCCCGTAGCTATATAAGCTACCGGAACTTGCAGGATTTTTTAATTAGTATCGATCAGTCCTTTGGCGAGGCATTTCCATTGGGGTTTGGATAATCCCAGCATGGCGCTGAGGCCGATGAATATATTCCGGAGTGTATCGAACCAGTTGTCTGTGGAAGTGTTAGGATGTTCATTGCGGCCATGTATGCTGGCGATGACTTTTTTGTTGTGCCGTCGTATGACGAAGGAGCTGGTGGCAAAGCGTTTGAAAAAGTGTGCGACGGGTAGGTGGGGGTGTCCGGGTGGGGCGGTGGGTCTTACGTGCATGACGATGTAGGACGAGGTTTGGTCGGGGCTATCTTTTTCTGCTATTTCTTCTATTCTGACCCAGTCGTAGCCGGCGCCTTCCTGTGTGCCGGGGGAGGGTAGGTCGATGCGTATATGATCGCCGGGAGCGGCCTGTCGGTCGAGGGGCCTGCCGGTATTATCGGTAAGGCGAAAGCTGGCATAAAGTGCATGGCCACACACTTGTTGCCAGTTGTTTACCTGTAGTAAACGTTGTCTTGCGATCTGGAACAAGTGTGTGGCTTCAGCTGCACTATGGAGGGAGACGCTGTGTTGCGTGTCTGTTTTGGTGCCTGATTGTTGTGCCGGTATGACGGGTGTCGTACGCATATTACAATAGTTCCGGGTCTTCTGTATTATCCCGTACATCTACGACATGGTCTTGTTCCATGAAGGATTTGAAATGCTGTATATCTTTTTCCACGACATGCTGGAAGGCTGGGTTGAAGATCCAGGCCAGGCTGGTACCTACGTATCCGGCGGGGGGGCGGTAGGAGATCATGATTTCCATTTCGGTACCACCGCCGATGGCATCTTTGAAGGTGATTCGGCCTGCGGTGGATATTTCTGAACCTGGGAGAGAGCGCCAGCCGAGCAGGCGGCCTGCCTCTTCGCGGACGATTTCAGCATCCCATTCGAGGGTGCCTATGCCGCCGGGGCCGAGGGCTACCCAATGTGAGCCGCTGGTGCTGGTTTCTTTTACTGACTGCAGGTGATTCATGAATAGGGGAAGATTTTCCAGCTGTCGCCAGAAATAATATACTTCTTCTCTAGGTTTATCTATCAGCAGGGCGGTCCTGATGTTGATAGCATGTGGGTGGGGGCCGTAGCGGCGTTTTGCCCAGCCGCTGATGGGGCAGTTGCCAGAGAGGCCTCTGTAAACCATATAACCGCCCAATGCGAGTTTGAACAGGCTGCGGAGCGGTTTGCGATCCACCTGGCGGATGGCCTTGTTGATGACCAGCGCACCTGCCAGGAGGGAGGCGATACGTCCTTCTTTACTCACATTAATGATGGTGGAGCTATCATACAATGCACCTGCTGAGGGCTGAGGCCGACCATTGGAATGATGAATGTAGTTGTTCATATTACTTGCCTTTTCCAGATATAGCTGCCAAAACCTTGCTGATAATTTTGGAGGGCTACATTGTTGTGGTTACCATTTGATTATCAATAAATAAGGATGTCGGTGAAGCCAGCTTTCATTGTGGAAAGTGCGTATAAAATTGCCCATCTGTTGCAGCTGATTGTCAGTTATTTGGAATTTGGCCGGCGGCTTTTTAAATTAACGTGTTCAAAAAAGCATCTTATGAAAAAACTGATCGCAGCTGGTTTATTATTCCTGAGTTTTACCGGCATGGCGCAAAAGCAGGTTACTCCTGTAAAGTGGACGCCGTTATTCAACCGGAAAGACCTGAAGGATTGGGATATCAAGATCACGGGTCATGATCTGAATGATAATAATGGTAATACTTTCCGGGTAGAAGACGGGTTGCTGAAAGTGCGTTATGATCAGTATACTAATTTTAACGAGCAGTATGGTCATATCTTTCACAAGCGAAAGTTTGGTTATTACCTGCTGGCGATGGAATACCGGTTTGTGGGTAACCAGGTGGCGGGTGGCCCGGGATGGGCTTATCGCAACAGTGGCGCGATGATACATAGTCAGCCGGCGGCCACGATGGGTAAGGACCAGGATTTTCCGATCTCTATAGAGGTGCAGTTGTTGGGAGGTGACGGCGAGCATCCGCGTAATAACGCCAACCTATGTACGCCAGGTACGAATGTGGTGATGAATGGTAAGCTGATCACCGGTCATTGTGTTACTTCTACGTCGAAGACGTATCATGGTGATCAGTGGGTGCGGGTAGAGGTGCTGGTATTAGGCGACCAGGTGGTAAAACATATTATCAACGGGGATACGGTGCTGACGTATGAGCAGCCACAGATAGGCGGTGGTAATGTGATGCATTACGATCCTGCTATCAAAAAGGACGGGCAGTTGCTGAAGGAAGGATATATAGCTTTGCAGAGTGAGAGTCATCCGATAGATTACCGGAAGGTGGAGATCGTGGATCTGTCGCCTTATGCGGGTGATGCTAAGCAGTTGGCGCAGGTGGTGAAGCAGTTGCAGGCATCGGGCCGTAAGCGGTTGGGTAAGACCGCTGGTGTTAAGGGAAAGTAAGTACCCTTGTATATACACAATAAAAGCCCACGCATTGAGCGTGGGCTTTTTGCATTATGCAATATGTTGAGGCAACACGCTTGCTGGAATATCTGCCGGTAGAACGACGGCATGCGGCGGGCGTGGTGGCCTTGGTGGACGAGGAGGTCTCCGGGGCGGTACGCAACTGTCAAAAGCCCAGAGGGCCAGCACCAATGTAATGATCGGGACTATCTTTTTCATGAGCATGCGTTTTTTCCGGAAGGTAAAACAAGTAGCATGCCAGTTGCGCTTTATCGCAACATCAGGCGTCCAATATATTTTACCGGGGCGCTGCCATAGCTGAGGAATTTTTCGTTGAAAGTCTTCAGCTGGTATTTATCGCCCATTTTTTGTTTGTAGGCGGTACGCAGGTCGATGATCTCTTTGTAGCCGGTGTAGTAGCTGGTGAGCTGTACGCTGGTAACGCTGACACGTCTCCATTTGCCTTCGGCTTCTGCCTGTTGCTGGAAGGCTTCCATGGTGAGGAGGCGGATGGCATCTTCGCGGGACATATTTTTCACATGTACGCTGTAATCGAGGATGGTGTTACAAACGGTGCGGAGGTTCCATTTGTACCACATCAGCCACATTTCAGGTTCGTTGTTGCCATAGCCATTTTCGAGCATCATTTGTTCGGTATATACGGCCCAGCCTTCAATCATGGCGCCATTGCCCAGCAGTGATTTGATCAGGCTGGGGGATTGGTTGGCATATACGAGCTGGGTATAGTGGCCGGGGATGGCTTCGTGTATATTGAGGATCTGGAGGATATAGTGGTTGTATTCGCGCAGGTAGCTTTCTGCTTTTTCGGTGGGCCAGCCTTGGAGGCTACCTACGTTGTAGTAGGTGTTGCCACCTTTGTCATAGGGGCCAGGAGCGCTGATGGAGGCCCCGGCAACGCCTGCCATATACTCGGGTTCGCGTCTTACCACGAGTGGTTTGCTGGGATCGAGATAGAGCAGGTCTTTTTCTTTGATAAAGGCTACCAGGGTCGGTATCTGTTTTTCGATAGCTTGCTGGAACTCGGCGGCCTTCACATGTTGTACGGAGAGGGTGTCTATCATACGTTTGATGAGGGCGAGGGGTTCGGCTGGGGCGGGGGCGGTGCCGAAGTATTTAGGCCACAGTTGTTGGGCCAATTTAGCCATTTCGCCATGGAGGTAATTCTTCCTGGCGACGGCGGAATCGTATATCTGGGCGGCGGTATAGGCTGACACGATATTGTATCCGAACTTTTTCTCATAGAGGGCACTGCCGAGGCGGAAGTCGCGGGGATGATCGTTTTTCAGGGCTTTGAGCCAGTCGGCATAGCCACGGATGGCTTGTGCGGCTGTCTTGGCCTGGGCGATCATCGTCGCTTTTTCATCTGCGGGGATGCTGGTATGGTTGAGAGAGTCGGCGAAGTCTTTTTCAAATACGGACAGGCCGCCGAGGTTTTGAGAGATACCCAGTTCGGTGAGTTCTTTCACCGGGTTGGCGATCTGTTGGCGGGCTGCTTCGTAGTAGGCAGGAACCTGCTTCAGGCGGATGGCGAAGTTGCGCAGGCGTGTTTCCAGCGGTGCATAGTTTTCAGAGAGCATGCGGGCAAAATTGTCGCTGACATTGTAGTCGGCCGGGTCCCATACGTACTGCTGCAGTTCTTCGATGCCGAAGCGTTTTTTCTGCAGGTAGTTGCGAATGAGGTAGTAATCGATCTGGTATGCGCCGCTCAATTTGGTGGTATCGTAGTGGGACAGGGAGTCGAGCTGTGTCTTTACAAATTGCAGTTGGGCAGATCGGTAGGCGTCGTTGTTGACCAGTAATACGGAGTCGTATTTATGATACCCGGCTTCGGAAGCACCACCCGGGTCGAGTTTCCACATTTCTTCGATGAAATGGGCCTCATATTGGCTAAAGGCGGGATTGTGGGTGGTATCGGTCGTGCTGCCGGTACTTTCAGCCGTATGGCTGTTACAAGCGGCCAGACTACCCAGGATGCATGCGTATGCAAGGTATTGTTTCATGTATGATTGATTTGATATAGTGATCATGCTCTGTACGATCCGGAGAACATGGAGATAAAAAATACGAGCGGTGAGAAGACGATCAATATCAGCACCCCGATAGTGATATGCGCGGCAGCGGCGGCGGATTGTTTCTGTCTGAAAGCGCGGATCATGAGTATGACGGTGATCAGCAGATGTAGTCCTACGAAGATGCCGGCCTGCCAGAATACTTCGTCGGTTACACTGTTGAGGAACGAGATCATGATGGGCAGGCAGTACAGTACAAAAGCCAGGATATGAAAGCCTAATGTCTTAAAATAAAGTGTGGTTCCATTATGTTCAGCCATAAGTGACACGGAAATTTGTATCGGAAATTAGTAAAAGTTACCTTTGTACCCAATCATCAACAAAAAAAGATCAAACACTTGCGCCATGTAATATCACAGTCATAGCCTCATTTGACAAGGATCTCCCGCCCGGGAGGTCGTGATATTCTGTTGTTTTATATATGAGCTGGGAGACCTGGAGCACGGGTGGTGGCTGAGCTGGGAGGAGACGAAGTTCTATGCGGTTGGTAAGGATACGTATGTGAGCCTTCATTATAAAGACTGGCCGGTGATCTCATTGGATGATATCCGGATAAAGATGAAGCTGGGGCCTACGCATAAGCAGGGCAGCGGCAGGTGATACAGGCTGCCAAGGAGCAAGCCCGCGTGTATTTGCGGGAGGGCCGGTCGTTTGTCTGGAATGCGACCAATATCACCCGGCAGCTGCGATCGCAGCTGATAGACCTGTTTGAGAGTTATCGGGCCTCTGTCGATATAGTGTATATAGAAATGCCATATGGCCTATTGACCAAGCAGAATATGCAACGTATGGCGGTAGTGCCATTGCCTGTATTATAGCGCATGGTGCAAAAGCTGGAAGTGCCGACGGTGCTGGAGGCTAGGTGGGTTACCGTGGTGACCATATACAGATGAGTGCTTGATGTGTCCGTTGGTAAACGAATCAATACCGTTGCTAAACAATATTTTTATGTTCGTAGTGTGCTTTATACATTAGTGGTATAAGGATATGACAGACAAAATATTCCTTAGTGTCTCATCTACTACCGGAGCAGGATTGGTCGCCTGTCTAAGGTAAAAAAATGAGTAAGGCAGACCTCCAGGTCTGCCTTACTGTTTTATAAAAGAAGGTGATGATACGATCAGAATTCGTTTTTCCACATCATGCTTTCTACTGGTTTTACGGTGCGGCCGTTGTATTTGGCGTTATCTTTTTTGTTGTAGAAAGTATTTACTTCTCCTTCTACTACAAAGTAGATCAGCTGACCGATGGGCATCCCTGCATAGATACGTACGGGTTGTGCGCAGGAGATTTCCAATGTCCAGGTGTTGCAGAAGCCTACATCTCCTTTGCCGGCGGTGGCATGGATATCGATGCCGAGGCGGCCGGTGCTGGATTTACCTTCCAGGAAGGGTACGTGGGCATGTGTTTCGGTGTATTCGAGGGTGACGCCCAGGTAGAGGGTGCCTGGTTGTAATACATAACCTTCTTCAGGTATTTCGAAATGTTCGATTTCGTTGTGCTTACGGGCGTCCAGGATACGGTCTTTATAAGTGGCGAGATACTTACCGAGATGAACATCGTACGAGTTTGTACCCAGGTATTTCTGGTCGTAGGGTGAGATCACGATAGTACCTTTCTCAATTTCTTCCAGTATCCGTTTGTCTGACAGAATCATGTGTGCGTGTTGGTTTAGTAGCGGCCGGCTGCGGGGCAGTTCCGCTTTTAAATATCAGATTAGTGAAAATATTCCAGTCTTTATATGTTATCTTCGCCCGTTTAGCGACTGATCCTGTGACCAGTGAATCATAAATAATTTGGCAAGATATGCCATTAATACGTACCGTACAAATCGGACCGGGTACCCGGTTAGGGGTATGGCACATTGCAGAGGAGGAGCGTTTCTTCCTGGAGCGTGTGAGTATATCCCGGGAGATCCATCACCCCCATAAGCGTCTGCAACATCTGGCGGGCCGCTATCTGCTCGTCACGCTGTTCCCGGATTTTCCGATCAACGACATCCGGCGGATGAATAGTCGTAAGCCTTACCTGCATTGCAACAGCTATTATTTTTCTATCTCCCATTGCGGAGACTATGCGGCTGCCATTGTGAGCTCCAGCTCGCCGGTAGGGATAGATATAGAACAGGTGAAGGAGAAGATCGACTGGGTTTCTCACAAGTTTCTCAGTGTAGACGAGTTGGCTTATATGGACCCGGCACATGATCTGCCGCATAAGAGTATCTGCTGGAGTGCGAAAGAAGCGGTGTACAAGTGGTTTGGGCTGGGAGGGATTGACTTCCGGGCCAATATCCGGCTGGCGCCGTTCCGGTTTCAGCCGGCAGGTTTTATCACCTGTAATTTTGTGAAGGAAGATATCGACACACAATTATATTTGCAATATATCTTGGAGAATGAACTATGCCTGGCGTGGGTACTGCCGGGTACGGGCACTTGATAAAGGCCTTATACCTGCCCTGCTGACTGCGGAGAACATATGTTGTGGATAATGTATCTTCAATACAGGATGACCGTTAGTATTTGATCATACCAATAAACCTGTTTACCTTGAAAATCTTTTTACTAGGCTTTATGGGAGCCGGCAAAACATACTGGGGCAAGCAACTGGCAGAGCATCTGCAGCTGCCATTTTACGATCTGGATGAAGTAATAGTCGAAGCGGAGGAAATGTCTGTAAGTGATATTTTTGCCAGTAAAGGAGAGGATTACTTCCGGGAGCAGGAGGGATATTGGTTGCGGGAGCTGGCTAAACATCCGGCATTTGTGATATCCTGCGGAGGCGGAGCGCCCTGTTTCCAGGATAATATGGATTTTATGAATGAACACGGTCAGACTATCTGGTTGAACCCGGATATCGAAGTGATCTCCGAGCGTTTACGCCGGAAGAAACATAAACGGCCGCTGATACAGGACCTGCCGGATGAGGAGATTGCAGACTTTGTAGAGAAGAAGCTGGCGGCGAGGCTGCCTTTTTATGAGCAGGCGCAGATTATCATTGCAGAATCAGATGACATATCGCTGGATACTTTTACCAAAAAGATAAGTAATGTATAAGAGTTTTTTAGTGTGGGCGTCGGCGTTGGGAGCGCTGGCAGTATTATTTGGTGCATTCGGTGCGCATAAGCTGAAAGAACTGGTACCACCGGAGACAGTCAGCACCTTTCAGACGGGGGTAACGTATCAGTTCTATCACGTGTTTGCATTGCTGGCGGCGGGTATGTTATACGCGCATATTCCGGGCAACCAGCTGGTATGGGCAGGCCGTTGTTTTATCATCGGTACTATCCTGTTCTCCGGATCATTATATCTGCTCACCGTTTTAAAAATGACCGATACTGTAGGATTGAAGGGTGTGGGGATCATCACGCCGATAGGCGGTCTGTTCTTTGTGGCAGGGTGGATCTTCCTGCTGTTATCTGTACTAAAGATCAAATAAGCCCGTTATCTACAGTAAGCAATAGACTTGTGGCCAGGCGTGATGCCTGGCCTGATCTGTTTGGTGATACTAATACATTTAGTATTTTGCAGGCACCATTTATCTTTATCGGGTAGCGCAGGCAATGTAATACGGGAACAACTGTCACGTGAAGTAAGAAATAAATTTCTAATATGTCGCCTGCCGGGCTTAATTTTGAAGCAATATTATGTCGAAAAACAAACTGAAAACGGAGAAACCGGCACCAAAGAAACCACCTCGTGCGCAAGACCCCAACGCATTGAAAAAGGACAAGGAGCCGGAAGTTAAGGTCAAAGAGCTGGTCAAAGACGAGCGTACCCACAAAGTACTGGGTGTTGTTTGTCTGTTGCTGGCTTTATATTGCTTTATTGCTTTTACCTCTTACCTGTTTACCTGGGAAGAGGACCAGGATAAGGTGTTCCGTTATTCAGCCAGTGTGTTGTTCATGGAAGACGTCAAAGTGGATAACCTGCTGGGAAGACTCGGCGCTTTTGTATCGCACTGGTTCTTTTATAAAGGTTTCGGGATGGCGTCTTACCTGTTCTGTTATTTCTTTTTTATCCTTGGTGTCAACTTTATCGTAGGGCGTCGGGTATTCCGTATCTGGCGTAACGTTAAACATATTCTCTTTGGGCTGCTGTTCATCAGCGCTACCTTGGCCTTTGCGGCCAGTGCCGCAGGATTTCCCTGGGGAGGTGCGCTCGGGGATGCCATCAATAAATGGACCAGTGGTTTCCTGGGACATGTGGGTGCTGCCTTGCTGTTGCTGGTAGCAGGCCTGGCCTGGCTGATCTGGAAATTCAACTTTGACTTTAAATGGCCGGAACGTATGGCCAAACCAGTCGCCGCCAATGCAGGAGCGCCGGTACCGGAAATGTCTGCTGCCGCTATGGAAACAGACCCCTTGGCTGCGACACCGGCAGCGAGGGAAAAATCCGCCCGTCAGAACAGCATGAAAGAGGGAGGAGGCATCGTCGTCATTCCGCCACATGAGGAAGAAGAGGATGCTGAAGGGCTGCAACTCATTGAAAAAGAAGAAGAGGACGCAGGGCCTGAAATATCTCCGCTGATCAGTTATGTACCCCCGCCGATACCGGAAGTATCTATGGCGGCAGCAGCAACAGCAACCCCGGAACTGGAGATCATCCCGCCGGTAGAAGAGGAAGAAGAAATTGCAGAAGAGGAAGCGGAAGACGGTCCGCTGTTATATATTGAAGAGACGGTGGTGCGTCCGCCGGTGAACCGTAAAAAGGAAGAACCGGAAGAGGTGGCCTTTGAGATCAAACCTACTTACGAAGATGAAGAAGAGGTAGAAGAGGAGGTGACACCGCAGCGGCAGCCGGTACAACTGGATCCATATGAGCCGACGCTGGACTTGCGCGATTACCAGTATCCGACATTGGACCTGCTGGAAAATCACAGTACGGAGCGGGTGGTACAGGATGCGACAGAACTGGAGAAGAACAAAAACCAGATCCTCGATACCCTCAAAAACTATGACATCTCTATCCAGAAGATCAGCGCAACCGTAGGGCCTACCGTTACCCTATACGAGATAGTGCCTGCGGCAGGGGTGCGTATCTCCCGTATCAAAAACCTGGAAGACGATATCGCCCTGAGCCTTTCAGCCCTTGGCATCCGTATCATCGCCCCGATACCAGGTAAAGGTACCATTGGTATAGAGGTGCCTAATGTGAAAAAGACCATTGTATCGCTTAAAAATATGCTGGCATCGGAGAAGTTCCAGACCAGCACGATGGATCTGCCCATTGCGATCGGTAAAAAAATCGACAACGAAAACTTCATCGCCGACCTGGCCAAAATGCCCCACTTGCTGATGGCAGGTGCTACGGGACAGGGTAAGTCAGTAGGTATCAATACCTTATTAGTATCGTTGCTGTATAAAAAGCATCCTTCTCAGCTGAAGTTTGTATTGGTAGACCCGAAAAAGGTGGAGCTTTCCCTATATAAGCTGATAGAAAAGCATTTCCTGGCCAAGTTGCCAGGGGAGGAAGATGCGATCATCACGGATACCAAAAAGGTGATCCATACCCTGAATGCCCTCTGTATAGAAATGGACCTGCGTTACGACCTGCTGAAAGAGGCCGGTACCCGTAACATCCGCGAATACAATAACAAATTCACGCAGCGGCGCCTCAATCCTCAGAAAGGGCACCGTTATCTGCCGTTTATCGTACTGGTGGTAGATGAATTTGCCGACCTGATCATGACTGCGGGTAAAGAGGTGGAGATGCCTATTGCCCGTCTGGCTCAGCTGGCGCGTGCGGTAGGGATACACCTGATCATTGCTACCCAGCGTCCTTCTGTGAACATCATTACCGGTACTATCAAGGCCAACTTCCCGGCCCGGGTAGCCTTTAAGGTGTCTTCCAAAATCGACTCCCGTACGATCCTCGATATCGGTGGTGCGGAGCAACTGATCGGGCAGGGGGACATGCTGGTGTCTTTCAATGGGGAACTGGTACGTCTGCAATGTGCCTTCGTAGATACCCCCGAAGTAGAGCGGGTAGCCGAGTTCATCGGCGAACAACGTGGATACCCCGAAGCATTCCTATTGCCCGAATATGTGGATGACAAAGACATGGAAGGCAAGGACGTCAATCTGGGAGAGAAAGACCCGCTATTTGAAGAGGCTGCCCGGATCATCGTACAGAACCAGCAAGGTTCTACTTCGCTGCTGCAACGCCGCATGAAATTGGGTTACAACCGAGCCGGCCGCCTCATGGATCAACTGGAAGCCGCTGGTATCGTAGGCCCGAATATGGGCAGCAAAGCCAGGGATGTGATCGTTAAGTCGGAAGCTGACCTGGAGGAGATATTAACAGACCTCTTTTAATCTTAAAAAAACAAGGCAGCCAGCTACTTTTCACCCCTGAAGTGTATTTTGCATTTATTTAACAGCGACCGCGATTGCAGGGGCCGGATCGGCATAACATTTGTCTCAATAAAATAGATAGAAAACCAAAAAACATAATGATGAAGAAAATTGTATTAATGGGTATGTTGACGGTGGGTGTGGTATTCAGTAGTATGGCCCAAGCCAAAGGAGGTCAGAACGACCCCAAAGCAAAGGCTATCCTGGATAATGTGAGCAGTAAATTTAAAACACTCAAGTCTGTGGTAGCCAACTTCATACTGAAAGTGGAAGGGGGTAACAACAGCGTAACCGACTCCAAAAAAGGTACCGTATACCTGAAAGGAGCCAAATATAAAGTGAGTATGGAAGGACAGGAGCTGATCAGCGATAACAAAACTTCCTGGACTTATGCAAAGGATGTGAACGAAGTAACGATCAATAACGTAGACCAGAGCAGTACGACGATCACCCCCGCCAAACTGTTCACCAACTTCTACGATAAAGATTTCCTGTATCGCCTGGAAGGAGAATCCAATGAGAAAGGAAAGGTATTACAGAACATCGAATTGACGCCGACCGATAAATCGAAGAACATCTTCAAAGTGCAGCTTTCTGTAGATAAGAAAAACCAGAACATCGCGAAGATGAAGATTTTTGAAAAGAATGGTAACCGCTATACATACGAGATTACTAACTTTACACCGAATAGTAACGTGAGTGATGCTACCTTCAGCTTCGACAGCAAAAAATATCCCGGAGTGGAAGTAGTAGACCTCCGATAATCATATTGATGGATCTTCAAAGTAAACCAAGGAAAATAGCCCCGCCTATACTGGCGGGGCTACCTTTTTATATAGGGGTTGCTCTGACAGACCTACCGGCAGAAGTATCATCTTTAAAATTAATGTTTAAGTAAGTGGAGGATCAGGGCAGATGTAACAACTAAACATCGGCAGGGGTTTGAAAAAATTATTACCTTTGACGAGTTTTAATTAAAATTAAACAATATGGCATACGACGTAATCGTAATTGGTAGTGGTCCAGGTGGATATGTGGCCGCTATCCGTGCTTCTCAGCTGGGATTTAAAACAGCAGTAGTAGAAAGAGAGAGCCTGGGCGGTATTTGTTTGAACTGGGGCTGTATTCCCACCAAAGCATTATTGAAATCTGCACAGGTGTTTGAATATATTCAGCATTCAAAGGATTATGGTATCACCGTTGGCGATGCCAAACCAGAATTTGAGTCAATCGTAAAACGCAGCCGTGGTGTAGCCGACAAGATGAGCAAAGGCGTTCAGTTCCTGATGAAGAAGAACAAGATCGATGTACTTCTCGGTAATGGTAAACTGAAAGCTAAAGGTCAGGTAGAGGTAACAGATAAAGATGGTAAAGCCACCGTTTACGAAGCTAAACACATCATCCTGGCTACCGGTGCCCGCTCCAGAGAACTGCCTAACCTGAAGATCGATGGTAAGAGCGTGATAGGTTACCGCGAAGCAATGGTATTGCCTCAGCAACCTACATCCATGATCGTGGTAGGTTCTGGTGCAATCGGCGTTGAATTTGCCTACTTCTATGCCAGCCTGGGCACTAAAGTGACCATCGTTGAGTTCATGCCGCGCATCGTACCGGTAGAAGATGAAGATATTTCCAAAGAATTGGAGAAGATCTACAAGAAGAAAGGTATCGAGATCATGACCAATGCTTCTGTTGAAGCGGTAGAAAATACCGGCAACGGCGTAAAAGCTAAAGTGAAAACACAGACCGGCGAGATCTTCCTGGAAGCAGATGTAGTACTGAGCGCAGTAGGTGTAGCCACCAACATCGAAAACATCGGCCTGGAAACCCTGGGTGTGAAAACAGATAAAGGTCGTGTACTTGTAGACAAATACTTTCAGACCAACGTACCTGGTGTATATGCGATCGGCGATATCGTACCGGGTCCGGCATTGGCGCACGTAGCTTCTAAAGAAGGTATCGTTTGCGTAGAAGCCATCGCTTACGGAGAGAAAAAATACCATCACCAGCCAACTCCGCTGGATTATATGAACATCCCGGGTTGTACTTACTGTGCACCTGAGATCGCATCTGTAGGTTATACCGAGAAAGCAGCTAAAGAAGCTGGTTATGAAGTGAAGGTGGGTAAATTCCCCTTCTCTGCATCCGGTAAAGCATCTGCAGCCGGCGCTACTGAAGGTTTCGTAAAAGTGATCTTTGACGCTAAATACGGCGAATGGCTGGGTACGCACATGATCGGCGCTAACGTTACCGAGATCATCGCACAGACCGTAACTGCCCGTAAACTGGAGACCACCTACCAGGAAGTACTGGATTCCATCCACCCGCACCCAACTATGAGCGAATCCGTAAAGGATGCGATCGAAGTGGCTTACGGCGAGGCTATCCACCTGTAGTCAACACGATTTATTGTAGATACAAAAAAGACGACTGCCAACTGGCGGTCGTCTTTTTTTATAGGATTATTTTAAGGCGTGTCAGCTTAGAGTTTGATGATCTTTTTGATGAAAATGCGTTGTTTATCGCGATAGATCACACACCAGTATACACCTGGTGCCAGTGATTGCAGTGACAGCACCTGTGTGAACTGCGTCACCGGCAACTGCGCTACCACTCTGCCACTGATATCGATCAGCCGGAGCTGGTCGTTTTTGATTTCTTTAGATAGCAACCGTATCTCATTGGTAGTAGGTACTGGGAAAAGATGGAATGCCTGGTTGAGCAGGATATTGACCGGTATGGGGTCTGAGTAATATATCCTGCCATCTGTCAGCTCCAGTTTTACCCGATAGAATATAATACCGGAATGCGGTGGAACATCGCTACTACTGTAGCTATACTCCTGGGTGATGTTCTGTGAGGACAAGGTGATAAAGCTGCCACGTTCACTTTCCCGCCGTTCCCAGCTGAAACGTTTCAATTTGTAAAGTGAAGCAAATCTTACGTAGAGGCTCACCTTGCTATCTTCCGTCGCATCAGCCAGCGTTTGCTGGAAATAACATTCCAGTCCTTGCTGTTTGGTATTGAGCGTATAGCTGTTCATTCCCTTCCAGCCGTCTTTATGTACCGTTCTTACGGCGAAATAGATAGACTTAGTCTGGGTTCTGGAGATGATAGCAAAGGTATCCGTAGTTTGTACAATGGGTCTTAACGCGCCATTCTCCAATGTCAGTACTTCATAACCGGCTACGCCACGTGTGGGGTTCCAGTATACCATCACTTCATCCGGGCAGTCAAAGCCTGCCTGTATATCAGGGGCGGTCGCCAGATAAAAATAGTCACTGTACCAGGTGGTATCTGCATTGGACATTCTCAATCTTGCAGTGGAAAAAGTATCCGGCAGCTGCCAGCGCCATGTTTTACCAGTGATAGCAATCTGTGAGGCGATAGCTGTCCAGGTGCGGCCACTGTCGAGTGTATAGGAGAGGTCAAAGTTGCCGGAGGCATTCGTTTGCCAGCGGAGCGGTACGGAGGTGCCGGCTGTCAGTATATCCGCCGGTGCCGGATATCGCCAGCTGAAAGAAGACAGCGGCGTATACTGGTAAGCGATATAGTGAGTGACCGGCGTATTGCCAGGGATGGCTTGCCCTCTTACCTGTATCTGAACATTGCCGGCAGGAGGCATATCAATGGTCACCTGCTCCTGGTTATTCAGGCTGTCGCGACCGCGGACTGCTGCCCTGCGTAGTGACTGTGCATTAGGGGCAGGATTAAGTATCCAGGGAACAAATTGTCTGCCATTGGCGTCGGTAACAAACAGGTCGAGGTCATTGACCAGCGCCTTGGGAGCATTGACGGCTGCAGGTACATCGTTCCATCCGAGGGTCACCTTCAACTGGCGCATACCAGCTGGTACGGGTATGGTGTAGGTCTGCGTAGTACCGGCAGTAACGGTGCCGCTGCGGAATCGTTGTTCTTTTACCGTACGGATAGCTTCCAGGGCATTTACCAGTCCGAATCCTGTGTAATAATCCACTTGTGCCGTACCAATATCATCAGCACTGTTGATCAGGATCGTTTTGGTGAGGGCGGAAGGAGGGGTTTTACCATACTGGAGAGCATAGGCTTCCTGCAGTAGCACCGCGATACCTGTAGTAGTCGCCGCCGCATCGGAAGTACCTGCCTGTCCGTAAGTAACGACTTCCGGTTTCACACGGCCGTCGTATGCAGGACCTCTGGAACTGCCATATATGCCGCCATCCAGTAAGTTATAAAAACTATCTACTGCACCAACAACCAGTACATTTTTCGCTTGTTTGAACGTACCTGTGAGATTGGCAAAAGCTGCCAGCCCCTGATAGGTGCCGTTGTCCGGGGTGTTATTACCGATGTTACCGGAAGAGAACACATGTAATATCGTGTCTGCCTCCAATACCAGCTGATCGTAAGCCTGGGCTTCCTGGCCGTAGTAGTTTTCGATGCCTGGCGTACCGTAGGAATGGTTTTGCAGGGTAAGCCCGAATTGCTGGAAGAAACTTTTTTCGTCGGGAAGCAAACGGTCAAAAGTAGAGGAGGTCAGCCGTGCAGCACTTGCTACCCCTCTGCCTTGCGGACTGCTATTGCCCATACCGGCAATCCAGGTAGCCATACTGGTGGCATGTGAATTCTCTTTGGGGGATGCGATCGCTGAAGGAACGTATTTGCCCTTCAGGTCTACGTCGGCGGTATCGAACAACTGTTCTTTGATGGCCACGATGCGGTTGGTACCTTTTAGTGCAGGATATAATTGATGTACGGAAGAGACCAGGTTGATAGAGAGATTATGCTCGCGGATAGCTACTTCTGTACGGGGCTGACGGGGAATGTCGGCAAATACTACACCTGCCTGACCGATAAAACGGGGCCAGTCCTGCGCCTTTACACGAACAACAGCCATATTATATTCAGGTATTTGCTGCTGTACATTTGCATATTGTAAGGGCTGACTACGAACATTGGTTGCAGGAGGAGGAGTGGTGATCTGTATGGTGAGGCTGTCGCTAGGCCGTATACGCGTTATGGTGGAAAGGAGCTGCCGGCTGCTTTTCCAGTTAGCGTTGGCGGGTGACAGATATACGACGGTTTTTAGCTGCAGGGAATCAAAGGTGGCATCCCGAAGGATAAAATGTTGAGCACCGATGGCATGCAGCAAGCCATGTTGTGTCAGCAACGGATTACCCGGATATTGGCGAAATTTGACCAGGTAGCCCCAAGGGGCTGCCTGAGCGCTATCTCTCGACAGTGTTGTAGCAGCATATTGCGCATAGATACTGTCCGTATGATTGTTGGACTGGGCAATCAGTTGGCTGGTAATACATAGGCTGCAAAGCAGAACAGAGAAAGTTTTTAGGATGCCGGCACTCATTGGACAAAATGGATTTTGGTTGCGATACCAGGTTATAGCTATAAAAGTAAGTGTTATTCCAGTCAAATGAATTTTCTGGAAAGGCGGAAACGGAATTTTTTTTTAAATGAAAAAGTTGTAATATTGTCTTACATCAAAAACAGGTGTGTGCCAAAGCCTTCAGCAGCGTAGATTCCAACAACAACCTGCACAAATGTGCCCCTTATCATTATCTAATTTGGCAAATCAATAAGCAACGATAGACGAACTAAAATCTGAAAGACACATTCAATTCCTTGATCCACATTTTTATATTAGAATCTGTCGCATAATACACGGCGAATAGGAGAGAACCCTGTTAACACGATTTTTGAAACCCAAAATCTGATGATTTAAACCTGCTACAACAATAATAAACCGCAAAAATTACCGTAAGCCATAATGCATACATAGGGGCTACACTATAGTCTTGCATTTACATCATTGATATAGATATGCCGTGCGTGTTGGCATATCACCTACACTTGTGCCGTTTGGTGTTCCACAACAAGCAACAGGATCGTTGTGAGCATAGATAAACGGTAATGAATATACGTTGTTTGTAAATAGTGTACGAGTGTACTTAATTCGGACATAGGGCGCTATTATATTCATCAATTTTTTAAACCCATTCAACTAGTCCAAACCAAAATCTGAGTCTATGAAAAAACAAACCAGAATCGTTATGGCATGTCTATTCGCCTGCACAGTAGCTGCCGTTTCCTGTAAGAAAGATCAACAAGCTGACCAGGCTCCTGCTAATGATGGTATCTCTACAGCAGTACTGGAAAAGATCAAAGCACAAGGTTTCCGTACAGATAATGTACAGAAAGTAGGTGATGCTTACCTGGTGGAAAACGATATACTGCTGCATGAACACGACCTGGATGCGAACATCACTTCTCCTACTTTAAGAATTGCTGGTGAAGAACAATACCGTACCAGGAACCTTGTGACCTATTCCGGTACCCGTACTATCAGAGTAAGAGCCGTAGGTCTTAACGCTACACTGACTTCCGCTGTACAGGCTGCGGTAACACGCTGGCAGAATGAAAACCTGGCACTGCAATTTGTGTATGTTACTACTGCTCCTTATGATATCACTGTACAGGGCAACTTCTGGTCCAATGGTATCCTCGGTCAAGGCGGCTTCCCCAGCGGTGGCAATCCTTATCCCACTATCCTGATCAATACCAATACTGCGGTATTCGGAACCAACGTTGGTTTTGCTACTAAAGTATTACAACACGAGATCGGTCACTGTATCGGGCTGCGTCATACTGACTATATGAATCGTGCCTACAGCTGCGGCGGATCTGCTGTAAACGAAGGTGATGGTGGTGTAGGTGCTATCCAGATCCCAGGTACCCCCAGCGGCCCTGATGCTGGTTCCATCATGCTGGCTTGCACTGGTGCTAATAGCGCCAGCTTCAACGCCAACGACCGGATAGCCATCAACTATCTGTATTAATACATTCATGAGCGCCATATGTTGAGAGTGATCCGCTGCCGTCAGGCATGCGGATCATTTTTTATTTCTTTACCCCCCCAAAAAAACAATACCATGAAAACAACATGCATCTTCCTCGGCATATGCCTGATATGTTTCGCTTGTCAGAAAGAACCTGCAGCTACTAAAATTAATAGTGATATACCAGCAGATGAAAAGATGCTGTATCCTATCACACACGATGTCACAACAGAGGATGTAGTTTATCCGCCTTATATATTGAGCGGACCCCGTAATATCAGAGTACGGGTAGCTGCCTTACCTACTGTACTGGTAACCGCACTGGGACAAGCGCTCAATAACTACAATGTCCTGCAGCTAAAGTTGCAGTTCTCTTTGGTGAATACTACCGCCGACATTACACTGCAGGGAAGAGTCATGGATAGCAGCATACTTGCTGTCTCCGGATATCCCAGTCAGGATAAGCCATATCCTACTATTACCGTTAATACAGGCCCACATGGACTTCTTAATCCCGCAAATGCAGGCATCGTAAGAAGAGTGATACAACATGAACTTGGCCATTGTATAGGACTGCTGCATCCGGATAGAAATGTATTAAGGCCTTGTGGCCCACCCACCGAAACACCGCTTCCGGTAATTAATGTACCTGGTATGCCAGGTGGTTTGGATACCTTGTCACTGATGTTGAGATGCAATCCCGGCAATGTATTCAGCCCAAGAGATATCCAACTCCTGAAATGGATGTACGGTCGCCCCTAATAACTATCCCTAGCGTGTATATAGTACACAATGTGAGCTTCATATACGCTAGGGTTACTTTGCGCACTGCGGTAAAAAATATTTTTTTAGAATAAGAGGAATGTTGTAATATTGAATAAGTGAGTAGATAACCAACAAAATCTAGTCGAAACTTTAGTCAGAGCAAATCTTTAGTACCACTTAGGTGGAGTACCAACAATCACATCTAATTTTAAATTGTCACAAGAAGCGCTACGTGTGTGCTTAACTTGTATTTCCAAGTTGCCTTCAAGGCCCTATTCATCCCGATCCTAAACAGAGAACCAGTGTAATCTTAAAAGAGAGCAAATCATACGCACCATGAATGATCAACGCACCCATTTACATTAACACACTGTAAAGATATCCATGAACCATCTTATCCGTACATAACGGCCCAATACTGCTATGCAGGTTAGATAGCGTTATTGAGTGTCTTATTAACACTTTATTGATTGCACCATTGCCAATCCGCAATCGGTATAGCTATATCATTTTTCATATCTAAACCAAAATCGAAAAATCCATGAAAAAACAAGCAATTACTGTCGTGAGCTGTTTAGTAGCTGGAACATTGATGTTATCCTGCCAAAAAGAAAACAAACAACAAGATGCTTCCGCTACCACCAATGCACAAGTGTCTGCAGATGTAAAAAGCCAGATCAGCGCCCGGGGATTTAACGCCGCCGATGCCCGTAAAGTCAATGGAGGCTACCTGGTAGAAGGGGATATCCTGCTGAGTGAGGATGATCTCTCAAAAGATGCCGGTACCCCCAATCTACGTATAGCCGACGTAGAACAGTATCGTACCAACTACCTTGTGAAGAACCTTCCGCGTACCATCACTGTGAAAGTAGTGAACCTCGGAAATGCCTTCATCGCAGGAGCAGATACCGCTATCGCACGTTATAACAGGTTGAACCTCTCACTGAAGTTCTCCCGTATCACCAGCGGTACTGCCAACATTACCATTCAGGGCTTTAATGAAGGTCCTGATGCACAAGGGTTTATAACCCTGGGCTCTGCTGGCTTCCCTACCAGCAGCGGTAATCCCTACAACACCATTCAGATGAACACTAACCAGTACGCATATGGCAGCAATCCAAATGTATTGTACGTAGGTTCTGTGATCCAGCATGAAATGGGACATTGTATAGGATTTCGCCATACCGACTATATGAACCGTGCATTCAGCTGCGGATCAGCGGGCGCCGGCAATGAAGGGGCTTCTTCTATCGGAGCCGTAGCTATCCCGGGTACACCTACTACTCCTGATGCGGCTTCCTGGATGTTGGCCTGCTCCAATGGTGGCAATCGTACGTTCAACGCCAACGACGTAAAAGCACTGGATTACCTGTATTAATAAATAGGAAAGCAGCAAGTTTTGAAAGCCGGAGATCATACTCCGGCTTTCTTGTTTTTAATACACAAATACAGTGCAGTCAACGGAAATGTGGCGATGAACCACCATAAGTTGGAAATTCTCTTTAAATTGCCGCTTTCAAAAAATAAACAACATGCTGCAACGTTTTGTGAAGTACGGATTAGTACTGTTAATAGTTTTGGCGCAACATTATTCCTATGCCACTGAGGGAATGTGGTTACCACAGCTGCTTTCCAAAATGAACGAAAAAGAGATGAAAGGAATGGGTATGAAAATCAGTGCCGCAGATATTTACAACATCAATAAGGGAAGCCTGAAAGATGCGATCGTAAGTTTTGGCGGATTCTGTACCGCAGAAGTCATCTCTTCAAAAGGATTATTGCTTACCAATCATCATTGCGGATATGATGCCATCCAGAAACACTCCTCTCTCCAGCATAACTACCTGGATAATGGATTCTGGGCAATGACGCAGGAACAGGAATTACCCAATCCTGGTCTGACCGCGACCTTTATCGTGCGTATCGATGACGTTACCAAAGAAGCACTACTCAATGTAAAACCCGGTATGTCGGAAAGAGAAAGACAATCGGCTATAGACAAACAACTAAGTATGATCCGCCAGCAGGTAAAAAAAGAAAGCTATCAGGACGTGATCATCAAACCTTTCTTCGAAGCAAACCAGTATTACCTGTTCGTTACAGAAACATATAAAGATGTCCGCCTGGTAGGCGCCCCTCCATCCTCCATCGGAAAGTTCGGCGCAGATACAGACAACTGGGTATGGCCCCGTCACACCGGCGACTTCTCCATGTTCCGCATATATGCCGGGAAAGACAATAAGCCTGCTGAATACTCAAAGGACAACATCCCCTTACAGCCTAAATACTTTCTGCCGATCTCTATGAAAGGTGTAAAGGAGAATGACTTTACTATGGTATTCGGCTTCCCCGGCAGAACCAATGAATACCTGCCTTCCGCAGCAGTGAAGCAAACAGTACAGTTACTGGACAGCGCAAAAGTAGCTATGCGGGATGCTTCGCTCAAAGTACTGGATGGATATATGCGCAAGGACGAGCAGATCAAGATCCAGTATGCAGCTAAATATGCTTCTACCGCTAACTACTGGAAAAAATGGATGGGTGAAATGTTAGGGATCAAACGAACAGATGGTATCGGTAAAAAGCTGAAATATGAAGCAGAATATACGCGTTTACTCAATACCAACCCTACCTGGAAAGCTGCTTATAGTTATGTGCTCGATTCCCTGAACGGACTTTATGATGCTATCGCCCCTTACGCTCAGGCAAGGGATTATTACACCGAACTCACCCGTAACGTTGAGCTGTTAAGTGTAAGCGACCGGCTGATCTCATTACTCAACCAGGCTGAGCAGAAAGGAGAGAGCAGCTTCCCGGCATTGAAAGAAGAGTTCTTAGCGACGATGCCTGCATTCTATCAGAATTTTAACGCTACTGTAGACCATGATGTAGCGGTGGCGTTGCTGGATATCTACTTCCGCGGCGTTCCTGCAACATACAGGGGGAATCAGGTAGAACAGGCATGGTCAGCATTGAATAAAAACAGCCGTACGGCCGCGGATAAAATATACAGTAACAGTGTCCTGGTCTCTCTGGACAAACTCAAAGAACTCCTGTCCCAACCTTATCAGAAGGTAAAAGAACAGTTGTTGAAAGATCCGGCGGTACAATTAGGACTTGCCTTACGTGAAGGTTTTATTCAACAGGTAGCAAGGCCAATGAATAAAACACAGGAAGATATCAACCGCCTGCAACGCGTTTATATGCAGGCCCAGATCGACGTGATGTCAGGTACCCGTCGCTTTTATCCGGATGCTAATAGCACATTGAGGGTTACATATGGCAAAGTGAATGGGTATAAGCCCAGGGATGCCGTGGACTATGATTTCTATACCTACCTCGATGGCGTGATGGAAAAATATCAGCCGGGAGACTATGAGTTCGATGTGCCGGCTAAGCTAAGAGCGCTATATGCGCAGAAAGACTATGGTCAATATGGAGTTAATGGCAAGATGCCGGTATGTTTTATAGCCTCCAACCATACCACCGGCGGTAACTCCGGTAGCCCAGCATTAAACGCTTATGGACAGCTGGTAGGGCTTAACTTTGATCGTACCTGGGAAGGTACAATGAGTGATATGAACTATGATGCCAGCATTTGCCGTAACATCATGACGGATATCCGCTATGTTTTGTTTATCGTGGACAAATTTGCGGGTGCTTCTCATCTCGTGAAAGAAATGAAACTGGTGAAGTAATCCACATCCCATAAATAAAAAGCCTCGTTTTACTTTACGTAAAACGAGGCTTTTTGATGTGAACAGGCAATATTACTGCTTTACTTTGCATTCGTAAACAATAGAACTACATTTATCTACCTGCTTAAGGCCTTTACGGTAAGATCGGAAGCCGTGCCATGCACCAGCGATAAAACGGTTTTTTCCGGTCTTATATTTTTCACTGAGCAGGCTTACGTAGAAAGCATCAAATACCATCGGATGTTTCCTTTCTATAGAGATACCATGCTGCGCAAGTAATATCTCCATCGAAGCAGGAGAGAAGTGGTACAGGTGACGGGGCACGTCGTATGCTGCCCAATGCTCTTTATAAAAACTGGCGTCGGAAGAAGTATAGTTAGGCACCGCGATAAGTAATGCGCCACCTGGCTTCAGCAGGGTAGGAAGATGTGCCAGATAAGTATGTAACTCATGCACATGCTCTAATACGTGCCACATAGTGATGGCATCATATTGCCCCGCGGGAAGCGAAAACAACGCCGTGATAGGAGCAGGTGTAATATTATAAAGGGTCTTTGCATTATGTCGTGCATTCTCATCGGGCTCCAGACCAGTTACCTGCCAGCCTTGTTGCTGCATATGATGAAGAAAAGCGCCGGTGCCACAACCGATATCCAGTATGTCACCCTGTTTTACTGCTGCTGCACCGCGTACCCAGTTAAGTTTGGAACGCATCGTGATCTTACGGACATTATGATATAATCGGTTAATAAGACCTTCTTTTGTTTCTGAATGGGAGATATATTCCTCGGATTGATAGTATGGGCCTATAGCTTCAGCAGAAGGCACATTTTGTGTGAAGCGACCTGTACACTGGCTACAATGCCATATCTCAAATATTTCGCCGGATACTGTGTAATCTTTAGCGCGTAAGGCCGGTTTAATATCCGGCGATCCGCAAATAGGACAAGTGTTATAGTATACTGAATGCATGAATGGATTTTAGGTGTTAGTACGCTGAACATCAATTGCGGTCAGCAAAAATGATCAACGATGCTCTCCCCATACTTTACGGAGTGTATCTGCAATTTCTCCCAGTGTGCAATAGTGCTCGACTGCCTCTACAACAATAGGCATCAGGTTTTCTGAGGTTTGCGCTGCTTCTTCCAAACGGGTCAACAATGACTGTACGCGCTCATTATCCCGCCTTTCACGCAGCGACTGTAATTTTTCTGTCTGTACCTTGCGGATACTATCATCAATACGGAATACGTCTGTACTAGGTTCTTCCTTGACATTGAATTTGTTCACACCTACGATCACCTTTTCACCGCGTTCTACCTGCTGCTGATACTTGTAGGCACTCCGGGCGATCTCTTCCTGTACAAAGCCTTCTTCTATGGCACTTACAGCTCCACCCATCGCGTCGATCTTTCCGATCAGCTCCCAGGCCTGTGCTTCTACTTCTTTTGTAAGTGCTTCTACATAATAAGAGCCTGCCAGCGGATCGACCGTATCTGCAATACCACTTTCATAACCGATGATCTGCTGTGTGCGTAATGCAATACGGGCAGCCGATTCCGTAGGCAAGGATATAGCCTCGTCATAGCCATTGGTATGCAGTGATTGTGTTCCTCCCAGCGTAGCTGCCAGTGTCTGTACAGCTACCCGTACTATATTATTATGTGGCTGCTGGGCAGTGAGGGTACTTCCGCCTGTCTGTGTATGAAAACGTAACATCTGGGCTTTAGTATCAGTAGCACCCAGTGATTGGGTGATCTCCGCCCACATTTTACGGGCTGCCCTGAACTTAGCCACCTCTTCAAAAAGATGATTATGGGCATTAAAGAAGAAAGAAAGCCTGCGCGCAAATACGTTGATGTCAAGCCCTCTGTTGATAGCAGCCTGTAGATACGCTTTCCCGTTAGACAATGTAAAGGCAAGCTCCTGTACTGCATTAGCACCCGCTTCCCGGATATGATAACCGCTGATAGAGATGGTATTCCACTTGGGAACCTCCCGGCTGCAGTAGTCAAAAATATCAGTGATCAACCGCATCGATGGCTGCGGAGGATAGATAAATGTCCCCCTCGCAGCATACTCCTTTAATATATCGTTCTGAATAGTACCGGAGATCTTTTTGATATCAGCGCCCTGCTTTTTTGCGAGCGCAATATATAATGCCAGCAGAATAAAACCAGTGGCGTTGATCGTCATGGAAGTCGATATCTGCTCCAGAGAAATACCACTGAAAAGGATCTCCATATCCTCTAGCGAATCTATAGCTACGCCTACCTTCCCTACTTCTCCCTCCGCCATCGGATGATCAGAGTCATACCCGATCTGGGTGGGAAGATCAAAGGCTACACTCAACCCCATCACTCCCTGGCTTAAAAGATAATGATATCGCTTATTAGACTCTTCCGCGGTACTAAAACCTGCATACTGACGCATCGTCCATAACTTATCACGATACATCGTAGCATGTATACCTCTGGTAAAAGGAAACTCACCGGGAAGCTCGTCCATAAGAATGGGCTGCGTATATACGGGTTGGATAGGAATACCAGCGTCTGTCTGAATGGTCTTTTCCATGTCTGATCACTAAATTTGATGCAATGTTACGTTATATACCGGGATTCGCACTACTGGTCTGCTCACCTAACAAACGATATATTACCACTTCCGTCAACAAAACGTAAATTACCAGTGTTGCAATGTTACATAATTATTATGTGACTTCAGGCAGGAAAAATTATTGATATTTTGCATATCTGTTTTTAGATTGTGATATGGTTATTTATATTTTATTGTTACTGACGATAGGACTGGCAGTGTTAAGTTTATACCTGTTATGGTCGGGAGGAGCGAAACCGCTCAATAGCGGATGGCACAAAATGTTGTGTGGATTATCACTCAGCGTGTTTATCTATCTCTATGGAACATGGGTCTATCTCACAATTAATGCAAAATTCCTCTTCGGTATTATTGCGTTGTTGTTTATTATCGGATCATTGTTCAGACCAAAGAAAAACATACAGCGAACACCAGCCCTCTGGAGAATGATCAGTAATCTGTTATTCACCTGTTTATTTACAGTATTGACCATACTGTACTTTACCGGTACCATGGGCAGCAACCCCAAGAAAGCAGCCATGGCATTCCCGCTTAAAACAGGCCGTTATTTTGTGCTGCAGGGTGGAAAAGGCTTGCCGACCAACCTGTTCCATTACAGCCTGCGTGGTGCCGTTTTTGCCATGGATATTGTAAAACTTAATAGCTGGGGCGGGCGTGCCAACCGCATCTTCTCCAGTCGGCTCGAAGACTACGAGATATTCAACGATACTCTCTATAGCCCTGTATCAGGACGTGTGATCCGGGCATATGGCGACAATCCCGATAATATTCCGCCTAACATGGAACGAGGCCCCAATAATACCAATCAGGTATTATTGGAAACAGATTCGTTTTATGTGTTCCTCGCACACATGAAGAAAGAAAGTGTTATCGTAAAAGAAGGCCAGTGGGTGAAGCAAGGTGAAGCACTAGGCTGTGTTGGCAACTCTGGCTTCAGCTCCGAACCTCACCTGCACATTCAGGTACATGCCAAAAAGCCCGGAGTACCTTGGTACGCAGGCGAGCCCCTATATATTCAATTTAGTGGAAAAAGTTATTTACTATATGAAGTGATAAGACCCAAACGGGTGAAAATGGTACAATAAAAACAACAAATAAAAAAGCGGCCAGGTTGTAGGACCTGGTCGCTTTTTTATTTAATATTATTTACATTAGTTTTTTGGCTTCCGCATTCAATATCTGGGAAGCCAGATCGGAGGGCGCCACTCCAGATTGAAGGAACACTTCCAGTATCTGACGGTTTAAGTCTAGTGCCGGCGCATCTGTTGGCAGCTGAGAAGCTACCTGGTTGATAATACTGATCGTCTGCTCTTTTAGCGTTTTTACCGCTTCCCATGCCGCAGGCGATACATAGATCTGCTGTGCAATATTATGCTCGAACTCAGCTTTGATCTGTTGAACCAATAATATCTGCATATCCACCGCACTTAACCCCGACTGATACGTCCGGCTGATTAGGTGCTGTGGACTGATACGATCTACCAATAATACCAGCCGCTCATAAGCTTGCAACTGTAAGGGAAGTATCGCATTATTGACAACCGGTAATGGACTACCCCCTTCTACCGGCGCCGCTGCCTTGGGCTTTTTAAGCATATCCTTAATGGTCATATATACCAGCGCAATTGCACCAACGGTAATCACAATGTAAAGTAACTGTTGAGTAGATGGCATGAGTCAGGACTAATTTGCGCAAATATATAAATATATTTAATATTCAAGTGTGTTAGGTAACTAATATACTATCAATGATTACTGAAGTTGTGCCAACCCTTCCCTAATACGTTTCGCACCTTCCTGCAGCTTATCCATGGAAGTAGCATAAGAGAGACGAATACAATCCGGTTGACCGAATGCCGCACCAGTCACCGCAGAAACGTTGGCTTTATGCAACAGGTACATACAAAGATCCGTCGCATCCTGAATAGTAGTTCCTTCGAATGATTTGCCAAAATAAGCACTCACATCAGGGAACATATAAAATGCGCCATCAGGCTCATTCACCTTCAATAATGGAATATTACTCAATGCCTCGAATATGAATTTCCGGCGGTTACGGAACTCGGCTACCATTTCCTTCGCCGTATCCAATTCTCCTAGTAAAGCCGTAATAGCCGCGCGTTGTGTAATCGAACAGGTAGCAGAAGTGAACTGACTTTGTATCTTATCACATGCTTTAGCTATCTCTACCGGCGCCGCCAGAAAACCTAACCGCCAGCCGGTCATCGCAAAGCCCTTGCTCAACCCGTTGATCACAACCGTACGCTCTTTCATGCCGGGAAACTGGGCAATGCTCTCATGAGCGCCTACATAATTAATGTACTCATAGATCTCATCAGAGATAACGAATACATGTGGATATTTCGCAAATACTGCCGCCAGTGCTTCCAGCTCCTGTTTGGAATATACTGAACCTGTTGGGTTACAAGGAGACGAAAAGATAAACAACCGCGTATCTTCCGTGATTGCTTCGTCCAGCTGCTCCGGTGTGATCTTATAATCATGCGCCAGGTCTGTAGGCACAAACTTTACTTCACCCTGGCAAAGCTTTACGATCTCTGAATAGGTCACCCAATAAGGTGTAGGGATAATGACTTTATCTCCCGGATTGATAATACTAAGCACCGCATTGGCAATGCTCTGCTTAGCGCCGGTAGATACAACGATCTGCTCCGGCGTATATTCCAGCTGGTTATCCCGTTTGAACTTATGGATAATTGCCTGCTTCAGGTCTGCATATCCGGCTACAGGAGTGTAATGGGTATAACCTTCATCAATGGCTTTTTTGGCTGCTTCACGGATGTGGACCGGGGTGTCAAAGTCCGGTTCTCCGATACTGAGATCCACGATGTCAATACCTTGGGCTTTGAGTTCGCGGCTCAGTTTAGCCATCTTAATAGTTTGCGGCTCCGATATACGTGTAAGCCTTTCTGCTAGTTGCATCATAGAATAATTTTATGGATTGACCGGGGCAAACCTACAGTAAAAAGTTGAGAAACGCAGGGCAGTGGCCATAAAAAAGCAGTCCTCCCCCATAAAGGGGAGGACTGCTGTAAAGCGTAATCAGGCTGATTAGACCAATATATTAATATACCAGATAGGGCATAGCACCTACCTTCATCTTCTGATCATCATTTTTAGGGGTACGGGTACCAGTCAGGAAAATGGCATATATCCCACCTTGAGACAGTGAACCACTGGTGTAGTTGATCTCTGCGATCAGAGAGTCTTTGCCGGCTGCCTTTACTTTAATGGAAGAACCAGTCTGGTCCGTCTGTTCAAAAGTAGAAGGAGTGGCGCCAGCCAGTGAAAAGTCCTGATCCTGTACGATCTTCTTGTCATTCAGATACAGATCCACTTTGCCAATGTCCTCGCTGAGGTTATAAAACCTGAAGTTCACCTTGTCATTCTTATAGCCGGTGAAATCATTTTTGATACGACGGATAGTAGCCGTCTCTTTGCCATATAGTATCAGCGTCGTGGTGGTCAGCGAATCGTATGTGCCGGAAATACTGGATACCAGGCTGTCCGCTCCCGCTTTCTTGAATTTGAACTCATGGAAACCTGGACGATTGTAATAGGCAGAGCCATATCCTGCCGCCTTTACAGGGCCTCCCGGGTTAATTTTTACATCATTGTCAAACAGGTCCAGCTGGCTGGGATTAAGCGCCGCATTGATCACTCCAAAGTAACTATAATACACCGGAGGAGAAGGTGTTTTTTCTTTAAGACATGATGTTAAGCTGCCAATCGCTGCAATACTCAATGCAGCCAATGTCCATAAACGGTTTGTTTTAGTCACCATTTCGCTCTCTTTTTTGAAATTGTTAGAATACTATTGTTGGTTGTCTGTGGTTACCATTTTAAAACGCGACAGGTCCGGTTGATAAGGTCTCCTGCGCTGCAGTTCGTAATTATATATAATCCGCCCTAGCATTTTCATAAAAGGTTTTCCAATTTCGTCAAATTCATACTTATCCTCGCCAAAGGTATCGGCTTCATTCACATATACCGTAGCGGACAACATAAACTCTACTCCATGATCAATGTCCGTCACATAAGCCGCATCCGTTAAGAAGCCATAGGCCCATCCGGGTTTGTTAAAGATACGTATACCTGCCGGTAGATCCGTGTGCCGCTCTCCACCCCGAAGCAGGAATTTCACATAGCCGTCATGGAATTCCGTAGTGTCGTATATAGGCGAACTGCTTTCCGATGGTAGCTGCGACATACAGTGATAAAGGAACTGATAATCGTTCTCCGTTAAACGAAGCCGTTGTGCTTTTGTTACAGCCTCGGGAAAAATTATACGCCGCAACAAATCATGCAGGTCCGTCAACGGCAATCGGTTCTTCATCGAAAAGTCCATAGGCCCTTCTATAAAATGACCTTGCGCATCAGTATACCCCCTCCCCACACTATCCCGCCTGCCGGGGAACACCACCTCACTGTACTGCGCCGGCTGCCGGTATAACTCCCCGCCTTCCTGATAAAAAGTAAATGGATTGGTATGCCGGTTGGCCTCCGGCGAAAAGAAAATGGCCACTCGGTGACGTAACTGCGTCTGGGTATAACCCAATTCCCACAATCGCTCATTCAACGCCCGCTGCCCCACAAATTCATATAAACGGTTATAGGCATCATTGTCGCTGACCAGGAAAATCTTCTTTATATAATGACCTATCGTCGGATGTCCGCCTGGAGCCGAACTATCTGTCAACACGGCAGGCGTCAACCCCGGCAGACTATCGATCCGTAACGGCGTATGCCGGTCCAGCCCCGGAATGCCCAAATCCCGCAATTTCTCCAACGCTAGTACCGCTCCGGGTAGCTTTACCGTAGAGGCCGGATAGAAATAAGCGCTGTCCACATGGTAATGGTAATCCGTAAAATGAGGACGATTGCGGCTGTCCCGGTCTATACGTGTATAAATGATCTGCAACCGGTATTTTTCAGGGCGCTGCCATACAACTCCCAACTGCGATCCGTGTTCCGCCAGCAACTCTGACAAAAAATTATCTCTTGCCGGATAATGAACTGTTTGCATATATTTGTTAGTATTACAAGCAGCAAAGCATAGTATCAGCCAAAAGATCAGGACATATAGCTTTTGCATAACGATCAGATAGTGGTTGGAATGGAGAAAATGGCAAAAAGCAAAAATGGAAGTCTGCCGAAACCTATGAATTTATATATTAGTATCTGGTTTTCAATGTATTATCATTTTATTGCTTTCTCTTTTTTTCCCTTCTTGTTGGGCTTTAATATATCAATTTAAATTCTATCTTTGCAACTCTTAAAAAATTTTTATTATAAACCCGAAACAACATGCAACTTAAAGGACTGGTTAGATTTTTCGCCGTCGCACTGATCCTTATTTCCTTGTATCAATTGTCATTCACGTTTTTGGTACGGAACTTTGAGAAGAAGATAGAGCAGCAGGCCAAAGACTATGTGGCCCGGAATTATCCTTCCGCAGACCAGAAGTATCCCGGCAATAAAGAGCAACAAGCTATTTATCAGGATACCCTGGCGAATGCCATTAAATTAAGGAAACAAGACATCATCGACAGCACCAGCAACAAAGAGATTGCAGGTTTCCCATGGTACGTTACCTACACTAAAGCAAAAGAAAGAGAACTAAACCTCGGTCTGGACCTCGTGGGTGGTATGAACGTTGTGCTGGAAGTAAGTGTTGAAGACGTAATCCGCGCACTCAGCGGGCAGTCTAAAGACCCGGCTTTCAACAAAGCATTGGAACTTGCAAAAGAGCGTAAGAAAGCAAGCCAGTCCGACTTCGTGACCTTATTTGGTCAGGCATATGAAGAAGTTCAGCCGCAAGGCCGCCTCGCTACCGTATTCGCTAACGCGTATCAGAAAGATATTGACTTCAATACACCTAACCAGAAAGTATTGGATGTCATCCGCCGCGAATCAAATGCAGCTATCAAAAACACCTACCTCGTACTTCAGAAAAGGATCGATAAATTCGGTGTCGCGCAGCCAACCATCAACCTCGATGAAAATAAAGGTATCATCTCCGTGGAACTGGCAGGCGTGGACAATCCCGAGCGTGTAAGAAAATACCTCCAGGCTAGCGCTAATCTGGAATTCAGAGAAACGTACAAGAATGACCAGGCTTTCATCACCGGCGTGTTGCAACCGGTAAACGAAGCGCTTAAAAATGCTACAGGTGGTAATACACCCGCCGCTGATACTACCAAAAAACAAACAGTAGCCGCCGCAACACCCGATTCTGCCAAGGCTGCCAGCGATACCTCCAAAACCGCAAGCCTGAACGAATACCTGGCAAAAGATAGCGGTAAAGCGAAAAAAGCCGACTCCGCTAAAACAGATGCCGAACTCCAACGCGAATTCAGCAAAATAAACCCGCTGTTCGCCGTTTTACGCCCTTATATCACACAGGACAACCAGATCATTCCCGGACCTATCGTTGGGATGATCTTGCCTAAAGATACCGCTACCTTCCATCGCTATCTGGCTATGCCCGCCATCAAAGCACTCATGCCTAAAGACCTGGTCTTCGCTTATGGCCCTGAAAATAAGTCAGATAAATATGGCCCGATCGAAGTATTCGCCCTGAGAGTAAACCCTGCCAACCCAACTCCCCGCGTAAGCGGCGAGCGCGTAGTAGATGCTAAACAGGACTTCGACCAGAACGGTAACCCCGAGATCAGCATGTCAATGGATAACATCGGCGCCCGTGAGTGGAAAAAACTAACTGGTGAACTGGCCCCCGCCAACGCACAAGATCGCTCCACCTACAACTATGTAGCCGTTGTACTCGATAATATCGTTTATTCCGCTCCTTCCATCCTGGGTGAGATCGCCGGAGGACGCTCCTCCATCAGCGGTAGCTTTACCCTCGAAGAAGCAAAAGACCTCGCTAACATCCTGAAATCTGGTAAAATGCCGGCTCCCGCCCGCATCGTACAGGAACAGGTAGTAGGTCCTACCCTCGGTCAGGAATCCATCGAAGCCGGTGCCAAATCATTCGCCATCTCCTTCGTTGTGATCTTCGTACTCATGCTGGTATATTATAATACCGGTGGATGGGTTGCCAACATCGCCCTGATTCTCAACCTGCTCTTTACAGTAGGTATCCTCGCCTCCCTCGGCGCTACCCTCACTATGCCGGGTATCGCAGGTCTCGTACTCACCATCGGTATGGCAGTAGATACCAACGTAATCATATTCGAAAGGATAAAAGATGAACTGAGCCGCGGTAAAACCTACCAACAGGCCGTAGAAGATGGGTATAAACGCTCCTACGCCCCCGTACTGGATGGTCACATCACCTCCCTGCTCACCGCTTGTATCCTGTTCTACTTTGGTCTGGGCCCCGTACTGGGCTTCGCTACCACACAGATCATCGGTCTCCTGCTGTCCCTGTTCTGCGGTATCCTCGTATCCCGTATGGTAACCGACTGGTGGACAAACAAAAAACGCCACTTCGAATACTTTACACCCGTATCCCGTCGCATCTTCAAACATGCCAACTTTGACTTCGTTGGAAAACGTCGCATCGCCTATATCATCTCCGCTGTCGTGATGATCCTGGGTATCGCTTCCTTCTTCAATGGCTTCAACCATGGTGTAGACTTCCAGGGTGGTCGTAGCTTTACCGTTCGCTTCGAAAAACCAATGAAAGAATCCGAAGTACGTACAGCTCTCGAAGAAGTATTCAAAGCAGAACCCCTGGTGAAAACCATCGGTAGCGCTAACCAGCTCAACATCACTACTTCCTATAAAGTAGAAGAGCAAAACCTCGAAGCAGATAAAGAAGTATCTCAGAAACTGTTCGAAGGACTGAAGAAATTCTACGATCCTTCCGTAACATACGAAGCCTTCTCCTCCCGCTTCGTCGTAGGTTCACAATCCGTATCTCCGACTATCTCCGATGACCTCCGCGCCGGTGCCATCAAAGCCACCGTGCTCTCCATCATCGTGATATTCCTTTATATCCTGGTTCGTTTCAGCAAATGGCAGTACTCTATCGGTACTATCTTCTCCCTGCTGCACGACGTAATGGTAACGCTGGCTGTATTCTCCTTCTGCCGCAACTGGGTGCCCTTCGCACTGGAGATCGACCAGCACTTCATCGCTGCGATCCTGACCGTGATAGGCTTCTCCATGAACGATACCGTAATCGTATTCGACCGTATCCGCGAATACTTCCGTAACATGAAAGGCGCTGACAGAAATACCGTGATCAACAAGGCGATCAATGATACGCTTAGCCGTACTATCATGACCTCCTTCACCGTATTCATCACCATCCTGATCCTATTCATCTTCGGTGGGGAAGTAACCCGCGGTTTCGCATTCGCCATGCTCATCGGTGTACTCACCGGTACTTACTCCTCAATCTTCGTAGCTGCTCCCGTACTCGTGGACTTCGATCCTAAGAACCAGCTGGCTAACGAAAGCGAAGTAGTACCCGCTGAGAAGGTAACTACCGCTGGTGCCGCTACCGCCAAAAAATAATACATGTTCAGATTAATGTTTGATAGAAAAGGTCCTGCTTGAAGCGGGACCTTTTCAGTTATAACACGCATGACCCAAAATAAAAAGCGCTGTCCATACAGACAGCGCTTTTATTATACCGGTATAATAATAACTGAGGCAGCTATTTCACTAGTACCTTCAACAACTTCTTATCCGTTTCTCCGTCTTCATTGATAATCCCGAACCGCCCCTTGTAATCCCAACTACTCCAGGCTATATTGTGCTTTTCCAACACTGCTTTCACATCCCGGTACCAACGAAGCCGGTCCTTCCTCGGCGCCGTTGGCAAACAACCCCACTCCCCGCAATGAAGCGGCAACCCCAACTGCCTGGCAATATCAATGGCCTCCTTCATCTGCTGTGCAATCAGGTTCGCATTGTACTCCTGCGTGCTGCCAGGCAACAGGTTCCGGATAGATGCCGGCAGACTGTTCAATTCCTTACTGGTCACCGTAGGTCCAGGATAATGCACCGGGCCGCTATAATCTTTGATATTGGTCCAGGGCGCCTGGTAATGTGTTAGGTAAAATGGATTGTAATAATGAAAACTGAGCATCAGGTACTTATCGCCTTTGGGCACCTCCAGCGCCGCCATCGTACTGATGTCCTGGTAACGGTTACTGCCAACAATGATACAACGCGTAGGCTCCTGCCGCCGTATCTCTTTAATAGCCCGCGCCAGCAACCGGTTCCATAATACTGCACTGTCTGCCACCGGATCATTCATCAGCTCATAAGCCACCATGCTCACATCATATTGTTTTAACTCAGCACTCAGGTCCCGCCAGCACTGCAGAAAACGTTCCTGCGCCTCCGGCTGCTGCCATAACAAGCGCTCTTTATTATTATAATAGTGCGAACGCAAAGTATGCAGGTCCACAATAACCTTTAGCTGATGTTGCTTGCACCATCCCAATGCCTGGTGTAATAACTTGAAGGATTCCTTGTTCTTTTCGTCGTTGTCATTCCACATCTCATCTTCATCTATCGGGATACGGATATGATCAAATCCGCTGCCCGACAGGAGTATCACATCTTTTTCGGTAAAGAAGTCGTTGCGCGAAACAGTCCCGCGGCCTACCTGAGATAGCCAATGACTGATATTCGTACCTTTTTTGATGGTGAAAATAGGTGCCGATGGCGCCTGACCCTGCACAGGAAGTACATAGGCATACCCTGCCAAGAGCCACAGAATGACAAATGCTACTGGTCGAAAACGTAAGTACATGTATTAATTCGTTAGACTATATCTTATTACAAATTAGGAGCGTAATAGTTGTTGGCCCGGGTAGAACGATGGCCTGCTGATAGTGGGGCCGGTTTTTCAATGAGATAATAATAGGGTAGGGGCTTTCGCCTACACCGCAAAAGAAGACCCACAACCACAACTTTTAGAAGCATTCGGATGCTGGAACGTAAACCCCCGCGCATCCAGCCCGATCCGGTAGTCGATTTCTATACCCGCCAGATACATACCATGTGCCTTCTTCATCAGTACCGGGATACCAGCGATCTCAAACTGCTCGTCATCCTGCTCCTTCTCATCAAATCCGAGAATATAGGACATACCCGAACATCCACCACCTTTAACGCCTACCCGTAGATAAGGAGGCTGCGTAGGATCCGCTGCAATAAGACGCTTTAACTCTGCTACGGCACCAGCAGTGAGGGTGACAGGGGCGTTGGCTGCTATTTCCATGACTACAAAAATTTCTCAAAGTTACATAATACACAATAAACGCGACTGCATTACAAATTGGGAGACCTGCCGTAAACGGCAGATAATGACAAAAACTCCCGGTGCAACGCCAGTACCTGGGGGATCACCAGCTGCTGCTCATCATTATGGATCACATAGTCGGACAACTTCATCTTAATGGTCTCGTCCATCTGTTTTTGAATACGCGCCAGCACCTCTTCCCGGTTCACCTGGTCCCGCTGCATCACCCGTTGTATACGCAAAGCTTGTGGAGCATAGACCGAAATGATCTTGTCCAGGTGATGGAACGATTCACTTTCGAAAATAAGCGCCGCCTCTTTCATCACATAGGGGGCTTGCTGCCCAGCTGCCCAGATATTGGAATCCCGGATAGTCGCCGGATGTACCAGCGAATTAAGCAGATCCAGTTGCTTACGGTCCTTGAACACGATATTACCCAGGTAAGCCCGGTCCAGCATGCCATCCGACATATACACCGCCTCCCCGAAATGCGTCAGCAACTGCCGCCGTAATTCCGGATCACGGTTCATAATATCCTTCGCATGGATATCCGCATAGTAAACAGGAATGCCAAGCAGTTCAAATATCTTGCAGATAGTGCTCTTCCCTGAGCCAATACCCCCGGTGATACCTATTTTAAGCATGTGTCATTCGTTGTTTTGACACTCCCCGAAAAAAATAGGGAGAGTAGTATACTGCAATTTAAAAGAAAATCCCGGCACCCTGCGGGCCCGGGATATCAATAAGGTATACCAATGTCAGGAACGATCGCTTACGCTTTCGCTTCTGCTGCTTTCTGCTGAGCCTGGGTATATTCCATGCTCACCGCAGAACGCTCAATGGTAAAGAAGGTACCAGGACTAACCTCCATCTGTATGGTATTGTTCTCGTTGATCTTTTTTACTTTACCGTGGATACCGGCAATCGTAACGATCTTATCACCTTCACGGAGATTATCGATAAATTGCTTCTGTAATTTTGCCTTCTTGGTCTGTGGACGGATCATAAAAAGCCACATTACCAGGATCATACCGGCAAAGAACAGTAAAGACCCCATAGACGAAGCACCACCACCGGCACCTTGAGGTCCACCCATCAGTAAAACGTTCAGCATGTTCATGTGCGTTGTTTATTTATTTGTTAGTTTATCTGGTTCAGTTTAAAAACATTATCCCTTTACTACCGTACAGGTAATAGACGGCCCCTCTACATCCGGCGGATTCGTATTCGCCTGTATATGGATCGCCTTCTCCGTATAGCCGTCCTTCCCGTGACTGTCAAAGATCACCTTCATATAGCCGCTGGCACCGGGTTTAACAGGCTCCTTCGGCCACTCCGGTACCGTACAGCCACAACTGGAAGTAGCATTCAGTATGATAAGGTCCTTGTCGCCCGTATTGGTGAACTTGAAAGAATACTCCACTTTCTCCCCTTCTACAATACGCCCGAAATCGTGGGTCATCTTCTCAAAGCTCATCACCGCAGTACCCTTCGCAGTAGCCGTACCAGCATGCGTAGCAGCCGATTCCGCCGCTTTCTCCCCGGAAGAAGAGGATTTACAGGACGCGGCGGCCAGCATACCACCACAGACGAACAAAAGTAAGTAACGTTGCATGTGTATTATTTTGATCACTGCGCCAAATTATCACGCAGCAGGCGTAAAATTAGCTTTTCCGGTAATGTCTTGCATTAATTTTTTGTACGGTCTACCTTGTTGATCTGACCAGCCTGCTCCAGGTCCTTCAGAATATTATCCAAAATACCGTTCACAAACTGCCCGCTCTGTGGCGTACTGTACGCTTTCGCCAGGTCAATATATTCATTGATGGTCACCTTCGTCGGGATCGTCGGGAAATACAGGAACTCACATACCCCCATCTCCATCAGTAACATGTCCACCGCTGCAATACGCTCAGAATCCCAGTTCTGCAACTTCGGCTTGATCAACTCCAGGCAATAGCCCTTTTTGTCGATCACCGTCAGTAACAACTCCTTCGCATAGTCCAGCTTCTCTTTGCTGATCAATTGCAGGAAATTAAAAAGATGTGGCTTGTTGAAATAATTGTTGATCAGGATAGTCATCATGTCAGCATCGTCACCCCAGTGCAGGAAATGATCTTCTACATGCTGTACAAAAGCTTCATTCTGTAACAGGATCTCTTTATACAGGTATTCCAGGATCTCTTTCTCACTACTCTTCGTACGACCGGGTTCCTGTATATAGGACTTATAAGTATCAGTAGCTACAAGCGTATTGTAAAGCTTACGGATCAACTCCTGGTCAGGAAAATGTTTCATCTTCCATATCTCCAGATTAGACTGAAAACCTTTGTCTCCTATGATCTGGAACACAAAGTCATTCCCTGCCAGTTTAGTGTTAACCTGTAAGTCCTCCGCAGAAGGAAGATGCTTCGAAGCCCGCGCCTGCGCGTCAATCTCCGCATATTGCGCCACCCGCACTACAGAGTAAAGTAAATAAGTAAAGATCTGGCTGGTCTGGTCCAGCTTGTCATTCAAAAGGCTGGTAGCCGTACCCGGCTTGATCGCACTTTCGTCCATCGTTTCCAGAGCGTAAAGGGTTTGCATCACCTTCACCCGGATATTTCTTCTGCTGATCATCTGATAAGAACTGGTATAAGGGCGCAAAGCTAATCCTTTTAGCTGATTCAGCAAAAGTCCAATACACCCCTTATGCCCGCCTTGTCAGCAATTAACCCCTACTTTACTGAAAAATTGACATTCTTGTCAGTACGATCTGGCTTGATTACCTTTGCCTCCTGTAATTTTGACCCGAAATGCGCGTTGGCATAATTCTCGTGTACGAAACTCGTCAAAATATATATTACGTATAAGTTGATATTTTAAAAATAAAACTACTATGGCTAAAACATTAAGTATTAAACCTTTAGCTGACAGGGTGATCGTGAAACCTGCAGCCGCAGAAGAAAAAACCGCTGGTGGCATTATTATCCCAGACACTGCCAAAGAAAAACCTCAAAGAGGTACTGTAGTGGCAGCTGGCCCAGGTAAAAAAGACGAGCCGGTTACTGTAGCGGTAGGCGACACTGTCCTCTACGGTAAATACTCCGGTACTGAGATCAGCATCGAAGGCGAAGACTACTTAATCATGCGTGAGTCTGACATTTTAGCAATTGTTTAATCACTCCCTCTTCTCCTTCATAGGAAACAACAAAGACCGGATTAACAATTCTACTTCATTTTAATTTAATCAACATTCAAATTATGGCAAAGCAGATATTTTTCAACACGGACGCCCGCAACAAAATGAAAAAGGGCGTAGACACACTGGCTGACGCAGTGAAAGTGACCCTGGGCCCTAAAGGCCGTAACGTAGTGATCGAAAAAAAATTCGGTGCTCCTGGTATCACTAAAGACGGTGTGAGCGTAGCAAAAGAAATCGAGCTCGAAGATGCTATTGAAAATATGGGCGCCCAAATGGTAAAAGAAGTAGCCTCCAAAACCGCCGATATCGCCGGTGATGGTACTACCACCGCTACCGTACTCGCTCAGTCCATCATCGGCGAAGGCCTCAAAAACGTAGCCGCAGGCGCTAACCCAATGGACCTCAAACGTGGTATCGACAAAGCCGTTAAAGCTGTAGTTGAAAACCTCAGAAGCCAATCCCAAACCGTTGGCAACGACAACAAAAAAATCGAACAAGTAGCTTCTATCTCCGCTAACAACGACGCCGAGATCGGTAAACTCATCGCCGAAGCTATGAATAAAGTAACCAAAGACGGCGTTATCACCGTTGAAGAAGCAAAAGGTACCGATACTACCGTAGAAGTAGTAGAAGGTATGCAGTTTGATCGTGGTTACCTGTCTGCCTATTTTATCACTAACAGCGAAAAAATGCAGGTGGAATTGCAGCACCCTTACATCCTGATCTACGACAAAAAGATCAGCGCCATGAAAGATATCCTGCACATCCTCGAAAAAGTAGCCCAACAAGGCGCTCCGCTCCTCATCATCTCCGAAGACCTCGAAGGCGAAGCACTGGCCACCCTCGTAGTAAACAAACTGCGCGGTACCCTGAAAGTAGCTGCCGTTAAAGCTCCCGGATTCGGCGACAGAAGAAAAGAAATGCTGCAGGACATCGCCACCCTCACCGGCGGTATCGTAATCAGCGAAGATCAAGGTTACAAACTGGAAAATGCCGACCTCACCTACCTGGGCCGCGCTGAATCCGTAACCATCGACAAAGACAATACTACCGTTGTTGGTGGTAAAGGCGAAAAATCCGCTATCGATGGCCGTATCAACCAGATCAAATCTCAAATCGAAGTAACTACTTCCGACTACGATCGCGAAAAACTCCAGGAACGCCTGGCTAAATTAAGCGGTGGTGTAGCCGTACTCTACGTAGGTGCCGCTACCGAAGTAGAAATGAAAGAGAAAAAAGACCGCGTTGATGACGCCCTCCACGCTACCCGCGCTGCCGTTGAAGAAGGTATCGTTCCAGGTGGTGGCGTTGCCTACATCCGCGCTATCGAATCCCTCGATACACTCAAAGGCGATAACGAAGACGAACAAACAGGTATCATAATCGTAAAACGCGCCATCGAAGAACCCCTCCGTCAAATCACCGCTAACGCCGGTATCGAAGGTTCTATCGTAGTACAGAAAGTGAAAGAAGGTAAAGCCGACTTCGGCTTCAACGCCCGCACCGAAGTATACGAAAACATGCTCGCCGCTGGTGTAATCGATCCTACCAAAGTAAGCCGCATCGCCCTCGAAAACGCTGCGTCTATCGCTGGTATGCTCCTCACCACCGAATGCGTGATCGCAGACAAACCAGAACCCAAATCCGCCGCTCCTGCTATGCCAGGTGGCCACGGTATGGGCATGGATTATTAATATCCCCGCTCACCAGGCCACGCCCGGTAGCGCCCGGTAGCGCCCATCTTATACTAAAAAGGCCTCCCCCTCACCGGGAAGGCCTTTTTTATTCCTATATCCCCGCCACACATAAATACCGGCTCCTTCCTCGCATAACTTCGTGTAACTTTAACCGCCTTTAACCGTTAAAGAATCAGGAATAAAGCTTTTATGAAATATAAATTTTACACCGCCGCCTGTTGTCTGCTCCTGCTGCTGTTAGCCGCCGGCTGTGCTAAAAAGGCAGACTTAGACCTGCCAAATTCCGTAGCCGACCAGGTCCGGAACGAAGACCAGACCATCCAACTATACCTCGCCGCCAACAATATCTCCGCACAAAGAGATATCTCCGGCCTGTACTACAAGATCGTCTCCTACGGCAACGGAGCCCGCTTCATCGGTCCCGAAAATATCCCCTCCGTCCAATATACCAACCGCCTCCTCAATGGCAGAACCGTCGCCGTATCATACGGCCCCACCAACTTCGATGGCAGAGCCCTCAAAGACCACCTCAGAGGCTGGCAGATAGGACTACCCAAAATCTCCCAGGGAGGTAAGATCCTCCTCATCATACCGTCACCCCTGGCCTATGGCAGCCAGCGGATAGACAACATCATCCCGGCCAACGCCATCATAGTATCCGAAATAGAATTGGTCGACTTTAAATAATACCAACTTCCGTAACCACTTAAAACCATAATAGAAACTGCATGAAGAAACTACTATTCTTAGGTAGCTTGCTGTTGCTGCTGATCGCTGCCTGTAAAAAAAGTAACAACGAATCTTTCGACCCAGCCGCCCAAATGGCAGCCGATACCGTAAAGATCAAAGCCTACCTGGCAAAAAACAACCTCACCGCTCAAAAAGATCCCAGCGGACTCTATTACCGGATCATCACCCCCGGCACCGGCACCGATACCATCAAACTGGAATCCAAACTGGTAGTAGTATACAAAGGGAAATACCTCGACGACGACGTGGAATTCGATTCCTCTAAAGATAAACCCACCGACTTCGGCGGTAACACCCGCCTCAAAAACCTGATCCGTGGCTGGCAGATCGGCCTCACCAAAATCACCAAAGGTGGAAAGATCCAACTGTTCATCCCCTCCGGACTAGCATATGGCAACAACCCCGGTAACGGCCTCCGCAATAATGCCTGCATGATCTTCGAAGTCGAACTCGTCGACCACGCCGTAAACTAATCATCACCCACATACCAGTAAATGGCCCGGATCACTATCAGCGATCCGGGCCTTACTTTTTATCCCCAATCTCTTCAATCTCCCCATTCACCTCCACCTCTCCTATAACATTCCTGTATCATTCGTATAACATTCGTATAACCAGCGTATAAGCTACGCCTATCCCAACTTATACAATGGGTATACAATGAGTATACCTCGGATATACCTCGCTTATACAATCACTATAGATTGCTTATACAATGATTATAGAACGCTTATACAATGCTTATACAACCTATAAGCGGTAAGTGCGCAACCGGTTGAAAACCACGCAGATAACAAACGGAACAAATAGACCCCGCATTCATTCATTTTTCGTGAATCACTCAACTTGACTTACCTTGCAGGAGTCCAACTTGTTTATTTTTGCAGCTAAACTAATTTCCGGGTGGCACACGAAAGCATTTCCGTATTCGACATTTTTAAGATAGGCGTAGGTCCTTCCAGCTCTCATACTTTAGGCCCCTGGCGGGCAGCCCTCCAATTCCTGGAGGAAATAAAGACAGGAGGTCACTCCCTCAGCGACGTCTCCGCCGTTACCGTACTCCTGTACGGGTCCCTGGCCAAAACCGGCCACGGCCACGGCACCGATATCGCAGTCCAACTGGGCCTCTGTGGCGACGACCCCGTCACCTTCGACGTCGATCGCATCAACAGCAAAATGGATGATATCCGCCGCCATAAAAAAATGTCCATCGGTGGCGTACATACCATCGAATTCGACCCACTCGAAAATATCAACTTCCTCTTCGACGAATCTCTGCCTTTCCATCCCAACGCATTGACCTTCCTGGTCACCTTCGCCGATGGCGTACAGCAGGCTTCCACCTTCTACTCCATAGGAGGCGGCTTCGTAGTCAAAGAAGGAGAAGGAGGCACCGCTACAGCACAGGTAGACCTCCCTTTCCCCATCGATACCGCCCGCCAACTCCTGCAATGGTGCATCAAAACAGGCTACTCCATCTCCGAACTGGTCATGGAAAATGAAAACGCCTGGCGCCCCGAAATAGACACCCGCAACGGAGTACTCAACATATGGCGCATCATGCAGGAATGCATCTACAGAGGTTGCCATACCGCCGGCGAACTGCCAGGTGGACTTAAAGTAGCCCGCCGCGCCGCCGCACTCAATAAAAAATTACTCAAAGGCCGCACCTACACAGACTATATCTCCTGGATAGAGGCCATCCGCGCCGGCGGCCAACATTTCGCATATACCCTCGACTGGGTAAGCTGCTTCGCCCTCGCCGTCAACGAAGAAAATGCTTCCTTCGGCCGCGTCGTAACAGCCCCCACCAACGGCGCCGCTGGCGTAATACCTGCCGTATTACAGTATTATATCGCATTCTGCGATGGCTTCCACGACGATCGCATCCTCCAGTTCCTCCTCACCGCCTCAGAAATAGGTAGCATCTTCAAAAAAAGATCCACCATCTCCGCCGCAATGGGAGGCTGCCAGGCCGAAATAGGCGTATCCTCCGCCATGGCCGCAGCAGCACTCACAGAATGCATGGGCGGCTCCCAGCGTCAAGTGCTCATGGCCGCCGAAATAGCCATGGAACACCACCTCGGCCTCACCTGCGACCCCATTGGTGGCCTCGTACAAGTACCCTGTATCGAACGTAACACCATGGGCGCCATCAAAGCCATCACCGCCTCCCAACTCGCCTTGCAAAGCAATCCCGAACTGGCAAAGGTTTCCCTCGACGCCGTCGTGAAAACAATGTGGGACACCGCCCTCGATATGAACTCCAAATACAAGGAAACATCCGATGGCGGCCTGGCTGTCAACATACCCATCAGCCTCCCCGAATGCTAACAAAAAACAACATCACGTAATACCAGGCCCCTTCTCACCGCATGCACACAAACACACCGGTAGAAGGGGCCTCCCCGTTATATCCCCCTCCCCATAATAAATTCCGCCTGCACCATACTATCAGGAATTAATTTGCGTATTATTGTTTCTAACACCTAAGACCACAACTTTACACTTAATGCATATTTGATACTATGAAATTTCTCCTGGGCCTTTCTATCATATGCTTACCCTTATCCCTGGCCGCTCAGCGATTCGGTGGTAACCCTCCCTCCCTGAAATGGAATCAGATCAACACCGATACCGCCCGCGTCATATTCCCGCGTGGCATGGAATCACAAGGACAACGGGTCGCTAACATCGTCCACTACCTGAATAAAAATACCCGCTCCTCCATAGGCAACCGCCAACAAAAAGTCAGCATCGTCCTGCAAAACCAGACACTGATTTCCAATGGCTACGTACAATTAGGCCCGTTCCGGTCCGAATTCTTTATGACGCCCTCTCCGTCATCATTCGACCTCGGATCCCTCAAATGGGAAGAACAACTGGCCCTCCACGAATACCGTCACGTACTGCAAAACCTTAACTTCAGACAAGGAGTATCCAATATAGCCTCTTACCTCGCCGGCCAGCTGGGACAAGCAGCACTTACCAACATCGCCGTCCCCAACTGGTTCTGGGAAGGAGATGCCGTAATCATGGAAACAGCCCTCAGCCCACAGGGCCGCGGCCGCCTGCCGGCATTCTTCGATGGCTTCCGCGCACTCACCCTCGATGGTAAACATTACGACTATATGAAGATAAGAGGGGGCTCCTATAAAGATTATGTCCCCAATCATTACGAACTGGGCTATCTCATGAGCACCTACGGCCGCGATCAATATGGCCGCGACTTCTGGAAAGGAGTAACCACCGACGCCGTAAGGTACCGATACGTATGCTACCCCTTCTCCCAAAGCCTCAAACATCGCACCGGCAAAAACATAAGAGCATTCTATAACGCCATGCTGCAACACTACCAGCCATTATGGCAACAGTATGCCGCCGCAAACAATACGCCTGCCACCGCACTCAATAAAGCCAGCCGCATCGTCACCGACTATCGCTACCTCTACAGCACCGGCAACAACCAATGGATCGTACTGAAAAATACCTACGATCACATCCCTGGCTTCTTCCTCATCGACACACAAGGCAACGAACAACTAATCACCCGCCCCGGTATCCAGGTCGACGACTACTTCAGCTATAAAAATGGCCGCATCGTCTGGATACAAGCCCGGTACGACGCCCGCTGGGGCTGGAAAGACTATGGCGTGGTAAAAATATATGACGTCAATAGCAAACAAGCCCGGACCATCACTCACCAGACCAAATACTTCTCACCCGATATCAGCCGCGATGGCCAACGCCTCATCGTCGTTGAAGTAGCCCCCGGACAGGATAGCCGCCTCCGCCTGTTAAATGGTAACACCGGTCGCGAAATAACCGCCTTACCCAATCCCAATGGTTGGTACTACTCCTACCCGAAATTCACCGCCGACGAACAGGCCATCATATCCCCCGTACGCAACAAACAGGGACAAATGGCCATTATACAACAATCCCTCACCGATGGCAGCACCTCCTTGCTCACCAACTGGCGATATGATGTAATCGGTGCCCCACAAATCACAAAAGATACCGTCTACTATACCGCCGCCTATCAGGATGTACACAACGTATTCGCCCTCACCCCGGCAGATGGAAAGATATTCCAGCTCACCGCCAGAGGTAACAGCGCCTTACATGCCGCCGTAGATACCGCCGCCCACCAGCTGGCATTCACCGAATTCAGCACCAAAGGATACCAGCTGTATCAAACGTCCCTGCCGGCTACCGGCTGGAAACAGTTCGACACCGCCGGCAACGCACACAGCCCCTGGCAACAACCCGACTTCAAAGAGGGGGGCAATATCCTCGGTAAAATCGACGATAAACACCTGCCCGTCACTACCTACCACAAAGCACACCGATTGTTCAACTTCCATAGCTGGATACCCACCATCGACGATCCGAACTACGGTATCACCCTCTATGGCGATAACATACTCAATACCTTCAGCAGCAACCTCGGATACTCCTATAACTATAACGAAGGAAGCTCCTCCATCAAAGCCAACATACAATACGGTGCCTGGTTTCCCTTCCTGCAGGCAGGTACCGACTACCGCATCAATCGCTCCACCAGGATCAACAGCAAAGGAGATCGCCTGTACTGGAATGAATTCAACTGGCATGCCGGCTTCTCCATACCACTCAACCTGTCCGCCGGACTGTATAGCCGCAGCATCTCGCTGGCGTCTAACTACAACTACCAGAAAAGTATACCGCAGGGCAACTTCCGGTTCCGCGACGACCAGATCCAATACCTCAACTCCTCCTTCGTATTCAATAACCAACGAATCCGCGCCAGACAACATATCTACTCCCACTTCGGCCAATACCTGCTGCTCCAATACGTGAAAAGCATCACCGCCGTACCCGCATGGCAGCTCTATGGCCGCCTCGACCTATACCTGCCGGGTATACTTCCCAGCCATAGCCTCGTATTACAGGGTGCCTACCAACAGAAAGATACCATGCGCCGGTACTCCTTCTCCGACAACTTCGTCTACGCCAGAGGATACAACGACCCCTTCTATCAATATGTCTATAAAGCAGGCGCCAACTACCACTTCCCGATAGCATATCCGGACTGGGGCTTCCTGCATATCGCATACTTCCAGCGTATAAGAGGGAATGTCTTCTACGACTACAGCCAGGCCTTCGATTACAGGGCCGGCCGGCACAATCGGTTCACATCAGTAGGAGGGGAGCTGTTCCTGGACCTGAAAATAGGCAATACCATCCCGTTCTCCTTCGGAGCCAGGTATAGCCGCCTGCTGGATACAGACCTGTTCGACCCGTCACGCAAACAAAGAGTCGAATTCATCGTACCATTACAACAACTGTTCAGCTTCTAAAAAAAAAAGGATTATTTCACCTGGAACTTAAGAGAGGGCGCCCGGTAATACTTGTCACCAGTATAACGGATAATGATGTCGTCAAAGAAAAGTACATCACCGGATTTGACCATGTCCTTCATCCGCGTACTCCACAAAGGAGATAAACGGTCCGCCTTGAAATTGTCCCCGATATACTCCCGGTACACATCAGGGCGGCCAGTACTGTCATTGAGATAAGGTTCTACATTCTCATAGGTGAACTTAAAAGAGACTACGGGAAACTTACTATTCTGCTGATCTCGTACCACCAACGCAGAATCCAGCAACTTGACGATCTCAGTTTTGGAAAGGGTCTCACTCAGAAAGATACCCCAGGTACTACGAAAACGTAACCCTTTTTTACCAGCTTCCTGGCCGGTAGAGGCCGGCTGCTTCTCCTTCCCCGACTGGGCAAACAAAGGCTGCCAAAGCCCCGCCATAAGAACAATTCCGCAAAACAAAAATCTGGGTCTAATGCACATAAATAATAGGGCAGTAAAAACATCGCCCGGCTATTGAACGACCGGGCGATGTGGTAAATTATAAGGATCTTAAACTTTCTTCCAACGCCTTGATCTTGGCTTCCGCATCCGTTTTCTTCTGCCGCTCCGCTTCCACCACTTCCGGCTTCGCATTCTGCACAAACCGCTCATTGGCCAGCTTCTTCTCCACAGAGATTAAGAAGCCCTGCTGGTAAGCCAGGTCCTTCTCCAACTGCTCCTTCTGTGTACTGGCGTCCAGCGCCGTCTCCGTTTCAATATAGAACTTGTCCTTCTGCACCACCAGCGTAATAGTACCAGGTACCGCCTCCTGTGTATAAGAGATCGCCCTGGCATTCACCTGCTTGGCCAGCATGCCTTCTATCGGTTTAAATGCATTGTCATGACGCGTTTCTATATGCAATACGATCGGGTCCTTCGGCTTGATCTGGTGCTTGTTACGCGCATCGCGGATGCTGCTGATCACCTCCTTCGCCAACGCACCCTCTGCCAGGATAGCCGGGTCAAAGGTTTGCAAAGGCGCAAACTGACAAATGATCAGCTCTTCCCCTTCCCGGCGCTCCCGCAACTGATGATAGATCTCCTCAGACACAAATGGCATAAATGGATGTAACAACTGCATCAACTGCTCAAAGAAAGCAATACTCTGCTCGTAGATCACCGTATCACAAGGTTGCTCAAAACCAGGCTTCACCCACTCCAGATACCAACTGCAATAGTCATCCCATATCAGACTGTAAATAGATTTTAACGCTTCGCTCAATTTGAAATCTTTGAACAACACCGCTACCTCAGCCTTCACCTCCTGTAACCGGTTCTCAAACCAACGGATCGCAAAATGATCCGTAGCCTCACTACTCACCGGCGCCTGACGCCCCTCCCACATCTTCACCAGCTTCAATGCATTCCATATCTTATTACAGAAATTACGTCCCTGCTCACAGCTCGTATCGTCAAATAACAGGTCGTTACCGGCAGGAGAAGAGATCATAATACCAAAACGTACCGCATCCGCACCAAAACGCTCGATCAGCTCCAGCAGATCCGGAGAATTCCCCAACTGCTTACTCATCTTACGCCCCTGCTTGTCACGCACCATCCCGGTAAAATATACATCCTTAAACGGCTTCTCCTGCTTGTACTCCATACCCGCCATGATCATACGGGCCACCCAAAAGAAGATGATATCCTGCCCCGTTACCAGCACAGACGTAGGGTAGTAGTAGTTAATATCCGCATTGTCAGGCTGGGAGATACCGTTAAATACCTCCATCGGCCATAGCCAGGAAGAAAACCAGGTATCCAGACAATCCTCGTCCTGCTTCAGATCAGCCACAGTGAAAGTACAGGCCGCATTTTTAGCCTTGAACTGCGCTACCGCTGCCTCCGCAGTCGCCGCCACCTCAAAGGTGCCGTCCGGCGCATACCAGGCCGGTATCTGCTGCCCCCACCACAACTGACGCGAAATACACCAGTCCTTCACATTCTCCATCCAGTATTTATAGGTCGCCAGGAAACGATCCCCCGGATGTATCTGCACATCGCCATCCACTACCGCATTCAACGCCGGCTTAGCCATATCCGCCATCTTCACAAACCATTGTGTCGAAATACGGGGCTCTATCACCGTATCCGGATTACGTTGGCTATATCCCAGACGGGTCGTATACTCCTGCTCCTTTATCAGCAACGCCTGCTCCGCCAGCGCCGCTATAACCAGCTTACGCGCCTTGAACCGGTCCTCACCCACAAACACAACCGCACCGGCACTCAGCGTACCGTCCTCATTCAACGTATCAATCACCTCCAGGTTGTGTTTCAACCCAAGGTTATAGTCATTGATATCATGCGCAGGGGTCACCTTCAACGCACCAGTACCAAATTCCTTATCCACATAACTGTCGAAAATAATAGGCACCTGACGATTTACCAGCGGCACTACCGCAAAATGACCCTGCAAATGCGCATAACGCTCATCCTCCGGGTTCACACAGATCGCCGTATCCCCCATAATAGTCTCCGGACGCTGCGTCGCAATCGTAATGAACTCACCGGTCGCCTGACCCCGCCCGTCCACAATAGCATACTTCACATGATACAGCTTACCCTGGATATCCTTGTAATCCACCTCCTCATCACTCAACGCCGTCTTGGCCTTCGGATCCCAGTTGATCATCCGCGCACCACGATAGATCAACCCCTTATTATAAAGGTCAATGAACACCTTGATCACCGCCTTGTAATAATGGTCGTCCATCGTAAAGGTCACCCGGTCCCAGTCACAGGAACATCCCAGCTTCTTGATCTGCTGGTAAATGATCCCGCCATATTTATCCTTCCACTCGTAAGCGTACTTCAAAAACTCCTCCCGGCTAAGCTGGGACTTCTCAATCCCCTTCTCCCGTTTCAGCATATCCACCACCTTAGCCTCCGTAGCAATAGAAGCATGGTCAGATCCCGGCACCCAACAGGCATTATAACCGTTCATACGCGCATGACGGACTAAGATATCCTGGACGGTCTCATTGAGCGTATGCCCCATATGTAATACCCCTGTCACGTTCGGTGGAGGAATCACGATCGTAAAAGGAGGGCGATCATCCGGCGTACTGCGGAAATAGCCCTTGTCCATCCAGTGTTGATACCATTTTGCCTCTGCTGCTGCGGGCAGATAATTTTTAGATAGTTCCATGCTTTGTTATAAATACAATATTATAAGGCTGCAAAAATAAAGTTTTCCTGCAGCCAATACCAAAATACACCTTTCAATTTCCTGGGGGGAAACTCCGGCCGGTACACATACCCGACCGCCTAATCCATCTCCGCGATAACCTGGCAGGTCCTTTCCACCATCTCCGGAGTAATATCCAGGTGAGTGATCATCCGCACCTGCGTCGGAGAAATAGGAAGGGCTAATATATCGTGCTTCTTCAGATAATCCACAAATAACGGCGGTTTCCACTCCCCGCGCAACTCAAAGATGACAATGTTCGTCTCCACCGGCAACATATGCCCCGTAAATGTCTTCTCCAGCAACGCACCGGCAATCTGCTTGGCATGCGCATGATCCTCCGCCAGCCTGTCCACATGATGCTCCAGCGCATAAATACCCGTGGCTGCCATATAACCGGCCTGGCGCAATCCCCCGCCCAGCTTCTTCCGCACCCGGCGCGCCTCCTTGATAAACCGCTCACTGCCCACCAACACAGAACCCATCGGACAACCCAACCCCTTGTTCAGACAGATCGAAATACTGTCAAAGGTCTCCCCATACGCCTTCGCATTACCGCCCGTCGCCACCAGGGCATTGAACAAACGTGCCCCATCCAGGTGCAACGCCAACCCCTTATCCCGGCATACCGCCCGTATCCGCTGCATCTCCTCCCAGTCATAACAACAGCCCCCACCCAGGTTGGAGGTGTTCTCCAGACATACCAGGCTCGTCCTTGCCTTATGCACATCGTCCGGATTCACAGCGGCTGCCACTTCGTCGGCCACTATCATCCCCCTGTCACCTCCCAGCGGACGCACCTGCGCCCCCGCATTAAAAGCAATACCTCCCCCCTCGTAGATATACACATGCGCCAGACTGCTGCAGATCACCTCGTCCCCAGGCAATACATGCACCTTAATCGCAATCTGGTTCGACATCGTGCCGGAAGGGCAGTACAAAGCAGCCTCTTTGCCAAAAAAATCTGCCATCATGGCTTCTAGCTTGTTCACGCTCGGATCCTCCCTAAATACATCATCCCCCGTCTGTGCCTGTAACATCGCCTGTAACATCCCTGGCGTCGGCTTTGTAAATGTGTCACTCCTAAAGTCTATCATGATGGTTGAATATTTTGCAATGGTTAGAACTATCTATTAGTGAATATATTAATTCGAATGTAATTATTTTCCAATTGTTAAAATTTACCCAAAGCCACTAAAATAGCTAATAATACGCTATTAAAATCCGTTCTAATGGAGTACTTTGTTATATAATTCGAGTGAAAGCGCCGCCACAATGTGAATGTAATTGGAAGTATTTGGAAGAGTGGGGGATTAGCACGATCTTTGCAGGCTAAATTAACAGAAAGAGAAACTTTGTAAGATAGAAAATTCTAAATTTTCCAACAAAAAAAATCTTTCGCTGTTATAAATTCATAAACCAATACAATTTCAATATGAGGCAACTTAAAATTGCCACCCAGATCACTAACCGTGATTCGCAGGCGGTAGAAAAATACCTGCAGGAAATCTCTAAGATCCCTTTGTTAACACCTGAGGAAGAGACCGTATTGGCGCAACGCATTAAAATGGGTGACCAGAAGGCTCTTGAAAGATTGACTACAGGAAACCTCCGCTTCGTAGTATCCGTTGCTAAACAATATCAGCACCAGGGGCTCAGCCTCAGCGACCTTATCAATGAAGGCAATTTAGGTCTGATCAAAGCAGCGCAACGCTTCGACGAAACAAAAGGTTTTAAATTCATTTCCTACGCTGTATGGTGGATTCGCCAATCCATCCTGCAGGCTTTGGCAGAGCAAGGTAGATTGGTTCGCCTGCCACAAAACAAAATTGGCACCTATAACAAAGCCAATAAGGCGTATATGGCATTCGAACAGGAAAACGAGCGGGAACCGTCTACAGAGGAATTGGCCGAAATCCTGGAAATGTCCGAATCGGAAATCAATAACATCTTCCAAAGCAATACCCGACACATGTCACTGGATGCTCCCGTACATGAAGCCGAAGACGTAGCCATGGGCGACCTGCTGGAAGGTGGCGATATCACCGACGACGACGTGATGCGCGACTCCCTGCGTGAAGAAATCCGCCGCGTACTGAAATCCCTCAGCCCTCGCGAAGCAGAAATCGTAAACGCCTACTTTGGTCTGGATGGTGAAAATGGCGCAACAATCGAACAAATTGGTCAAAAATACGATCTCACCAAAGAACGTATCCGCCAAATCAAAGAACGCGCTATCAAACGCCTGCAAAAAGCGCGTTACAGCGGCGCACTGAAATCTTATCTGGGATAAGCATCCATTTTGGACGCTAGGCGATATTGCGCACCGGCGCCTACCGGCTTGATCTTAAAATACGCCAGCTCCTGCTTACTGCTTTGATCTCTGCGTTTAAACAAACGAATTAAATAAGGAACACCGGCAGTATTTATATACTGCCGGTGTTTTTGTTATATCCAAGGACCCTATTTTTGCAAAACCATGCGTACGAAAAACCTCTTCCTGCTCCTGCTGGCAGGTTGCCTGATACAGGCTTGCGAAAAAGATATTAACGTAAACCTGCATCAGCAGGAAGAAAAACTCGTAATCGATGGTAAAATTGAAAATGGTAGATACCCGTACGTCGTACTGTCCAACAGCTTGGACTACTACGCCCAAATATCAGTATCCACCTTGCTGAAATCATTCGTGCACCATGCCGAAATCATCGTGTCAAATGGCAACAGCACCATGAAATTGAAAGAATATGCAGAACCAATCGCGCCAGGCATCAGCCTATACCACTACTCGGTAGACAGCACCGCACTGAATACCGCCTTCAAAGGCCAATTCAATGCCACATACAGCCTGGAAGTAAAAGTGGATGGCAAAGTGTATAAAGCAAACACCTCCATCCCCGCCAACAACATGGTCCTCGATTCCGCCTGGTGGAGACGCGCCAGGGTCAATGACGATACCAGCTACGCAAGACTGGCCATCAAAGTCACCGACCCCGCCACCTCCGGCAACTATGCCAGGTACTTCACCAAAAGGAACACAGAACCATACCTCCCCGGACTCACCTCCGTACTCGATGACCAGGTAGTAAACGGTACCACCTTCGAACTGTCAGTAGATGCAGGCGTAGACCGGACAAAAAAATTAGATAAAGACACTTACAGCTATTTCAAAAGAGGAGATACTGTCACGATAAAATTCTGCAACATAGACAAAAATACCTACGACTTCTGGCGTACCCTCGACTACGCCTATGTCAACACCGGTAATCCCTTTGCCTCACCGGTACAGATCATAGGCAACATCCCGGGAGCATTAGGATACTGGGGGGGATATGCAGCAGTTTATAAAACGATAAGAATAAAAAAATAATTACAGTAAAGTAGTATGGAAAACACACAACAGAAAGAACATGTGCATTTACTAATCATAGGTTCTGGCCCCGCAGGTTACACTGCAGCCATCTACGCCGCCCGCGCTAACCTTAAACCTGTCCTCTATCAGGGCATACAGCCCGGCGGACAACTCACCATCACCACAGAAGTAGAAAACTATCCGGGATACCCCGAAGGCGTACAGGGCCCCGAAATGATGGTGGACTTCGAAAAACAAGCAGCGCGCATGGGCGCAGACATCCGCTACGGCATGGCTAGCTCCGTCGACTTCTCTAAAAAACCATATACCGTCACCATCGACGAAGAAAAAGAAATCACCGCAGATGCTGTCATCATCGCCACCGGCGCCTCCGCCAAATGGCTCGGAATACCCTCCGAACAACGACTCAACGGTAGCGGCGTTTCCGCCTGCGCCGTATGCGACGGATTCTTCTTCAGAGGAAAAGAAGTAGCCATCGTAGGCGCCGGTGATACCGCCGCCGAAGAAGCACTCTACCTCTCTAAAATGTGTACCACCGTCCACATGCTCGTTCGCCGCGACGAAATGCGCGCCAGCAAGATCATGCAGGACCGCGTACTCAAAACCTCCAATATCATCGTATACTGGAACTCCGAAACAGACGAAGTCCTGGGCGATAAAAAAGTAGAAGGCGTCAGGATCCGGAATAGCAAAACCAACGAAGTAAAAGAGGTCCCCGTAAGCGCCTTCTTCGTAGCCATCGGCCACCAGCCCAACTCCGGCATATTCGCCAATGTCCTCGATATGGACGAACAGGGCTACATCCAAACCGTTCCAGGTACCAGCCGCACCAGCCTCGAAGGCGTATTCGCCTGCGGCGACGTACAGGACAAAATCTACAGACAGGCAGTAACCGCCGCCGGCAGCGGCTGTATGGCAGCCCTCGACGCAGAACGCTACCTCTCCGCCCTCGAACACCACGCCTAAGCGTAATGTAATACCTTATCAAACAGGACTACGACCCCTCACACCGGTCGTAGCCCTGCCCTCATCCGTAAATAATACCAAATTGCTTACCATCGCTTTGGAACAAGCCCACTTCAGGGCCCTTCATGGTCTATATGCCGAAGAACAGATCATCGGCACCGACTACCTCCTCGATATCAAAGTCCAGATACCGGGCACCCTCGCCGTAGAAGACCTCTCCGATACCGTTAACTACGAAGGCCTATATGCCATCGCCAAAAATATCATGGCCATCCCGCAACAATTGCTCGAACAGGTAGTAACCGATATCTCCGATGCCATCAAAACCCAATACCCCGAAATACAACATAGCATCGTCACCCTTCGTAAAGTAAATCCCCCCCTCGGCGGTAACGTAAAACACTCCATGGTCGCCATCGAAAAAAATTATTGATCCTCCCCCATATCATACATACTGTCCATTTAACACTAAAAAATGTCCTTTCAGATAGCTGAAAACTGGACTTTGGAAGCGGTTTTTCGGTATTTTTATGAAAAATCCACCCTATGGTTAAAATGATTACGACAGCTGCACTGTTTTTGATCACTGTATTCAACGTACAGGCGCAGACGGTAGATGAACTGCTGGCTCAGGGAAAACAACAGGAGACCCAAATGAAAGAAACAGCAGCACTCAACACCTATAAAGATGTATTGAAGATCCAACCCGATCAGCTCACCGCCCTCATCAGAGCCAGCCAGCTGTCATCACGGGAAGGTAACCGTCAAAAAGACAAAAGCAGCAAAACGAATTATTTTAACCAGGCAAAAAACTATGCCCTCCAGGCACTCAAAGTAGCACCCAACAACGCCGATGCCAATTACTCCATGGCAGTAGCCATGGGACGTATGGCGCTCATATCCGGCGCAAAAGATAAAGTGGCCGCCTCCAAAGACGTAAAGAAATACGCCGAATTGGCCATCAAATTCAATCCCAACCTGGGCGAAGCCTATCACGTACTCGGAAAATGGAACTACGAAGTCGCTAACCTCAACGTCTTCGAACGCTCCGCCGCTAAAGTACTCTTCGGTGGCCTCCCAGATGGCTCTCTCGCCAACGCCATCGCCAACTACGAAAAATGCCGCCAGCTCGACCCAGGATTTATCCTCAACTACTACGAGCTGGCCAGAGCATACAAACAAAACGATGAACAGGAGAAAGCCATAGACGTACTTAAAAAAGCACTCACCCTCCGCACCATCGTACAAGACGATCCCACCATCAAAGCAGATTGTAAAAAAATGCTTGATAACCTGCAATAACATGCTTTATATACACACACACACCGGCCTCACTATATGTGCATCAACACATACAGTGAGGCCGGCTTCTTTTTACTACTCCCTGACCCGCAGGCTTACAGACAACCCTTCGGTCAATACCCCGGGTTCTGCACCAAATTCGGGTTCTTCATGATCTCATTCATCGGCAACGGGAAGAAATAATGATTGTCCCGGAAAATATGATTGGGATTCTTCTCTACTGGTACCTCCTGGTAAGAAAAACTACCGTCCGCATTTTTCGTGATCCGCAAACGCATCATAGTCACATTCATCGTCTGGGGCGCTATTTTCCAACGCCGTACATCAAAATAACGCTGATCTTCATAACATAGCTCTACCGCCCTTTCCAATTGTATCACCGTACGCATCTCCGCCTGCGTCATCCCGCTCCTAAGACCATATAACTCATCCGCTCCAGGTAAGATACCCGCCCGCTTACGTATCATCTTCAGCTTATCATAAGCACCGTTGATATTGCCGGTCTCATTGGCCGCCTCCGCATAGTTAAGCAGTATCTCCGCATAACGGAGCAACGGCAGGCAGCGCTCCGATGTAGAACCCCCGTCACCAGTTGCCGCCTCACTGCAGAACTTACGGAAATACATACCGGTGAAAACAAGACTGGCATCAATACCGTCCGTCGGTGCTCCCACATACGTCCATACCGGCGTAGCCGTACTGCTGCTACGCGTACGCCATAACGAACCGTTATTGATGAAGGTATAGTCAAAACGGGGATCACGCTTCTCAAATGGCTTCTTCGGATCATAACCCGAAGTAGGATCCATAATAGGTTTGCCGCTGATCGTACCAAACAACTTCGCCATATTCAACGACGGACAGGCATTATTCACTCCATTCCGCGAAGCGGGTAGAAAATGCCTTTCCATATCCCGGTTCGCTGGCCGCATGTCCGCCAGGATATATTCCGGGTTGAACCGCGTAATGAATAGTTTATAAAAACCATAACCGGGTTTGGAATTATCCTCCACCAGCTGATAATAACCGCTGTTGATCACCTCCTCCGCAGCCTGTAATGCCAGCTGCCACCGGCTGGGGTCAGCCGTCGGATAGCTGATATACGGCCGCACCGCCGCACTGGCACTCCCCACCGCCCCCCCATTGAACAAAGGGCTGGCGGCATACAACAACAAGCGCGATTTTAACGCCATACACATCCCCTTCGTAGCAAAACCATAATCCTCCGAACGCTGCTCCAAAGGAGAGGGTAAGTCCTGCCTCGCTTCATCCAGCTCCTGCGTCAGGTACTGTACACTCTGTGCAATCGTAGCCCGCGGACTACGGATATCATCGGAATTAGTGTAAATAGAATCCCGTATAATAGGCACACCACCAAAATGCTGCAATAACTGCCAGTAATACCAGGCACGCAGAAACCGTACCTCCCCTTTTAACCGGGTCTTCATCTCCGCTGATAAAGGCGTCCTGGGTAAATTCTTCAGGAATACATTCACCCGGCGTATATTGTTATACCCGTTTACATATACCGCATTATAAGGCCCCGTCATAGAAGCACTCAACGTACCCAGCATCACGATCACATACGATTGTGTACCGCCGAATAGTTTCGAGGTAGACTCATCTGAACATTCCGCAATACTATTGGAACCATACCGGCGTACATAGCTGTTGGCCCCCATCTCATTATAGATCTGCAACAGGAAACGATGTGTACGTGCACTGTCAGAGAACACACTCTCCTCATTCAGATTAGTGGTCTGCGTTGCATCCAGCAGATCTTTCTTTAAACACGCAGTGAACAATACGGGCGTGAATAAACAGAGTAACATATAGAAGAACGATCTTTTCATACCTCATAGGATTAATTAGAAACTAACATTTAAACCAAAGTTGTATACCTTCTGATTCGGATATACCCCGCCTTCCGTATTCGAACTGACCTCAGGATCGACATCATACAGGTTACGGCCGAACATCCAGGTATAAAGGTTCGAGCCATTGGCGTATACCCGCACCTGGTTCAGACGGATCGCCTGCACCCATCGCTTCGGCAGCGTATAAGCGATCTCCACATTCCTTAACTTCACATAGTCTCCGCGTATCTGCCAATAGTCCGACATATTCGTACGGGGATTACTGATATTGTCCAGCGTGGATATCCTGGGAAAAGTAGGGCTATCCCGGTTCTCCGGCGTCCAGGCTCCCTGATGCACCTCCCGCAGATTACCGAAGAACGGCGTCACCGCTTCCGCAAAAGAACTCAGCGTGAAATGCCTGGCCGATTGGAAAGTAACACTGAAAGACAACCCTTTCCAGTCGCCGCCTATCGTCAACCCATAGTTAGTAGTAGGGATATTCGAATAATCCATGTACCGTTGATCATAAGGATCAATAATGCCGTCCCCATTCAGGTCCTTATATTTAAGATCACCAGGACGGGGCGGTGCTCCCAAGGGCACCGCACTGGTATCGATATCCTTCTGATCCTGGTAAAAGCCGATCGTCGTATAGCCTTTCACCCGGCCTGTCTGCCCGCCTGTCTCCCGCAGCCAGGGGAAAGCAGGCGCCCCCTCATCCATAAACTCAATACGGTTTTTCGCTACCGATACATTCGCATTAACACGATAACGGAAAGACCCGATCGCATTATTATAGTTAAGGTCTACTTCAAATCCCCTGTTGGAAATAATAGAAATGTTAGATGCTGGCAACCCTATCCCAATGATGTCAGATAAGCTCTTCCGGATAGAAAGAATATCCCGCCGCCGCTTGTAGAATACATCCCCCGTAATAGATAATTTGCCTTTGAAAAAGTTCATGTCGGTACCGATATTCCACTGCAATTCCTTCTCCCAGCTCACATGCTCATTCCCCAACGTACCTTCCCGGATACCATCCGAAGATCGCGGCGTCACACCGAAATTATAGCCGTAATCCGCACTGGCCAGATAGATATACTCATACAGGTATTGATACGTGTCGTTGATATCATCCGACCCCGTAGCACCGATAGAACCGCGTATCTTGAACAGATCCATAAATCGTACATGATCCCGGAAAAATGGCTCTTCCCCTATATTCCAGCCGCCGGATAAGGCGGGGAACAGACCATACCGGGAACTGGACTTGAAACGATCCGTGCCATTGTATGCACCACTTACCTCCAGCATATACTTACGCTTGAAATTATATCCCATCCGGAAAGTATACCCACGGAAATTTTCAGGGATACCTGCCCCCCTGGAATTACTGAACTGGTTCAGTAAAGCCAGCGCATACACATGATGCCGGTTGTGGAAAGTCGTGTCATAACTAAGAGAAAGCTGTGTATTCAACCGTTTCTCCGTACTACTGGCAGGTGCATCCAGCGTATATTTCTCATTACGGTATACTGAAGGATTAAAAGGAGTATAGGTCTGGTTCCTCGAATTATAAATAAAAGATAGGAAATTGGTACGCGTCAGACTTCTCCGGAAATCCTGGTTGCTGGAATAGGAGATAAGCCCTGTCAGCTTCAGCCCACTGGCGATGAAATTTAATCGCTGCGTAGCCCGCAGGTTGATCTGTATATCGCTTTCAAAAGTACGTCGGTAACCGCCCAGACGCAACCGCCCGATCACATTGTTGGTCGGCCCTGTCACAAGAGTCTCCGGCGCAGCACCATAGCTACCGTCAGGATTGGTAATAGGATAAGCGTGTGCCGGCAAACCCTTGTAATCGAACAACTCAAAAAACACACGGTTCCTGTTAGCCCGCCCCCGCGTATTAGGTTCATTCTGCTCCGTAAAATAACCACTCAGGTCCATACTCAGATCAAGAGAACGGGTCACCTGGAAATCAAGATTACTACGGTAATTATAACGCTTCAGATAGTAATTGGGATTCACCTCAGAGGTCGCATCCCGGAAATCCTTCAGGATACCATTCTGAAACAGATGCCCGACAGAGATAAAGTATTTCATCTTGTCTACACCACCATTGATGCTGAGGTTATTTTTAGTCTGCGTAGTATAATCCCGTATCAGCGTGCCCCACCAATCGATATCCGGATGACCATAAGGATCGGTCCCGTTTTTCCAGGCATCCAGGTCCTCCTGTGTCCAGTCCGGTGGCAACCCGTCACTCTCCAACGCCCGGTTACGGATCACCGCCGTTTCATAGGCATTCAGGAAACGGGGCCTGATCGTATTGCCTTGCAATCCCGTATTGGTGGTCAGCCGGATCTGAGACTTTCCGTTCTGCCCGCGTATCGTCGTTACCACGATGACGCCGTTTGCCCCCTTGATACCATATACAGCAGCCGATGCCGCATCTTTTAGAATCGTTACACTGGCAACCTGCTCCGGATCTATATCCGAAAAATTACCGGTGAACTCTACATCGTCCACAATGATCAAAGGCGACACATTCCTGTTCTCAGAAAAAGTAGTAGTACCGCGTATCATAAATGCAGCCCCGTCCGCACCTGGCTGACCGGAACGCTGCATGGAAATAAAACCGGGCAACTTACCCGCTAGCGCATTCTGTAAACTCGCTGTCGGCACCCGCCGGATCTCATCCCCGCTCACACTGCTCGAAGCAATCGTCTTACTAAGTTTGGAGGTCTGACCATAGGCAACCACCTCCACCTGCTCCAAACCCTTCACATCCTGCTGGATCAGGATATCCATAGGCGACGTACTGGCCGCCACCTCCTTCATCAGATACCCCACCATCTTAACAACCAGCACAGACTGCTTACCGCGCAACGAAAACCGAAAACTACCGTCAGGCCCCGATGTCGTACCATTGTTAGTGACATCTTTTTCATAAATGACTACGCCGGGTACCGGACCGCTGGCATCCCGGACAATACCCCTGACCACCGGCCGCTCTACAGGCTTTTCCTGCGCCGATGCCTGATACAAAAAGAATATAAATAGTATGACGCTTAATATCTTTTTCATAACAACAACCGTTTAATGTGATTACCAACCGGGGTTTTGAAAGAGGTTACGATTCCGGTATAGTTCATTCTGGGGAATAGGATACAGATAAGCACGGGGCGCATTGAAGCTGATCCTGCCGGCTATAATAGGTGCATATTGATAACTACCACCCGCATCCCGCGTGATCTTACTGCCACGCAGGTCTTTGTTTAAGACACTGGCCGCCGTCTTCCACCGCCGCAGATCCCAGTAACGGTGCTCTTCAAAACACAACTCCACCCGCCGCTCATTACGTATCATCGCCCTGAACTCCTCCTGGCTGATATTGCCAGGTACCGCCGGTAATCCACCTCTGGCCCTGATCTGCGTAACCGCATCCCGGGCTGCCGATGTAGGCCCGTCCGCTTCATTCGTCGCCTCCGCAAAATTCAACAGGATCTCCGCATACCTGATCAACGGAAAATTATGAGACTGGGAACCTACAGAAGCGGCTTCCTCTGCCTTATAACAGAACTTCTTTAGATAATAACCGGTCTTCGTCTGTACCAAGTTGCCGCCTGGCTTATCCAGGCCGCCCTCAAATGTTTCCACATTTCTCTTGAACCAGCGTGCACCGTTGTATAGGAACACCATGGCAAATCGGTTGTCACGGTTACTGGCAGGATTGTTAGGGTTATAACCGGAGGTAGGATCTGTAATAGGTTTGTTGTTTTTCATCAGGAACGCTTCCGCGAGATCCTGCGTAGGACTGGTATACCCACGGAATCCATAGAGCGTAAACCCAACTGGGCCGTTATTGGTCTCCACATCCGTACTGTTACCACGCATATATGCCAGGATGATCTCCTTATGACGCCGCGTCACGAAAATATTCACATAGTTGGCACTGGACTCCAATCCGTAAATGCCCGTTTTAATAACAGCATCCGCCGCTTGTGCCGCCTTCCTCCATCGCTCTGCATCATAAGTGGCATAACCGGCTATCTGCCGCTCCGCAGCATTACTGCCAATATTACCGCCGTTAAAAAGCGCACTGGCAGCATACAAGAGTACCCTGGACTTAAGCGCCAGTACCACCGCCTGACTACTGCGTCCCCATTCCGCATCCGGTACCGGGTCCGGTCGGGATGCTGCCCGGATATCATCCAGCTCACTAACGATGTAATTGATACATTCCTCAAATGAATTACGTTTGTAAGAAAGGTCATCCGCCAGCGTAGGTACCTTATCGCCCATCAAAGGCACGCCCCCATAACGTTTCACCAACTCAAAGTAAAAATAGGCACGAAGAAAACGAGCCTCCATCTTCCAGTAAGTAAGCACGTCCTTCGGCTTGGGCACACGGTCTATCTTCGATAAAAAGATGTTTACCTTACGGATACCTCCGTAATGACGACTCCACACATCCTCCGGGTTCATAAATGGATCTACACGCCCGAATATCAGGTGCTCAATAGTGCTGCCGTTCTGGGAAGGCACCGCATCATCCGTAGCAGCATCCAGCATAGAGTTGCTGATACGGTTAAAACCAGTGGGGAGATTGGCATAGATATCTGTCAGGAATTGCTCCGCATAGTTGCCGTTCTGGTCGATAGGATCAAAGATGTAATCCTCATCCAGGTTCTCCAGCGGCCCTTCTTCTACGTCCTTCTTGCAACTGGCCCAGAAAAGCACGGAAAGCAATGGCAATAATATGATCAGTCTTTTCATAGGGATTAGAATTTAATGTTTAAACCTGCCATAAATGCTTGCTGTATAGGATAATTGCCATATAGGTTCTCCGGGTCAACTTCCTTGATAGCACTGTGCGTGAACAGGTTCGTTCCGTTTACGAATACACGAAGCGACGATATACGCACCCGCCGGATTAGGTTACTGCTAAGCGTATATCCCAATTCCGCATTCTTCAACCGCCAGTAACTGGTCTTACGCATCCAGTAGTCCGATACCCGGTCATTATTAAAATTGCTACCTACTGAAAGCCGGGGATAGCTAGCCGTAGCAGCCGTCTCCGGTGTCCATCTGTCCAGGTGGTTCACCCACGCATTTCCCCTGCCTTCATTATCAAATTCTTTAAGCTGGAATAAAGAATACCGGTTACCGGTTCCTTGCACGAGTATATTACAGTCAAAACCCTTCCAGGAAAAACCAGCGTTAATGCCAAAGAAAATCTGCGCTTTGTCAGGACTGATATTCGTTTGATCAAAGGCATTGATCCGGCCATCCCCATTCAGGTCTTTATACTTGATATCCCCGGGTACAGGATCATAACCGTCCGGCCTGGCACTTCGCGCAATCTCCTCCCTACTCTGGAACAACCCGTCAGATACATACCCGGTTAAAAAAGTATGACTACCCGTTCTCACTAGCCAGGGATAAGGCTTCGATGGCTCATCCTCATATACCAGCCGCTGTTGTATAAAATTGAGATTGCCGCCTATATAGTAGTGGAATTGCGCATGATGATGCTGATAAAAGAGAGAGAATTCCGTACCGTAGATATCTGATTTACCCAGGTTTTCCGTCGGATAAGTAGTGCCCAGAAGTGCCGTAGCATTACCCCGGGTGATCAGCTGATCGTAATACCTGTTCTTATAATACTCCGCCGTAAAGGACAACCTCCCCGAAAGCAGCCGCAAATCCATCCCCAGGTTGAACTTACGGGCCTTCTCCCAGGTAACATAGGGGTTGGCGAGCCGGCCCTCCCGCACACCACTGACACCAGTCGCACTGGCGCCAAAATTATAACCGGTGCCGCCTTCATAATATTGATTGTACACAAAATAGCCTTCGCCCGTACCCGAAAAACGATTACCGTTAAACGCATTACCCACCCAGCCATAACTGCTGCGGAGTTTAAGCTCATCCAGCCAGGAGGCCTGTAGAAACGATTCCCTCGCCAGATTCCAGCCAATACCAAACGCGGGGAACCATCCAAAACGTTTTTGCTTCGGATAGCGGTTGGTGCCATTGTATCCCATAGCCAATTCAAACAGGTATTTCTCTCGATAGTTATACGCCACTCTGCCGGCGGTACCCAGAAAGTACTGCGGCAGCTGATTTCCTAAGATGCGGTTATCATTATTCACCGTATACACTACTTGTAAAGCGTGCGGCCCGAACTGCCGGTTATACCCCAGCTGTACATCTGAATAAAGAAAACGTTCCGTAGCGGTAGACGCCGTGGCATTGGTCATATCGCCGTCATTACCATACTTCAGATAGGTCGTATCCCCCGCCGGATTTACACGTAGGGAATACACCGCATTGGTCTTGGTACGCACGATCGCCTCCGTAAAATTTGTATAGAAGGAGAAACTGCCCTTCACCCACAAGCCCTTCACCAGATCACTCAGATCCCCCTTGATAGTAAGATCCGCATTCAGATCACGGGAGTAGAGATTGTAATAACCAGCCATTACCGCACGGCCGTAGATGTTAGTAGGGTAGAAGTTGTTACCACCGAGTGAACCGTCAGGATTCCTGATGGGATAAGCATTATTCGGCGTATTGAAGATAGCGGTCATGATGTCATCCGAAAAACCGCCTGGCTCATTGTTGTTCTGTATGCGCCCCATCACGTTAAGAGAGGCCGAAATACTGCGATTGATTCTTACATCTACATTCGAACGGAAAATGTAACGTTTCATATCCGCATTCGTATTATACTTATTCATGGACGTAGTCTTGAAAAGACCGGTCTGGTTCGTATAATCCAGATTCACAAAATACCGGGCATTCTCTCGCCCGCCTGAAATAGCCAGGTCATAACGTTGAAAAGGAGCACTGTTCTTCAACACTTCCTTCCGCCAGTCTACATCAGGATGTCCGTACGGATCACTGCCATTCCGGTAAGCATCCAGGTCAGCTGCCGTATAAGCTGCTGGTTTGCCGTCATTGGCAAGTGCCTCGTTATACAATCGCGCATAATCGTAAGCACCAAGCCCGCGGATCATCTTGGTCGACTTTGTAAGACCGGCCGTCGCCGTAAATGACAGCCGCTGTGGCCCTTCTTCACCCTTTCGCGTAGTGATCAGCAAAATGCCGTTGGCCGCCCGCATGCCGTACATCGCAGTGGCCAGCGCATCCTTCAGTAACGTAACCGATGCGATCTGCTCCGGGTTGATACCCACCATATTCCTGGAAGGACTACCGTCTATCATGATCATAGGTGCCTTCCCTCGCAGTATCGCAGAATAAGCTTCATAAGCAGGCTGCCCGTTGGCTTGCGTCACCTGTAGTCCCGGTAACCGCCCCGCCAGCATGCCGTACAGGTTATTCGTATACGTCTTACTGAGCGCTGGCGTTTCAATGGCCGACAACGAAGCCAGCGATACCCGCCTCGCCTGCTGACCATATAACACCTGGTAAAAGGAATCCTGACGGAACAACGCCGCAGAATCATCGGCATTCACCGCTAACCGGGACAATGGTGGCTTGCGTACCTCCGTTACCTTCCCCCGGATAACCGTATCCGCATACAAATGATCAACATAAAAAAAAGAAGAAGAAAGAAGAGGACTCCGCGAAACCGCTCGCGAAGTAAGAACACCTGGCCCCATCCCCAGTATGCCCACGCTCGGCAATAGGAACAGCAACTTTGCGTAACATTTTTTCATCAATGTCAGTTTTTCGTGTGGTAATAGTATAACGTGGCGGACAGCAAACTCCCGCTTGCCACCATTCATAGTCGGCAATGTCAATAACAATCCCGTACCGAAACATAGCCTCGGCTACCGGTCATTGCATAGGGCAGCAATTACTGTTATTACAAGTATTAACTCCTTGTTGGCAGATTAAAACGGATGCCGCATAGGGGAGAACTTTTCATAACTAGGTAAGAAGTACAGCCTTCGCGATATATCAGTTCCTGATAGATACCCTGATCTTGGTTGATAGGAATGCTCCTGTTTTTAAATAATGTCGTCGCTGGTTACTTCGATCAAATATTAGATTGATAAAATACGTGGATAATACAAAATAAAAACGCCTGGCCAATCAATTCCAATGCCTGTCTCTGGTACTACATACTTATTTATTGAACGATAGAAAATACCATCGTCTGCTGGTAACGTGCAAACGATTGCAATCTGAATGTTAAATAAGGGATAAATTCTCGTATTTGCAAATTTATTTTAATAGCAGGCATACAGCAAACAACGATAAACAGGCCGTTTCAATAGAACGGCCCGCTTATAATAGTATCGAAAAATAGTGTTATCTCAAGGCAGCAGGAAAAAAATTATTACTCCCCATTTTCTACCTCGTATTTCAGGATCTTATAATCCACATAAAAAGTACCAAATGGAATAATACAGGCAAGCAATACCTTCCACGTCGTCTCCGTAAACTTCCATCGCTGTACCACCCCGACACTAATAGCTCCGTATATAAATAACAGGAACAATATACCGTGTACCGGCCCCAATGCCTTCACCATAGCAGCATCATGCCAGATATATTTCATCGGCACTGCAACAAATAACAGTAACAACAAAGACATGCCTTCCAGGAAGGCTATAATACGTAAACGCCCCACCTGGGTCTTAACTAAAGAAAACATAAATCCGTCTGTTTAATAGATGAAGTAATTAGAATAATCGCACGAAAGGCCGTTGCGATAGGGGAGAGAATGGCCACGGTATCGCCAGCAGTATGACCACTAGCGCCAGTACATACCAGATAATAATGGTCCTGAACTTTTCCTTATCTACTTTAATACGTTTCGCTTTGGCAGATCCTATCGTTAGCAACACAATACCCAGCAACATCATCGCAATGTGTATATAACGGAAGAAAAAACCGTCATTGATACCACTCTCCATATGCCGCGCTACGATCGATCGTACAATCGGACTGATCACATACAATCCCATCCCCAATACCAACTGTATATGCGCAACCGTGGCCGTCCAGTGACGAACAGCATTGTCCGACGCCGTAAACGAACGCTCACCTATATATCCCCTGAAAGCGCGGATAATACTGTACAACAGAAAAAAAAGCACCAGCCACCGCACAATGCTGTGCAGCGTAAGTAATAACAAATACATAGTATATTAGATTATAAAAGATACCAATTGGTATGTTTTAGGTGAAAAAAATTATGCCAGCGTTTGCAGGTAATTTTTTAACTCCTTCAGATAAGTAGTATAACAGGCCCGCCCAAATACCTTACCCAGGTTACGAATACCCCCATAACCGGCAATGACAAAATGAGCCACTTGTTTGGAATCAACACCAGCACGCACCACTCCACGCACCTTGCCCTGCTCCACACTGGCTTGTATCGCCTTCTGCCACTCCAGTGATAGCTTACTTAACGCCTTGTTAAATTCCGCATTCAAAGGCGACATCTCCTCGATCAGATTGATCGCCGGACATCCAAATGCCACATCAAAATGCTGCTCGTCCTTCAGCAACGTCTCCATCATCTTATAAAGGTCAGTAATAGGAGCAGCCGATTGTATCAACGGCTTGATCATCACCTCGCGCATACCGGGATACATCACGTCGTTGATCATCGCCAATCCCATATCATCCTTCGAAGAAAAATGATAGTAAAAAGCGCCCTTCGTCACCTTCGTGTTCGCAATGATATCGTCTACACTCGTAGACTGATACCCATTACGGTACACCAACTCCAATGCTTTAGATAAGATGGTTAAACGCGTCTGATCCGCTTTAGACATAAAAAATACTATTTGGTATGTTTTGCAAAAGTAAATATTTATCAATCGCCTGGAACATATACCGCAAATATTTCTATTTCATGACAATACCTGCTGACATACGATCACATGAAGAAATAATTAATAAACCCCTGCCTCTTGTTAGTACTTCGGAAATACAATAAATTACTGCTCCTAAAACAAATACTATGGCTGCAGTAAACCCCTACCTCACTTTTAAAGACAATTGCGAAGAAGCATTCAACTTCTACAAATCCGTATTCGGAACAGAATTTATCACCTTCGCAAAATTCAAAGACATGCCTCCCACAGATGGTACACCTCCGCCAGGAGATGGCGTAATGCATGTCGCCTTACCAGTAGGCGAAGGCACCGTTATCATGGGGAGTGATGCCCCCGGAGGTTATGGCAATGCCCTGATCGTAGGCAACAACTTCTCTATCTCTATCAACACAGAGAGTAGGGAAGAAGCCACCCGTATCTTCGAAGGCCTCTCTGCCGGTGGACAGGTAACCATGCCGCTTGATGAGACTTTCTGGGGCGCCTTCTTCGGTATGTTCACCGACAAATTTGGTATCCAATGGATGGTAAACCACGATATCAATAAACAGTAACAAAAAGAATAAGGATAAAAAAAGGCGGTCCGCACAGACCGCCTTTTTTATCCTTATATCGCCTTATTTCGCCATCGGCCACTACGCAAGTACCAGATACACATCAATAATATTATAGCCCAGTAAACAAAGTCCGACAACCAGGCAATATATAGCGGACTATGCATACGCTCTACCACAACAGTACAATACAACAGGTAACCCAACACCGCTGCAAACTCTATCAACAGGTTCACTTTAGTATTACCTGTTCCCGTCACCCCGTTAAATACAATGGCAGATACCGCCATCAGCAAGGTACTGAGTGTTACCACCCGCATAGAAGGCACCGCTTCCTGTATCAGCGTGGCATCATTGGTATAAATATGTAAGATCCCTTCCGGAAACAGGTTCAGCAACAAACAAACCACCACGCCGCAACCGGCACTGATCAACACCACCTTCCGGATCGCCATAAACACCTGGTCCTCCTTACCCTGCCCGATAATATTACTCACCAGCGTATTACACGCCGCCGCACATGCCCAGACAAAAATACCGAAGAACCCAAACACACTCCGTAGCATGTTGGAAATAGCCAGCGGCCGGTTACCCAGGTGCTCAATGAAAATGAAAAACACAAACCAGCTGCCAATGCTGAAAAGGAACTGTACGATCAATGGCGCCGATACCGATAGTATATGTTTGATCACCTCCAGGTTCGGCTTCAGGTAGGAGAACAAGCGGAAACGACGGTGAAACCCGTTGATTAGGATGATCAGGTAAGCAACCACCATCCCCGTCCCCTCCGCAGCAATAGAAGCATACGCCGCGCCGTTAAGCCCCAGCGCCGGCATCCCCATCTTACCGAAGATCAAAGAGTAATCCAGGAAGATATTCGTAAACTCCTGGCACAAAGACGTGATCACCAACACCTTCGTATGACCACTCCCTATATAAAAGGCATTGGCCATCCCCAACAACATCAGCAACGGTAACCCCCAGATACGGATCCGGATAAAGGATAATGCTGCCTCGTATATATGCGGATCATGAAGACTCTTCGAAAAGAAATAAGGTGCCATCACCAACGTGAACACAATAGCTAACAACGAAAACAGGACCCCCAATATCATCCCGTTGGAAAACAACTGCCCGATCCCATAATAGTTCAGCTGACCCGAACGCCGGGCAATCAACACCTGCATGCCATTGTTCAGTCCATAGGCAATCATATACATCACCAGGTAATAAATACCGGCAATACCGTTGGCGGCCAACTCAAACTCCCCCAATCGTCCTACAAACGCAATATTAGTCATATGATTGATCTGGGGCACTATCAAGGCCAGACATATAGGCGCAGCAATTTGAATGATCTGCCGATTCGTAACTTCCAGTTGCATAACTGCAAAGGTGCAAAAACAAAATCGCTTCCGCCGGCACCGTTACACGAATTCTATATAAACCAGACAAGTGCCATTGATCCGCCGAAAATTACCTATTATTGTAGCTGGTAATTTATAATAGTACACTATGCCCGTAGCTTACAATATAAATCCTGTATATACGGTAGACGATGAATCGCTGCTGGAAACCGACCTGACCACCTGCCACCTCCTGGTACTGGTAGGAAACGGAACCTTCAGCTATGTGGTGTATGATCCCGCCGCTGAAAAATGCCTGGCCCTCAAATCATACCAATTCCAGCCCCGGCAAACCACCGCCGACCTGGAAATGATAGAACAGGTGTTTGACGCCGATAAATTGCTATTCACCGCCTTCCGGTCCGTCTTGATAGGCTACGATACAGCCAGTAGCACCCTGGTGCCAGACACACATTACGATCCCCAGCTCAAAAAAGACTACCTGCACATCGCCTATCGCGAAAAAATGCAGGAAGCCGTACTCGCAGATACCCTGCCCGAACTATCCCTCGTCAACGTATACGCAGTGGATAAAGACCTGCTGGGGTACCTCCGTAAAGAGTTCTCCACCGATCGCATGTTACATGCAAACACCGCACTGCTGAAAGCATACCCGTACGACTTCGACTTCCGCAACAGCGAAGGCATCGCCTTCATGGAAGTACAACAACAACGGCTCACACTCACCGTATACACTTCCGGACGACTACTGAGCCAACAATCCCTCAACTTCCAAAGCGGACTCGATGCCGTATACCACCTCGTCAATACCCTCAGACAACTGGGCCTCGACGAACAACAGGTAAAAGTAAAACTGGGTGGCGCCGTTACCACCGACTCCCAGATATACCAGGAACTCTACAAATTCCTGCCTAAACTAGAATGGATGCAACGACTACCAGGTCTCCAGTATATCACCAAAATGCAGGAAATACCAGGATACTATTTTCATAATCTTTATGCACTGGCCTTATGCGTATAATAGGAGGCGAATATGGAGGGAGAAGGTTCCAGCCGCCGGCAAACATGCCACACACCAGACCCACAACAGACATCGCCAAAGGGGGACTGTTCAATATCATAGAGAATAACCTGGACGTACCGTCCCTCAAAACACTCGATATCTTCGGCGGAACCGGTAGCATCAGCTACGAACTGGCCTCCCGCGGCGCCAAAGACCAAACCATCGTAGAAAAAGATCCAGCCATGGCCGACTATATCAAAAAGACAGCCGCCTCTCTCGATATACACCACCTCCAGCTCTTCCGCATGGACGTGTTCAAATTCCTGGAACAATGCACCGATAAGTTCGACTTCATCTTCGCAGGTCCCCCTTATGCATTGACCACCATCGACGAACTACCCAAAATCATATTCGAACGGGAACTACTCAATCCCGAAGGCTGGTTCGTACTCGAACACACTCCCAGGAACAACTATCAGGGGTATTCCTATTACCGCTCAGAACGCAACTACGGTACCACCATCTTCTCTATCTTTATCAACAGAGAAGAACTGAAAAAATAATTTGTAGCTACATCAAATCCAATATCACTGGTATGTCGCGCATTTGTCTATTCCCGGGTACTTTCGATCCCATCACATTGGGCCACACGGATGTCATCGACCGCGCCCTCGACCTGTTCGATCAACTGGTCGTTGGCATCGGCGTCAACTCCAGCAAAACCCCCATGTATACCGTCGAACAACGTACCGCCTGGATACAGGAAATATATAAAGATGATCCTAGAATAAAAGTGACCACCTACAAAGGTCTCACCATCGATTTCTGCCGCCACCTGAATGCCCGCTTCATACTCAGAGGCATCCGCTCCATCGGCGACTTCGAATACGAAAAAGCTATCGCCGACGTCAACCGCACCATGGCGCCCGACATCGAAACAATCTTCCTGAGCTGCTCACCCGCGTACGCTTCCATAGCGTCCACCCTCGTTAGAGATATCGTTCGCTACAATGGCGACGTCTCCAGACTGGTACCAGCTCCCGTACTCAAGACCATTACCACACCATTGCAATAATATTTTCGCTTAGCATAAAACAGCTGTATGAAACCTATCTGGCATTCCTTAAACGTTTCCCTCGAACACCTGAACGAAAGATTCTATGGAACCCTCGGCGAACACCTCGGCATGGAGTTCACAGAGATCGGCCCCGATTACCTGAGGATCATGATGCCCGTAGATAATCGCACCAAACAACCATATGGACTACTCCACGGCGGCGCATCCGCCGCACTGGCTGAAACCGTCGGCAGCATCGCCTCCGCATTGGTCATCGATCCGGAAAAAAGAATATGCGTCGGCATGGAGATCAATGCCAACCACGTCAGAGGCGTAAAAGAAGGATACGTACACGCCACCGCCCGACCCCTCCACCTGGGCGCCACCACCCACGTATGGGACATCCGCATCACAGACGATCACCACAAATTGATCTGCGTAAGCCGACTCACCATGGCCATCCTCGAGAAGAAATAAACAGGAAAGAAAATAAGGGAAAATAGTTAACCATGTCTGAACCACAGATCTCACACCCTTTCTGGGGAAACATCATAGATACCCGGGGACAAGGATATACAGGAGAATCCGTCTTCCAACATCCCTTCTTCCTCGATCAACCATTTTCAATAGGCCTCGGAGATCATAATATACAATATACCCCTAAAGAACAACAGGAAAACCCCTCCCTGAAGTATAAACCCCTGGAAGAAATATTCGGACCACAATTAACCTGGCTCGACGAATTCGCCGATACCTATAAAGACTTCATAGATAATATCGACGCCTATCTCCATACCTTCCGCCTGGCATCCTTCGGCTTCTATAAAGAATACCTCGCCGAGCAATACGATGGAGAACAACCCATCGACACCGTCGCTGCACATGACGAACACCTCCGGTACCTGGCAGGTATCAACATTTACACAGGGCGATCCATCACCCTACTCCTCTATTACGACCTGCTCAATGCCCCCATCCATTTCGTCGAATTCACCAACGGAAAACTCGACAATATCCATGGAGAGGCCATTAAACCGGAATGGCTCAATGATATAACATAACTATAGCACGTAACCTTCCCGCTTAAACACATCAATGATATTCTGGTAAGAATAAGAAAGATATTTTCCCAGGTTCTCCGGACGGATCCACTGTATATCCATAATATCCTCCTCGATCTGCGGAACCGTCAGCTCCGTACCGGTAAACTTCATTTTATACCAGTAAGTATGCTTCAATACCTTCTGCTTTTTCATAGGGTAATAGTGAAAGGTCTCCGTGATCTTATGCTCCAGCTGTATACTGTGCAATCCTGTCTCCTCGGCTACCTCCCGCACCGCACAGGTCTCCAGGCTCTCCCCCTCATCCTGCTTGCCCTTCGGCAAATCCCACTTGCCACGACGGAACATCAGCAATATCTCACCGGCAGGGTTCGTGATCAACCCACCCCCGGCCACCAACACCGTAAAATGCTGCTGTATATTACGCAATAACTCCTCAATGTCCGGATGTATAAAGATCGCCGCCTTCAGTTGCCCTTCCTCCAAAGACCGCAACGTCTCCCGGATCGTAATGTCATCAGGAGAAGTAAATAACATGGCATCCGCATATTGGGCGGGAATATATTGGTGAGTGGCGCTTAGCACCAACGGACGCTCATTTAGATATATGGTAGTAACGGTTTCCATGCGACAAAAATAAAGAATTCCCTATTTTTGCGCACTATGAGTAATATCAGCGAAAAACAGGTAGCAGAAAGACTATTACAGGTGCAGGCCATCAAATTAAGCCCTGCTCAACCGTTTACATGGGCCTCCGGCTGGAAGTCGCCTATCTATTGCGATAACCGTAAGTTGTTATCCTATCCTTACGTACGCGACTATATCAAGTCCGAACTGTGCAACGTCGTTTTTGAAACCTTCCCCGATGCTGCCGTGATCGCTGGCGTAGCCACTGCCGGTATCCCGCATGGCGCATTGGTAGCTGATCAGCTCAAACTGCCCTTCATCTATGTCCGCTCCAAACCAAAAGAACATGGCATGGGCAACCAGATCGAAGGCGTACTCCAACCTGGACAACCCGTCGTAGTAGTGGAAGACCTCATCTCCACCGGCAAAAGCAGCCTCGAAGCAGTCAATGCCATCCGCGCCGCAGGAGGCAACGTGATCGGCCTGGTGTCTATCTTTAACTATGGTTTCGATATCGCCGTAAAAGCCTTCGAAGATGCCGGCGTACCATTCCACTCCCTCAGCAACTATAACGCCCTCATCGCACTGGCTGCCGAAAAAGGAACCGTCTCCGGAGAAGAAATCGAAACCCTCCAATCCTGGAGAACAGCACCAGACCAATGGGGCAAATAGCCATATAATAGCTTAATGACCTTTGTCCTTTTTTATATATATTAGCAGTGTAAATTAACAACTATGCGTATCCTCAAGTTAATGTTAGTGCTGTTCTTTACCGGCATCGGTGTTACCATGGCTCAGGTAAAACAGAAAGGTAACCTGGTAACTGCCAAGATCAGTACCCCTACCGTTCAGTGCGAAAGCTGTAAAAACCGCATAGAACGCTACCTCCAACGTGAAGAAGGTGTAGCCGACTCCAAAGTCGACTTCAAAAAAGGAATCACCACCGTAAAATTCTATGCCGATCGTACCAACCTGGAAAACGTTAAAACCGCCATCGCCAATGTCGGATACGACGCAGATAACGTAACGGCCAACCCGGAATCTTACGAGAAATTACCCACTTGCTGCAAAAAACCTGAAGATGGCGGCGGAATGGATAAAAAGAAAAAACCTTAACAACACCTCCGGCAAAATATTCAAAAAGCGTAGTACCTCGGTACTGCGCTTTTTTTATACCCCCAAACTGACGCCCACATACAAATAATCCCGATCTTTAAGCATTAAACTTAATAGCCATGAATAAGGATTGCAGGAAGGAACATGATTTTCTGGGAGAACGTGAGATCGCCAATACCGTCTACTACGGTATCCAAACACTACGTGCCATCGAAAACTTTCATATCACCGGTATTCCCATCTCCAAAGAACCCCTCTTCATCCAGGGACTGGGATACGTGAAAAAAGCCGCCGCTCTGGCCAACCGCGACTGCGGAGTACTCGACCAAAAACTGGCAGATGCCATCATCTACGCCAGCAACAAACTGATCAACGGAGAATATGTCGACCAGTTCCCTACCGATATGATACAGGGCGGCGCCGGTACCTCCGTCAATATGAACGCCAACGAAGTCATCGCCAATATCGGCCTCGAATACATGGGATACCAGAAAGGGCAATACGACCACCTGCATCCCAATAACCACGTCAATTGCTCACAAAGCACCAATGATGCCTATCCCACCGCCTTCCGGATAGCCCTCTATAATAAAATGCAACACTTCATCAAGGCCCTCGAAACCTTACAAAAGGCATTTTACCATAAAGGCCAGGAATTCGCCCGCGTACTCAAAATGGGCCGCACCCAGCTGCAAGACGCCGTACCCATGAGCCTCGGAGAAGAATTCAATGGCTTCTCCACCACCATCAAGGAAGACATCCAGCGCATCAAAGAAGCACAGGCCCTCATCACAGAAGTGAACATGGGTGCCACCGCCATCGGCACCATGATCAACGCCCCCGAAGGATACCCGGTCAAAGTCACCCAATACCTCCGCGAAGTCACCGGCATCCCCATCGTACTCTCCGAAGACCTGATCGAAGCCACCTCCGATACCGGCGCCTACGTACAGCTCTCCGGTACCCTCAAACGATGCGCCATCAAAATATCCAAGATATGTAACGACCTCCGCCTCCTTTCCTCCGGCCCCCGCGCCGGCCTCAACGAGATCAACCTGCCTAAACTGCAACCTGGCTCTTCCATTATGCCGGGTAAAGTCAACCCCGTGATCCCAGAAGTAGTCAACCAAACCGCCTACTATGTCATAGGAGCAGACGTCACCATCACCATGGCCGCCGAAGCAGGACAACTACAACTCAACGTCATGGAGCCAGTCATCGCCTTCAGCCTGTTTACCATGCTCGGATACCTGGAAAATGCCTGCTATACCCTCCAAAGCAAATGCGTAGATGGTATCACCGCCAACGAAGACGTATGCCGCAACCTGGTCATGAACAGCATAGGCATCGTTACCTCCCTCAACCCCATCCTGGGGTATGAGATCTGCGCCAGCGTCGCCAAAGAAGCCCTCCAAACCGGCAAATCCGTTCACGATATCGTCGTACTGGAACGCCAACTCATCACACAGGAAAAATGGGACGAAGTATATTCCTTCGAGAATATGATCAATCCCAAATTCATCAATAACTAACAAATCAATTATACCCACACCGGGACAAAAAAAAGGCTGATGAGCAGATCATCAGCCTTTTTTGTATACCTCAAGTCCACCTTTCCTGTATCTTGGGTATAACATTCATATACCTCAGGTCCACCTTTTGTATACCTTAGGTATAGCATTCGTATATCTCAAGTCCACCTTTCCTGTACCTTAGGTATAACATTCGTATACCCAAAATCTATCTTCAGAGCACTTCATAGCGAACCCTGTCTTATCCCCCCGGTATAAAAAATGCCCACCGGAACGGCAGGCATTTTACGTATATAATATGGTAAAACGAGACCTAAAAGAACTTCAACGCCTGACGGGTCTCACACTTAATCGGGAAAGGTAGATAAACACCTCCCTTACCGACCTTACAATTACCGGTGGCCTTAATGGTCACCTCCTTGTTGGAAAATGCACTCAACGCATTCTTGAACACATTTTCCATATTTACCTCCAGCTTCACCGGAAAATAAAAGGTATCCCTGGCCGGAATACGGATCATCGTATCCTGTATCGAATGACCCACCTGGGTGTCGTCAAAGAAAAGATCAAAAGAAGCATCCTTCAGCTGCAAATTGAAATTATTCGGATTGTAGTAAGCCAGCGTCAGCGATACCGTGCTCTTGCTAAAGCCGAGCTCGCCTAAGCTGAATCCCGCAACCCGGACAAACTGCAGATCCTTCATCTTTTCACACGAACTGATCATACCCCAGGTGATCAACACTAATAATATCAAGCGGAAATTTCTCATAAAATTGACCGGACTTTTTATTTATCAAACCTACAACTTTTGCATAAAATCCTCTTTTTAAAATTATATATTGCAGAGACTGTACTGACAACATTACAGGCAATCCCAAAGAGTAGGAGCGTAGTAAAGACTAAACTTTCAGACGTCAAAGAAAATTTGCACCTTTGCAAAAGCAAAAGGATCATGTGATACTTAACATTTCTCTTTAAGTGGAAAAACAGGAAGAACAGCTAAAAATCCTGCTAAATTCTTTAGTATTTTATTCCCCATCCAATTACAACCCCTTCAATAACAAATACTAAAGAAAATAGCATATTTCTTTTCTTTCTATGCTCTGTATTACAATTACTTACAATTAATTGTTAAGAGAACATTTATAATTAGTTCATCACTCGGAACTACCCGTTTTTAACCCGGCTGATAACAAGATAGAAATTATGGAGGAACAACTGATTAAGAAGACGTTACTTATTGAAAGTCAATACTTTCCGAGTATTTATTTTTATAAAACTTTAATAAATAGCGACATATTACTGCTCGAAAAATATGAACACTACCAAAAACTCAGCTATCGCAATCGTTGTTACATAGCTGGCCCAAATGGCGGCATCCTTCTAAGCGTTCCCCTCCTCAAAGGAAAAAATCAACGCACCGTCATGAAAGATGTCAAAATTAGTAATGAGGAAAAATGGCAGTCCCTCCACTGGAAAACACTCGTGTCCGCTTACAGACGCTCCCCTTGGTTCGAATACTTCGAAGATGAACTGCAGCACCTCTACGAAAGACCGTTCGAATACCTCCTAGATTGGAACATCGCCTGCCTCGAATGGACACATGGCGCCCTCGGATACGACATACCCGTCGAATTCACACAAACATTTGAAAAAGAATATAATATACCCGGTGTCACCGATAAAAGAGACCAAATGCGTCCCGCACAACTCCCGGAACAGATCACCCTCCCCGAATACACGCAGGTATTCCAGGATAGAACCGGCTTCCTCCCTAACATGAGCATCTTGGACCTCCTGTTCTGCGAAGGAAAACATAGCCTCGACCTGTTGAAAGATTGAAATTTTATTGATAAACAGTCGTACACAAGGTATTGACTAATAAAATATACTATATATTTGCGCCCTGTTGTGAAAAAACGGGAAAATTTTTCCAGCCGCAATAGGACAAAATAATTAGCTTTGCAACCAATTTTGCTGGGTTTCGAACTGACGTAGGATGTTGTTTGATCTGCTTAATTATAAGCGACTTCGGTTACCAAATAACCAAAGTATCTGGGAACAGTCCAGAAGTTTTCCAGCGAGGGGAAAGGAGCATTTATCCTGTATTTTAGTTTTTTTTACTAACCTAAAATTCATTTACAGCATTAAATGAACAGCACCTACACAGACCTCGTAAAACAAACCTTTGAATTCCCCCAAGAGGGCTTCACGGTTAATGACAATTACCTGGAATTTAATGGCTTAGACATTAAAGGGCTGATAGACAAATACGGCACCCCCTTCAAATTGACCTACCTCCCCAAAATCGGGAGCCAGATCAATAAAGCCAAAAAAATGTTCCAGGACGCCATTAAAAAGAATAAGTACGATGGCAATTACTATTATTGCTACTGCACAAAAAGCTCGCACTTCTCTTTTATAATGGAAGAAACGCTCAAACATGGCATCCACATCGAGACCTCCTTCGCCTACGATATGGATATCATCGCCAAACTATACGAGCGGAAAAAGATCAGTAAAGATACTTACGTCATCTGCAATGGCTATAAGACCAAATCTTATACCCGCGCCATCGCCAAGATGATCAATAGCGGGTTCAAAAACGTTGTACCCGTGCTCGACAATAAAGAAGAACTGGAGGACTACCAAAAGAACATCCGTTCCAAGGACCCGGTGAAACTCGGCCTGCGCATCGCCGCCGAAGAAGAACCCACCTTCGACTTCTATACCTCCCGGCTGGGTATACGCTCCCGCGATATACTGGAATTCTATGTAGACAAACTGAAGGGCAACAAGAAGTTTGAACTCAAAATGCTCCACTTCTTCATGAATAAAGGTATCAAAGACGATATCTATTACTGGAGCCAGTTCAACCGCGTCCTCAACCTCTACTGCCAACTTAAAAAGATCTGTCCCGAACTGGATAGTATCAACATAGGCGGCGGATTCCCCATCAAACACTCCCTCGGGTTCGATTACGACTATAATTATATAGTAAACGAAATCGTAGCCAACATCAAAAGCGTTTGTAAAAAGAATAAAGTACCCGTACCAGATATCTACACCGAATTCGGATCCTACACCGTAGGCGAAAGCGGCGCCGTGATCTACTCCGTGATCGGCGAAAAAATGCAGAACGATCGCGAAATCTGGTACATGATCGATAGCTCTTTCATCACCACACTCCCGGATACCTGGGGCATAGGCGAAAAATTCCTCATGCTCCCCATCAACAAATGGGAACAGGAATACCAGGAAGTCCATCTCGGAGGCCTCACCTGCGACGGATATGACTTCTATACTTCAGAAGAACATATCAACGCCGTGTTCCTCCCCAAACAAGGCACCGACGGCGAACCCCTCTATATCGGGTTCTTCCACACCGGCGCCTACCAGGACCAGCTCAGCGGATACGGCGGTATCAAACACTGCCTCATCCCGTCCCCTAAACATGTCATCGTCGGCTATGACAAAAACGGACAACTCAAAGACTGGCTCTACGCTAAAGAACAAACTGCGCAAAGCATGTTGAAAATATTGGGTTATTAAAAAAATGGGTTAGTAATCCACCTGAAAGCCCCCTGATTTTTCAGGGGGCTTACTTATTATAATACATCCCCCCAAAAAAAAATCCCCTCCAAAACATCTCCCCCTCCGGAAAAAATAAAAGGCTCCCCCGTATAGAAGAGCCCATTCATGGCATAGGTTGTGATGGATATTCAAAGCATAAGGAAAATAAGATGCTCAACTTTCAAAGCATAAGGATAATAAGACAACGAACATTCCAAAGCATAAGGATAATAGGAGAGAAGTTGTACTAGATCAAAAGCATAAGGACAATAAGACAACGAACATTCCAAAGCATAAGGATAATAGGAGAGAAGATGTACTAGATCAAAAGCATAAGGACAATAGAAAGATGAATTTTTCAAGACCTCAAAGATATCACAGCCTTTTAGCTACAATAACACCTCTTAGTTGTAATTTTTTTAGACTTATCAAGCACCAGATTCTCATCATTAAACTGCGTTATTATCCCTATTTTTAATATATGCAACTCCCATTCTCCTTACCAATACTGGCTATTTATCTCTCCAGCTTTATAGCTCCCCCTGCAATGCCAATACAGTCGCAGGCTGACGAGGAAGCAGCCGTCAAAAGGGCCATCGGACAAATGTTTACAGGCATGCGCAATGGCGACAGCTCCATGGTAAAGGATGTTTTCACCGAAGAGGCCGTTTTGCAATCAATTGCGACCGATGCCGCCGGAAAAACAAAAGTCCGCACCACACCCATTGCTGCGTTCGTCAAAGCCGTCGGAACACCTCACACGGACGTGTGGGACGAACAGATCATTTTCGATAAGATCAGCATCGACGATCAGCTCGCCGCTGTCTGGACGCCCTATAATTTTTACCTGGGAAACAAATTCAGCCATTGTGGAGTCAACTCCTTCCAACTGGCTAAAGTAAATGGGAAATGGAAAATCGTCTATCTCATAGACACCCGTAGAAAAATAAACTGTCTCACACACTAAACAGTATCAGGCTCCTGCAACAAAGGAGAGCCCTGACTCAATATATCAATAGCCGTCTCACACTGACGCGCTATCTCCGAAAAACGCGCATCCAGCAACTCATGATTGCCAGCCATATACTCCGATTGCCCCGACCGCGATAACCCCTTCACTAACAGAAAATGTTTGGTCAGCTGCTGATTCACCAACGAAGAATGCTGCTGCTGCTGATGCAACGCCCGCTGCTGCTCCAGCAACAGGATATTCGCATAGTGACGCCCCAGTATCCGTATCATCAATAAAATATACAACACCATAAATATAGGGTCCAGCCACTCACTGCAAGCAGGATAAACATCATGGAAAAACAAACCCGTAGGCGAAATACCGCTGGCCCGCATATAGGATACCACACACAAATACCCGCACAACAAACTCGTCAATACCAACGTATTACCCAGGCTCGTAGTAATAAAACAAAACAAAATGCTCATCACCCACATCACACTATACATCACCGATATATCCTGCCCGTTAAAATAAGAAGAAAGAATAGCTAACCCCATTGTGCTATATGCCGCCACATACGCCGACGACAACCCCGACATTCCCGTCTGCAATATCCGCATGCCCACCAGTAATACAAACAACAATAACGTCACCAACGCCACATCCGTATAACTGCGAAAATAAAATGCACTGCACAACTCCGGAACCGTAAATAAAATTTGGAAGAAGAGGAAATCAAACACCAGTTTGATCCGGCCCTGGATTCGGGTATCGGGCGTGCGATGCAGAATCCTGCCTATAACTGCACGCTCCGTAGCATCATACACTTTGCTGGCCACCTGTCCAGCCCGGGTGAAGAATAGCAACATATTCGGTTTGAAGGTCAAGGGCAAATTATCATATTAATATAGCTTGCCTGTGGAACGTTTGTGTGAATTATAGGCAAAAAAGCATAAAAAAAGGGCCGCCATCAGGCAGCCCCCATTTTCACTCCATGCAAAGTCCTACAAATTATTCTACCACAATTGCTTTCACAGCATCTTGTTTAATTTCTTTTTTTGACAACTGGATCTTCAATATCCCGTTTTCATATTTCGCCTGGATCTTCTCAGCATCCACCTTCTCATTCAGCACAAACGAACGTTTGAAAGAACGGAAACTAAACTCCCGGCGGATATGTTTCTCATTTTCCTCTTTTACTTCCGCTTTCTTCTCCGCACTTACCGTCAGCTTGTTGTTCTCCACACTGATCTTAAAATCCTCTTTCGCCAGGCCAGGTACCATAAAGTCGATCGCATAAGCCTCCTTACTCTCCTGGATATTCACCGGAGGATAAGTACCAAAAAAGTCAGCGGTCAGTAAATCATCCTTCCATAACTTGTTGAAGGCACCGTGCTGAAAAATGTCGTCTACTAAGCCACCAAAGGTTCTTACAGGATGTTGATTGAATTTTACGAGTGTCATAGCTTTATCTTTTTTAAGGTTTTAAATTTTTAATCGTTTTGTGATAAAGCTTATGCAAATGAGATACCATGCCAGAAAATCTACCATTATTGACAGTATTTCCTGATTTTAGATGTCATTGTGTCGTTTTGTTTTGGTTTCTGATGTCAAAATGTCTTATCTATTGAAGTTTTTAAATATTCCACCGTTTATAATTAACTTTGTGAAAAGTAAAAAACAAAAAAATTACGACTATATGTATCCAGCAGAATTAGTATTGCCAATGAAGGCAGAGTTAACAGATAATGGATTCCAAGAATTATTGTCTGCCGATGAAGTAGAATCCGCTCTTAAAAAAGAAGGCACCACGCTGGTTGTGATCAACTCCGTTTGCGGCTGCTCCGCCGGTACCGCCCGCCCAGGTGTACTGCTGGCAGTTGCCCATAGCGAAAAAAAACCCGATACCCTCGCTACCAGCTTCGCCGGATTCGATACAGATGCCGTGAAAAAACTGCGCGAACACCTGCTTCCTTATCCGCCGTCTTCACCCTCCATCGCCCTCTTTAAAAATGGAGAACTCGTGCACTTCATCGAACGTCACATGATCGAAGGCCGCCCGGCACAAATGATCGCCGCTAACCTCGTAGACGCTTTCGAACAATATTGCTAAAAACATCTAAAACTTCCGGGCTCCATTTATTTATTATATTATAGAAAATTTGGAACCCGGAATTTGTTTTTTGCCTTTTTTCCAACTTACTTTGGTGGTTTGATTTTCCTTTTGATTAATTCGGCTTTGTTCATAGGAAAACTCAGATCACCAAATTTTTTTACCAGTTATGTATCCTAATTTATATTACGCCTTCAAAGACCTGTTCGGCCTCGAAATCCCTTTCCTCCAGGTATTCCAGACTTTCGGATTCTTCGTGGCAGTCGCATTCCTCGCCGGCGCCTACGTCCTCACCGCCGAACTGAAAAGAAGAGAAAAACTAGGCTGGCTTACAGGCGTAAAAGAACAGATCATAACAGGTAAACCCGCCTCCACCACCGAACTCGTTTGGAACGCATTCCTCGGATTCCTCCTCGGATTTAAAATCATTGGCCTCGCCCTCAACTGGTCCAATGCCTCCAAAGACCTCCAGTCATTCATATTCTCCGGCGCCGGTAGCTGGCCCGCTGGTATCCTCCTCGGCGCATTACTCGCCTACCTCAAATACCGCGAAAAGAAAAAACAAGCCACCCCACAACCACAACAACATACCGTTATCATCCTCCCGCACCAACGCGTCCCCGATATCATCGTCATGGCCGCCGTAGCTGGCCTCATCGGTGCCAAAATATTCCATAACCTAGAAAACTGGAGCGACTTCGTAAAAGATCCCATCGGATCATTGCTATCCTTCAGTGGCCTCACCTTCTATGGTGGCCTCATCGTAGCCGCCTACGTCATCATCCGCTATGCCCGCAAAAAACAGATCAATACCTGGCAACTCGTAGATAGCGCCGCCCCCGCACTCATGCTCGCATATGGCATCGGACGTATGGGATGCCAGTTCTCCGGCGACGGCGACTGGGGCATCACCAATACCCACCCCAACCCATACTCCTGGCTACCCGATTGGGCCTGGGCATACAAATACCCCCATAACGTCGTCAACGAAGGAATACCCATCCCCGGCTGCGAAGGCAAATACTGCCACGCACTCGAACTACCCGTATACCCAACACCGTTATACGAGATCATCGCATGCCTCCTCCTCTTCATCATACTCTGGAACCTCCGCAAAAAAATCACCGTACCAGGCGTTATCTTCGGCATATACCTCATCATGAATGGTATAGAACGCTTCTTCGTCGAAAAGATCCGCGTCAATACCAAATACGATATCCTCGGCTTCCACCCGACACAGGCAGAGATCATCTCCACACTCCTCGTCATCGGCGGAGCAGCACTAATATGGTACTGCCGTAAAAAACACGCCAGCCAAACCGCTACCAGCTAAATGCAGCGCCACCATTCACTGATACCACTGTCACACGAACACAAACGCTTGCTGTTCGCTTGCCGGTATCTGAAAAAAGATGCCGCACCATATAAAGGTTTCCCCCTGGATACCAACGCCCGCTTACAATACATCGTCAGCGTCTTCCAAGAAGTAATGGTAGGCCACATACAGAAAGAAGAATATCTCTTCGACCGGTGCAAAGGCCAACATCCCGATATTGACATCCTCATACAGGAACTCCTGCTCGAACACCAGCAGATATCCCGCATGTACAGCGCCCTCTCCGAACCGGGTACCGCTCTCGATGATACCATGGATACCCTCGCCCGCAGCCTGGAAACACATATCCGCAAAGAAGAACGTATCCTCTTCCAGCTCATCCAGCAACACCTGCCCGATACCCTGGCCCAACTCAATTTCAATAACACCTGGTCTTGAATTCCCGCAGCGCTTTTGTTATCTTGTTAGCGCAATATCAGGCACAACGCCTGCTTACAGTGAACAATAAATAGTACTACGCATGACCTACCTGAGCAGCAAAGCCAACACCTGGCTCCTATGCCTGTTGGCGCCCGCCTCCTTATGGGCACAACCAAAACAAAGATCAGCACCGGCCAAACCCAATATCATCTACATCTATGCCGACGACCTCGGATATGGTGAACTGGGCGCCTACGGCCAGCAAAAGATCCAAACACCACACCTCGACCGCATCGCCGCAGAAGGTGTCCGGTTCACCGACCACTACACCGGCACCCCCGTATGCGCACCCGCCCGATGTATGCTCCTCACCGGCCGCCACGCCGGCCATAGCTACATCCGCGGCAACTACGAACTGGGAGGCTTCACCGACAGCACAGAAGGTGGCCAGATGCCACTGCCCGAAGGTACCTTCACCATCGGCCACCTCCTGCAAAAAGCCGGATACACCACCGCCGCCATCGGCAAATGGGGCCTGGGAATGGCCAACACCACCGGCAGCCCCAACAGCCAGGGCTTCGACTACTTCTACGGATACCTCGACCAGAAACAAGCACACAACTTCTATCCCACTCACCTCTGGGAAAATGATAAAAAAGCACCGCTCAACAACGACTTCTTCCTCGTACATTCCAAACTGCCGCCGGGAGAAACCGACACCGCCGCCTTCAATCACTTCAAAGGAAAAGAATACGCCATAGATAAAATGGCAGAAAAAACACTGGCCTTCATCCGCCAACATAAAAACAAACCGTTTTTCCTCTACCTGCCCTACACCGGCCCCCATGTCGCCCTCCAGGCACCCGACGAGGCCGTCCGCCAATACGCCGCCAAATTCGGCGACCAACCCTACCGGGGCGAAAAAGGATATGCACCCACCCTATATCCCAGGGCCACCTACGCCGCCATGATCACCTACTTCGACAAACAGATCGGCCGCATCATGGCCTTACTCAAAGAACTAAACCTCGACCATAATACCGTCGTCATGTTCTCCAGCGATAATGGCCCCACCTTCGACGTAGGTGGCGTAGACACCGAATTCTTTAATAGCACCGCCGGCCTCCGCGGCCGCAAAGAAGACCTCTACGAAGGAGGCATCCGCGAACCCTTCATCGCCCGGTGGCCAGGTAGCATACCCGCCGGCAAAGTCACCAACCTAATCAGCTCACAAATCGATATGATGGCCACCCTCGCTGCCATCGCCGGCATACCTGCTCCTCCCTCGGATGGCATCTCCTTACTCCCCGCTATGCAGGGACGCAATAACCAACAACAACAACATCCCTTCCTGTACTTCGAATTCCCGGAAAAAAACGGTCAAGTCGCCGTCCGAATAGGCCGCTGGAAAGGAGTAAGGACCAACATGAAAAAAGACAGGAACAGCCCCTGGGAACTATACGACCTCGACAACGACCGGGCCGAAACAACAAACATCGCCGCTCAACATCCCGATATCATCCGCCGTATGGAGGCCATCATGAAACAAGAACACCGGCCAGCCCATATCCGCGAATGGGAATTCATCGACCCCAAACTAGAAAAACGATCCTGACACCATATATATAATATATCGCAGCCAGATCCCCGGACCTGGCTGCACTCCGTTCATCCCCTATCCACGACCATCCATCCCCTTCCCATCCGCCAAAAGCAATAACAACACCTGCCTCATCCAACAATAGCCGCTTTCACCGGCGTTCCCCCAGATCAGATACCGCGTTTTACCTGTTAACCTCCATTTTCCCCCCTTTCACCGAAGATTACATGCATTTCATTGAAAACACCTTCCAATACATCCGTCAACATAATAATTTTGAGGCGTCAACATGGAACTAAAGATTCGAGGTAAAATATTTCCAAACGTTTAAGACATTTTTTACCAATCGTCACCAGCTACGAACCGTTTGTGTAAAACTATGTACTATGTAATGCATAATACCTACTTTTACACTGTAGTTGATAAACAAAGGAACTATATACGACCTAAAAAGATTTAAAATAAAAACATTACACATTAATTCCGCCCTTATATGAAACCAATTGCACACACGCTATTATTAACTACCGCGCTGATCAGTGCATTCCACCTCGCGAATGCCCAACAGAGCCCCGCCAGCAAAGTCACCGGTCAGGTGCTCCAGACCGGCGCCAAACCGGTGGAGTTCGCAACCGTTACCTTACTGAAAGCAAAAGATTCCAGCCTGGTAAAAGGGGCTGTCGCCGATATCAGTGGCCATTACGAATTCGACCGTGTACAACAGGGTAGATATCTGATCGCCGCCAACTTCATAGGTCTCTCTAAAGCCTACAGTAAACCATTCGAAGTGAAAAATGGTACAGTACAGATAGACGCGCTGACCCTCAGCGCAGATGCCAAAAACCTGAAAGCCGTAGACGTTACCGCCAAAAAGCCCTACATCGAACAAAAGGCCGATAAACTGGTAGTTAACGTCGAAAACAGTATCGTAGCCGCCGGCGGTACTGCCATGGAAGTACTGGAAAAATCCCCGGGCGTAACCGTTGATAAAGATGATAACATCTCTCTCAAAGGAAAAAACGGGGTCATGATCATGATCGATGGTAAATTAACCAATATGTCTTCCCAGGATGTTGCACAGCTGCTGAAAAACATGCCCAGTAGCAATATTGAGCAAATCGAACTCATTGCCAATCCTTCCGCCAAATACGACGCAGCTGGCAACGCCGGGATTATCAACATCAAACTCAAAAAGAACAAAAACTTCGGTACCAACGGTAATATTTCCCTGGGTTACGCCATCGGTAACACACCTAAGTACTCCGCTAGCTTAAACCTGAACCACCGTACCGAAAAATTCAACCTATATGGCTCTTATAACTATAATAACCGCTTGAATACCCAGCAGCTCGGCCTCTACCGCACCAGCAACGTCAATGGCAAAACCTCCATCTTCGACCAGCATAACGTACTCGATGACAACAACAAATACCATGGCGTGAAAGTAGGAGTAGACTACTTCATCAATAAAAGACACACCATCGGGGTAATGGTAGATGGCGGCTATAGAGACCGTAAACAGATCGGTAACGCAGTAAACCAGATCGGTAGCGTCGCAGGCGTAGACTCTCTCCTCCGCACCCGCACCGACAACAAGTCCGACTGGAACCGCTGGGCTTATAACGTAAACTATAGAGGAGTACTCGACAGCACCGGCAAAGAACTCAACGTCGACCTCGACTACGCCCGCAACAACCAGACACAATTGTCCGATATCATCGCTGGCAACTGGGACGCCACCGGCAAAGGCTACAGAAGCGGAGATACCAGCCGCAACGACCAGCCTTCCCATATCACCATCAAAACAGCTAAAATAGATTATACACATCCGCTGAAAAATCAGGCGAAATTCGAAGCCGGCCTCAAAACCAGCTTCGTCGAAACCGACAACAATGCCCGTTTCGACTCCCTCCGCAATACCCAATGGGTATTCGATACCAACCGCTCCAATCACTTTATCTATAAAGAGAATATCAACGCAGCTTATATCAACTATAGCAAACAATTCAAAAAGATCGGTATACAACTGGGCCTGAGAGCAGAACAGTCCAACGTAAAAGGTAACTCCATCACCGCCAATAAAGTGACAGATACCTCCTATTTCAACCTCTTCCCCAGCGTATTCCTGAGCTACGCCGCCGATAAGAACAACCAGTTAGGTTTGTCCTACAGCCGCAGAATTCAACGCCCGAGCTACGAAGACCTCAACCCCTTCGAGTTCTACATAGACAGATATACGAAAATGGCTGGTAACCCATACCTCAAACCACAATACGCTAACAATATCGAATTAACACATACCTTCAAACAATTCCTGATCACGTCTATAGGATATACCCATACCAAAAACATGATCACCCAGGTCGTAGAAGCCGATAAAGATGCCGCCACCGGCGATACCTTACTGCTCCGCTACAAATACCTCAACGTAGCAAAGTCAGATATCATCAACGTCAACGTATCGATCCCCTTCCCGATCACCAAATGGTGGAACACCTTTACCAACCTGTCGCTCAACCACGCCATGTACAACACCGTGGTAGATAACAACCTGGTAAATGTAAGCGCCACCGGCTTCTTCGGCCGCACACAACACACCTTCACCTTGCCGAAAGGTTTCGCAATGGAAGCTTCCTTCTTCTATGTGTCCCCTCAGATCGCCGACGAAGGACTGTTCCGGATGAAAGCAATGTATGCCTGCGACCTGGGCCTCCAGAAACAGATACTCAAGAAAAAAGCGACCATCCGCCTCAATGTCAACGATGTGTTCAATACACAACGCTTCAGAGGTAGCTTCGACAACGCCGGCCGCTACGTAGCCGTGTCCAGCAAATGGGAAAGCCGCCAGTTCAGGGTCAACTTTACCTACCGGTTCGGTAATACTAACGTAAAAGCCGCCCGTAACCGTAAAACCGGCCTCGAAGAAGAACAAAACCGCGTAAAACAAGGAAGCTGATTTTAGATCAAGTATAAGTAGTTGATTACGATAAAATTGCTACGATCCATCCCGTCACAACGCTTTTTTAGGTATATATAAGGATGGAAAAAAGGCGTGGCCTCTTCTAGGCCGCGCCTATTTTTTTGCCAGCAACCAAAAAATTTCTTTCCCCCTCGTGCAACTTTTTTCTAAAGTTTAGTCTTTATAATGCAAGCATCAGCCAAATACTTGAATCAAACGATCGAAACAGAACACCTGGTCGCCCGCTGTAGAAAGGGAGATGTACGTGCTTTTAAAGAGCTGTACAATGCTTACTCAGCCGCCATGTACAACATCTGCCTGCGCATGACAGGGAACGTCAACGACGCCGAAGACACGTTGCAGGAAGCGTTCATTCAAGTATTCAAGAACATAGAACGGCTGGAAAATGCAGCAACTGTCAGCGCCTGGATCAAAAGAATCGTTGTAAACCACTGCCTGAACCAATTGCGAAAAAAGAAAGTTTACTTCGAAGACGTAGAAGAAATAGAAATGCCGGAAGATGATAAAATAGACGAACACAACTACGCCTTCACCGTCGATACCGTCAAACAAGCCATACAAACACTGCCCGACGGCTATCGCACAGTACTCAATCTATATCTCTTCGAAGATTACTCTCATCGCGAAATCGCAGGCATGCTCAATATCTCAGAATCAACCGTGAAGACACAATACATGCGCGCGAAAGAAAAAGTGAGACAAATAGTAAAACTCAAAATGTGATTGCTGATGTCAGGAAAAGACCTAGAATCATTTATTAGAGAGAACAGAAACAGCTTTGAAGTACCAGGTCCAAGACCAAACCTCTGGAACGATCTGGAAAGTAAAATACCAGTACGCCGGAGCCCGGTAAAAAGAATACTCGGCAGCACCTGGCTGCAAGCCGCAGCCGTCCTGCTCCTGCTCGTCAACGCCGTTTTACTCTATCAATATATAAAGTACCAACGGCAACCTCAGGGAATAGCACAGGTCACTCCCGAACTACAGGAGGCCAAAGTATACTACACCTCCCAGATCGAACAACGCCTGCAATCCATCCGCTCATTCCCGCCAGATGCACTGGGCCTCGATAGCGCCGCACGTAAAGAACTCGAACTGCGGAACGATACCTACCAGATGCTCGAAAAAGAACTCATCGCCAACCCGGGCAACGAAAGGATCCGCTCCGCCATGGTCAGGTACTATCAGATGAAACTGGACCTGCTCGATCGTATCCTCGATGAACTGGAGGAAAAACATACACCTAACGATAAGCCTAAGCATTATGCACCTGAAATTTAAAATACTGTCATTATTACTATTACCACTATACGTTTTAGCAGGCAAAGGAGATGCTGAATACAAACGTAGTGTGATCAAAGAATTCAAAGCAAACAGCCGTACCGCCATCGAACTGTCCAACAAATACGGCAATATCGTCATACACACCTGGGACAAACAGGAAGTAAAAGCCACCATCGTAATCACCGGCTACGGAAAAGATGAAGGAGAAGCAAAAACCATCGCCGATATGGTCGAAATAGTAGCCAACGAAGGAAGCAGCTTCGCCTCCCTTACCACCCGCTACGAACCCTCCTCCGGCAAAAGCTGGTTCTCATGGGGCGGCCGCCGCGACTCAAAAGACTACGTCAACGTCAACTACGATATATACCTGCCTAAACAACTGGCAAGATTCTCCGTAGATAATAGCTTCGGCAACGTCATCGCCGATCGCCTCTCATTCCCCACCGAAATGAGCCTGAACTACTGCTTCTACGATATAAAGGAAGCAACCTCCGACCTCTCCCTCAAACTAAACTACTGCCAGAAAGGTAAACTGGGAAAAGCGGCCAACGTACAACTGAAAGCCAACTACTCCAGCATGCGCAGCGATGATATCGCCAGCCTCGATGTCAAATCCAACTACTGCGAATACACCATCGGCAACCTCGGTAGCCTCGATGTTAAATCCAATTACGACGAATACAACATCACCAGAATAGGTGGCATCAACAGCCAAAGCAACTACAGCTCCTTCCGCCTGGGCGAACTGCAGCGCAACGCCGATGTAAGACTTACCTACGGAGACTTTAAAGTGAAAAAAGTGACAGACATGATGAAATCAGCCAGCATAGATATCAGCTATGCAGATGTAGTCATGGGCATAGATGCCGGTGCCAACCTGCGCTTCGATGTACAACTGTCCTACGGCGACGTAGATACCAGAGGAATTAACTTTAAATCCATCTCCACAGAAAAAAAGAATACGCAGATGAAATTCAACGCCATCACCGGCTCCGGAAATGGCGGACAGATACGCATCCGCGGCTCACAAAGCAATGTGGAATTCCGCAACATTCCATAAATAATAACAAAGGCCATTCTAAAAACCATCATATAATCCTAAACGTAGCAATGTTATGAAGAACAAGCAAGCAAAGCTGAAACTCCTGTTTATCCCTTTACTGCTCCTGGTAGCCGGCGTGTCCGTAGTCGCCAGGGCCTACAATGAAAGAATAAAAGGCAGCGGCAACGTAAAAACAGAAGATCGGTCCGTAGACGTATTCAACAACGTTAGCACATCCGGCACCTTTACCGTATACCTGCAACAGGGAGATAAACATACCCTGAAAATAGAAGCAGAAGACAACCTGTTACCATACATCGTGACCCGCATGACTGGCAACACACTCAATATCGAACCTAAAAAAGGTTACAACCTCCAATCCACAAAGGGCATCAAAGTGTATCTTACCCTCAAAGAACTGGGTAAACTCGATGGCAGCGGCGCCAGCGGATTTTTCAGCCAGGGTAAACTAAAAGGAAAAAATGTTTCCCTCGACTTCAGCGGCGCCTCCAACGCCGACCTCGATATCGACGCTAACAGCCTCGATGTAGATGTCTCCGGCGTCACCAATATGAAACTACGTGGCCACGCCACCAAAACTAAATATGATGTCGCCGGCAGCGCAGATATCACCGCCGATCAACTGAAATCCGATATCGCAGATGTCGACGTCTCCGGCGCAAGCAAAATGAGACTGTACGTAGATAAAAAACTGAACGTAGAAGCCTCCGGTACCAGCCACATACGGTACACAGGCAACGCAGAAGTAAAACAGTCCGTATCCGGCTTTGGCAGAGTTATCAAAGAATAAATTTGGTCCTGTATGTTTGCACGCCTCCGGTCCGGCCGACCGGAGGCTTTTTTATGCTTTACATACACCCTTTATCCCCTAGCCAGCCATTTCCCCAATTTTGTCCTATATTTGTGCCTGTGAATTAAAGGTCTATATATATTAAATTGTTTTTGTTATGCCTTCCTTTGATATAGTTAGCAAAGTTGATACGCAAACGCTTGATAACGCCATAAATACCGTTAAAAAAGAGATCAGCACCCGGTTCGATTTCAAAGACACCCATGTCAGCATCGAACTCAATAAAAAAGACCTCGTCCTCAATCTCGAAATGGATAGCGATATGAAAATGTCACAGGCCATCGATGTACTCATCAGCCGCACCATGAGACAAGGACTGGACGCCGCCGTGTACGACTTCAGTAAAGAAGCCTACCAAAGCGGAAAAGTGGTGAAAAAAGAAGTACCCATCCGCAACGGCATCAAACAGGAAGATGCCAAAAAGATCGTTAAACTGATCAAAGACAGCGGCATCAAAGTACAAGCCGCCATCATGGACGATATCGTGAGAGTAACCGGCAAAAAGATCGATGACCTCCAGGCCGTAATACAAGCTACCAAAGAGGCCAACCTAGGTATACCGCTACAGTACGTTAACATGAAAAATTAAACAGAAACGCACCACTTTCTGAATTTTATTTAAGGGTTGTTTTGGAATTTATTGATTTCTGTCTTACCTTTGCAGCCTGTATTTACAATAACATTGATATGAAACAGGGAATCCATCCAGAAAATTACCGATTTGTGATATTTAAAGATATGTCTAACGGTTATAGCTTTTTAAGCCGTTCTACTGCGCCTTCTAAAGAGACCGCCAAGTGGGAAGACGGTAATGAGTATCCGTTGATCAAGCTGGAAATCTCTAATACTTCTCACCCCTTCTACACAGGTAAGAACGTATTGGTTGATACCGCCGGCCGTATCGATAAATTCAACAAACGCTACGCCAAGAAAGCTTAATCCAGCTTTAACAAATAATTTTGTATCCCACCGGTATCTTATCGGTGGGATTTTTTATTTTTATCCTAATGGAGCGTAACTATATTCTTATCGACACGCCCGGTCGTGATTTGTTATTTCCCTTTACCTACACCCGTCCCATAGCAGCCTGCAGGGTGGGCATACTCACCGTTCAGCAAAAATGGGAACATCGGCTCAAAACCCCCGTCAGCCACTTTACCGCCGACTACCTGCAACAAAAATTCCCGCTGAAAAAAGTAGAGAATGCCGTAAACATCCTGATCAACGGACACATACTGCCCGATGATCCCCTCATCAGCAAAGTGCAGTCACTGGCCATAGGAGAGGAGCTGTATAAGGACAACAACCTTATCGCCAAAGTAGTCGAAGGAAATGACCTCAAAGCACCGGTCCACAGAAAACGCACGAACTATAAAGGAGAGATCCTTTCCATAGATCTGCCCTGGCACATTACTGCCCTCAACGATAAAGCCATCCGGCAGGACTTCGACCTCCTCACCAGAGGCCGCACTTCCCACCCCCTGCCACCAGGCAACCAACTCATCGGCGACCCCGCACAACTATTCATCGAAGAAGGCGCCAGTATCGAACATTGTTGCCTCAATACAAGCACAGGGCCCATCTACATCGGCCACAATGCCCTCCTCATGGAGGGTTCCCTCGTCAGAGGCCCCCTCGCCATCGCAGACGACGCCGTCCTGAAAATGGGCACCAAAATATATGGCGCCACCACCATCGGACCCGCCTGCATAGTAGGAGGAGAAATCAAAAATGTCGTCCTGTTCGGCTACTCCAATAAAGCACACGACGGATACCTCGGCGATGCCGTAATAGGAGAGTGGTGCAACCTCGGCGCCAATACCTCCGGCTCCAACATGAAAAATAACGGAAGCACCGTCAAAGTCTGGATGGAAGCAAAAAATGAAGCATGGCCCGCCGGACAAAAATGCGGCCTCCTCATGGGGGACTACAGCCGCGCCGGTATCCACACCATGTTCAACACCGGCACCGTCGTCAGCGTCTCCTGCAACGTCTTCGGAGGCTCCTTCCCACCCAAATTCCTGCCGGCATTCACCTGGGGAGGAACCGGCAACGTCAACGAAAGATACCGCCTCGAAGAAGCCCTCCGGGACGCCGCCACCTGGATGTCATTCAAAGGAAAAGCCATCTCATCAGCAGATATTTTAATACTGAAACATATTTATAACCTCGGAGATAGTGAAAAATGATGCTACAATATGTATTTTTAGCCTCCACATTTTAAATGATACGCTAACATGAGAAAGAAAATTGTAGCAGCAAACTGGAAAATGAACCTCACCCTCGAACAAGGTGAACAACTGATCCAGGATATACTGGCAGCCGGCCTGACATTACAGGAAGGACACGAAGTCGTAATCTCCGTCCCCTTCCCCTATCTCGCTAAAGCCAAGTCCCTGTTGAAAAATTACCCGGGATATTTCGTAGGCGCCCAGAACTGCTACAGTGAAAAAGCAGGTGCATTCACCGGCGAAGTATCCGCCGAAATGCTGCAGTCAATAGGCGTGGACTATGTGATCATCGGCCACTCCGAAAGAAGAGAATATTTCCAGGAAAACAATGCCATGCTGGCCAAAAAAGTAAACCTGGCCCTGCAATACAGCATCAAACCAATCTTCTGCTGCGGCGAACCACTCGATATCCGCCAGGCAGAAACACAAAACAACTACGTCGCAAAACAACTCGACGAAAGCCTCTTCCACCTCAGCGCCGAACAACTGAAAAACGTGGTGATCGCATACGAACCCATCTGGGCCATCGGTACCGGCCTCACCGCCTCCGCACAGCAAGCCCAGGACATGCACGCCTGGATCAGATCAAGAGTAGCAGAAAAATACGGCCGCGAAGCCGCCCTGCACCTCTCCATCCTGTACGGTGGTAGCGCCAAACCCGGCAACGCCGCAGAACTCTTCGCATCCCCCGACGTAGATGGTGGACTCATCGGTGGAGCCTCCCTCGTCGCCAAAGACTTTACCGCTATCGTAGAAAAATTATAAGACCTTATTAAAAAGTACGCAGCAAACCAGCTGCGTACTTTTTTAGTATTTAATGCTAAAAAAATTAGTATTTCCGAAAAAAGGTGTATATTTGTATCGCAATCAATTCTGATCAACAGTAAAAAATGTTTGGTTATGAATATCGAAACAAACCATACACAAGACGATAATCTATATGATTATTTACTGGTAGTTAACCCGGATAGCCGTACCTCAGAAGAAATACTGGAATATAAAAGGGTAATTGCCAACGAACTCGGATACTTCAATAGCTTCCATGCCCATCCGCATATCACCTTGTTCCGCTCCGTATTTCCGGAACGGTTCCAGGAGGGCTTCATCAACGCACTCAACGAAGTAGCCAGAGCGCAAAGCGGTTTTACCATCTACACCTCCAAATTTGATCATTTTTCTCATGGCGAGAATAAACATACCATCTATGTAAACGTAGCCAACCCCAAACCCCTCCTCGAACTACACAAACGCGTCCTGCACCTCTTCGAACTGAGATCCAACAGCTTCCGGCCACATATCACCCTGGCCAGAGCAATCTCTGCTACAGCGTTCAACCAGGTATACAGCCACTTCGATAACCAATTGTTCGTCCGCAGCTTCCAATGCCGCAGCTTCACCCTGCTACGCAAACCCGTAGCAGGCGGCCGGTACGAAACAATCAGCGAACTGACATTCGGAGATATCGAACACATGGATGGCTCACTCTTCCCACATGCCGCATAAAACTTACACCACAAAAAGAAACATTTACTTTCATGCAGGTTTGTAACCCCCTAAACTTTAACCATCATACCGGAAATGTGGCTGCAATAATGCCACATTTCCAACGGTATCAAACCATCATCTTTATTGACCCGATAAACAAATAACAATTATATTTTCTAGTCCCTTGTTAACCTTACCTGCTGATCGCTACATGCCCAATGCCGGCGTTATTTAATTCCAACAAGGCATAATACTTGTTATAAAGTCTTAAACAACGTACGGTATTTGGCAGCAGGTTCCAAAATAAAAATTATAATCACATCACCCACTACAGATAAAATTTTCTGAGCCAATATGCGTTAGTAACTTTGGACTACTATACTTTAATAAACAGATATATCGAATAGTATGTCAGTAGTATATAAAGAAATAATCGTGAAAGGAATCGTGCAAGGAGTCTATTTCAGAGCTACCACCAGAGATATAGCCAGACAACTGGGTGTCAAAGGACAGGTCAAAAACCTACCCGATGGCAGCGTACATATCATCGCAACAGGAGACGATAATGCCATAGAACAATTTATCGCCTGGTGCAGACAAGGACCTCCCGACGCAAATGTAGAAGAACTGCAGATCCTACCCCTGCCAGCACAACACTTCGATACCTTCGAGATCGTCCGGTGAAAAATAAAAAAACACGCTTATTACACACAAGTATATTTATAACCTAAGCCAATAATGAAACAGGGAAGGCGTCTGCCTTCCCTTATTTATTTTTAACCAATATGGAACGAAAAATAATATACCTACTTCCCCTGCTTCGCCAATAATGACTTGTCAATAGCCGCCTTAGGAACAATAATAGTGATCGTATTCACCGCAAAATAAGGCTCCGATACATTCATATAACCCTGGAACGGACCCGTCTTCTCTCCCCAGGAATTCTTCACCACAAAAAACTCCTTACCATTGGCACTCTTACTCAAACCCGTAATATGCATCAAATGATCATCCTCCGTCACCAACTCCTCGTACAACCGTTGACGATACTCCGGTGTATAACTCACCTCCTGTACATCCGGATCCACTTTAGCCACCTTTAACAAAGAATCAGCAGCTGGCGCAAAAGCATAACCCTTACCCGTCAACCATCCTTTATTACTTACATCCGCATCCCACATCACCGTATAACCCTTCTTAATAGCCGTCTTCGTAACATCGATCAGCTCCTTCAAAGGCACATTAAAATAAGCACCGTTGGAAAAATTATCAGGTACCTCCACAATGAATGATTGATAATAAGGATGATGAGTAAAAGATGTCAGCATCACATAATCCCCCGCATTGAACTTCAACACATCCTTGGCAAAACTTTTCGGCGTATACCGACGGCCATTATATTCAAACTCAGCAGGTGGCTTACCCATATGCACATCCAGAATAGCCGTAAATCCTTCCAGCCAATGCTCCGGAATAGGCTTCGCCAGCTTCAACGTACTATCCAGGTAAGCCTTCAACACCGGTACCATCTTGCTATGATTGTGAGACGTCTGACCTGCCGGCAGACCACTATACACACGCTCCGGTACAGCACCATAAACAGCAATCGCACGGATAGCATCGTGACCCAGCCCCCCCTCGTCAAATCGGGCATACCCCTGACGCAGGATATAGTTTTTTGCTTTCTCAATGTAAATATTACGCACAGTGAACATCTCAGAAAGATCCAACTGCGGCTGCGAAGGGGCCGTACGAATACACTCCGACTCTACCAGCGATGTAGTGGAAAAACACCAGCAAGTACCCGTAAGCGCCTGGTTCTTAACAGCAGTAGCCTGATTGTTCTTGATCACAGACAACTCCTGTGCACTGACTTGCATTACTCCCAAAGTCAGCATCATGGTAACAATATTTCTCATAGATCAGCAAAATGTTTAGATACCTGAAGGTAAAAAACTTTTAATATAAAAAAACGCCACTGTTCCTAAAAACAGTGGCGTTTAGAATGGCGGCGATTTAAATTATTTACTTACACTGATACTCAGATTGCTCTTGTTACCCTTGATAGTCAGCGATTTTACATTATCAAGATAACGACGGTACCTGCGTTTAATATCCTCGGGCTGCTTGTCCCCGTTAATATACAACTGCTCGTCCTTAAACTTGATAGAGAAAGAGCGGTCAGTTTCTATCAAACGTTCTCCCTTCAACTGCGCTATCATATCCTTGTAATCAATATCCTTATTGTTGTGGTGGATCAGCACCCGCCCCGCTCTGCCATTGATCGCCAGATCACGGAACGGATGATTGATCTCATCGTGGCGTTCATCCTGTAGTCTCTTCATTTCACTAAATGCCTTCTGCATGGCAGCCTGCGATTGCGCCCTGGCTTCTTTCAAACCTTTTCTGGTTTCCTCAGATAGCTTGTCGAAATCAAGACCTTTCAGCGCATCGTCCGAAACACCACGGAAATCAATATTTGCCAGGTCACGTTGTACAAATGCCAACTCCCGCTGCAGACCCTTCATATCCTTTCTCATGCTCTCCTGTGCACTCTTAAGACCCTGCTTCACCGCCGCATCCACTTGCTTCCTCATTTCAGCAGCACTGACATTCGAATTTTTCTTGGCCCTCGCAATATCCTGGTTGATCTTACCCCAGTCAATATTATTCAGCGCCGTCTCTACTTCCGTATCGATCTTTTTCCAGTCAATATTAGTGTTAGTACTGGTGTTCACTTTCAACTGACGGGGACTCACCATAACCTTCACCGGCCTGTTACTCACATCATTCACTCGCACATCCAGCCCTTTCTGAAAGCGATACTGGAAGCTGCTGTCATTGATAGTGGTAAAAGACGAATCTCCATGCTCATTGTTAATAACCACCCAGTTAGTCTTATCGTCGGCAGGAGCAGTACCCTTTTCACCACCTGGTAATACCGTATCCGTCACAGGTAAGGGAGTAACGTCAGCAGCAGGTGTCGCAGCAATAGGAGCTGCCGGTGCCTCCCGCTCTCCGGCAGTAGCCGTTAGTGGCGCTACCGTGTCAGTTACAGGCTGTTCACCCTGGCTAAGCGTCGGACGATCCTGCTCCTGACGGGTATCAGGATTTAACCAGGCAATTGATATCAGGCTGCCAGCTATGATCAGCATGGCCAATAAACGTTGACTATAATTCAGATGTTTAGTTTTCATTTCCATAATGCGTTTAATGCGGTGGAACAAATGGTGCTTGTCATCTGCCGCCGCCATCGCCAGCGAATTGGAAGTAAACCGGTATTCCTCCAACGCTACGAGCGCTTTGGCATAATGCAACGGAGCGGTATGGACCACGACAAGGTCATCGCAGCAGTGTTCCCGCTCCAGACGGATATTTTTAGATATCCACCATACAAATGGGTTAAAAAATAAGAGTGTCTCAACAATGGATTGGAAGATATTCAGAAGATAATCATTGCGTTTGATATGTGCCAGCTCATGCAGCAGTATAGCCTCCAGCTGCTCCGTACTCAACTGGCTGAGCATAACCGCAGGCAACAGGATGACCGGCTTCAATACACCGATCATAACCGGCACCTGCAGGTACTCCGATACCATCACCTGCACCGGCCGGGATATCCCGAGCAACAACAGCAGCTTAGGTAAGTGTGCTGCCTGTATCACCTCCGCAGGCTTCACCTGCCGGGTCTTAATGGAATACAACTGCCGGACGTCTACCAGCAATTTGATCAGCATCACAGCAACCCCCGCTACATAAAAAGCCACCAGCAACGGAAAACAAACCTCCAGGTGAGGGAATATGTCTGCTGGCACCGACGCCTCACTCCCCATCACACTGGCCATAGGAGGCGCCTCCATCACGGCCTCAGTATCATACACCAGCTGATAACTCCACTCCCGGGCAGCAGATACCTGCTCCCACAAAGTGATACAAAACCAACCGAAAATACCGGCCATAGACAGAAAAGACAGATTATATTTGGTACGGGCACTGGCATCAGGCCACAGATACAATACAGCTTTAAGACAACCATATACAAGCAGGGCCTGCCAGATAGAATGTAGCAACGTCCAGCCTAATGCTTGTATCATCGGAGTCCCCAAAGAAAACAATGTGCTCATGAAGGATATTGTTTGTAGGGTAGGAAACGGATAACAGCTTATTTCTTGTGTTCGATATCTTTCAGATATTGTTTGATCTTCTCCAACTCCTCCGATGACGACTGATGATGCCCCAACGCCTGCATCACCAACTGCGACGCAGACCCGTTAAACACCGTATCTATCATCCTGTCCAGCAACTGACGTTGCGTACGCTCCTTGGAGATAGCTGCCAAATAAATATGCGTTTTACTACTGGTATCACGGGTTAATAAACCCTTCTCATGCATGATCTGCATCAGCTTCAATGTAGTAGTATAGCCGGCATCCTTACTCTTTTCCAATATCTCATGCACCTCCCTGACCGTACTAGGCCCCCTTTCCCATACAATAGACAATATCTCCAACTCACTCTCCGTGGGTTTTATATGCTTCCCGTTATTCATATGCGTTCTGAATACAATGATTATACTATATACGAATATCTTCGTAAACAAATGTACGATACTTTTCGTAAATGCAAAATATATTTTGATAACCAGGGAAGAACGGCGGGAAATAAAGGAGGAACGGTGGCAAATCAGGAACGGAGCTGCTTCCGCAATTGCCGCGTGGTCTGCGTACTATTGTCATGGCTCCAGCCCGGCGCATTAAAGAGATAATGCCAGGCATTACGGAAAGAGCCGGCCCGGCGCAAATCCCGCCAGATCGCTGCCCACTCATGTGTTGCGATCCGCAACGGATTATAGGTATGGATGTTTTTAGTGAGTCCGTACACAGGCCGCTCTTCCTCCTCCTGGAAAGTGCCAAAGAACCGGTCCCATATGATCAAGATACCCGCATGGTTCTTGTCCAGGTACTTGATATCAGAAGCATGATGCACCCGGTGATGACTGGGAGTATTAAAAATAAGCTCCACCCAACGCGGAAATTTATAGATCGCCTCCGTATGTATCCAGAACTGGTAAATAAGACTGATCGCCTGCATACTCAATACCATCGCAGGGTGAAAACCCAACAACGGCATCCATAACCAAAACAGGAAAGTACCAGTCAGATTACCTGTCCAGGTCTGCCGTAAAGCAGTGGCCAGGTTATACTTGCGGGAAGAATGATGGATCACATGCGATGCCCAGAAAAAACGAACCGTGTGACTGCCGCGGTGAAACCAGTAATAGGTCAGATCATCCGCAAAAAAACAAACGATCCACACCCACCAGGAAAAACCGAGCGTAAAAAGCCGGTACTGATATACAAAACTATAGATAGCAAAAATGATCGCCTTGGTAAACAACCCGATAAAAACATTCCCCAGCCCCATCGCAATACTGCTTATCGCATCTTTAGTCTCATATAGGTCCCGCTTCTCCACTACCGTAAAGATCACTTCCGCCGTGATCAATATTACAAACCCTGGTATGGCATAATGGATCAGTTCTAACATATAACTAATATACCCAAAAAAAGCCGAACCGGCATAAAACAGGAATGCCGCCCTTCATGTGACCGTCAGATGAAGTAGCGGCAAGACCTGCGGGTGATAAACAATCACCACATGGGAAAAATACTTATTAAAATGCGCCTGCTTTGATCCCGATCTGGGCAGAAGGGCCGCTCAATTTCTGATCCGTGATACCAGGTGTACCCGAGCCTTGTACAAAACGGTAAGAACCGCCCGCAAATACACGTAAGAAGGTGGTAATGTTTACCTCTACATTGATAGTAGGCTCCGCTACAAAAAAAGAACTATAATCCCGGAAATGATCGTCAAACTCGTTGATCTCCTCAAACCGGGTTCTCCTGAATACACCCCCGCCTCCAATCAAGGCACCCACGCTGAAATGCACCAGCTTATCAGAATTGTGCACATACTCACCGTTAAAACCACCATACCACATCTGCCAGTATTGATGCTGATTATTGATCTTCGATGGAGTAGCAGGCACGTTATTAACGTTCGTATAACCGCCTATGCCCAACAGGAATTTCTTATCTAAAAAGACCCCGCCATAAGCGCCGGCCATTACAGTAAAATTATTGTCTATGGATGTAAATTTAGCCGCAGGACCGCCGTAACCACCTACTTTGACTTTGCCGTGGCCGGACAGTGTTTGTATACGCTGAGCATTGGCATAACAGGCACAGCATAATAACAGGGTAGCAATCAATGTTCTTTTCATAATCGTTGTTTAAGCTGATGATGGATGGATAATATGGATATGGTTACTGAATTGTCTTTTCTGCCACTACCTCACCCGAAGTTCCGAAGTAGCCCAGGATACGCTCCTTGCCATTGGCTGATTTATTGACCATATTACTCTTGACATTCTCCAGTACACGCGCAAACAACCCGCCATTATTCAGCTGATTCTCCACGTGTTTGAGGAATTCAAAACTTCCCTTTGTCAATGAACGTAATCTTACAATCACCTTCTCTTTTTGCTTAAATGGTTTATCATAATCCGTGATAGATTCGCTCAGCGGCGTAATAAACCGGAACCCGTCAGATATATCTTCTGCATAAGATCCATCTACTGAATACAAGTCCCGCAGACGGTTGTCCATACTGTTACGGTAAGAACGTATCCAGTAGTAATCATAACGGCCTTCCGGATCGGTAGCATGCCACCGGGCATAATACCCTTCCTTACCGCTGGTCGATTCCCCGTCCTTTTTAAACTCATAAGTGATAGAATCAATAGGAGGCACACGTCTGATCGTATCATAGGCTTCAAACAATTCGCCCTTGTACTGCACCTTTAGCATATAAGCATGCCCTATCACACCGATAGTGTTAGCTGCGCCCGGATCATAACTATATTTACCATTGGCATAGGCAAAGGGATAGGTCTTACCAGCCGTTATATCATACAAGGTAATCGTCGCATCGCTGATAACCGGCGCCGGCGACTGATCCAGGTAAGGAACGGATTGAGTCAGATTAATGTACTGAGGCCCTTTAACATTGGTTATCCATGCATCCAGCACCGGATAAGATTTGCCGGCAGGCACTTTTACATCTATGGGATCTTCGCAGGCGGTGAACACACCGGCAAAGGCTAATATAATGAGCAACGTCTTTTTCATATACAGCGATTGAAAAATGATTAGAACTTGAAGTTGTAAGTGATACCTGGTATGATAGAGCCGATGATAGATAAGCGTACCGCTTCTTTTTTGGTCCTGTCATCCGGATTCTGTCGGAAATAGATCGTATAGGCGTTCCTTCTGCCGTACACATTGTAAAGAGAAAATACCCATTCTCCCTGCCAGCGCTTACGCGCTTTACCCTTAACGGTATAAGAGAGGTCAAGACGATGGAAGGCCGGCAGACGATAGTTATTACGTTTGTCAGTACTGTTGTAAGGAATATCCCAGTCCTGGAATTGTAAACGACTGTCAGCAAAAGTAGCCGGTGTACCGGATGCATATACCCAGTTGGCAGAAAGTGATTTACGGTCGGTAAACTCATGTGTCAATACCAGGTTCACATTGTGCGTACGGTCATATCGGTTAATAAACCACTCATTTTTACTGATACCATCTGTCTGACGCTCAGTGCGCGATAACGTATAGCTGATCCATCCCGTGGTCTTACCCAGCTCTTTTTTTGCCTGTAACTCCAAACCATAAGCTCGTCCTTTGGACGATAACAGGTCGCCCTCTATCAACTGGTTCAGCTCCAGGTTCGCATTGTCAATATAATCCAGCTGATCCGTGGTCTTTTTGTAAAACGCCTCCGCAGAGATCTCAAACACATTCGATGGAGAATTGTAGAAGTAACCCAACGTAAACTGATCCGCCATCACCGGCCGGATATTATTGGTACTGGGTGTCCAGATATCCAGTGGAGTAGGAGAAGCGGTATTGGATAACTGGTGCATATACTGGGTAGTACGGGTGTACGATGCTTTCAACGCATGGTTATCAGTAAGTGCATACCTCGCAGTGATCCTGGGCTCCAGGTAGGTATAACGCTTGATCACAGCATTGTTGCTATAATCTTTCATACCCACCAGGGTCCGCCGGATACCGGGAGTAGTATCATTATAGTAATAGGCAGTACCCTTCCCCAGATAATAATAACTGGATAGACGAAGACCATATTGCAAACCAAAACGACTGCTGGGTTTATACTCATGATCCAGGTACAGCCCAGTCTCCAGACCGTGCTGGTCTCTCAGTTCTGTGATGTTTACACGATCGCCTTCCGTGCCTTTACCTTTACCAGGTTTGAAGGTATAATAGATCGCCTGGGCACCAAAGTGAAGACTACTCTTACTGTTGATATAGTAAGTGAAAGATGGCTTGAACCCATAGTTGATAATGTTGGATGTCCAGTCATAACCCTGCTCCGGCTCATTGGCACTCTTCCTGCTCTTGTTACTGAAAGCCAGTTTGTAATCAAACTTGCTGTAGTAAGTAGAAAGGTTCATGAACAGACGGTTGTTGAACACGTGGTTCCAACGTATAGTGGTGGTCGTATTACCCCAGTTCATGTTGATATCAGAACCAAACCCGAACACATCCCGGCCGAAGTAACCGCTAACGAACAGTGTATTGTTTTTGTTCAACTTGAAGTTCATCTTCGCAGTCAGATCGTAAAAGTTCAGTTTAGTATCCTTCATATCCCCTTTCAGGAAAGGTTTCATCAACACATCGATATAAGATCTGCGCGCAGCGACAATGAAAGAAGACTTGTCTTTTTGGATCGGTCCTTCCAGGGATAAACGGCTGAATACATTACCGATACCTCCGTTTAGATTAAACTTTTGGTTATTGCCGTCTTTCATACGGATATCCAATACCGAAGAAGTACGACCACCAAATTCAGCAGGAAAACCGCCTTTCATCAGATTGAGGCTTTTTACCGCATCAGGATTGAACACCGAAAAGAATCCCAACATATGCGTGGAATTATATACCGGCGCCTCATCCAGCAAAATCAGGTTTTCATCATTATTACCACCGCGTACGTTAAACCCGGCAGAACCTTCACCTACCGTGCTTACACCTGGTAAGGTCTGTATAGCACGCAATACATCTACCTCACCCATAAAAGTGGGCATCTTTTTCAATTGCGCAATATCAAGCCGGTTGATACTGGTGTTCAACTGGTTCACAGCTTTCTCTTTCTGCTTACCAGTCACCGTAATCTCACTCAGTTGACTGCTGGATTTCTCAAGTTTGATGTCAAAGGTCTTGTTGCCGTTCAGCAATATCTTTGTCTTATAGGCAGCATACCCTACATAGGAAAACACCAATTCATGTTCCCCGGCAGGTAAAGTAAGGGAGTAAAACCCGTACTCATTACTAACTGTACCGATACCGGTTCCAGCTTTGGAGATGGAAATGCCGATCAGGCTTTCTCCATTCTGTTTGTCTTTTACGTAACCACTGATGGTAAAACGTTGTTGTGCGTGTGACGTAAATGCCTGTAACAATAGGAAACAGGATACGAATAGTATTGACCAAGTCTTCATATAAGGCAATAGGTTTATGTTCGCCCGGATATTATCCGCTAAGATAACCATCCGGTAATTACCGAGTATATGACGAGGGTAGAGCAAGGAACCCCTATCGCAGTAGATTTTTTTTTTGTGAAGAATAGTATGTGGAGAAAACTGGCATCATACACCAGCAGAAGGAGAAAAAAGTACCAGTAGGGCAACAAAAAGGTGGTATCATATACCAAACACTGACCAGGACAAGGGACAGCGGTACAACGATACCACCCGAAGTAAGCAGGATAAGATCAGATCAGTCCAGCAGGTCACAATAGTAACCCATACGCTTTACGAACTCCATCAGGGCCGTTTCTCCCTCTTCATGGCTGATAATACGCAACACCTTGTCGCAATCCTCTATGTCTACACTGCAGGCAGACACCCTGAAGTTGGCTGTAATTGCTCTTATAACCTTATTCTTATCATGCACAGTACTAATATTTGTTTTGAATATTCCAACCATGCTGCGTTTGTTATAATTTTTCAGGATATTTTTGTACAAATTTGAATATTTTGAGGCGTTCAGGTATTGCGTGAAAAGGATAAATATTTACACAAAACGGATTATTTATGCCGCTGACCATTTCCAATGAGGTAAATGAACTGCTGTACCGGGAGGACGTCATTGTACGGGAGGAAATGCTTAACTCCAATACCATCGTGGAAGAGCGCCAGGAATTCAGCTATGAGTTCGGCACCGCCACCTTCGATGAACTGTATTTTGAAGGCATACAGATTGTACGAGGCGCCGCTACTGTTAAGGAGAATCTCCATATAGTAGCGTCAGAGACCCCCTCCCTCGTTACCTTGCAATTCGTAATAAAAGGTGAGTTCACCACCGATATGTTCGGCATACGGAAAAAAGTGCCGTTCGGCAGCCTGGAACATAACCTGGCTTACGCTCCCGTAGAAACCGGATACGTAGACGTCAATAAACAAGATCGCGTAGAACTGATCGGCCTGCACTTCACCCGCGACCGCTTTGTACAACTCGCTGAAAACAACGGACCTATACTGGAAAGACTTGCCTCCGCCATCGCCGTTGATAAACGTATCTGCCTCAACGAAAAAGGCAATCAACCCATTACCACCCGCATGCTCATGGTGCTCGAAGAGATCCGCACCTGCCAGTTCACAGGTGGCCTGAAAAAACTATATCTGCAATCTAAAGTGCTGGAAATGCTGGCATTACAATGCCAACAGCATGAAAATGCCTTCGGTGCTACCAAACAATTATTGAATATATCCGCCGCAGACCGGGAACGGCTCTACTACGCCCGTGATATACTGATACGCCATGCCCGGGAACCCCTATCCCTGTCAGCACTAGCCCGGCAGGTCGGCCTGAATGAATTTAAACTCAAAACAGGATTCAAACAACTATTCGGGAATACCGTATTCGGTTACCTCAGCGATCACCGCCTCAACAATGCCCGTACCCTGCTGCTCGAAGGCGCCAAAACCGTTACCGAAATAGCAGACGAACTGGGATATGCGTCCCTGCAACACTTCAGTAACGCCTTCCGCAAAAAGTTCGGTTGCAGCCCCAGCAAACTGAATTAAAAAACACATCCGGACAGTAGTCGTACAACCACCGCCCGGATGTATAGTATCATAATAAAAACCGACTACTAGTAAGCCAGCGTAAAACGCTGCCGGCTATGTTTAGGCTGCTCCAATTCATCGATCAACGCTACCGCATAGTCCGCACTGGAGATACGACTGTTGCCCTGCTCATCCGCTATCAGCTGATCCTTACCCAAACGGAACTTCCCCGTACGCTCCCCGGGCGCTATCATCGCTGCCGGACTTAACACCGTCCAATCCAGCTCTTTCTCTTCCTTCAGAATGTCAAGCGCTCTCCACGTACCACGCGCCAGCGGTTTCCATTCCTCCGGAAAATGAGGAGAATCTATCACCTTCTGACCCGGCGCCGTATCCAGGGATGCCGCACCTCCTACCGACAGGATACGCTTCACACCTGCCTTTTTTACCGCCGCAATCAGCGCATGCGTGGCCACCTCATAAGCCGCTACCACATCCGGCGCACCCGGCGCATTGAAAGCATTGATCACCGCATCTTGCCCGCCAATCAACTCCGCCAGCTCCCCTACATTCGTAACATCGCCTTTCTTTATCGTCAGATGCGCATGCTGCGTAGTGATCTTCTCCGGATGACGCACAATGGCAGTTACGGCATGACCGCGTTCCAAAGCCTCGGCCAGCAAAGCAGAGCCAATAAAACCAGAGGCCCCGATAATAGCTACTTTCATACTTTTAATTTTATGTGTATTAGTAAATAAACAACGTATATGCTGAAATGTTATTGTAAGTAAAAATATTACAGTTATGTGCCTGCTATACACAAAGACACCTGCCGCCGCTATTTAAGAACAACCAAACCGCATCAGTATACGAACTGTGCACTGAAATCTGCCAGCGTCACCTGCCGCAGCCTGTTGTAAACTGTCTCATCTATAGCGGTGAAAAGTTCGTCCAGCGCATCATTGATCTGCGCGCCTACAGGACATTTCGGATTGGGGAGATTCGGTGAAAAACCAAATACATGGTCCTCTTTTACCAAAGAAAAGATCTCCGCCATCGTGATACTGGCGGCGGATCTACCCAGGCGGCTGCCTCCGTTTTTACCTTCCTTGCTTTCTACCAACCCCGCCTGCCGCAATGCACTCAGCTCCTTACGGACTAAGGCCGCGTTCGTATTCAACGAACTGGCAATGATCTCGGAGGGCATCCACTCTTCTTCAGAACCGGCGAGTAAAGTGAGTATGTGAACTGATATAGCGAACTTGCTCTTGATCATTCTGTAATAAATTACATTACAGTACAAAGGTAGAAGGATTTATTTAATTGCCCAAATCCCCCTGCTTAAATACTGTTAAAAAAAGATCCCCGGAGACAGCTCTTGAGACTGCATCCGGGGACGATATAAAGAAATCATGATCTTATTTTACCTGTACATGGGCAGCGGTATGGGCAGTCGCCTGGCCTGCAAGGATCTCTTTTTTCTGTTGGGTCGCTTTAGCGGCAGTAGTGGAGTGCTGGTGCAGTTGCGCCAGGGTAGGGGCTATTACCAGCGATACAATGGACATCAGTTTGATAAGGATGTTCATAGAAGGGCCAGAGGTGTCTTTAAATGGATCACCTACCGTGTCGCCCGTTACAGATGCTTTATGTGGCTCAGATTTTTTATAGTAAGTCTCACCATTGATCTCTACGCCTTTTTCGAATGATTTTTTCGCGTTATCCCAGGCACCACCGGCATTGTTCTGGAACATACCCATCAATACACCACTTACAGTAGCACCGGCCAGGAATCCACCCAGTACTTCAGGGCCGAATATGAAACCGACCAGCAGCGGAGAAACCAGCGCAATCGCACCTGGTATCAGCATCTTGCGGATAGAGGCCTGCGTAGAGATCGCCACACATTTGTCATACTCCGGCTTACCGGTACCTTCCATAATACCAGGGATGGTCTTGAACTGGCGGCGTACTTCCTCTACCATGCTCATCGCCGCTTCACCTACAGCGCGGATCGCCAGGGAAGAGAAAATGAACGGTATCATAGCACCTACAAACAGGCCAGCCAGTACATCCGCTTTGTAAATGTTGATCACATCACCCAGGGGATAACCGTTATTGTTGATCACACCTACATAGGCGGCGAACAGCGCCAGGGCAGTCAACGCAGCTGAAGCGATCGCAAATCCTTTACCAGTAGCCGCAGTAGTGTTACCCACAGCATCCAGGATGTCGGTTTTCTCACGCACTTCTTTAGGCAGCTCACTCATTTCAGCGATACCGCCGGCGTTATCAGCGATAGGACCGAATGCGTCTATAGCCAGCTGCATAGCCGTAGTAGCCATCATACCGGCAGCAGCGATCGCCACACCATAAAGGCCTGCCAGTGCATAAGAACCATATATACCACCCGCCAGTACCAGGATAGGCAGCAGGGTGGATTCCATACCGATCGCCAGACCACCGATGATGTTGGTGGCATGACCGGTAGAAGATTGACGGATGATAGAACGTACAGGACGTTTACCCATGGCAGTATAATACTCGGTGATGATACTCATCAGGGTACCTACTACCAGACCTACTGCAATAGCACCGAATACGCCATTACGGGAGAACTCCTGGCCACGCAGGACCATAGTCTCAGGCAGCAGCCAGTTGACCGCAAAGAAAGAGGCAATAGCGGTCAGTACGATAGAACCCCAGTTACCCATATTCAACGCACGTTGCACCGCATCCGTGTGCAGGCCGGCGTTGTCGCTGATCTTTACGAAGAAAGTACCTACGATAGAAAATACAATGCCGATACCAGCGATAAACATCGGTAACAGTACCGGTGCCAGTCCGGCAAAAGCATCCTGGGATTTGGTCTCCACGCCAAGCACCATAGTGGCGAGTACGGTGGCTACATAGGAACCGAAAAGGTCGGCGCCCATACCAGCTACGTCACCTACGTTATCACCTACGTTGTCGGCGATAGTAGCAGGGTTACGCGGATCATCTTCAGGAATGCCGGCTTCTACTTTACCTACCAGGTCGGCACCTACGTCGGCAGCTTTAGTATAGATACCGCCGCCTACACGGGCGAACAGGGCGATACTCTCCGCGCCCAGTGAGAAACCGGTCAGTACTTCAATGGTTTTGATCATCTCCGGAGTATCGGCTTCCGCACCGAAGTAGGCCTTTAATATGACAAATAGGCCACCCAGCCCTAATACCGCCAGGCCAGCTACACCCATACCCATTACAGAGCCACCGGTGAAAGATACCTGTAATGCTTTAGCCAAGCTGGTACGTGCAGCATGTGCCGTACGCACATTCGCTTTGGTAGCGATCCTCATTCCAATAAAACCTGCGACAGCGGAAAATACAGCACCTAATACAAAGGCTAAGGCAATAGTCCAGTCCGAATTAGCATGGGAAGCTCCCATATATCCTAATAACAGGGCGGCAATGATCACAAAGTAGGTCAGGATCTTGTATTCAGCTTTAAGAAATGCCATAGCGCCTTCAGCTATATACCGGGCTATTTCAGTCATCCGTTCATTGCCGGCCTCCTGGCGGGATACCCAGGCACTTCTTACGGCAGTGAACAACAATGCTAGTAATCCAAAACATGGAACGAGGTAAACGATACTCATATAAGCGATTTTTAAATATGCAAGGTTGACAAAAATAATGTATTCGAATTTATTTTTCTAATCACCAAATTTATTTTCAGTACCGGGAATTCGTTGGCTGAAATAATAGAAATGCCGAGCCTAGATACGTAATGATATCAGCTGCCGTCATAGATTCCTGAGACAGTTGGGCCGCTGCCAGGTCACCTGCCTTTCCATGCAGGTAAGTGCCTAGCAATATAGCCGCTTTGGGGCTGTAACGTTGTGCCAGCAAAGCGGTCAGGATACCGGTGAGCACATCACCGCTACCGGCGGTAGCCATGCCGGGATTACCGGTACTATTAAAATAAATGGCGCCGTCCGGGCACCCAATGGCAGTATATCGGCCTTTTACCAATATATACAGTTGTAGTTGACGGGCTTTTTCCGACAATAGTGCTAGTCGCTCAAAATCGTTTTCACTGGGGCCAAACAATCGTTCGAACTCTTTGGGATGCGGGGTTAATATCGATCCTGCGGGCACTTTCTGTTGCAGGTATGGATAATGGGCCAACAGGTTCAATGCATCAGCATCGATCACCATCGGTTGGCGATAGGTCTCCAATAGCCTCTCTAATGCGCCGGCCGTAGTATTGGCAGTACCCAGTCCCGGGCCTATACCGATCGTATGGAAGGTAGGCGCCTCCCGTTGCTGCAATACCTCGTCGAAGCGGGTATTGTACTGTTCATGCGGATCAGTGATACACATGGCACAGGGCTCCGCGATCTGTAATATGGTATAACCACATTGAGGTACATAACAGGTAAGCAAACCAGCGCCGGCGCGCAAACAGGCACGGGCAGACAATACCGCAGCGCCTATCTTACCTTCACTACCGGCTATCAGCAACGCATGCCCATAAGTACCCTTGTGGGCAAATGGCTCCCGCGGCTGATAGATCGTATGCATCATCTCTTCATCCGCCAGGTGAAAACGCGTGGACGTCTGCGCAATATAATCCGGATGCAACCCGATCTGCAAGATATGTACATGTCCTGCTTTTTCCGCATTTTCGGGCAACATAAACGCTAATTTGTAAAAAGCAAAACTGAGCGTATGGTGTGCCTGCACCACCGGCATATGCCGGGAACTACTATCAGCAAGCAGCCCGGATGGCATATCTATCGCTATGATCGTATACCGGTTCCGCAAATCGTTCAGCCGGTGGATGATACCCGCCATCCACCCTTCTATAGCACGGTTCAGACCCGTTCCGAAAATAGCATCAACGATGATCGCTGCAGCAGGAAGATCCGGAAAGTCGACGATCGCATTTATTTCGTATATGCTACCAGGATAGTGCTGACGTAATTGCTCCAGATTAGCACTGTAATCCGCACTGATATGTTTACTGTATTGTAATAAATAGATATAGACCTTATATCCTGCTACCAGCAATTGCCGCGCAACGGCCAGCCCATCACCGCCATTATTACCCGTGCCGCAGAAAATATAAAAAGGATGCGCCGGCCCATAATGTCTTAACAACCACTCCGTACAAGCCCCCGCCGCCCGCTCCATCAGTTGCCGGCTGCTCACTGGTTCGTGCTGTATGGTATATGCATCAGCAGCCCGTATTTGTGTAGCGGAAAAGATTTTCATGTTGATAGACAGACAACAGTTCTATCTCCGATGCTAGCGCGCCGGGTAGCTGCTGGTGTCTATAAAAATAAGGCAAAAAGATTTATTATGTAAGTTTTTTACTGACTGACGTTTTTCACCTCATTTTACCCATAATCAAAAAGGGCTGTCCCCTTTTCAGGAACAGCCCTCCATTATATATCATAAGATCAGAACAGATCGCTTAGAAGGTATAACGGGCAGAAATACCACCGATCTCTTCACCGATGAAGTTGGTCTCACCACTGAAATGGAAGAATGGTTTCAGGTCAGCACTCAGGTTCAACGGTATCTTCTTAAATGTATACTCTACACCGATGATACCATCCATACCTACAGTAGCATAAGTACCATTACCTTTTCTGTCCCAGCGTTTACGGTCGTAGTCAAAACGATCATAAACCCCAATGTGCACACCACCACCTGCATACAGGTTCCATTCCGGATGTCCGAAGGCATTCCAGTGGTACTCATACAACCCGGTGAATGTTACATTCTTGTTGTTAGTCAGGTTCGTATGCACAATACCTTCAATGGCATGCGGGCCTGACAGGAAATGTTTGATCGTAAAGCCGATCAGGTAAGGGTTGACTCTTACACCCAGCGCAGTACTGTAATTAGCGACGTCGGAAGAGCGGCTGCGGCGTTGAGCGGTGGCTTGTGTAGCAATTAGTGCAGTAAATGCCAGAAATAACACAAGTTTTTTCATGTTGTTCTTTGTTTATGTTGGTAACTGTTAGACGATATTAGCTATATCTATGACGGTTGGCGGGCCGGTGTAAAGATGATGGTGTATATCTCGTTTTTTACAATAAATGCATTCCCTTCAATAATAATGCCATTTTTTATAATATGGTAGATATGTGTGTTGTATTTGACAGTTGTTGACAGGAGCAGGCATGACTAGCCCTTTTCGCCTTCTTAAGACGTGCGAAATGGGCATTACCACTATAACTAGTCAAAAAATTATTCTTCTTATTCCTCCTCCTCGTCTTCTTCACCGGCATCACCTGGCGTAGCAAATGCCGGATGGGCTACCGGTGCGGGCAACAGGCGGAGAAAAATGAAACCCAGCAGACCGGCGATCAGGGAAGCCAGGATAACAGCCATCTTGGAGATGACCTGCAGTTCCGCCTCCGAATAGGCCAGCGTAGAGATAAAGATCGACATCGTAAAACCAATACCGGCGATCATGCCAACTCCTACCAGCTGTGCCCAGCTGGCCTTACCAGGGCGGGCCGCCAGTTTCAGTTTTGTCGCCAGATAAGACAATATGAAGATGCCGAGCGGCTTGCCGATCACCAGGCCGGCTAGTACCCCGTAGCTGATACTAGACAGGAATACCTGCACCAGGTCAGGAGGAAATACAATAGCTGTATTGGCCAGCGCAAACACCGGCATAATGAGGAAATTGACAGGGTCGTGCAGGTTATGTATAAGATCGGAGAGCTTGTCGTTCGGGATACAGAAGGCCAGTAACACGCCGGCGATGGTAGCGTGTATTCCGGAGTTGAAGATGCAATACCATAATATAATGCCGGGCAGGAAATAGAAAAACAGCCTTTTCACCTTCAGTAGGTTCAGCGCTGCCAATAATGCCAGTATACCGGCGCCCCCCAGCAGGTAAGCCAGTTTGATTTCATCCGTATAGAAAACAGCGATCGTCAGGATCGCCCCCAGATCATCGATAATAGCGAGTGCCGTCAGGAAGATCTTCAGGCTTACCGGTACCCGCTTGCCCAGCAGGGAAAGTATTCCCAGGGAGAAGGCGATATCGGTGGCCATCGGGATACCCCAGCCGTGCGCATAAGGCCCGCCGCCGTTGAAGATAGCAAAGATGCCGGCGGGAAATACCATCCCACCTGCCGCTGCCAGTACCGGCAGTAATGATTTTTTGATGGAGGATAATTCACCTACCGTCAATTCCCGTTTGATCTCCATCCCTACCAGAAAAAAGAACAGTACCATGAAACCGTCGTTGATCCAGTGGAGTAAGGTATGTGGTAGTTCCAGGGAGGGGAATGGAGAATGGATGGCAGTTTCCCAGAATGCCAAATAAGGTTCCTGCCAGGAAGAATTGGCTATCACCATAGAGATAAAGGTACAAATGATCAAAACGATGCCTACCGCGCGGCTGTCTTTCAGAAATTCGTGTAACGGAGATAGTAGTTTCTTTTTGATGCTTTTGATTCCTTTAATCACAGGCTATAATTTAAAGATGAACAATTGCGGAGGGTACAAAAATAGCAATTTAGCCGGATTAGGTCTGGCGTCCCCCTTATGGTATAAACACAACAGCCGGCAACAAGGATCGTTGCCGGCTGTTGCAGGATAAAGTGGTGAAGGTCGTTAGTGACCGATCAACTCATATTTTGACTTGGGCCTACGTTTGATATCCCAGTGGAAGTTTTCTAACAGCAGTTCATCCTTAGGCCGTTGGGTAAAAGGATACATGGTCCCTTCCGGCTGTTTGATGAAGTTGATCTTATACAGTTCGCTTTCTTTGAAATGTATATCTATAATAGCCGATTGCGATCGGTTCACGCTGATGAACCCTCCTCCGTCGTCTTTTATATAATATATACTTTCCGCGTTGCCGTCGACGTGCATCCAATCCAGGTTTTCACCGGCGAAGTAACCCATGATGGTGTTCCCTTTGATTTGGTTGTACAGTTCGGGAGCTGCTTCGTTGATGATCAGCGCATTCTGGTTCAGCAATATCTTATCGGCTTTCTGGTCTTTGGTGAACATGAGGATGGTATCTCCGCTCAGCTGATTACCGTTGGCCCAGAGTACGGGATTGTAGAAAAAGCGGAAGGTGGAGTCCAGGGTAGAGTAGTATACGCTGTCTGCTACTCCTTGCAGGGAGTCAGAAAAGATCCTGACATGGTGATAGGCCAGTATGTACCGCTTCTCGGTAGTGTCTTTTGGTAAGGCCGCCGCATGTTTGCCGGTATCTGCCGGCATGACGATGGGGGAGAGGCTATCCTTTTTGACGACCGGTACCGGGATACTGGAAGGGGCCGGCGGCAGCGTGTCCTTTTCAGGGGTACGCAGACTGTCAGGCTGCTTGGGCAAGGGGATCGAGTCTGTCGCATCGAGCTTTTTGGCAAAGCTGTTCCTGGCAGCAGGTAGTCCTTCTTTGACGCCCGGTGGAATACTATCCTTGGGAGACAGGTTCGCTTTTTTGAGAGCCGGTTTAGCCTTGAGGGTATCTTTAGGTGGTTTGGGCTTGATCGTATCGGGACGGAATACACCGGAGTACATGGTATCCGCCACCATATATAAGGTGTCCTTGCTCCGTTCCAGTATCATGAGTGGTTTCTGCGTAGCCATGACCGTTTTGGTGGTCTGGTTCACGATCCCGTAGTTGGAGAGCAGCGACATTTTCTGTGCCGTGTCGCGATAGATCATATTACCAGTCGCATAGGCCATCCCCGTTTGTTTGTTCATCTCGATATTGTCTGCCGTGATGGTGGCAGTGCTATCTTCAATAATGGGCCGGCCGGCGAAATTGCCCTGTCCGCTTTCCGTATTGTAAAAACCGGAGGTGGTATACATCACTGTCTTGCCGTCGTTGATAGTGGTTGGCGCAACGATAGTAGCCAGTTTCGTCTCTGTATTATAGAGTAGGGTATCGGTGGTAAGGGTATATTCCGGATCTACCAGCAGTACGTCTTTTTTGAAGTATACATCTTTGGTATCTGCATAATAGTACCCTTCATGGCTGGTCAGGGTGGTCTTACCGTTGACCAGTTTACCACCGGTGAAGTAGGTACCCATTTTAGCATTCATATCATAGTTCAGCTCCGGGCCGGTGATGGTGACTTTACCATCGGTCAGGCGGGCATTCCCTTTCAGGTTGGCCTGACGGGTGTTGCCTTCGTAGTGGAGGTAGTCGCCATAGGTATGGATGCTGTCGGCCTGGTTGATATGTACGCGGCCGTAGGCATCTACAGTATTGGCTGCACGGTCTATCAGGGCGCTGTCGCAGTAGAACAGGGTGGTACCCTGGCGGAAGATGGCGTTGCCGATAAATTTGGTTTTCTCTATACCATTGACTTTAACGCCGTTCATGACTTCGGCATTCTGTATATAGATAACGGTGGTAGAGTCGCCTTGTTTTTTGGGTTCGGTGGGTGTCTGCTGTGCATGCGCAGGCAGCAGATACCCCAGGCATAGGAGTGCCAGCAGAAGGACGGAGCGAACACCGGCCGGTTTACTTATGTGGTGGATCATTGTGCCGTTGCTGATGAATCTGAAGGAATAGGCCTTACTTTATCTTTTCTGCCAAACAGGGAGAAATGCACATAACGTTTCGGATTCACACGCAGGTCTTCCAGGAGTTTGTTGAGGCTGTTGAGTGAGCTCTGCAGGTTGTTGTATACCTTTTTGTCATTCATCAGCAGTCCGAGTGTACCGTCTGTACTGTTCACTTTGGCTACTACCTGGTTCAGGTTGGTAGCTGCCTGTTGCAATTGTGCGAGTGTAGCTTCCAGTTCGCCGTTGGTGAGTGTCTTAGTGGCCTTTTCGGCATTGCCGAGTATGTTGGAGATCTTCTCGTTATTATTTTTCAGGTTGCCCGTCACAGATGCGAGGTTATTCAGCGTGGTCTGAATATTTCCTTTGTTAGGATCCATCATATTGCTCAGGGAAGCAGAAGTACGGTTGAAGTTCTGCATGGTATGTGCAAAATCACCGATGGCATCACGGAGGTTACCTTTGGTGGTCGTGTCAAAGATTGAGTTGACAGTCAGCAGCACAGAGTCAACAGAAGATAAGGTAGTCTCCAGTTTTTTCACCAGCGGGTTGAGCTGTTCTTTGAGTGCGTCGGTGATGGAGCCATCTACGGCTGCGTATACGGTGTCTTTGTTCTTGAGATATTCATTAGCGTTACCGAAGTCGAGCTGTACCGCTTTGGTACCCAGCAGGTCGCTGGTAATGCGGGCTACGGAGTTGCGGGGGATCTCTATTTTTTTGGTGATGGTCAGTGTTACCAGTATTTTACCGGCACTCTGGTCGAGTACTTCCAGGGAAGATACGTTGCCGACGGTAAGACCGTTCACCTGTACAGCATTGGAAGGTTGGAGGCCGTTTACCTGTTTGTATACGGCATAGATGGTTTTGTCGGATGAAAAAAGGCGCTTTCCTTTCAGCAGATTAAAGCCAAACACCAGCAATACGATCGCCAGTACAGTAAGAATGCCTACTTTAGTTTCGTTAGATACTTTAAGCATGATATAAGTATACGTTCACGCAAAAATAGTTAAAAAGCAGGTGCGGGGAGTAAACAGGGGAAAATGTTGGGGAGAAAAAGTGGAGAGGGGGTTATTATCGCTTACATGTCTACACGGACACCATTTTTGAACAGTACGATGAAGGCGTCGTCGAAGCCGGCACTCTTGGCATGCCGCAGTGCAATGCCCGCTTCTCTTTCCCGGGGAAAGTTACCCCAGAGGTATTTATTGAGCTTTTTACCATTGAGTATGACCTGTTCCCGGTCGATATCACCTTTTAGCTTTTTAAAAATGGCAGCGCCGGGACGATAGTCCCGGTCGCTAACCAATAATTGAATTCTGTAGTTGGCGCCTTTATCGGTGGCTGCTTTGCCGATCGGCTTACTGGCCGGTGTCTCCTGAATAGGTTGCATCACCGCTTTGGGCGTGTTGTTACGTATATTGCTGGGCGGTGGTGGTGTGTTGGCAGGGGTGGGTGCCGAAGCTGGAGGTGCGGGCATTGTCTCCTGGGGAGTAGCTGCAGGCGTATTGCCGAAACGCTCCAGGTCTTCGCGGTAGCGTTTGATGGCACGGAAGATGGCCATCGCCGATTCCTGCTGCCCGTTGGCAGAGTTGAGATATTCCTCTTCTTCAGGATTGCTGATAAATCCCAGCTCTACCAGTACACTTGGCATCGCAGTGGCTTGCAATACCCATATCCCTTTTTCATTCCGCTGACGGGCGCCCCGGCTGATGCGGCCTACTTTGGTAAATTCTTCTTCTACCATAGAAGAGAGCTTGAGGCTCTGGTCGAAGAATACGTTACGCAAGGTGTTGAGCAGGATGAAGGTCTCCGGGTCGGATACATCGATCACCTGTTTGGCTTCTTCCGAGCTGGCATCCAGCATGATCACCGAGCTTTCACGCAGGGACTGCATCTTGGCATTGTTCTTACTGGTAGCCCAGATGTAGGTCTCCGTACCCTTTGCTTCGCTGGGATAGTAAGCATATACCGGTTGTTTGACGGTTACTTTCTTACGGCCTTTTTTACGTACAAGGGTCTTGTAGTCTACTATCTTTCTAACCTTGGCGGCAGAGTTACAGTGGATAGAAATAAACAGATCGCCTTTGGCATCGTTGGCAATCTTAGCTTTAAGGCGGGGATCGTCAAAGCGATCCACTTTTCGTGTATACACCACTTTTACATCCGGCATATACTCTTCAATGATCTTTCCAAGTTTCAGGGCTACATCGAGGGTCACTTCTTTTTCCGTGGAATAGCTACCCCTGGCGCCGATATCGTGGCCTCCGTGACCGGCATCGATCACGATCGTTTTGAGTGGTTTATCCTGTTTCCTATCAACAGGATTGTTTTTAGCATGAATAAATAAGGTACAGGTCAGTAATGTTCCAAATCCTAAGGTCCAAAATCGGTTCCAGCGCATGATTCTGATTTTAATGGGTTGCTTTTTTACACGAATAATTAATTTCAATAAATAATAATTTTCGGCTAATACTATCATCTAAGGCATATCTTTCTACGGTTATTATTATCATTTTCCTGCAGCGAGGGATAATAATTTGTATAAAAACATGTAGGTTTGTGCCCGCTTGACACATGAGCCCTCAGCACAAAAATAATTATAAAAAGTTTTTAAGGCCAGTGTACCTGTTGTCAGCAGGTATACTAATCGCCTTTCCTGTTATTATAGATGCCATTGCAGCCCCTGCGATGCATCCTTTGCGTCTTTTTAACAAAAGTTTCACAGATACAGTAAAGCCAGCCGCTAAAGATACAACGCCCCGTCTGAAGGATACGACTCCTATAAAGACCCTGCGTCGTGATACCCTGCCCGGTATCGGGGCAGACACATCGCTGGCTGCTACAGATACTTCCGGCGTTACCGTGGATAGCATACATATGTACCAGGTGTCCAAAGATAGCCTGGATGCTCCTGTGAGCTATAAGGCCAAAGACTCCATCATACTGATGGTACCTGATAAACGCTTTTATCTGTACGGAACTGCTAATACTAAATATAAACAGATCGAACTGACTGCCGAAAGGATGAACTTTGCGCAGGCCACCGGGGTGCTGGAAGCTACCACTGCCCGGGATACTGCCGGTAAGCCCTACGGACGCCCCGTGATGAATGATGGTGGTCAAAGTTTCGAATCCGATACCCTGCGTTATAACTTCGGTACCCAGAAAGCGAAGATATACAATACCCGTTCCCAATATGGCGAAGGTTTTATCAACAGTGCCCAAATCAAGAAAGCGCCAGATAACACCATCTTCGGTTTCAAGAATGGCTATACTACCTGTAACCTGGATACGCCTCACTTTCAGTTCAGGGCCCGCCGTATTAAAGTGATCCCTGATAAGCTGATCATTTCCGGATCGGCCAACCTGGAGATCGCCGGCGTACCTACTCCTCTATATATACCATTTGCCATCTTCCCGATCACCCAGGGCCAACGTTCCGGTATACTGCCGCCACAATTTGTGGTGAACCAGCAGAAAGGGGTGGGCCTCGAGAATGGCGGTTACTATTTAGGACTGGGTGAGCACCTGGATGTGACCTTGCGGGGAGACGTCTATTCTTACGGTAGCTGGAGCCTCACCGCCAGCCCGACCTATCGCAAGCGCTATAGATATAATGGCGGGTTGAACCTGAGTTTTGCCAACACCCGCTTCGGAGACCCGACGGTTAAAACAGAATTCAGCCGTTCCCGTGACTTCCGTGTGATGTGGAACCACAGTATGGACAGTAAGGCCCGTCCGGGAGTGAACTTCAGCGCCAACGTAAACTTTGGTACTTCCTCCTTCAACCGCTTTAACGTATACGACTATAATACCCGTGTAAACAATAACATCGGTTCTTCTATCAGTTACTCAAAAACCTGGCAGGGTAAACCTTTCAACCTGACCATGAACATGAGCCATCAGCAGAACCTGTCTACCAGGGATGTGAATATCACTTTCCCGGATGGGTCGTTCACGGTCAATACCATCTATCCTTTCCAGCCCAAAGAGCTGATAGGCCGGGCGAAATGGTATCATAAGATCGGTATTTCTTACAATGGCCAGTTGCGTAACCGTGCCGACTTCAAGGACAGTATGTTCCTGAAGCCCGAGATGTTCGACCGCCTGCAGACAGGTATACAGCATAGCGTGCCGATCTCTTTCTCCATCCCTGTATTTAAGAACTTTACCTTCTCTCCCGGTATCAGCTATAATGAATACTGGTATACCCGTAAGTTCACCAGGAGCTGGAACCCTACCAAGCGGGTAAGTGTAGACTCCATCGGTGGTATTGATACGACCAGCCAGTTTGGTTTCTTCACTGCCAGAGAGGTGAGCTTTAACGCTTCGCTGAATACATCCATCTATGGGATGTATGCCTTTAAGAAAAATTCCAAGATCAAGGCGATCCGTCACGTGGTACGTCCGACGGTGAGCATGAACTATAAGCCAGACCTGGCCAAAGCCTATTATTACGATCTGCAGTATAACCGGATCGGCGATAAGCAGCGGGTATCTTATTTCCCTAACTCAGTGATCGGGGTACCTACGGAGGGGACCTTCGGCGGTATCTCCTTCCAGATCGACAACAACCTGGAAATGAAGGTGGCGTCGAAAAAGGATACCTCGGCCAATAAGGAAAAAAAGGTCAAACTCCTGGATGGTTTCGGTATCAGTGGTAACTACAATCTGATGAGCGACTCGTTCAAGCTGAGCACTTTTAACATCTATGCACGTACTAACCTGTTTGATAAGCTCAACATCTCTGCCAATGGTACGATCGATCCTTATGTGGTGAACAGCCGCGGCGTAAGGGTGGACCGCTATGTGTGGCAGGATGGTAAGTTCAGCCTGGGCAGGCTGACCAATGCCAACATCTCGATGAGTACCTCTTTTCAGTCCAGTGATAAGAAGAGTAAGAAAAAGCAGCAGGAGCTGGATAAGATATCACAGGATCAGAGTACGGATGCTGCCTTCCAAGCACAGCAGCGACAGTTGCAGATGGTACGTAACAACCCTGGCGAATATGTAGACTTTGATATTCCCTGGCGTATAGATATTTCTTACAGCTTGTCCTTCAGCAAACAGATATTACCGGATTCCGGCGGATTGGTGAATAGCTTCAACCAGTACCTGAGTTTCAACGGCGACTTCAGCCTGACACCGAAGTGGAAGGTAGGTCTGAACAGTGGTTTTGACTTCGTGAATAAGCAGATCGCTTACACGAACATGTACATCTCCCGCGATCTGCACTGTTGGCAGATGTCTATCAACCTGATCCCGTTTGGTACTTTCCGCCAGTTCAGTATTACGATCAACCCGAAATCCGGCTTGCTCAGAGACCTCCGTATCAATCGAACGCGGCAGTTCTTCGATCTTTAGCGTAACATAATTGAACGTAACATAATATTACGGGCAGGTGTATCCTGCCATTGACGGCAGGGGTGTTTACTCCTGCCGTTGGTATTTTCCGGGGGTAGTACCGTAGAATTGTTTGAAGGACTGCACGAAGCTGGAGAGGTGCTCATATCCCAGCTGGTCATATATCTCACTTGCTTTACGGCCATCTTTCCTGAGCAGTTTGGCGGCTTCTTCCATGCGTTGCCGAAGGAACCATTGTTTGGGAGTAGTGCCGAAGGTGTCGGCAAATTTCCGTTTAAAGGTAGACAAGCTCATATTGCACAGGAAGGCCAGTTCCCGTATGGTGACAGCCTGGTGCATATGGGTGAATACGGCCCTGCGCAGCAGATTGTCTGCTGCGTTGGTAGCACAGACCCCTTTGAAGTAGGGGACCAGAAAGTCGTATTTGGTACAGAGGTACAGCAATAGTTCCTGCACTTTGAGTTTAAGCAGGGCGGTGTTTTTGGCGCTGTCCGTTTGCCGGATGGCCGCGAGGGAAGCCAGGAAGTGCCGGAGGAACGCGTCATGGGCCAGGGCGATAGGGCGTTTTTCGGCATTGCTGCCGGCGTTGGCAGGCACGTCGGGATAGTAGGTGTCGAAGAAAGAGGAGAAGAGGGCGTTGCCACAGAAAAGCAGGATGCTGCGATAGTGTCCGTTGTCGGCGATCTTTTCGCTCATCAGGCAATTGCCCACGGGGAGGAACATGAACTGAGAGGGGACGATACGCGTGGTACCGTCGGCATAGTTCACTATTTTCTCTCCCTCCTGCAGGAAGCTGAACAGGTGACTGCTGAGCGATATCCTGGTCTTCAAACTGGCCTTGTTGGAGTGATAGGCCATGCAGCTCACTTCATCATCGTGGTGAGGAGCAGGGGAACCGTCGTTTGATAATCTCCGTTCGTTCATTGTCTGCAAAGTTAGTGCGTAATAACCGGTGTGAGATCATGGCAACACCGCACGCGGACATTGAGCAGTCGCATACGGTGTTGGGTGCTTTACGGGCGTCCTTTTTTTAGCGGGCATTCGGTTGGCCATATACCAGCAGGGAGGCTTTGGCGATGGAGGCGAAGTGCAGGTTGTAACCCACGAAGGCAGGGCTGGCTTGTTGCGGGAGGTCCAGCGATTTGTCCAGCGCATATACGGTAATAAGGTAGCGGTGATCGGGGCCTGGATTAGGCGCAGCGCCTACATATCCCGGTTCGCCCAGGTCGGTGATGCTCTGTATGGCGCCGGCAGGCAAAAGGCCTGCATCAGGGCTGCCGGCACCGGCCGGCAGGGAGGTCACGGCGGCAGGGATGTTGAATACTAACCAATGCCAGAAGCCGCTGCCGGTAGGTGCATCCAGGTCATAAATGGTCACGGCAAAACTTTTAGTGTTGGCAGGCGCATGCTCCCAGTACAGCTGGGGAGATTGATTGTCGCCGGTATATCCCATGTTGTTGACATACTGTTTGTTGGATAGTTGCCCACCCAGTTCCAGGCTCTTTAAGGTGAATGTTGTTTCCATTGTGTAATGTTTGTGTGCGAATAATGAGCGTTGACAGGACAAAGGTCGTACGCGGCGGCGGGGTAGGGATATAGGGCGGGCGTCAAAAAGTGTTGAAAAAGGTTCATTGTGATAAGAATAGGCCACCGGCCAGCCGGATAATGGACCGTTTATTTATTCACGTTTTGTATGTATAATAGTTTTACATACATTTAAGGAATTAATAGTTTAAGATGAAAGGCACAAACCTCGGAGAATTCGAAGAACTGGTATTACTCACGGTGGCGGCATTGACGGATGAAGCCTATAGTGTGGCGATCTGTGATGAGCTATCGGACCATACCGGTCGTACTGTAAAACTTGGCGTGGTGCACGCGGTGCTTAACCGTTTAGAAGAGAAGGGGCTGTTGAAAAGTGAGTTGGGAGAGGCAACGATGGCACGTGGCGGTAAGCGGAAAAGATTTTATCAGCTCACTATGCAGGGTAAATCAGCCTTGATGAACGCTAAAGCGATGCGTGATCAGTTATGGGCCAGGATACCATCGCTTGTGTGGGGAAAAATGTAGTATGAAATCACAACGGGAACATCATCCGCCCGCATGGGCGCAGCGATTTATAGAGTGGTATTGTAAGCCTGGGCTCGTAGAGGACCTCACAGGGGACCTGCACGAATGTTTCGAGCGGAACGTACGATCTATCGGGGCACGTCGTGCGAAGCTGATCTACATCATTGATGCCTTCAAATTTTTCAGGAGCTATACAGTAAGCAGATCAATATTTTTCCACCTTTTTATGAACCATATCATGATCGGAAGCTATGTCAAAACATCCGGGCGCAACATCATGCGCAACAAGCTGTTCTCTTTCATCAATATCTCAGGCCTCGCCATCAGTATGTCGGTGGGGTTACTGCTGATTGCTTTTGTACTGGACCTACATTCCTATGACAGGTTCCACAAAAATGGTGACAGGATCTATCGTATCACTAGTACGTTGACCTCCAAAAATGAACAAAACGGTAAGTTCGCGTCTGCCTCTTTTAAGGCGGGAAGGCTTATCCGCGATAAGGTGAGTGGCATTGAGGAGGTGACGGTGATGCGCAACGATTTTTCGGGTGATGCTGCGGTGGGTGACAATGTATTACCCATCAAGGGCTTCTGGGCGGAGCCTTCTGTATTCAAGGTCTTTACATTTCCGATGGAAGAAGGGAATGTGGAAACGGCATTAAAAGTTCCTTATTCCATCGTGCTGACGAAGACGGCTGCCAGGAAGCTGTTTGGCGACCAGGCGGCACTTGGCAAGACTATCAAGGTCGATACTGTCGTATACCAGGTGACGGGTATTGTTAAAGATGTTCCTTTCTTTTCGCATATCAGTTTCGAGGCATTGGTATCATTATCTACTGCGGAGCAGCTTAATAAAGGCGATAAAAATTTCGCTTCCTGGGCAAACATGTGGTCTAATTCCGTGTACGTACTGCCTTCGGAGAATGCTGACATGGGAGCTATACAGTCGCAGCTCAACACACTTGCCCGGGAGGAAAACCAGGGGGAAGAAAATGATAAGATCCAGCTGGAGTTGCTTCCGCTATATGATATCGTGGTGGGGGAGCACCTGCGGCAACCGGAGGGTGGGCCTGGCTTTTCGGGGCCTCATGTGTCTCCTGTTGTACTTTGGATACTCGGCGGGCTGGCATTTATCGTGGTATTGTCTGCCTGTTTCAACTATACTAATCTTTCTATAGCGCGGGCGATGCGCCGTATTAAAGAAATAGGGCTTCGCAAGGCTATTGGTGCGGGCAGAGGGCAGGTGCGGCTACAGTTCCTGGCTGAGGCGGTGATGATCTCCCTGGCCGCCCTGGTGCTTTCCTTCCTTTTGTTTCTTGTATTGCGGCCATTGTTGATCAACATTGCACCGGAGATGCAGCGTACCGTGAAGCTTGACCTTACGCCTGCTATGGTAATAGCTTTCGTTGTTTTCTCTGTCGGTATAGGTGTAATGGCTGGTTTCCTGCCCGCTGTTTTCTTTTCGAAGGTGAGTCCTATTAATGCGTTCGGCAGTGTGTCATCGATGAAGGTGTTCAAACATCTCACATTGAGGCGTAGTCTGGTGGTGATCCAATATACTGTTACGCTGATCTTTATTACGATCACTGCTGTCGGCTATGTGCAATATAAGAACATACTAGCCTTTGATCTGGGTTTCAGTACGGCGAATATCCTGAATATTAATACGCTGGATAATAAATCCGACGTATTGCTGCGGGAGCTTGGGGAGATGCCGGAAGTAACGGGAGTGTCGCGGTCGCTGATCACGACGGGTGTGGGAAATGCCTGGGGCGGCAGTATGAAATACAAGGATTCGCGGGATTCTGTCGGGGTGATGACCAACCATGTGGATGAAAACTATTTACCGTTGCATAACTATAAGCTCCTCGCCGGCCGGAATTTTGTATCCCGGCCTGCCACTGCGGAGGCTGTCGGTGAGGTGATCGTTAACGAGCAGGTGTTAAAGCGATTCAATATCGGTGGCCGCCATCCGGAGAAAGCGATCGACGAGCAGGTCATATTGAATGGACGTAAAATGACTATCGTGGGGGTTATGCAGGACTTTCATTATGGTAAGGTGGATAACCTTATCGGACCGGTAGCCTTTACTTCGTGGACACCTGAGGACCGGGTTATTATCAGCGCCAAAATACAAAGTAAGGATATGCCGGCTACGCTGGCGAAGATCGAGGCGGCGTGGAAGAAGATCGACCGTGTACATCCTTTTACGGCTGCGTTCTATGACGATGAGATAAAAGAGGCGTACCGTGAGTTTTCCACTATGATCAAGATCATCGGTTTCCTTGCGTTCCTGGCCATTTCCATTGCGTCAATGGGATTGTTTGGTATGGTGGTGTTTACGACGGAGACCCGGCTGAAGGAGATTGGTATCCGGAAGACGATGGGTGCCAGCACTGGCAACCTGATATTTTTGCTGAGCCGCGGGTTTTTGGTGCTCTTGTCAGTATCAGCACTTATTGCGCTGCCAGCTACGTATTGTTTCTTTGAAGGTATCGTGCTGCCTCATTTCCCTTATCATACCCCGGTGCATCTCCCGGAGCTGCTGGTAGGTTTGCTGGCGGTGTTGCTGATCGCGTTCATTATGATCGGATCGCAGACGTTGAAGGCGGCGAGGAGTAACCCGGTGGCGGTGCTGAGGAGTGAATAGAATACTGGCGGGCGGATAGCTACAAAAAAAAGAGACGGTGTGAAAGCACCGTCTCTTTTTTTTGTGATCCAGTCAGGATTCGAACCTGAGACCTACTGCTTAGAAGGCAGTTGCTCTATCCAGCTGAGCTACTGGACCATTTGTTCCCTTTTCGGTGAAATAGATATTTCTTTATATCTTCCGTTTTGGGAGTGCAAATGTATAAAATATTTTGTCAATAATGCAAATATAGGCATTTAAAAAAATTAAACTGTTTATGGATGTTAAAATAGAAGCCAGTTGGAAAGAGGTATTGAAAGACGAATTTCAGAAAGCCTACTTTGAGCAGATTGCCATGTTTCTGAAACATGAGAAGGCATTGGGTAAGACAATTTATCCTTCGGGTAGCCAGATCTTTTATGCATTTGACAAAACTCCATTTGACAACGTAAAGGTGGTGATATTAGGGCAGGACCCTTATCATGGGCCTAACCAGGCGCACGGTCTTTGTTTTTCTGTGCAGGATGGGGTGAAGCCGCCGCCATCATTGGTGAACATTTATAAAGAGCTGAACAGCGATCTGGGAGTGCCTATTCCTGCGGGAGGCAATCTGACCCGCTGGGCGGAGCAGGGGGTATTACTGCTCAATGCGATATTGACGGTGCGGGCAGGTGAGCCGGCCTCGCACAGTAAGAGTGGCTGGGAGACATTCACGGATGCGGTGATACGTAAGATATCCGATCAGAAGCAGGATGTGGTATTCCTGCTGTGGGGCCGTTTTGCACAGGATAAACAAGTGCTGATCGATGCGACCCGTCATCATATCCTGAAAGCGGCACACCCTTCTCCATTCAGTGCAGACAAGGGCTTTTTCGGTTGTAAACATTTTTCCCGTACTAACGAGCTGCTGATCAAAGCTGGTAAACAGCCGGTGGACTGGCGCCTGTAGTGGATTGTATACACTCTTAATCATAGCAAAGCCCCCTGTTATCAGCAGGGGGCTTTTTATGTGCTGGGCGGTCTATTTTTTCAGGAAAAAATAGTAGACGGCGAGTGCAATACTGGCCAGTATGATAACCAGCAGGCAACCGATGCCGCTACGTTTCTTTTTTACGGAATCGGAGAGTCCGCGTGATGCCAGCAGCTCGTCGACTTCCTGTTTGGCCTTTGCCAGGGAATAGCGCGTACCCAATTGCTGGCTTTTGTGTGTGATGTAATAGTGGATGCCTGCCAGATAACCATTTTTCAGGCAGATATCGACGGTAAGTTTTTCCAGCTGACTGTCGTTAAGTGAAGGGGATTGTAAGCGGAAAGAGCGATGGCAGGTGCGGCAGGTGTATTCCTGTGAGCCGGAATGATCCGGACTGCCGTAGATGGTAATATCGCTGCTGCCGCAGTGAGGGCAGTACGTAGGGGTACCAGCTGTCAATATACGTGGTTTTAAAGCGTTTGAAAATGCCTATAAGATAGTATTTTCCGGTGATATGACCAGCAGGAGAGGGGAGGAGTGGAAGAAGGATGACTGGTATAAAAAAAATCGCAGTACCGTAGAAGGGTACTGCGACGATGTCTTTGTGTTGTCAGCCGGCGTTATTGCTGTTTTAATTTATCCTTAAATACCTTTTTGAATTTCTCCAGTTTAGGCCGTATTACGAAAGAGCAATAAGGTTGTGAGCCATTCAGGTTATAATAGTCCTGGTGGTAGTTTTCAGCCTTATAGAAGTTCTTCAGCGGGGAGATCTCGGTTACGATCGGGTTGTCGTAGGCATCGGCTTCCTGCAGTTTTTGTTTGTAGTATTCGGCTTTTTTCTTTTCGTCTTCGTTGCCATAGAAGATCACGGAGCGGTATTGTGTGCCGACGTCGTTGCCCTGGCGATTCAGCTGGGTAGGATCGTGGGCCTGGAAGAAGGCGGCCAGCAGTTCATCGTAGGAGATGACGGTCGGGTCGTAGGTAACACGGATCACTTCTGCGTGGCCGGTGGTACCGTTACATACTTCTTCGTAGGTCGGGTTAACGACGGTGCCGCCGGAATAGCCGGACTCTGCTTTCAATACGCCGTTAAGCAGCTGGAATTGGGCTTCTGTACACCAGAAGCAGCCTGTTCCGAAGACGGCAACGGCGGTTTTCGTATCTTTGCTGATTTCCATATCTCCTGGTACTTTATTGTTCTTTTTATTGTTTTGAGCGCAGGCTAGGATGGTAATTGCCATACAGATAGCCAGCATGGTATATTTTAGCATAGTTGTAATGTTAAACCCTTTGATGTACATAGTGTGTCATATGATGATCTTTATTTATCATCTTCCGGTTTAAAATTACGTTATCGCTGATGCTTTAGATGTTCAAGTTAAGTAACTTTAACATTCTTTTACGTGCCAGGCTTATAGCCGCGCCGGGTGGAGGGGATGGACGACGTACCCGGGGATACGATCTGACAGCACTAACATTATATTTATTTGTCCCGTGCCGCGAGGCGGTAAGGGCGGAATGACATCACAAAAAACATATCTTAAGAAGTGAAATTTTTTCCTGAATCAGCACTGACACAGCTGGAGTTTGACAAAATACAGGATCTACTGCAGGAGCACTGCAAAACGGAATTGGGTAAACAGATGGCAGCAGAGCTGCGCCTTCATACACATATTGACTACGTACGATTAGCATTACAGCAGGCCCACGAGTACAAGCAGCTGCTTTTGTTACAGCAATACTTTCCCAACGATTATATCCTCAACCTCAAGAATGAGCTGCGCCTGTTAGGTATCCAGGGTGCTGTGCTCAGCGGAGAGCAGTTATTACAGATACGTAAGCTGGCAGAGAGTATGCACAGCATAACCCGTTTCTTTGATTCGGACCGGAAGGTACAGTATGCAGGGCTGTACCAGATCATTGCCAATACTCAATATGAGAAACGGATATCGGCAATGATCGACGATGTGGTGGATGAAGATGCGCAGGTGCGTGACAATGCGTCTGAAGATCTGGCGAAGATACGTATGCAGCTGTTCCGCAAGCGGAATGAGCTGCGGCGGGCATTTGACCGGGTGTTGCAGAAGCTGCATAAGCAAGGCTACCTGGCCGATATTGAGGAGGCGTTCCTGAGCGGGCGTAGGGTGGTAGCCATTTTTGCGGAGAACAAGCGGATGGTGAAAGGTATCCTGCACGGGGAATCTGACACACGTAAGACCGCTTTTATTGAGCCGGAAGAGACAATAGAACTGAATAACGAGGTATTCTCGCTGGAGCGGGAGGAAAGCCGGGAGGTATACCGTATCCTCAAGGCGCTAACGCAGGCATTGTCGCATTTTGCGCCACTGCTCAGCGGTTACCATGATATACTGGGTACCTATGATTTTGTGCGGGGCAAAGCTAAACTGGCGATGGATATGGACGCCCATTTCCCCAGTCTGACCCCGCATTCGGAGGTGAACCTGATCAATGCATATCATCCATTATTATTACTGTATAACCGTAAGAGCGGTAAACCTACCATACCGGTGACGATCAAGCTGGACCGGGAGCATCATATCCTGGTGATCAGCGGACCTAACGCTGGCGGTAAAACGGTGACGATGAAAACGATCGGGTTGATCCAGCTGATGGCGCAGGCGGGATTGCTGGTGCCGGTGCATCCTTCTTCCCAACTGGGTATTTTCCGGCAGCTGATGATCCACATCGGGGATACACAGTCGCTGGAGTTTGAGCTGAGTACCTACAGTTCGCACCTGAAGAACATGAAGTATTTCATTGAGAATGCGAACGGTAAGACCCTGTTTTTTATTGATGAGCTGGGGAGCGGATCGGACCCTAACCTGGGGGGCGCTTTTGCGGAGGTGATTATGGAGGAGCTGGCGAGGAAACATGCCTTTGGTATTGTGACGACGCACTACCTGAACCTGAAGATCATGGCCAACAAGGTGCGGGGTATTATGAACGGCGCGATGGGATTTGACGAGCAGACGCTGATGCCTTTATATAAACTGATGGTGGGTAAGCCCGGTAGTTCTTATACGTTCTCTATTGCCGAGCGTATCGGGATGGCGCCGGAGCTGATTGCGAGGGCGAAGAAGCTGGTGGATGACGGTCATTTCCGGCTGGATAAGCTGCTGAACAAGGCGGAGCAGGATCTGCAGCAGGTGGAGGCGAAGGAGCAGGAGTTGCAGCAGTTGCTGAAGCAGAATGAGAAACTGAAGAAAGAGTACGAGGTATTATCTGACAAGGAGCGTAAGCAGCAGCAGTATGCGGTGTTGCGGTTGCAGAACCAGATCAAGGAAGAGGAGCTGGCATATCTGAAAGATATGGAGCGTAAAATGAAGCAGATCGTGATGGACTGGAAGCGATCGGATGATAAGCAGCGGGTGCTGCAGCAGGCGGAGGCGTTATTGTTTCGTAAGAAGGATAAGCAGATCGATCAAAAGATACAGCGCCGGGTGCAGGACAAGTTTGAGGAAGTGGGGACCAGTGTGCAGGTGGGTGACCAGGTGAAGATCCGGACGAACAACCAGGTAGGTAAGCTGATAGAGATCAGGGATAAGCGGGGTATCGTGCAGTTGGGGAATATCCCGATGAATGTGAAGTTGTCGGATCTGGTGGTGGTGCAGGAGAAGAAAGAGAAGGAAATGGGGCAGTAGGTGGCAGATCAGGTGAATATTGTATCAGTGAGGGGCCGCCGGTGGATTTCTTAATATATTGATATTCATTTGATTGTGCTGGTTTGGATATAGGAATGATATACCTTAGTTATACGAATGTTATAGGAATGATATAGGAATATTATAGGAGAGGGCGGCGAAAGCTGCGACTTTTTGGCGGTATTTGATGCTTTTTTATCACGCGGGGGTATTGAGGACATTTATGGAGGTATAGGTAAGATTTATTTGTTTAGTCGGCTAATTATATTACTTTTGTCCCATGAAAAAAATGCCCATGTGTAATACCATCAGTTATCTGATGGTGCAGATATGCAAGGCGCACCGTAATAAAGCGAATGAGTTGCTGGGTATGCATGAGTTGCATGCTGGGCAGGAGTTGATGCTGGAGCATGTCTCGCAGCAGGAAGGAATCACGCTGAACGAGTTGACAACTGAAATGGGAGTTTCGGCGGTCACGACCACCCGGATGGTAGGGCGCCTGGAGAAGAACGGATTTTTGGAGAAGGTGAAGTGCAGCGAAGATCAGCGTGCGATCAGGGTTTATCTGACGGATAAGGGAAAGGAGACGGCTTGTGAGATAGCCAAGCGAACCTGGGGAGAGTTGGAGGAGCAGATGACCGCAAATCTTTCGACGGAGGAGAAGGTATTACTGAAGCGACTATTGATGCAGGTACTGGAGAATTTCTCCTGATTATATTCCAACACTTTTATATGATTTAAAAGCGCAGGGGCGAAGTGTGCCCAGGCTTTTCTTAACACTTGATAATTAGCCGGCTAATTATTTATTCACTAAATAGATTAGACACTATGAAACCGGAGATGACTTTCAGAAGAACTTTGCACGCCTCTTTACTGGCGGCTTTTATAACTGCCTGGCTTTGTTTTGTATGGTATTGGATGTTTATCCTTTTTACGGATTATGAGATCCCGGCAGAATTTTCCTCCCTGGGTATCGCCAGCAGCAGCCTGGTAGGCTCGTTGGCAGCGGCATTCGGGTTTTATATATTGGTCATTACTTTCAAGGCAAGGCCGGTGTACTTTAAGCTGATAGCAATGGTACTGGCGATCCTGACGGTATTACCGCTGATTGGGGATGGAGTACTGCCATCTGGTAATGTGATCCCGGAGGGGTTCCTTTGGCTGGCAGTACCCATGCACCTGATAGCCGGGGTGGTCATAGGGGGAATTATACCTTGGTACGTCATTAAGGGGTTGCCGGAGGTGGAGGAAGTAAAAGCATGAATTTTCTGCATCATAAATGGGGTAAGACGGCGTTGTGCCGGAAAAATTCATCCGTCATAAGTGCAGGTGGTCACTTTATGAATGACGTTCGTCACGTTTGACCTACTGCACTAATTATACTTATGTAGTTTTGCGTCGCTACCGCTGTTTTGCCCGCAATTTTTTTTAGCTATGAGAAACAATTTGTTGATACCTGTATATGATCTGACCGAATGCCACCAGCAGGAGGAGCCATTGAAAGGCTTCAGCATTGCGCGATACCGTTCTAAAGGGTACATAGCCGAATTACAGCGTCCTCATCGTCATGCGGGGTATAGTATTATGTTGATCTTATCCGGCAAGCTGACGCACTATATCGACTTTCAGCAGTACACAGTAGTAGCGCCGGCATTGATGTTCCTGTCGCCGGACCTGGTGCATCAGCATGGAGCGGAAGCTGATTTTGAGTCGATCACTATTGCGTTTGACAAGGAGTTCCTGATGACGGAGGCGCAGCATATGGTGATGTGTTGGGAGTGTATGTTCAACCACAGTGTGCTGGAAGTGACGGAGCAACAGATGAAAGAGATGCTAGTGTTCACGCAGGTGATACAGCAGGAATATCGTAAGAATGGCATATTGCGGGAGCCGATCATCCGCAGTGTATTAAATGCGATGATCATGGCAAGCTCTCGTATACCCAGCCAGGACACTGCGTTTATGCAGACGGATAATGTGCAGAGCCGGATGGTGCGTCAGTTCAAAGAGTTGTCTGATGTGCATTTCAGGGATAAGACGCAGGTAGCGCATTATGCAGATATGATGTATGTGACGCCGGGTCATTTGAATGATACCATTAAATCAACTATAGGAAGGTCGCCCAAGCAGATCATTGATGAAAAGCGGATCATGGAAGCCAAACGTTTGTTGTTCTGGGGAGAGCATACCGTGAAGGAAATTGCTTATCAGTTGAACTTCGAAGACGATGCGTATTTCAATCGTTTTTTTAAGAAACATACCGGACATACGCCGGCACTTTTCCAAAAAACCATCCGTGAAAAGTACAATTAATACCGCGATTATTTAAACCGATTTGAACTTTTGTCGACTTAATTTTGCATTGTATTAATATAACAGGGTCCACCGTTGGACTGTATCTAAAAGAGGTTAACATGAAACTGATGTAGTGCCCCCCCGGCGCCTGTTATAACAGGGATGAAGATGTTTAATACGGAAAGGAACAACACACTATAGCAACATTATCCATATCAGCGTTAATACTACTCCGGGGAGATATACATACATATGGATCCGGTCGAATCTACCCAAGCTTAAATAAGTTACCTGTAACTGACAACATGCAACGTGTCATACACGGAAGGCTTTGTGCGCACTTCTGTAGACGACAGGCGAGGTTGGGAGTTCACTATAACTATACAGCACACACTATATGAATCGGAAACTTTTAGGGAAAATAAACAGACACAGTATGAAACCATTAAGCAAACAATTATTCACCAGTCTGCCGGCAGGCATTCTGTACAGTATCGCAGTTATGGCGGTAGTGTATGGTTGCAGCTCTAAAGCAGCCAATCCGGAAGGAGGGGCACAGCCAGCGCAGGCGTTACCCGTATTGAAGGTAACATCACTACCAGGTTCTACCCATCGCGATTATACAGCTACACTGGAAGGTAAAGTAAACGTAGAGATCCGTCCGCAAGTGAGTGGATACCTGGAACGTATATACGTAGATGAGGGTGCATTTGTAAAAGCAGGGCAGCCGTTGTTCAAGATCAACGACCGTCCTTTCCAGGAGCAGCTGAGCAATGCTACTGCCAGCTTACTCGCCGCACAGGCTAACCTGCAGAAAGCAGAACTGGAAGTGAACCGTCTGACTCCACTGGTACAAAACAACGTGGTATCAGATATCCAGCTGAAGACCGCACAGGCTGCACTACAGGCTGCCAAAGCCAGCGTATCGCAGGCACAGGCAGTAGCCGGCAATGCACGTATCAACTTGGGATATACCCTGATCAACGCGCCGGTAAGCGGCTACATCGGTCGTATACCTTTCAAGACCGGCGCACTGGTTGGCTCCGGAGAAGCGACTCCGCTCACCCTGCTCTCCGACGTCAATGAAGTATATGCTTACTTCTCTATGAGTGAAGTAGACTTCATCCACTTCAAGGAAAAAACAGCCGGCAACACTATCCAGGAGAAAGTGAAAAACCTTCCCCAGGTAGAGCTGGTACTGGCTGACAACAGCGTATACAGCGAGAAAGGCCGTATCGAAACCATGGAAGGTCAGTTTGACAAAACCATGGGCGCTATCAGCTTCCGCGCTACCTTCCCGAATGCAGCCGGGCTGTTACGCTCTGGTAACACGGGGCGTGTAAGACTGCCACAACAGTTTGATTCCGCGGTACTGGTACCACAGGAGGCGACCTTCGAGCTGCAGGATAAAGTGTTTGTATTCGCTGTTGGCGATAGCAACAAAGTGAGCAGCAAGCCGATCACGGTGGCAGGTAAGAGTGGCGGTTATTACTTTGTAGGTAATGGCCTGAAGCCCGGAGAGCGCATTGTATACACAGGACTGGACCGTCTGCAGGAAGGTGCTGCGATCAAACCTGAGCCGATGTCTATGGACAGTCTGCTGAAATCCAAACCACTGAATTAAGCCGAAAAATATTGTAGTACAGGGAGGATGACCTGTTGCTGGCCGGTATCTACCGGTCAGCCAGGGGAGTCCCTTGCACAAGGTTTTACATTTCAGAAGGAGCTGGAGCATCCATCACAGCTAACCAGGTGTTAGCTACTCAATCGAACTACATGTTAAGAAGATTTATAGAAAGACCAGTATTAGCTACCGTAATATCCATCTTGTTGGTATTACTGGGTATTCTGGCACTGGTAACATTACCAATGACGCAGTTCCCGGATATCGCACCGCCTACCGTTGCGGTGACTGCTTCTTATCCGGGCGCGAATGCGGAAGTGGTGGCACGTTCTGTGGCCACTCCTATAGAAGAGGCAGTGAACGGGGTAGAGAACATGACGTACATGACCTCTAACTCGAACAACGACGGTTCCATGACGCTGAACGTATTCTTCAAGCTGGGTACAGATCCTGACCTGGCAGCGGTGAACGTACAGAACCGGGTGTCCAAAGCTACGAGCCTGTTGCCCGCTGAGGTGGTACAGGCCGGTATCAGCACGCAGAAACAGCAGAACAGTATGATCCAGGTGATCAACCTGGTGAGTGATGTACCTGACTATGACGAGACTTTTCTGCAGAACTATGCCAAGATCAACATCATCCCGGAGATACAGCGTATCACAGGGGTAGGTCAGGCACAGGTGTTTGGCGCGAAGGAGTATTCTATGCGTATCTGGTTGCAGCCGGAGCGTCTGGCTGCCAACAACATGTCTCCACAGGAGGTATTGGCTGCTATCCGCGACCAGAACCTGGAGGCCGCTCCTGGCCGTTTTGGTGAAAAGAGCCATGAAGCCTTTGAATATGTATTGAAATACAAGGGTAAGCTGAATGAGAATGAGCAATACGAAAACATCATCCTGAAAGCGAACCCCAACGGTTCTGTGTTGCGCCTCAAAGATGTGGCACGTGTGGAATTCGGCTCACTGTCTTATGGGCAGGATACCAAAGTAGATGGTAAATCCGGTATCGGTGTGGCTATCTTCCAGACCGCGGGTTCCAATGCGAATGACATACAGGTAGCGATCAACAACTTGATGAAGAAAGCGGAGAAATCTTTTCCGAAAGGTATCCGCCAGTTCAATATCTATAGTACTAAAGAGTACCTGGACGAGTCTATCAGCCAGGTGAAACATACCCTGGTAGAGGCCTTTATACTGGTGTTTATCGTAGTGTTCATCTTCCTGCAGGACTTCCGTTCTACGCTGATCCCGGCTATTGCCGTGCCGGTGGCGATCGTAGGTACTTTCTTCTTCATGCAACTGTTCGGCTTCTCTATCAACCTGCTCACTTTGTTCGCGCTGGTATTGGCGATCGGTATCGTAGTGGATGATGCGATCGTGGTCGTCGAGGCGGTGCATGCAAAGATGGAGCGTATCAATATGTCGCCGAAGGATGCGACGATCGCTTCTATGCAGGAGATCTCCGGGGTACTGATATCGATCACGCTGGTAATGACAGCAGTATTCGTACCGGTTGGTTTCATGCAGGGGCCTGCCGGAGTGTTCTACCGTCAGTTTGCCTTTACGCTGGCGATTGCGATCGTGATCTCTGCGGTGAACGCCTTGACATTGAGCCCGGCGCTCTGTGCCTTGCTACTGAAGAACAACCATGGTAAAGATCATAGCCATCCTGCTGTACAGAAAGGATTTGGCAAAAGGTTCTTTGCCGCCTTCAATACCGGATTTGAAGCAGTGACCAATAAATATCAACGCAGCCTGCAGTTCCTGGTACGTCACAAATGGGTGGCTATCCTGGGGTTGGTGATCATCACCGGCGCTACAGTATGGCTGATGCGTAAAACACCGAGTGGCTTTATCCCTTCTGAGGACCAGGGCTTCATGGTGTATGCCGTAAGTATGCCGCCAGGATCTTCTTTGCACCGTACCAAACAGGTAGTGGATAAGGTAGAGAAGATCATGAAAGAGCTGGAGTCTACCAATCACTACCTGAGTGTATCTGGTCTGAACTTCCTGAGTAACTCAGCTAGTTCTTCCTATGGTGTGGGCTTTGTGAAGTTGAAACCACACGTGGATCGTGGTAAGATAAAAGACCTGAAACAGCTGATGGGCACTATGCAGCAGCGGTTGTTCGGCATCCAGGAGGCGAGTGTGTTTATGTTTAACATGCCGACTGTACCTGGTTTCGGTAACGTGGATGGTTTTGAAGTGGTATTGCAGGACCGTACCGGTGGTAAGTTGCAGAACCTGGCTAATACAGCTTATGGGTTCATCGGTGAGCTGATGAAACGGAAGGAGATCGCGGTGGCCTTTACCACGTTCAACGCTGGTAACCCGCAATACTCACTGGAAGTGGATGAGAACAAGAGTAAGCAGCTGGGTATACCGGTAAGTGAGATCATGCAGACGCTGCAGGCTTACTATGGTAGTATGTTTGCCTCCGACTTTAACCGCTTCGGTAAGTTCTACCGCGTGGTGGTACAGGCTGACATTCCTGCCCGTGCGGAGCCCTCTACGCTGAACAATGTATATGTGAAGAATGCCAGCGGCGAGATGGTGCCTATCAATACCGTAGTGACACTGAAACGGGTATACGGACCAGAGACGGTGACACGTAACAACCTGTTCAATGCCGTAACGATCAACGGTCAGGCGAAACCGGGTTACAGTACCGGTGATGCGATCAAGGCCGTCGAGGAAGTAGCAGCGCAATATCTGCCCCGTGGTTATTCTTATGAGTGGGTGGGTATGAGCCGTGAGGAGATTGCTGCTGCCGGTCAGGCAGGTGTGATCTTCCTGTTGTGTCTCATCTTCGTATACTTCCTGTTGTCTGCACAGTATGAGAGCTATATCCTGCCATTGTCGGTGATACTCTCTATCCCTGCAGGTATCTTCGGCGTGTTCGCGTTCATCAACCTGGCAGGTATTGACAACAACATTTATGTGCAGGTGGGCTTGATCATGCTGATAGGTCTGTTGGCCAAGAATGCGATCCTGATCGTGGAGTATGCGATACAGCGTCGCAGGTCAGGTATGGGCTTGCTGGCATCAGCGCTGCAGGCATCCAGGTTGCGTCTGCGTCCGATCCTGATGACATCTTTCGCCTTTATTGCGGGTCTGATTCCGCTGATGAGAGCTACCGGTTCCTCCGCTTTGGGTAACCGTTCTATCAGTACAGGTGCAGCGGGTGGTATGCTCACCGGGGTATTACTGGGTATCTTCCTGGTGCCGGTGTTGTTCATCATGTTCCAGTACCTGCAGGAGAAGATCAGCGGTGTAAAACAAGTGCCCGCGACCGATCATGATACACAGGTGGTAGGTTAACGACTACTTTGGTAGCCGCTTGTTTCCGCGAAATAAATAATCAAACATGCAACACAAGTATATAAAGACATTTCTTATCATTTTTCCAATAGTTGTAGGACTGGCAGCCTGCCGGGTAGGGCGTAATTATGAGCGCCCTGCTCTGGCCCTGCCTGAGCAATTCAATGGAAACACCGTTACTACTGCTCCTTCCGATTCCAGCGTCGCTGGTATGGAGTGGAGACAGTTTTTTACTGATCCTACTTTACAAGGGCTGCTGGATAAAGCGCTGAAAGGTAACTACGACCTGCAGCTTGCCTTGAACCGTATTGAATCTGCAGAAGCCTATATGAAGCAGGCCAAGCTGGCATGGTTGCCTTCCCTGGACCTGCTGGTCAATGCCTCTACTACTACTCCTTCCAAGAACAGCTTGAACGGGCGTAGCCTGGAGCAGTTTCTCCGTTCCAAACACCTGGAAGACTATAGCGCATCCCTGGGATTATCCTGGGAGATAGATATCTGGGGTAAGATCCGCCGGCAGAAAGAAGCGGCGGTGGCCACTTACCTACAGACCTACGAAGGCGCCAGGACGGTACAGACCACGCTGGTATCCAATATTGCCAACAGCTACTTCAACCTGCTGATGTTGGATGCGCAGCTGGCGATCGCCAAACGTAATGTATCGCTCAGCGATTCTACGGTGAATATGATCAACCTGCAGAAGACAGCCGGGGAGGCCACTGCCCTGGGCGTACAGCAGGCCATTGCCCAGCGTCAGACCGCGGAACTGCTGGTGCCGCAACTGGAGCAAGGTATTGCGATAGAAGAGAATAATATCCGTATCCTCACCGGAGAGCTGCCTGGCACTATTGCCAGATCAGGCTCCCTGAATGATATCAAGGCTTGGGATGAATTACCGGCAGGCGTACCCGCTGCCCTTATCAGCCGCCGCCCGGATGTACGGGCTGCTGAAATGGCGCTGGTCGCCGCCAATGCCCAGGTAGGTGCTGCACAGGGTAATATGTACCCTACGCTGAAGATCACTGCCAGCGGCGGTCTGAATGCCTTCAAAGCCAGTGATTGGTTCTCTATACCTGCCTCTCTGTTTGGTACAGTAGCGGGTGGACTTACACAACCGCTGTTCCAGCGCCGTCAGCTGAAAACCCAGCTGGAGGTAGCGAAAGTGGACCGGGAAGCGGCAGTGATCAAATTCCGTCAGCAGGCATTGAATGCTATCGGTGAAGTAAGCAATTCCCTGGTGAAACTCGACAAACTGAAAACACAGCAAAAAATAGTTGGCGACCAGGTACAGACCTTACAGCTAGCCATCAGCCAATCCCAGATGCTGTTCCGCAGCGGTATGGCCAACTACCTGGAGGTGATCACTGCGCAGAGCCGTGCCTTACAGGCAGAGCTGAGCCAGGTAGACATCGAACGTCAGCAACGCAGCGCCATGGTAGAACTATATCGTTCATTGGGCGGCGGCTGGAAATAATTGATTAACCGGATACACACGAAAACAGCTTCAGCATAAAATAAGAAACATTAGCCGGTATTAATTGAACCACCAGCAAGGATCTAATTGTTAGTACGGAAACCAAGCAAAAAAAACCAGGAAAGACAGAAGATTTTACGAATCACAGTTAGGTTAAAGAGTAAAGAGTAAAAAAACGCCGCATGACCATGCGGCGTTTTTTTATACCATTCACAATTATTTCATAGTGGTCTTACGCGGGGTTTTCTATCTTTCCGCTTTCAAATCACCAAAAACCGCCAGCCACTATCTATGGATTCGAGAAGAGATTTTATCAAGAAAGCAGCCCTGCTCTCGGGTGGAGCAGGCCTTTGGAGCAGCATGCCGGCATCGGTACAACGGGCTTTAGCTATTGATCCCGCGCCAGGCAGTACGTACCGCGATGCAGAACATGTGGTGTTCCTCATGCAGGAGAACCGCTCTTTTGATCATTGTTTTGGTACACTGAGAGGCGTACGGGGATTTAATGATCCCAGGGCTATCACGCTGCCTAACAAAAACCTGGTATGGCTGCAGTCCAACAAGGCAGGCCAGACCTATGCGCCTTTCCGCCTGGATTTTCACAACACCCGGGCGACCTGGATGAGCTCTTTACCGCACTCCTGGGAGAACCAGGTAGATGCCCGCAACGATGGTAAATATGATAAGTGGCTGGATGTAAAACGCTCCGGCAACAAGGCATATGCAGATATGCCCCTGACCCTCGGTTACCATAACCGGGAAGATATTCCCTTCTACTATGCGATGGCAGATGCTTTCACGATCTGCGATCAGCACTTTTGTTCTTCGCTGACAGGTACCACCCCTAACCGTCTTTACTTCTGGTCGGGCACTATCCGTGAGAAACAGGATGGCAGCACACCGGCAGCGGTACGTAACTCCGAAGCGGACTACGGCGCACCTGCCAGCTGGACCACCTTCCCCGAGAGACTGGAGGATCTGGGCGTATCCTGGAAGGTATATCAGAACGAGATCAGCATGCCGACCGGTCTTAACGGAGAAGAAGACTCCTGGTTGGCCAATTTTACCGATAATCCGCTAGAATTCTTTTCCCAGTATCATGTTGGTAAATCCATCCGGTTTATCAACTACCTGCAACGCAGGGTAGAGGAGCTGCCGGCAGAGATCAAGGCGTTGGAACAGCAGGAGCAGACCCCTAAGGCAAAGCGGGAACTTAAATATAAACAGGAGTCACTGCAACAGGCGAAGGAACACCTGGCCCAATGGAAAGTGCAGTCTTTTGACCAGTTGTCCGCGCGTGAACAGCGCCTGCATCAGCAGGCGTTTACCGTGAATACCGGCGATCCGGATTACCGGCACCTGACCACCCTGTCCTACGAAGAAGATGGGAAAGCCCGGCAGTTGCAGGTGCCCAAAGGGGATGTGCTGCACCAGTTCCGGGAAGATGTCAAAACTGGTAAACTGCCGGCCGTATCCTGGCTGGTGGCGCCGGAGAACTTCTCCGACCATCCGTCTGCGCCCTGGTATGGCGCCTGGTATGTGTCTGAGGTACTGGACATCCTGACGCAGCATCCGGAAGTATGGAAAAAAACCATCTTCATATTGAATTACGATGAGAATGACGGCTGGTTTGACCATGCGCCGCCGTTTGTAGTGCCCGACCCGCGCCGCGAAGATACGGGTAAGGTGTCTGCCGGTCTGGATATCCGTCCGGACTATGTATATATGCATGAAGAGATCGAGCAGAAGAAACTGCCTGCCAACGAGGCCCGGGAGAGTCCGATAGGACTGGGATACCGGGTACCGCTTATTATCGCCTCGCCCTGGTCGAGGGGTGGATGGGTGAACTCCCAGGTATTTGACCTGACATCGCCGATCCGTTTTCTGGAACACTGGCTGTCGCATAAGACGGGCAAGCAGGTATTTGAGCCCAATATCAGCGCCTGGCGTCGTGCCATGTGTGGCGACCTGACGTCGGTATTCCGTCCGTACAATAATGAGAAAATACCAGCGCCTGCCTTCCCCGGAAAAGATACTTTCCTCCAAACCGTATACAACGCCCGGGACAAACAGGTGCCCACCGACTTTAAACTGCTGACACCTGCCGAGATCGCCAGGATCAACGAACAGCCAGCCGGTGCACCCCATATGCCTCAACAGGAGAAAGGTACCCGCGACTCCTGCGCACTCCCTTACGAACTATATACAGCAGGAAGCCTCAGCGCCGATAAACAGTCTTTCGAGCTGTCCTTGCGGGTGGGTAAAGAACTGTTTGGCAAACAGGCCGCTGGTGCTCCTTTCCAGGTATACGCTCCTGGCCGCTTCCGTAAGAAGGATGGTAGCGGATTTGACGCCGTTCGTACCTGGAACTACGCTGTAATTGCAGGCGATCAACTGCAGGATAGTTATAAACTGGCGGATTTCGAAGATGGGCACTACCACCTGCGGGTATACGGCCCTAATGGTTTCTTCCGTGAATACAGCGGCGATGCCAAAGATCCGGGCCTGGATATCCGCTGCGAATACAACCGCGACGCCAAAAGGAAAGACCTGGCTACCGGCCAGGTAACCTTCCACCTGCATAACCAGGGTAGCCAGCCCTGTACTGTAGTAACCCACGATCACTATCGCCAGAATAAGGAGATACAGCGGGTACTGCAACCCGACGGCAAAGCGACGATCATGCTGGACCTGTCCAAATCTTTTAACTGGTATGACTACTCGTTACAGATCAAAGGGCATAGCATCTATGAGCGCCGTTACGCAGGACGGGTAGAGACTGGGAAACACAGCCAAAGTGATCCGGGAATGGGAAGAGTGCTGTAAGGAGGCATCTGCTAAATATCATTTAACGCAACGCCGTACTGCAGTACGGCGTTTTTTTATCGATAAGATAACCTGCTGTAAACAAGGAATTTAAGAAAAAGTGCTAAAAAATTTTTTTAAGTTAAACTCCTTTTATAATTTCGCGCCCGGAGAGATGGCAGAGCGGTCGATTGCGGCGGTCTTGAAAACCGTTGACTGTTAAAGGTCCGGGGGTTCGAATCCCTCTCTCTCCGCTTAAGGAGACGTCTAAATTTAGACGTCTCCTTTTTTCTGTCTCGTTACTGATTGACTAACAATAGGTTATTACACGAGAATAGGAAACAAATTGGTGTTCGAGTTTTTTTGAAGATTATATATTTACAAAAAGAATTTAGCGTTAGAGCACTTGATATGGGTGTGTAAAATAAACTGTGTCAGGGCATTTGATTCGTTAGGGTTAGTGCCTTGTTCATTTTAATTCAAATCTAATATCATCCTGTCAGGAAACCAAATGGCAAGTTTCTGCGCAGTAATTGCCCAGTTGCTTAACGGCATAGTCCACTTTTGGCTAATGTTATTGTGAGCCAGGTAGATTAATTTTAACAGTGCTATATCAGAGGTAAAAGCACCCTTTGTCTTAGTCACTTTTCGGACCTGTCGGTGAAATCCTTCGATGGTATTTGTGGTGTAAATCAGCCTGCGCACAGCAGCATCATAGCGAAAATAGCTGGTTAATCTGGGCCAATTGTTTCTCCAGGACTCGATTACTTTTTCATACTTTTTACCCCACTTGGCTTCCAGGTCATCAAGTCTGAGCTCAGCCAGTTCCAGCGTATCGGCTTTATAAACAGGTTTTAAATCGGCCATAAATACCTTTTGGTCTTTAGATGCGATATATTTCAGACTATTACGGATTTGATGTACCACACAGGTTTGGATCTCTGTTTGAGGAAATACCGTATTAATGGCCGCAGGAAATCCATTCAGGTTATCAATGCAGGCTATCAGGATGTCTTTTACACCTCTGTTTTGTAAGTCGGTGAGCACCGAGAGCCAGAAATTGGCACCTTCGTTTTGTGAAACATACATCCCTAAAAGACATTTGTACCCGTGGCGGTCTATGCCGATAATATTGTAAACTGCATGTGAGATCATCCGATGATCCTCTTTTACTTTGTAGTGCATTGCGTCCAGCCACACAATTGTATACAGGTCTTCCAGTGGGCGGGATTGCCATTCCTTTACTTCAGGGATAATCTTATCTGTAATGGCAGATAAAGTGGTATGACTGATTTCTGTATCTTATATATCCTTAATATGCTTGGAAATATCCCTCAAGCTCATTCCAAGACCATACATGCCAATGATTTTTGTTTCAAGGCTTTCTGCAAGGATGGTCTCACGCTTACGGATCAGCTCTGGTTCAAAGGTAGAACTTCGGTCTCTTGGAGTGTCTACGGTAATGGTGCCAGAGGAAGTACGGACTTCCTTGCTGGTCTTGCCATTTTTTCGATTACCTGAAAGACGCTCCTGATCATCCAGGTGGCTTTCAAGCTCAGCTTCAAGGGCCGAATCCAGAAAGCTCTTTAGCAAGGGGGCGAAAGCGCCATCCTTACCATACAGTGATTTGCCCGAACGCAATTGCTCTAGGGCTTTTTGCTTCATTTGCTCGTAATCGAGCTGCTCATCTTTTCTCATTTGTTAAACGGTGTCTCTAAGTTAATAATTAACCAGTTGACACAGTTTATTTTACACTCTCCTTGATATGGTTATTTGGTGTTCGAAATTTCTTTAACCAGTCGGTTTTGTAGCTCATCAACATTATCAATTTTCTTGAAAGAATTGGCCAACATATATAGGAAGTCCAGGATAGTGACAGCTTCCTCTTCATTAACACATACACCTTTGCCTCTTAGCATTCTTATCGCTTGTTTAGTTGAAATCATTCTTCCTAAAAAAGATTTTGTAATACTATGAATACCTTTTTCCATAACTTTTAATGCGTTATTAGGTTTATTCTTGACTGTGCCATCATATGTTACTATTTTTTTTAAAGCTGGATCAATTTGTATGGAGCTGAAATCTCTCTCGGATATATTTATTGCCGAGGGATTAAATAAACTGGCAATATGCCTTTTGCCTACGAAATCTTGGGTGCTATAAGATTGAAAAATATTGACCTTGCTACCTGAAAATATATTTATGTGTTTAGCATCATACCCATTTAGCTTTTGGGTAAGATGTTGCAATCTCCCCTTCAGATAATAGACAATTTGATTGTGTTCCTTTTTAGTATCACTGAAATCTTCAAAATCTATTTTCCCGGCGATAAAATATCTTCTCGCTTTTGATACCAACTCTTCATGCTGAGCGATTTCTGCAAGAACGGCATTCCTGTCGTTCAAGCATTGCCTTCTTGCAGAGAAGATATTTTCGTCTTCCAACACAAGATTAAAGAGTTCGTATACCTCATGGGCAAGAGTTATCTTTTTCAAGTGTTTTTCATATGATGCTTCCAGAATGTCGGCTCTATATCTACCTTTACATTTAGAAGTGGTGCAGTGATAATACCTGTATTTTGCCAACTTACCCTGTGATATACTTCCAGTAAACCTTTGTCCGCAGAAAGGGCAATCTATGAATCCTCTTAGAGGAAATAAAAACTTCGTGTGAAACTTTGCTTCTTTCTGTTTACGTCTGCTTTTGAGCAGTAACTGAACAGCGTGGAAGATATCCTCAGATATGATTGGTTGATGGACTGCTTTTACAAATTGTATATCTTCATCTTTGTTAGCATTAATCTTTATTATTCCACAATAGATGGGATTTCGCAATATTTTCCAAAAATTGTTCTTACTGCACTGTAATCCTTTTTGGCAAGTCATAATTCTGACTTGATTGATGGAAAACGTACCTGTTGAGAACTGTTCAAAGGCCCACTTAATTAAATCTGCCTGTGGTTGCTTTGGTACAATAATTTTCCTCCCCTCTTGCGTTGATTGGTTTACATATCCCATTGGCGCCCTTCCAGGCCATCTTCCCATTTTTCGGGCTCGACGCATTCCATCAGAAGCGTTCCTGCCTCTTCGGTTGTTTTCGGCTTCTGGTATCGAAAGATATATCGCAAGCATAACTATACTTTCGGGCACGTCGAAATCAATGGGCTGGTCAATTGCGATAGGTATGACATTGAGTTCCCTCAATATACCAAGCATCTGGTAGGCGTATTCTATATTCCTGCTAAAGCGATCCCATTTAATAAACAGTATGTTCTCTGCCGGTCTTTTTTTGTTACTTCTTAAGGTCTTAATAATTTTCTTCCACTCCGGTCGATTAAAGTCCTTTGCCGAAAAATCCTCTCTAAAAATCCCTTTGACAGCAATATTATTTTGTTCGCAATACCTTAATAATCTATCCTCCTGCTCAGGAAGAGAATAGCCTTTTCTCTTCTGTTCGTCTGTACTTACACGGACATATAAATACGCTGATTTCATAGTGCTTAACTTTAAAATTTCCACGTTGGAAACACCAATATTAGAAAAGGATTGTATAAAATGATTGCGCAAAAAACAGGCAACTGCTTATTGTAGTTTTCCGAGCTGCGAATCAGGCGTTGCAACCCCTGATTTACTTAAATAAAGTAATGATATTTTATTTTATATTTGTCATAATCTGTCAAGTCAAAAAAAGTATAGTGAAAGAATTCGGAGCAACCATTCGTGAATTGAGAGAAAAGAAAGGGCTGTTATTAAGACAAGTAGCGGCTGAATTGGATATTGATACAGCTTTATTGAGCAAGGTCGAGCGTGGAGAAAGATTTATCAAAAAAGATCAAGTAAAACGTATTGCGGAAATAATTGGAACGGAGGAAAAGGGTTTGCTCGTTCTGTGGTTGTCAGCAAAAATAAATAGTGTGATTAAAAATGAAGATTTTCCTTTAGAAGCATTAAAGTTAAGTTTAAAAAAAAGCAAAAAAGAAAGGTTACAATAGGAAATAGATATAGTATAAACTAAAATATTCTTATGAATCGAATTGGGTATCTAAATAAAATCAACACGTATGCAGCGAGGTTCGTGTTAGAAGTGGAAGGGTTTAATGCATCAAGCCTGTACGATATAAACATACATGCTGAAAGTTTTTTGATCCCTGTGCTTAATGAAGTATTCGATTTGAGGTTGGAGAATCTGAATAATTCCCAGAAGAAGAACTTTCCGGCTATTGATCTCGCTGATTTTTCCAATAGGGTTGCATTTCAGATAACTGCAACCAGTGACCTGGAGAAAATAAAATCTACATTGGAAAAATTCAAAGAGCATAAACTGAATGAGGTGTTCGACGTACTATATATTTATGTTATTACTCATAAAAAGGAAAGATATAATGAAGAGAAAATAAAACAATTCATACCAGATGGGTTTGCTTTCTCGGCCACAGGGAATGTAATTGATAAAGATGATATCCTTCAGCGGATAACCGCGATAAGTTCGACACCTAAGATAGAAGCCATAGCCAAGATTTATGAGCATGAATTTTCAGATTTTCAAATTCAGATGCGAGAGAAATCTTATATTAATGGATGTCTCAATACCGAAAGTGAAGGTATCAGTCCCAATTTATTGAAGATATCTTTCCCGCAATACATTTACCAAGCCGAATTGAATATTGATGAAAAATCCGTCATCGATAACCTCAATGCTTATTTGATAAGCATCGGCAGAAAGCCCGTAAAAAAGCTCAAACCCGGAAACCTTGTAAAGAAAGCATTACGAGCGGTTAATGTAAAATCCGGCGAATGGGTGCTCTACGAAAAGTACGTTTACACTTTCAAAAATCTTGATGACAACTCCGAACCATTCCGGAAAATTGTTGACATAGGAACTATTACAAGGCTTGAGTGCAAGGAGTTTTACGACAGCGATGAGAATCGTTTGAGGGTGTTCAAGCACTTGCTGCGTAACACCCTGATTGAGTTATGCAGGTCAAAAGAGATAGAATGGTACGGAAAAAGGGAACTTTTCAGGTTTGCAAATAATCAAACTGTCCCCAACCAAAAACGCATCAAATGGAAAGGAAAGAAAGAGGCTACCAAGACCGTCATTTTTGAAATGCACAATAAGAAGGAAGGCCATGTTGTTTGCTTTAGAAGTCTCGCTTTTAAATCTTCCTTTATCAACATAGATGAATATTGGTATTTGGTTCTAAATCCAACGTGGAGCTTTACCAATCCGGGAGGATACCATCAAAGCCGCTTTGAACCGGCATATATGGCGGGAATCAAAAGACTGGAATCAAACGGGTCAGTATATAATTACTTTAGGTTCTTCAGCTATTTCTTTTCTTATAAAGACCTGTTTACCCCAGCATATCCGTATATGGAAATACATGCAGCAGAAGAGCTGAGTATCAGCCCCAGGCTGGAAGAGAAAGCCTGGAAGCCAATAAAGATCATTGAAAAGAAGGCCGCAGAAATGGATATTGATATCAAGGTGGACACAGAATTAGTAGACAATACCCTGTTTTAATTTTATGAAAGTTAGATATATAGAAGAACCCTCATTGCAGTTTGGGCACGAACAGCACATTTGCCCAAAGTATGGTATCTATAATTATAGCCCGTTCGATATAAACCAGGTGCGACCTGAGCGCATCACTATTGGTATTATTGGCAAAGGCGAAAGTGTGGACAAGATCCTGGGCTGGATTGAATCCTGTAAAAAACATATTGACGGTAAGCAAAGCAAAAATCCCCATCCAAACCTCTTTTTAAACTTTTGCGGGTTCAATAAGGATGTTGGCTTCCAAAGTGACATAGTATATGATGATTCTTACGTAAGGAAAATAAACAATTCCGAATTTGATGTAATTATTAAGAAAAAGGACAATCTTGAAGAACGGATTGGCGATATAGCCGAGCTTTATTTGACGGAAATAAAGTTCCTGTCAAAAAATAAAAAGCCTGATGTTATTCTTTGTGCATTAAGCGAAAACTTTATCACCTATATCCAAGAAAAGGAAGCCGAGGAAACCGAAGACGAGGAAGACGAAAAGGAAAAGAGCGCCGAGGAATCTGATATTGATACGGAGGATGTATCGGAAAAGGAACAAAACTTCCGAAGGTATCTAAAAGCCAAAGCCATGCAGTACAATATCCCTATCCAGATAGTAAGGGATAGGATCGCCAAGCCTACAGCGGACATGCAGGATGAAGCTACAATTGCCTGGAATTTCTTTACGGCATTATATTACAAAGCCTCCGGAACACCGTGGGCGTTGATCCGGAAAGATGTTGCAGAAACTACATGCTACGCGGGAATAAGTTTTTTTAAAAGCCGGGACAGGTCTACCACACAAACAAGCATAGCGCAGATTTTTAACGAGCTGGGTAAAGGCGTAATCCTGCGTGGCGAAGAAATAACGTTAAAGAAAAATGATCGGGTTCCGCATTTGTCCGAAGAACAAGCCTTCAATTTGCTCACGCTTTCCCTAAAGGAGTATTATGATGCAGTGAAAATATTTCCCAAACGGCTGGTACTTCACAAAACGTCTAATTTCAGTGAAGATGAGATTTATGGGTTCACACAGGCTGCCAGGCAGCTCCATATAAATCAGATAGATTTGGTTTCTATTCAGCACTCTGATGTGCGTTTATATAGACAGGGAAATTATCCACCAATGAGAGGAACGCAATTCACCCTAACAGAAAAACATCATGTGTTATATACCAGAGGATCGGTTCCGTATTACGAAACATACCCCGGTAAATATATTCCAAGTCCAATTGAGATTAAATTGGCTTACTATGATGAATCGCCGAATTTGATATGCGATGAGATTGTTGCCCTAACGAAAATGAACTGGAACAATACACAGTTTGACAGGAAGTACCCAATCACAATCGAATGTGCAAGAAATGTAGGAGAAATACTGAAATATCTTGATCAAACGGATAACATGCAATTAAAATATAGTTTCTATATGTAGCCAATATGATAAAGCACAAAGTAATAAAGAGTAAACCTTATAAAATTCAAAGGTATGATAAAGTCTATTGAAAACGGAAGAAAAGAAGACGGGAACAGGTCTATTGCTGATAAAATTATTAAACGCTTACATGATCTTGAAAAAACAGTTCAAAACAATCATGGTCGCTGGGCCTGGGAGTTGTTGCAGAATGCAAAGGACAGTGTAGCCGAGACTGACATAAAGGTTGCCGTTAGGATAAAATACAGCCGTGAAGAGATAGAGTTTTCCCACAACGGCAATCACTTTACGGAAAGGGATATTCGAGGGTTAATCAACCAAATTTCTTCTAAAGAAGTAGACGAAGGGGAAGTCAGTAAACGTACCGGTAGGTTTGGTACAGGCTTCCTTACCACTCATTTGCTGTCAAAGGAAGTGTACATAAAAGGCATAGTGGAAACTGACGATGGAACACTGTACAAATTTGGCTTTCCCTTAAACAGGAACGGTAAAACTACTGGAGTGCTGATTCCCAAGATTGAAGCGGCCTGGGCTGCCTTTCATGAATCTACAGAAGATGGAGAAATTGAGGAATACAATGAAGATGAATTCAATACTTCGTTTATTTATTCGCTGGATACAGAGGAGCAGAAGGAAATAGCGCAAATAGGTGTTGACGAGTTTAGTACCTTAATACCATATGTTCTGTCTTTCATCCCGGAAATACATTCGGTGGAGATCATTGACAAAGTAAAAAAGAACAAAGTCGAATTCACCAATAGCCAAAAGGTTGTAGATGGGTTCAAGAAAATAACGAAAACCCAAGATGGTAACACAACTACAATTCGGATGCGGTTTGCCACAAACGGGACAGTTTCCATAGCTGCCAGGGCGATAAAAAAGTCTAATGCTTTTGAGTTTCAATCTCTCGAAAAAGTACCGAAGCTCTTCTGCGATTTTCCATTGATTGGAACCGAAGAGTTTCACTTCCCGATTGTTGTCAACAGTTTTTTCTTCAATCCACAGGCAGAAAGGGATGGCATTTGGCTAAAGGGACATAATGACCCAGAAGTGAAAGAAAACAAGAAGATACTAGAAGATGCACTGGAACTTTACAAAGATTTAGTGGTGGAGCTGGATTGCGATTCCTACAAAAATATTTTCCATATCGCCAGTTCAAAAATGCCTTCCACTGATGAAAGTTATTTTGACAAAGACTGGTATATTAAAACCATTCAGAAGCCTTTGAGGGACTTTTTACTCAAACAAGAGATTGTGGAAGCTGAAGATGGGGCTGGCAAAAAATTGGAGGAATCATGGTTCCCGTTAAAATCATATAAGAAAGAAGCAAGAGAAAGTCTCTGGCAATACACATTTGACTTGTTTCCAGGCGCGGTATGCAAAAGAGATGATATTCACCAGTGGGTTGATATCATTTGGGATGATATCAATAAAATAACATTTGCAGAAATAGCAAGTGACATTGCCCAAAAAGAGACTATTACAAAATTGGCTGAAGACTTGCAGAAGGATGATGCCGATACCTTTGAATGGATTAACGAAGTAGGACAGTTCATTATGGATGAAGAAATAAACCTACCTCTGTTTGAAAAACATGCTATTATTCCGAACCAAAATGGCAAGTTCTTATTAAAAAGTAGGCTTTACCGTGATGAAATAAATGATTCCGATTTAATAGAGATACTGCAATTATTAGGTGAAGACTGGAATGACATTCTGCTTCATGAAGAAATCAGTTTTGGTGAATTTGTTGCTAAAAAGAAGAACGATATTGCGCTTAAAATCAACGAGAAACTCAAAAACCCAAAAGCAAAAGACCAGGACTTTAAAAGGGCCATAAGCATACTATCCGAATGGTTTGATAACAATCCCGAAGAAGGAAAAGAGTTCTTTTCAGAAACATACAGAAGAAGGGCTGAATTGTTTATGAATACTATTGAGGACAAAGAAAGTCTCTATAAGGTAATGAGGAGCAAGACCGATCTATCGAAAGTAGCGGAGGCTATTGAAGCAAATCCTCGCTTGTTTGAGACTATTGAAAAAGCAGAGGAAATTTACTCCCTGCTTAAACAGTATAATGTAAAGACTCTGGAACAGCTTCGTGAGCTGTTGGACAATAAATCGACAGTCTCATCTGGAAATAATTCCCTTCTGCCTATAACACAAGAGATACTTGCAAACATGGGAATCACATCCCTAAAGGAATGGCAGGAAGCTATAAAGGACAAAGATCTGGCCGCTTTATATTCACATAAATCTACACCTACAACAGACATGTTTGTATATGTACAGAGCCTGATTAAAAAGGCTAAGAAAAACATTGTAGCCTATCTGAAAACTTTGAACAATTACAACCTGGATAATTTGGATGAAAGCACTGCGCCTACTATACTCGCTGGAATACTAAAGGATGATAAAGAGATAAGTATTGTTGCCAGGCCAGCATACAATAAAGAGGTTATTATTTACTATGGTTCAGAAAGAGATATACTGGATTATGAACCTTCTGAATTATGGGTAGACGATGGTGTTCAACCAAAAATGATTTCTTTAGGACATTTACTGAAGAAAGCCAAAATAGTCAAATTCCCAATTTAATCATGAATAATATCAGAGATATATCGGTTATAATAGGAAGCCCGGAAAGCGAGCAATTGGAGTATAAAGCTGTACTGCCTCCAGCCAGAAGCCTTGCACAAATGATTGCAGCATTTGCAAATTCACAAGGAGGAACTATTATATTAGGCGTAAATGATGCCAGCGGTGAGGTAAAGATTACAGGGCTAAGCGAGGACTTTCATGCAAATGGGGTAACACATAAGGCTATCGACTTATTGAACCCTACGCCGGAAGTTAGGTATGAGTACATTACTAAAGAAGGGAAACGTTTGTATGTTATTCAGGTTGAAAAATCTCAATCGACAGTTGCTGTTGAAAATAAAATATACATTAGAAAAGGACTCCAGAATATTCTTTCCAACCCGGAAACAAAGAAAGTTGCTGCCAGCCAGCTTCTATTGATTAAAAAATTAACGGTTGACCTAAATAATTTTCGGGTCGGTACTACTGGAGCAAAATCAAAATTTATAGACCACTATGCCGGAGTGCTCAACATTATAGATGATCTGGGCAGTTTATTGTATCCCACTTCACCCTCAATACCAACAACAAACCAAGAAGGAAAGATTCTGATGAGGATATTATTGTCTTCGTGTGCTGACAATTTTGAAATTTACCTCACAGACCTTCTTTATGAGATATATTTAGCTAATCCATCTACATTAAAATCCAACCAACAGGTAACAATAAAGGAGGTCTTGGATTGTGCTGACATGCAAGAGTTTGTTCTGTATTGGGCAAAAAAGAAGCTTGGAAAGTTGCAAAGAGGTAGCGTAAAAGGATTTATATCTGACAATCCTCAGATTAAGGATTTAGGCGTCCTGGATGATCTAGAACAAGATAAGATTGAAAAGATACTCCAAATAAGACATTTGTATGCTCATCGAAATGGAATTGTCGATGAAAAATTCCTTCAATTCTATCCGGGACAATTTAAGATTAATGACGAGCATCAATTATCAACTGCTGAAATATTGGGGCATTTTACTTATTTAGTAGATATCGTTGACAAGTTAGATCAAGCGGCGATATTAAAATATCAATTAGCGACACTTTAGTATTAAATGCATGATAATCAATTATTTAATGTTGTCTAAAAACGTTAGTAAAGGTATCAAGTGTTCGACTGTAATCCCTTTCAGCCCGCCCTGTAATATAATAGCCTGCTAAAGTATTGAATTTTAGCAGGCTATTTATCGTCGGCTTGCCTGCCTTAATGCACGACATAATAGTTGCAAAACATCAACACCCCAATATTTTAGCGAAGAATGTATCCAAAAAATCACCGCCCAACTCGAGCGAACGGTGAATCGTCGCGATGGCTTCCTGCTCATCCGAAGGACCATACATATGTGCTTCTTCAAAACCCGTCATACCCATACAGCCCAGCCCGATCATGGGCACGACCAAACCCTGGCTGCCTAATGCAATTTTTTTTATTTCCATGAGCCAAAGGTCGGTCAGCAAAAGCGCAGGTATGTATGCAAACCCCTGAAGCTTGTAAGCAAATCAAGGAATGAGCTTGTAAATGTCTATGGCTTTACCTCAATTATCGTTATTCCTTCCATGCTATATACATCATGGTAGCTTATAATATCTTTTGCGCTATCAAAGCCAGATGATATCGTTTATTGTAAGAAACTATCCAAATAATCGAATAGCGTTTTTGTTTGCTGCATCAGGCTAACATGGCTTTGATTGGGAATAATGACTAGGTGTGACTTTGGCATTGGTTGCAAGTCAGCAGAAACGCCTCCTCCCAATAATTTATATGTTTTTGCCAATTCGACTTTGTCCATGCCATCATTGTCACCGGATATAATTAATACAGGTGCAGTGATTTTTGCAATATTTTCGTCTCCCAAATTGAAGGGTTCACCAGCAGCGGCCATCATCTGTTCCAGGAACTTGGTCCATTTTGTTTTATCTGGTGCTACAGCATCATAGGCGGATTGTAGCGGTGAATTTGTGAAAAACTCAGGCTTCATTTTTTTGAAAACACTGGTTACTTCGGTTATCCAGCCTTCTGTTTTGTAAACAGCAGAAATGATAACTAATTTTCTCAACCGCTTAGGACTTTGTATTGCAAACTGGTAGGCTACCTGACCGCCAAAACTGTATCCTGCTATGTCAGTACTGTCAATTTTTAAGTAATCCATTACCTTTTCCACATCACTGGCTAAAGTTGCCCGTGATAATTTTCTATCTGAAAAGGGAGTATGCCCGTGTCCTTGCAATTCTATAGCGATTACTTTCCTTGTCTTTGCCAATTCAGGTATTAATTGACTCCAATTCATCTCAATAGTGTAGTAAGCTCCATGTATTAAAATGATAGGCTTACCCTCTCCATATACTTCATAATAAACCTTGGTACCATTAGCTGGTGCGTACCCGCTGCTGTTAGGTTTGATTTGTTGAGCATTAGATAGGGATGCTGTAGTCATAATAATTACTATTAGGAGTAATTTATTAAGATGGCTTGAATTGAATATGTTTTTCATATAGTTGCTGAAGTGTTGGTTGATTTATTATTGACAATACAAATATCGGTGGCATTTTAGGATGCTACACGGTGCGAAAACGACAACTATGGGGGTGAATTTGGACAAACACAAATATACACCTACGTAAGCGATGTTTATGAGTGGCATCAGCAAGGAACAACTGACCGGCACCGTGGTTACTGCATCTAATCGAATGTTATTATCAACAGTAGAACGGCGGAGAAAACATAAGGGATACTACAGTTCCTTTAATACTGATTAGGAACGCTGCTTATTGTCAGACTAATTAAATGTCTGCCTGAATTCTAAAGGAGAAAGCTTAGTTTTATTTTTGAACAATTTGGTGAATGATGGCGGATGTTCAAAACCCAATTCGTAAGCAATCTCACTTACTGATAGATCCGTGGTAGAAAGTTTTTCTTTAGCTTTATCAATCAGTTTGTCATGGATAAACTGTTGTGTACTTTGACCTGTAAGGGTCTTAAGTAAACGGCTTAAATAGTTAGGGGAAGAATTGAGCTCCTTGGCTATAAATTGTACGGTAGGTAAGCCTTTTGAAACTGCAGCATCACTATTGAAATAATCATTTAATAGCTCTTCCAGACGATGGAGGAGCTTATGATGGATGGGCTGCCGCGTAATAAACTGCCGTTCGTAAAACCGTTCCGAATAATTGAGCAATGTTTCAATATGCGACACAATGATAGGCAGACTAAACTTATCAATGTTGGCATGATATTCCTGCCTGATGTTAGCTATGATGCCGTTAATCGTCTCCTCTTCTTTTTTTGAAAGGAATAAGGCTTCATTAACAGAATAGTCAAAGAAATCATACTGTTTGATCTTATTCGCAAGTGATTTTTGCCAAAAAAAATCAGGATGAACGAGCAACATCCAGCCCGAACGTTGGGTCATTGAATCGGGTTCGGGCTCAATCCTGAATACCTGATTGGGCGAAATGAAGAACATAATACCTTCGTCAAAATCGTATGCTTGTTGGCCGTATTTAACCTTGGCATTCATGCCTCTTTTCAGGGAAATTTGATAGAAATCGAACACCCAATTGAAGTCACCAATATCAACCGGACGTTGAATATCTGCAAAATCAACTACACTTATAAGCGGATGCTCAGGGGCCGATAAGCCTCTGGACCGGTGGAACTCTGTAATGCTCTTAATTCTCTTTGTCTGGCGCCGTTCCATAAATATTAATTTGATCGCTAGCAGTAGCGATCTATGTAAGGTAACAAATTGATTCCAACCAATAGATATTGTTTATAGTAGCTATACTGTATTTATTTGAGCCGCAAATACCTTAAAAGGCGATAGGCATTTGCGGCAATTTTACTTATTCCTCTTGATACACTTTGGCAAACTCTTTCACAAAATCATTTAATTTTACTTTACCTAGTACAGGTCTGTGCTGGTAATAATCTTCATAAAAGATACCGCTGCGCTGACTTGCTTGAAATGCAACAAATCCTTTTGCCACTTGTTCATTGAAACCAATGTTCAACCAATTATTTAATAATTCTTCGTCCGAAATTACATCCCATTTTAAATCCGGTTTGCCGATGGCATCGCCTAAAGCCTTGGCAATTTCATTTGGCGATATTTCATCACTGGCTACGTAACGAACTGTTCTGCCTGCAAAAGGAAGCGCCATCTCTTCGGTAATTACATCTGCAATATCTAATGGAGAAACCCAGGGTTCCTTATTGTCACCGCCGTAGTTGGAAATGATAGCACCCTTGTTTTTTATGGAATTCACAAACGAGAACATATTGAAGTAAATAGCAACAGGGCGAATAAACTTGATGGCAATATCGTCGGCCAGCTGTCTTAAAATGGACTCTACGTTGTAGTGAAAAACGAGAATGCCTGTACCTTTGTTAGTATGAGCACCAATGCTACTCAAATGCACTACTTTTTTTACACCCGATTGCTCGATAGCCGTTTTATAGTTGTGACCTATCTGGCTGATTGTGCCGATAAAATCAACACCTTTATCAAACATATCTCCGGCTGCCTCCATAGTTTCCATCAGGTAAACAATGTCCGCTCCTTTGAATGTTGAAGCTAGGAAATCAACATCAAACATGCTGCCGGTTGCGGCTTTTGCTCCCAAAGACTCAATAGCTGATTGTCTTTCTGGATTACTGCTGATAACGGTTACTGTATGTCCTCTTTGAACCAATTCTCTCGTAAGAGGTTTTCCGATATTCCCGATGGATCCTGTCAAAACTATATTCATTATTTGTATTTTTTGTTAATACAAAATTCAGGATTGTACTTCCACCGGACTTAGTCAAATCTAGCTTTATCTTAGCTAAAAGCGTACTTATGAAGAATCGATTAAAACATGCTAATCAAGACGACGTACGTAAACTTTGTTTGATTTTTTCCCTATGTTGCTTTCCCCAGACACTTAATTCCCCTATCACACTTTTCAAAGTCCGGCTATATGCAGTTGCTTCGTAGACAATGCTTACCGGTGTGGTCGGGTATACGTTACGAGTAATAAAACCATTTAACTCAAGATCTTTCAATTCTTTAGCTAATATCCTGGAGGATATACCGCTAATATCCTGTTCGATCTCATTAAAACGCTTTGAAGACTGCATCAGGCAAAGGAGCAACACTAGCTTCCATTTTCCGTTTAGTACATATAGTGCATCGAGCGCGTTTCTAAGGGATTCTGCGCATACGGTACTGCTTGGAAGGGCTTCATTTATAATCATATCCATAGACATAAAAGTAAGCACATTACCCCAATGTAACTGCTTCCCTTTAGGTAAGTACCATCTTTTGACCACCCCGTAGCTATACTTTTGCTTTGATAATTTGAAGGAGATATTCCTTCATTAATACAAAGGAAAATAGAATGAACGCAGCATTTGCAGCTGGTGATTTTGTTAAACAAATAATTTTATGAAACGTATTCTCCATTTAATGTCAAGCCTGCAAGGTAAAGAATCATATAGCTTTAAGCTAGGCAACGCCATTGTAGAAAAAATACAAGAAAAATACCCGGGAAGTGTCCTGGAAGAATTGAATCTGGTCGATACTGAAATTCCACATCTTACACCTGCTGTTCTACGTACCTTCTTTATCCCCGGAGATCAGCGTACGGAGCAGGAAAAAGCAGCTATTCGCTTTTCTGATGAAGTGGTCAACCAGCTACTGGCGGTAGATACCATTGTCATCGGTGCCCCCCTTTACAATTTCACCATCCATTCATCACTAAAGGCTTGGATTGATCATATAACCAGGGCTGGGATAACTTTCGGATATGGCGCAAACGGGCCCATCGGGAAAGTAACTGGGAAAAAGGTGTACGTAGCGATGTCTTCAGGTGGTGTTTTTTCAGAAGGCCCTAATAAGGCCAATGACTTTGTCGCACCCTATTTGAAGGCATTCTTCGGTTTCTTGGGTATGACGGATCTGACTGTATTCCGTGCGGAAGGATTAAAGGTTCCGGGTGTGATGGAACATGCTATGGAAAAAGCAATAGAAAGTATAAAGATCGATTAAAATGATCGAAGGCTAATGAAGCGAGTAAAGAGACCATATACTTTATCACAGTATCTCAAAGCAAATGGTACGAAGGAAAACCGGATGAAAGTAATAACTTTATAGGCAGTCAACCTTCAGGTGTTCTAAAGTGCGATTGATAAAGTAATGAAAAATATAATTAAAGTACCTACTCAGTTAGCGAAAAATACCACATCACCCAATAGTTTATCTCTTGATGGCTATTCCGTAATTGAGCAATGCTTCCATCATGCAGAGGAAAAAGGTACGTTGTTCCTGGAAGAACACGTACTTTTTTTAATTTTGGAAGGATCACTTACGCTTACTTACGGGACCGAATCCTTTGCTTTGACAAAACATGAGATGATACTCTTAAAGAAAGCAACAGTTGCGCAGTTTGAAATAAAAGGTAACCCTGATAAAAGCCATATCTATGATAGCCTGGTATTTGGCATAACCAATGAAATGCTCAAAGCTTTTCTGGTATCTGTTGAAATGGAAATTCCCAGGAGAACGAAGGACGTAATAAAAATAGAAGTCTGCCCGATGCCCGAATGCCTTATAACTTTTGCGCAGTCTGTAAAACACTACTTTTCAGGTATTTATACTGTTCATCAAGGGCAGCTTCGGCTGAAAATAATGGAGATGTTGTACAATCTCGCTGTAGACAGCCATAATATGTTTATGTGCATGCTGGAATTCCAGGAGCCCATCCCCACAGACATACGGCATATCATGGAAGAACATTATACTTCTCCTGCGTCACTTAACGAGCTGGCATACCTTTCCGGCAGGAGTCTGTCAAGTTTCAAAAGAGATGTCCAGGAGATTTACAATACAACCCCAGCCAAGTGGATCAGGGAAAAACGTTTGAATAAAGCAAAAGAACTATTGGAAACAACCCAACTTTCAGTATCAGATATTTGCTTTTCCCTGGGATTCGAAAATATATCGCATTTTTCACGTGTCTTCAAAGTCTTCCATGGTAAGCCACCTTCTTCCTATAGATATCATTGATATAGCCAGGTGGAGGCACATTTTACTAATTGGACGTTATAGAACAAAATTGTGAACCGTTTGGAAAACAGACTGGCTCCGCTGTTATCTACCTTTGTATCGTAGAGATAAAATATATCTGATTTCTAAATGATTCACAATGACATTCAACAGAAATAACAATTCAGTCCAAGATTACGAGTCGATAATTACTACGATGAACACTTATATAGAAGGCCTGCGAAATGGAAATACAGCATTGCTTCAGTCAGTCTTTCATAAGGATGCAATCATGTATGGCTACTGGGGACAACAGTTAATTGAAGGCGCCATTGAAAACCTTTATATTTCGGTCAGCAAGGCAGGAACGGCCCCTCAAATAAGATCTCATCTCACGGTTTTACATAAGACAGCAACAACGGCTATCGTTCGAAACGAAGTGGAAGCAAATGCGACTATGGATAGTTTCACGGAATACCATTCATTGATCAAAATAGCCGGTGAATGGAAGATCGTTACCAAATTATTTCACAAGTACGACAAATAGCCATCCAACGATGATAGTAGCAGCGCAAGCCCGGGATGGTATATTCCCCCTCCGGGCTTGATGCTATAGCAATGTCTTCAGGATCTCAATACTTCTAATCAATTCATTATCATTAGAAGAGGCGAAACCCAATCTGATCGCATGACTTTTATAATTGGGATAATTATGTGCATTTCCGTCAGAGATGAGTAAACCTTTTTGATAGGCTTTCTTTGATAAGCTTTCGAGATCAATAGATGGGTCAAACATCGTCCAGATAGACATACCACCTTCGGGGATCGTGAACTGTGTCGAATCTCGCAGCTCCTCGCGCAATAGCTTGCAAAAGAGATCCCTCCTTTGTTCGTATATGGGTAAAGTTCGCCTTAAATATCGCTGTATGGTGCCGTCATTGATAATGTCGGCAATAGCATTATCTAAAATATGATCTCCCTGCCTGTCATGCAATACGCGAACTTTGGCAAGGTGCTCGATCACATTCTCGGCAGCAACCAGGTATCCTATACGGAAAGCAGGAGAGAAGCCTTTACTGAAAGAGCCACAATAAATCACCATACCATTTTCATCGGCACTGGCAAGCGGAAATAATGGCCGGTGTTTATAATGAAAATCAAAATCATAATCATCTTCCAGGATGATAAATCCATATTCGTTGGCAAGCCGGAGTAACTCCAGCCTTCTATCTATGCGTAATGGTACCGTCGTTGGATAATGATGATGTGGCGTGATATAAACCATTCTCACGGACTGCCTCTTACAGATATTTTTTAGTTCATCTACTACCAGGCCATGTTCATCTGCTGCTATCCCAATATGTTTTGCACCGGCGTGAATAATGTTATGTTCCGCTCTTTTCCATCCGGGAATGGCAGACACCACCACATCTCCGGGAGCGATCAACGCATCACATACCAGGTTAATGGCCATTAGAGTCCCCCTTACTGACAAGACGTTAGCAGCTGTGGTTGTAAGACCCCGTGTTACATGCAGGTGTTCAGATATAGATTGTCTATAATAAGCAGAACCAGAAGGATCGCCATAGCTGCCAAACTTCTGATATAAACCACCCCTGTTAAGTTGGTTTCGGTAAGCGCGATGAAGCTCCTTCAAAGGGGCCAGCCTGGGATCCGGATATCCATCGTCTAGATGCAGTTCCGGGATAGGTATGTCCGGTATGCTGCGAAGGTATTTTATCGGTCGTATCACAAATCCAGCCTTCTTATGGAGATGGGCTGGTTGTAATGCAGCTGGTTGTGCCGATTCGTGAGTGCTAATGTGAGTAGATACAAAGGTGCCTTTGCCTACCGCGCTGGCTAACCAGCCTTGGAGCTGCAATTCCTCCAGTGCTTTAACAGCAGTAATCCTGTTGATATGTAAAATGTTTGCGATGTCTCTGCTACCTGGTAATTTTTGTCCAGCACCTAATTTCCCACTTTTGATCAGCGCCAGAATGCCATCTGCCACTTGCAGGTAAATCGCCCTTTCTGTATGGTGATTTATGGTAATGCCTGCAAATAACATAAATGAAATTGGACTATTCATTTTATTGATATTGGACTATAAAGGTAATCCAATATAGCCTTACGTTTGTATTGTCAATACAAAAAAATGGCGACGTATGTACATACCACATCACTTTCAATTTGACGACAACAGCGAAATGGTCGCATTTATGAAACAATACAGTTTTGCCACTGTAGTAAGTACTAAAGATGGCATTCCTATAGCGACTCACCTGCCATTTTCGGTTAACGAATATGGAGATAAGCTACTATTGGTCTCTCATTTTGCTGCAGCAAACGAACAGGCAAAATGTATAGAAGACACTACTATATTGGTCATCTTTAGCGAACCTCATGCCTATATTTCTCCCTCTCTTTATGATAAAGAAGAGAGCGTACCTACCTGGAACTACATGGCAGTACATGCTTATGGAAAGGCTAGGATAATAAGCGATGAAAGTATGGTGGAAAGCATACTCCGGCATATGATCACAGCTTATGAGCCGGACTATCTTTCACAATGGGAGAGTCTCTCAGACAGATATAAAAAAGGAATGATGAAAGCGATCGTCGCTTTTGAAATCGAAGTAACGGACTTGCAGGGTAGTAAGAAACTTAGCCAGAATAAAAGTCTGGTAGAACGCCAGCGAATCGCTATACACCTGGAAAAAAGCGGTGATGGGGTAGAAGCCCTTATTGCAGGTTATATGAAAGAGATATCAAAATAATGCCTCTTTAGGAATAGGAAGGCCACTGACCAAATAGGTCTATTCTGCTAGCAAAGTATTTCCTGAGGGAAGAAAGCAGTGCCGTACCTGCAAAGGTAATAGTAGCCTCGTGAGAAATATATATGCACCAGCTATAGTCTTCCGGACAATAAAAAGTTTCATAACTGGCCAGGTTGATCTCACCAGGTGCAATCTCCGTATAAGCGCCTTCTTCAGTCACTTCAAGCAGATACATATTATCGCTGACGGCCATCGTCCTGATAAAGTTATGGTCATCCTCTGTCAGATAAGCAGCAGCGATGAACAATATTTCGGAGGGACATTTAGGCTCTATAGGGTCCCAATAATTGCCATCATAATTCCAGTAATTATGGAGCTGCGAGGCAACAATTGCTTGCTCGTTCATATGCAGTCGTCTGCGATGAGGCAGTGGGTCGATCAACCCTAGTTCGCCGAGGGTAACATCAGAGATATATTTTACAAATTTTTCACGTTCCTGCAAGATAGCTGCCTTCTCTATTTGATTGTTTTTACCGGTGGTTAAAGCTGACTGAGCAGTAAGCCCAATCTCTATTAATTGTTGCCGGCAGGCAGCCAGGTCGGTATCCTGGATACCAACTAATTTTTCTACCTCTGCCAGGATAGCATCCAACACGTTATAACGGGGAAACAGATCGTAGTCTCCGTCTGAATAAGAGTAAACTGGGTAATTTGAGCCAGTACGTTCTTTGGCATAACGGTTGGCCCAATAATTAAAATTGTCTTTGCAATAGCGGCGGGCGGCAGTAATGAGGGCTTCTATAGTCGTCATCTTACAAATTTAGTAATTTGAGAGATTATCATTTATTATGTCTGTTCTTCTTTCCACATATTTCTCTCCGGGAGTGTTAATGCAAATGCATGCCAATGTACTGTTCACCTACGATGCCCGCGCCCGTATGCGTAGCGTAAATGAACCCTGGCCTGGCGACCGGGATGCAGCCCCGCAATTTTTTCTGGACCGTGCTATAGATGCTAAAGTAGTATGCCGGCTGCGTAATGACATCGGAGATATTGTCGCAGGACAACTCTGGCATATGCTGATATGGAAGCATTATCCGTCCAAATAACGTCGGAACCGCTGTACCGGAAGCAATATTTGAGTCTGCTGGAAGCCAAGGATTGCCGAATGGGTATCGCCTTCGCTATACCGGATGGATTAGCTGTTCCGGAGGGCCTGGTATTGCTTACACCAGATAATTTTGATAGCTATATACCAGGGATCTTTGCCTGCTAAAGACTGAACTAATCTATGTGCAAGTGATCCGGAAATAGGCAGATTCATTTTTGATAGTAACTCAATAGCTGCTGTAATAGTGGTATCAATTGCCCAACCGGTTCGTTGATTGTCAGTTTCGCTGCTACAAAATCATCGGGTCTTATCAGCAAGGCATCTGAAGAGGTAGTTTGCGTGATTGTCTGCCATTTCTCTAGCACAAAAGAAGATTCCCAATAGATCACATGAATGCATATACCCATTTGTTCTCGTACAAGATCACATGCGGACTGCCAATAATCAATTTGATCATTTACCACTAGTATGAACCGGCCTTTTACCCAATCGAGCGTAGATCGGGATTGTGCTTCATCCACCCATAAATGAGGCATTCGTGTACCAGGCTCTCCCGAAAGGGGGGCAATTGTTTTGCTGCCAGCACCGACTATTGCAGATGACTGATAATGGTAATCGGGTATCCCAAAGAGTTTAACTGCATTGTCCATTAATGGAACCTCATTTATCAATCCGTTTTTGTCTGCCATTTCTCCGGATAGATTAGCATAGAATGCACCTACGGGCTGGCGTTCCACATTATATGTATCTAGTAAGGGCCTGCCTGCCTGTTGTCTTAAAACCGCTGCCAGTTTCCAGGCAAGATTATGAACATCCTGAATACCTGTATTGGCACCTTTTCCTGCATATGGCGTCATGGTATGGGCGGCATCGCCGGCAATAAAGATATTATTTACCCGCAGGTAAGAAGCAATCTTAACTGTTAATTGCCAGGGTAATACACTAATAATGGAAATCTCAAGGTCCTTGATCCCAATTACTCTCCTGAGGAGCGCGACTAATTTATCTGTGGGGTAGTCTGCGGGAGATTCTCCGCTTTCCGGATGAAATCGCAAATGGAATGTCCACCTGTTCTGATTATTAATGGCGAGTAAAAACCCTGTAATCTCAGGCGTTTCTATCAGAAACTGGCTGAATTCTTTTCCTTTCACTAGTGGGCCAAGATCTGCGTCGAAATATATATTTAATAGGTCTGTCCATGAACCTGCACCGGTAGTAGGAATTGCTAATTTCCTGCGTACAGCGCTATTCGCGCCATCAGCAGCGATCATATAGTCTGCGCGTATCGTATATATGTCATCATTTGCCCTGTTTTTTATGGAAGCCGTTACCTTGGTCTCATCCTGTTCAAAATGTATCATTTCATGATAGAAGCGCAGATCCATGCCTTTACCCTCGGCTATCTGACGTATGATAGCCTCACTAATGTCTTGTGTACATCTGCACACCGTTTCCGGCGACTTATCGGCTAACGCTTTCATGACCGCCAGTTGACTGGGAAAATTGCTCTTCCCGATAACCTCGGATCGCGTCGTAGCAAGTGTACTTGCCAGGTCGTTACCCCTTAATATACCCCAAGCCGGCGCAAGTGCTTTTCCTCCTTCACGTAATACCTCGTGTAATTCCAACCCTCTGAATAGTTCCATCGTCCGTATATCTATCGTCCTGGCCCGCGGATGAATAGAAGTACCTTTGTGCTTTTCGATCAAAATAAATGCTATACCTTGCTGCGCCAAAAAGAGCGCTGCTGAAAGCCCGGTGATGCCTCCTCCAACAATCAGGACCTGGGTACGCTGAATGCCAATATTTTGTTTCATTTTTTTAATTTTATACAAAATTCGGCCAGAATGCCACCTGCGTTTGTGCACAAAACGGATTAAAATGTACCATCATTAACAAATGGACGGAAAAAGTCAACATAATGATTTTGAGCAGATATTTCAGAAAGTGCAACTTTTTGAATGTCTGGTGGTAGAAGGGGAGATTGGGGGCAAAACGGGAATATTACAACTCTATAGAGGACAGGATTTTATCATTACAGACGCCCGGATGACTACAGTAAGAGATACACCCGCCTGGCAGCATTACAATAGTCCGGGATGGGTAGAATTCAACTTTATTGTGAAAGGGAGCATTTTACAAACGCAAAGAGGATTGTATGAAAGCCGTATCATTGCACAAGGCAGCCACAGCGTGTTGTTCAATCCGGATTCACTGGAAGAAAATCAGCTAGTGGAAAATGGTGAATACAGGTTCATCAGCATATATATGCCCGTAAGTAAAGCCATCGAACTATTTGAGGAGTATCTGCCTGAATTTTCATACGTGGCTCGGCAACTGGCGGCCGGAAAGGCGCTTTTTCATCAATCGCCGGACAATCGTTTCTCTGAACGTATTGCCCGTATTCTCAATCACCTTTGGGAACAGCCTAAACAACAACAATTAAAGAAACTATATTTTGAAAGCCTCGTTAACGAATTGTTTTGCCTGCAATGGGAGTCGATGTTACACAAACCAAAGGAGAGTGTAGGTATAAAATTGAGAGAGGGCGATATCGAAAAATTACACTATGCAGCAGAAATTTTATCCCAATTTTACCAACAGCCACCTACACTTGCTCAATTGGCAAAGAAAGCCCAGCTGAATGAGTATAAGCTTAAGGCCGGCTTTAAGCAATTTTTTGGTGTTTCTGTATTAAACTATATACAACATTTACGAATGGAAAAGGCGCACCAGCTGATTAAAGAGACAGAAAAAACGATGTCAGAAATTGCCTATGAGCTGGGATATACACACTCCCAGCACTTTCAGCGGGCTTTTAAGAAGAAATTTGGAATTCCTCCAAACAGCTTGAGGAAATAGAATGCAAGTCCTAAAAAGTGGAAATAAGGGTCAACGGTACTCCCCAGAAAGCTATATATCTTCCAGTATCTAATTAAAGGATTGACGGAATTCTACAGGAGATAGATGAGTCTTGGCTTTAAACAGTTTACTGAATGATTGTGGATGTTCAAACCCCAATTCGTAAGCGATCTCGCTGATGGACAGTACGGTGGAAGACAATTTTTCTTTGGCTTTCTCAATAAGTTTTTCGTGAATGAGCTGTTGGGTGTTTTGTCCTGTTAGAGACCGTAACACATCACTTAGATAACGTGATGAAAGATTGATCTGAGCCGCCAGATATTCTACAGTAGGAAGTCCGCCGGCCAAAGATTTTTGACCGGAGAAATAGTCATCCAATAAATGTTCTACTTTGGCTAAAATATCATTGTTAACAGCTTTCCGCGTAATAAATTGACGTTTGTAAAATCGGTTACTATAATTGAGCAACACTTCAATATAAGATACCAGCACATCCTGGCTGATCTCATCAATAGATGTATTGAGTTCATCCCGTATATTTTCAAACAGTCCCATCATCACGTTTTTCTCTTTTTCAGAAAGATGTAAGGCCTCATTTGTATCGTAAGAGAAGAAACCGTATTTCTTTATTGTGTTCCCCAGTGGGTAATTCCGGATAAAGTCAGGGTGGAACAGAAGCGTATAGCCATAATATTCTGCCCCGTTTTCTGCAGATAATAGCTGATTGGGGGCGGTGAACATCATTCCTCCTTCATTGAAATCATAATAGCCCTGTCCATAGCCCATTTTCCCGGTTGTCGAGTATTTGTACGAGATCTTATAGAAATTCAGGAAGAACGGGCGATCTAATGTGGCAATATCCGTTGGTATTTGTGAATTATCACCCAGGCTGATCAGAGGATGCACCGGTTTGGGAAACCGGAGGATGTCGTGCAATTCCGAAATAGATGAAATTCGTAGCGGAGCTTTCTTTTCCATGATATAAAAATACGAAAATAGAAGGCTACACAGGTGTTGATATCTGTGTAGCCGGAATAATTAATTGCCAAAGAATTGTTGACCGAATTTCTCTCTGAAACTTTCGTCGCCTAATTGCAACCGTTCAGCATATATAGCCTTTGCATCATCACCAGCTACATACCTCAGTTTGCTTTTGCCATCTGTAGCGGCTTCATATACCACCTCCGCAATCTGTGCTGCAGACGATGCATATTGCATCATAGATTGGAATCCTGCCATCATCGATTGTACCATATGTTCGTACGCCGGACTTGTTGACAGATCCAGAGAGCGACCTGCAAAGTCTGTTTCAATTCCACCGGGAGATACCGTTTTGATGTTTATGCCGAAAGGATTTAGCTCATAAGCCAGACTTTCACTCCATCCTTCCAATGCCCATTTGGTAGCGTGGTAGGTGGAACCTAAAGGGAAAGCCACCAGCCCGCCGATAGAAGTGGTGCTAATGAACAGTCCGCTTTTCTTTTCCCTGAAATAAGGAACAAAAGCCTGTGTAACACGGATTACGCCCAATAAATTCGTATTAAGCTGCCTGGTGATTTGATCATCGGTAAGAGCCTCCAGCGGTCCTATCAAGCCATAACCTGCATTGTTAAATACCACATCAACGCCCTGTGCTATAGCAGCATGTGTAGTAGTTTGAATTTGAGCGGGATTAGTAACGTCCAGGGGTAGCAACGTGACATTGCTTAATCCCGATAATTCTGTTTCTTTCTCCGGATTACGCATAGTGGCAATGACATGCCAGCCCTTACTTTGAAACAATTTGGCAGCTGCCTTTCCTAAACCTGTTGATGCACCAGTGATAAATATTGTCTTTTGCATTTTTGTCGTTTTAAGTTGATAACACAAAATTGCAGCAGGCGAAAAACTGCCACGTAACCAAATTGAGTTTGATTGTAGTCAAAATGACCTTATTCCCCTTTTTTATTGATTATCAGTTGTTTGTTTTTTGGGGCCTTCGGCTTTTACGCGGCGTAGACCGTTGTACCACTAACTATCTGAGAGAATTATTTGTACATACTACTTATTTATTATTATCTTAGTGTCTAAGATATTTATCAAATAAGATATAAAATGGACAATGATATACTTGCACATATAAGAAAGTTGAGTCAGCACTATGCTTACAGCTCTCTGCAGATGCATGAATCCATCGGTCGGAAAGCCGGTCTTTCAGGTACAGATCATAAATACCTGGGTTTTCTGATACAAAAAGGCCAAATGACGGCAGGAGAACTATCAAGTTTGACAGGTCTGACTACCGGGGCTGTTACAGGGCTGATAGATCGGTTTGAAAAGAAGAAGTTAGTAAAAAGGCGATTTGCTGAGGACGACAGGCGAAAAGTGATCATTGAGCCTAACACTAAAAATATAATGGCACTGTTGGAACCGCTTTACAGAGAGTTCCGAAGTGAGTCGGAAAAACTTATTGCTTCATTCTCTAGCAAGGATCTGAAAGTAATAGAGACCTATTTTATGAGAGCTATTGAAATAATGAATGAGACTACTAATAAACTCAATGATAAATAATTGCATTAACACGAAAATATAGAATATGATCACTACGCATTCATTTGTATTAGGTTTCCGGGAGACGGACAAAAGCCAGGTTGAAAAGGTTGGAGGTAAAGGCGCTAATCTCGGGGAATTGACAAAGATCGAAGGAATACGAGTGCCGGATGGGTTTTGTGTAACTACAGACGTTTTCAAAAAGGTCATAGCAGACGCATCGCGGATCAAAGTGTTGTTAGATAACTTGTCTTCGATGAGGGCAGGAGACAGAGCAGGGATCAGTAAACTAGGTAACGAGATCCGTACGGAGATAATGTCTGTAAGTATTCCACGGGATATGGAAGAAGAGATCAGCCGTTTTCTATCAAGACTTAATGAAAAAAATGCTTATGCAGTCCGATCCAGTGCAACTGCAGAAGATTTACCTACTGCATCCTTTGCAGGACAACATGATACCTATTTGAATATTATAGGTAAAGAGGCAGTGCTGAAGCATATTCGTAAGTGTTGGGCATCGTTATTTACTGACAGAGCAATCACGTATCGTATGCAACAAGGATTTGATCATCATAAAGCCTATTTGTCCGTAATAGTGCAGCAAATGGTCTTCCCCCAGGTGGCTGGGATTTTGTTTACAGCTGATCCGCTCTCTTCCAACAGAAAAGTATCATCCATTGATGCTAGTTTTGGTCTAGGCGAGGTACTGGTCTCCGGGTTAGTAAACCCGGATAATTATAAAGTACGTGACGGGCGGATCATAGATAGTAGTGTAGCCGCTAAAAAGAGAGCAGTTTATGCGTTGGAAGATGGTGGCACTGAAGAACAGGAGATCGTTGCGGATCAACAGAACAAACCGGCATTGACAGATAGCCAGGTTTTGGAACTTGAAGGTATGGGCAGGAAGATAGAAGCCCATTTCGGCTATCCACAGGATATAGAATGGTGCCTGATGGATGATACATTTTATATTGTGCAGAGCCGCCCGATCACAACGTTATTTCCGATTCCCGAAGCAAATGATGAAGACATGCATGTTTATATCTCTGTTGGTCATCAGCAAATGATGACGGATGCAATGAAACCATTGGGACTTTCCTTTTTCCAGTTAGCAGTAAACAGGCCGTTTTTCAATGCCGGTGCACGACTATTTGTAGACGTGGCAGCTGATCTGATCTCGCCAACGGGAAGGAATACGCTGATAAATGTATTGGGTAAATCTGATCCTTTAATAAGAGATGCGTTAACAAACATCATTGGGCGAAAGGGTTTCCTGAACTTGTTACCGGATGAGGAAGCTGAAACCGATACTAATAATAGCAGAAAGATAGCATCACCTGCTGGTTTTCGTACCCAAGTTGATGGAGATACTGCAATTGTAGAGGAATTGATTAGAAGCAGTGAGAAGAGTGTGGAGGCTTTGAAGCAGAACATCCGGGATAAATCAGGACCAGAACTATTTGAGTTCTTGCTGGAAGATATCCGTCTGCTAAAACAGCGGTTGTTCGATCCAAAGAGCTTTGGAGTGATTATGGCCCCTATGGATGCTGCTACCTGGATCAATGAAAAGATGCAGGAATGGCTGGGAGAGAAGAATGCCGCCGACATCCTCTCCCAGTCCTTGTCCAATAATGTCACTTCGGAAATGGGGCTGGCGCTATTGGACGTAGCTGATTTGATCCGTCCATATCCTGAGATAATTAATTTTTTACAACAGACGAAGAGCGACAACTTTCTGGAAGAATTGATGGTATTTAATGGCGGACAAAAAGTCCGGAGTGCCATAGAGGATTATCTCAGCAAGTATGGTATGCGATGTGCGGGAGAGATAGATATTACCAGGACACGTTGGAGCGAAAGGCCGCTTACCCTAGTTCCTGTCATCTTAAGTAATATCAAGAATATCGAGCCTGGTGCCAGCCAGCAGCGATTTGAAAAAGGCAAACAAGAAGCTATAAATAAAGAACAGGAATTACTAGAGCGGTTAAGGAAATTACCAGATGGTGAACAAAAAGCCAATGAAACCAGGGAAATGATCCGTGTGATCCGTAATCTGGGTGGCTATCGCGAATACCCGAAATACAATATCGTCAGCACATATTTTATATACAAGCAGGCATTGCTGAAAGAAGGTGAACGACTTGTGCAAGCTAATATAATCGCTGACAAAGAAGACATTTACTTTCTTTCCTTTCATGAGTTGCAAGAAGTAGTACGTACACATCAACTGGATGATCAGCTGATTGCCAGGCGGAAGGATGAGTATAAGTCATATGAAAAATTGACCCCCCCCCGTGTTATGACCTCTGAAGGTGAGATTATCAGAGGAAAGTATAAGCGGGAGCATTTACCTGCAAACGCTATTATAGGACTTCCGGTTTCTTCAGGTATCATAGAGGGACGGGCGCGTGTCATCTCCAGCATGGAGGACGCCGATATTGAACAGGGAGATATATTAGTGACTGCCTTTACCGATCCCAGCTGGACACCCTTGTTTGTATCAATAAAAGGACTTGTTACTGAAGTCGGAGGATTGATGACCCATGGAGCAGTAATTGCCCGTGAATATGGCTTGCCCGCGGTGGTAGGCGTGGAAAGTGCTACCAGTCTGATAAAAGATGGCCAGCAGATACGACTCAACGGAACAGATGGATATATTGAAATATTGTAGCCATATATCCATGCCGATAATATCCTTTTCACTAAAAGCGTCATAATGGTGTTGAGCCTTACCTTATTGAGTTTATACAATAACAATCAGACATTAACACTACAGAAAATATAAAAATAAGTACATCCAAATTTGGAAAATCGGTGAGGAATTGTACATTTGCGCCGGAGAGATGGCAGAGCGGTCGATTGCGGCGGTCTTGAAAACCGTTGACTGTTAAAGGTCCGGGGGTTCGAATCCCTCTCTCTCCGCTGAAAGGGATGATTGAAAAGTCATCCTTTTTTTTTCATATGCGTGGTCCTGAAATAAGTTGACACCAAATCAAGAATTACTTCTGGCATGCATTCGCCTTATTTCTGCTCACAATTATTACCTTTCTGATCAGGTTATATCTTTATCGCAACGTTTTTACTCTTTTCGGTTATCCCGAGCATAAACCATATGGTCTATGGCAACTGTATTACATGAACTTATGGTGGTGGTTTCAGTTCTCTCTTATGGGGACCGGATATTGGTACGCCAAAGAAGCAATCAAAAACGAGAAAGAGAAGGCCCTGTTGGAGCGGCAGAAGGCCAAAGTGGAGTACGACTATTTAAAGGCCCAGATCAATCCACATTTTTTCTATAATGCCTTGAACTTCCTTTATTCCAAGTCACTGACTGTTTCTGAAGAATTGTCCAACGGCATTCTTACCCTTGCCGAGGTGATGCGGTACAGCGTGGACAATTCCGAAGACCTGGACGGTAATATCCTGGTGGCCGATGAAGTGCAGCAGATCGAAAGGGTTATTGAAATTAACTGGCTGAGATACGACGATCTGAGTCTTGACTTTAACGTGCATGGCGATATTACCAGTAAGGAGCATCCGGTATTAATTGAACTGAATTACCAAGCCGAAGCCAAGAGATTGTCATTTAAAGTCAGCAATAAAAAGAGTAAAAACCTAAAAGCAAGATCCTACGGTATAGGTATGGATAATATCCGAAAGAGACTTGCCATGAGCTATAAAGATGGCTATAACCTGCATGCAGAGCAGGACGATAAGCTGTATTCTGTAACCCTAAGTATCCATAATTAATGATTGAGTGTTTAATAGTTGATGACGAGCAGTCGGCCATTGAGGTGCTTAAACACCATATAAGCAAGGTTTCGTACCTCAACCTGGTAGCAACAACACGAAGTGCGCTGGAGGCTATCGATATTCTTTCCACTCATAAAATTGATCTGATCTTTGTAGATATCAATATGCCAGAAATGTCCGGTATCGACCTGATCAAATCCCTGGAGGTACGCTACCAGATCATCATAACTACTGCTCACCCGTAATATGCGCTGGAAGGATATGAGCTTGATATAACGGACTATCTGCTCAAACCCGTTTCGCTACCCCGCTTCGTCAAGGCAGTTCAGAAGGCTTCCGGGAATATTGCGGCTCATGCAGTCCGGCAAATCAGCGACATGGACGTTCACGACGATCATGTTTACGTGCGTGCAGAAACCAAAGGGAAGCTGATTAAGATCATGTTCTCCGAGATCGACTTTATTGAAAGCGTCAAGAACTATATCGCTATTCACCGAAGCGGTGAGAAGATATTGGTACTGATGGGCCTTAAAGCAATGGAAGCGCGTCTGCCGTTTCCCAAATTCCTGCGGGTGCACCGTTCCTATATCGTCAATACCGAAAAGATAAAAGCGGTTACTTCCGGGCACCTGTCGCTCAGGGTCCAGGAACTGAACATTCCTTTCGGGGATTCCTACAAAGAGTTCTTTTTGCAGGTTATCAAAGACAAATTATTGTAGCAGGCGCATTTCCGTATAGTTAATCCGCCTCTTCGTGTAGTTTGTATGAAAAGTATTTTTTTCTGATCTAGCTTTGAATTCAGAGCGATAGCAAGCCTATGCAAAAAAAACATTTTGCCTTTTTCATTCATAGAAATTGTATGGTGAAAAATGAAGTGTTGGGAGGCCTTATTCTTCAGTTTTGTATTCTAGAATATCAGCAGGCTGGCAGTCCAGTACCTTACAAATAGCTTCCAGGGTACTGAATCTTATAGCCTTTGCTTTACCGGTTTTGAGTATGGACAGATTGGACAATGTCAGGCCGACTTTTTCAGAGAGCTCATTTAAAGACATTTTCCTTTTTGCCATCATCACATCAAGATTAACTACGATCGGCATACTTATACAGTTAATTCATTTTCTGTTTGCATTTCTATCCCTCTCTTAAATACCTGGGCAATTACGAAAAGAATAACACTCATAAATAGCCATACATCAGCTCCCCCTAAACGCAGGTATTGTGTATCGGGCATTTTTACGCCCTGTGTTATCAACCATTCGGCGTACTCTACGCCATACCAGGAGAATAAACCGATCGCCAGGGCTGCGTATGAAAGCTTAAGTATATAGCGCCTGATTGTATGACTGAAAGGTTGAGAAAGATTAACGTGTTTATTATGTAACATCGTTATAATCACATAAAACAAATAGGCTCTCATTACCCCTACAATGGACATAATCAACATTTCTGTAAAAAAGTAACTCCTGTCATATTTAAAGAGAGCAGATAGGTCGACTTGTTGCCAGAGACGGTTTACAATACCCGGCTTCACCAGCGCAAAAAAAGCATTGGTAATAAAAGCGCCAGCCTCAATACATACACCAATGAAAATGATCCATGCAAGGACGGACAATACCTTCAACATCAGTTGAGTGTTAGTTTGCATAACTGTTCAGTTTTTGAATAACATAGCGAAGGTAAATATATTTATTGAAAAACAATAAAAATTAATTGATTTGTGTGTATATTTTCCTGAATAGGGATAATAGAGACCGCTACCTGAACTCTCGCGTCGAAAGTTTTCCCAAATGCTTTAGAGTAGTATTCAATGTTTCCGACCAGGGTAATCCGATACACAGCCGCATACAGTTATGGAATTGGTCCTGAAGGCTAAACATTCGCCCGGGTGCTATACTGATACCCTGTTTTATAGCCAGGTCATATAGCTTGGCGGTATTAACGTCTTTATCAAATTCGACCCATAGGGCAAGTCCACCTTGTGGGCGGCTGGTTTTTGTACCTTCAGGGAAATACTCGGCGATAGTACGGATATAATTTTGACAATTGTTGTCTAAAGTTCGCCTGAACTGACGGAGATGGCTTTCATACTTACCCGTTTTCAGAAAATTGGCAACAGCCTCTTGTACAAGGGTAGTAGAAGAGATAACATGCACCAGCTTCAACTTCATGATTTTGTCTTTGAATTTTCCCGGAGCTATCCAACCTACCCGGTAACCTGGAGCAAGTGTTTTTGATACAGAGCTGCACCATATCACATTACCGCTTCGATCATATGATTTGCAACATTTCGGCCTTTTCGATCCAAAAAACAGGTCTCCATATACGTCGTCTTCAATAAGCGGTATATTATGCTTCTCCAGTAGTGTCACTATCTCCCTTTTATTTTCATCAGGCATACAACTACCTAGTGGAGTATTGAAATTGGGAACAAGCAGGCAGAGATCAATTTTTGAAATTACATGCTTCAGGTCCGCTATTTCAATACCTGTAACCGGATGGGTCGGTAACTCCAGTACTTTCAATCCCAGACTCACAGCCAGTTGCAATATGCCGGGATAACAGGGGCTTTCCATCGCAAGCGTATCGCCAGGTTTGCTGAGCGCCATCAGGCAGAAGGAGAGTGCTTCCATCCCCCCGGCCGTGGTGATCAGATCATTTTCATGTAAGCTACCACCCCACTCCACAGATCGGAGAGCCACCATTCGGCGTAATTGCAGGTTGCCCTGTACGGATTCATACTCAATACCACCGGTTTGTAGTACCTGATTGGCACGGATAATTTCTTTTTTCAATTTTGCCAGCGGTAGCAGATCACCTGAAGGGCCTGCGATGGAAAGAAGTGTGAGATCATTTCTTCCCATATTAGCGTATACTTTACTGACGAGCTCATTGGGTTCTTCTTCTGCTGCTAATACAGATGGGCGACTGGTCTCCGGAAGAGGTAATTCCCGGAAACTACGCTGACTAACGAAATAACCCGATTGAGGTCTTGCATCGATTAGCGATTGCGCCTCCAGTTCCAGGAAGACTCTTTTGGCAGTATTCATCCCTACGTTATGCTGCTGACAGAGTAACCTGACGGACGGTAGCCTGTCTCCTGGTTTTAATACGCCACTCCGGATCTGTCCTGCGATCCCTTCTGCTATTTCATTATAAAGAAAATCCCTGTTCATAGTTGTAAATATAAACTGTGTCCATTTAAATATCAAAAACTGGGACTGTGTTTATTGTGCCTGACTGTCTACTTTTGCATTAGGGTCGATTGAACTTCATTTATTAGAACTGTCGCTTATCATGAACAATACATTATTAGCTAAACCAATACAGTATAAGACCAGTGGTTGGATAAACGGATTCATTGGCGTACTCCTTTTCAGTGGTTCAATGCCGGCTACAAAAGCTGCTGTCCGGGAGTTGTCTCCTGATTTTGTAACTGTAACCAGGGCTGGTATTGCGGGGCTACTGGCGCTTGGAGTACTTCTTATTTTTAAGGAAAAACGCCCGGAAAAGTCGCAACTCTTTTCACTAGGAGTCGTAGCTGCCGGATGTGTGATAGGTTTTCCGTTGTTAAGCGCGTTGGCCTTACAGCATATGACATCTGCTCATTCTTTGGTATTTATGGGAATGCTTCCACTCGCTACTGCTGTTTTTGCTGTACTCCGGGGCGGAGAACGCCCGCATCCTGCCTTTTGGTGCTTTTCAATACTGGGTAGTTTGCTGGTAGTTGGGTTTGCCGTCGCACAGGGACTTTCTGCCTCTCCGACGGGCGATATATTAATGCTCTTGTCAATTGTATTATGTGGATTAGGATATGCGGAAGGGGCAGCACTTTCCCGGACACTTGGAGGCTGGCAGGTCATCTCATGGGCACTGGTACTTTCCCTTCCATTGATGCTCCCACTGGTGTTTTTTTTAATGCCACCATCTTTTGCAGGGATCAGTTTTGCCGCCTGGGCAGGACTTGGCTACGTTTCACTTTTCAGCATGCTGATAGGTTTTGTTTTCTGGTATCGTGGACTGGCGCAAGGAGGTATTGCAGCCGTGGGGCAGTTACAATTATTACAGCCATTCTTCGGATTGGCCTTGGCTGCTACTTTGCTTCATGAGCAGATAAGTCCTGGTATGTTGGTAACTACTGTTTGTGTTATCTTTTGTGTAGCCGGGTCCCGGAGGTTTGCGAGGAGGTAATAAGCAGGGGGAAAATTAGTTGATTTGAACCAGGAGTAAACACAAAGTAGTAGCATGCAATGAATTTCAATACGACATAATACTGTGGCATTTGGGGCCTCATAGAGCAACGGGAAATCTCAATTGTAGGTTTTCTTATTATATTTAGCTGGACTAGTGGCCTAATATAAAATTAAAGCATGAAAAAGAGACTAGCCATGCAGGAGTATTTGCCTGCCGCGTACAAAGTCATGATCGAGTTAGATAGTATTATCAAAAAAAGAATTTCCCTTTTACATCTGGGACGGGTTAAAAAAGAGCTGCTCAGCTAAATGGTTGTGCTTACTGTATTAGCATGACCGGGCTTTGGCATTATTTGGAAAGGAGAAGCTGGCTTATATAATTATGGCGATAGTTAATATCAATGCACGTAGCGTAGGAGTGAGACTGAATAGGCACGCTGATTAATAATAAATTCCTTTTGTGATGAAAATGTGTAGCAACAAAGTAGCGCGGAAACCGAATACTGCGAAGAGGTGATTTTAGCATTTTGTACTAACCTTGAGAAGGAAACATATATGGATTAGGTATTGGAGATGATCAGGGAAGATAACTTTCAATTAGTTTATATTCCGCATGAGAATAATACAAAGACTATTGTATTGATGGGGTACAGAAGTATCAAATGTTGCGTACCGCGAAAGATTTTTTATATCATTTGTAAACTGAATTAGCTGTCAAATGAAGTTCCTAAGCAAGATGGTTCTGAGCTGGTGTTTTGATGTTTTCAGTATCTTTTGTCAAAGAACTGACTTGGCAAAGTAGCCTTTAAAAGGTTCAAACGTATTTCATGCGTATGGTTTTCTATAAAGAGAGCTATACGCATGTTTTTTTGAAGAGGCTCTTTGCTACAATATGCCAGAAAATACATCGATAATATGCCCGGTTGAAAATAAATCAGATAATACTTTTGTATTAACGCACTCTGTAAAAGAAATAGTTTTTTAGAATTATGATTATTTATGCTGATTGGTTGGTATGTCCTTTCTAGTTCAATGACTATTAAGAACAGTACTAAACATACCGAATACATTAATAAAATTTGTCCTTATGCTAGAAAACTATTTTAGAGACGGGGTTTTGCCAAACAAGGTATTATATGAGAGGTTCCTCCAAATGGTAAGCGAGTTAGGCAATTGCCTGACGAATGATAAGTATTCAGTTTGTGAGACATGGTTGCCTTTGGTAGCGGTAAATAATAACATGAATATTAGAGAGAAGAGATCGGTGGTTTGTTGGGCAAAACAGAATTCAAGTTAAACGAATGAAATTAGAAGTAAGTTAACTTCATGTTAATAGAAAAATATTACACTACTAATTAAACAACATCAAAAGTGTAGGGGTTAAATAATGGTGGGGACGTGACGTACCATATCCAATCCAAGATCTAAATAAGATAAGACTGTCATACTGAAAATATTCGTCGACTGACTTTTTGAATAGCTGGAATGTAGAGGTGATTTTTCCAATCTTTTGTGCTCCTTTTTACCTTAAGAAGGTATCTGAGATAATATAAAGACCAAATAGTTGGAAAGGTGTTTATTCATGACCGATTAAGGGCAAACTGATTATTTGATAAGGTGTAATTGTGTCATGTATAATTGAATGTTCAATGATAACGTATAACTATGCCAGGAGTAAAGTGAGCACGCGTGTAATAATTAAGGATTAAGTTAATAAAACGGCTCCAAGATATGAATCCTGATGAATTGAAAACACTTTTACGGAAATATGAAAAGGGAAGGTGCACAGCAGACGAACATGACATTGTAGATGGACTATTGGATAATATGTCGGATAAGGCGGGGCAGGAAATAATTGATTGGCGTCTATGGAAAAGAGTTAATCCGGGAAGGAAAGAAAGGATTTATTTGGTAATTGTTACCACTATAATTGGATTAATAGGCATTGCTGTGGCCATAAGCTATTTCCGTTATCGCCCTATGATCAATCGTAAGATAGCTGCATATAGTACTGTTCCTGGCAGGAAAGCTGTATTGTTGAAATTGCCGGGAGGACGGACTGTTAACTTAAGTGCTATTAATATGGGAGATTATATAGAAGATGAAGGAGTAATGGTCTGTAAAAATGGGAATGGACAGATAGCTTATGCATATAAGGGAAATACAACCGATAGGGTTCGAATGCATCGGATCGTTATTCCCAATGGTGGCAGGTTCAACGTGTTACTTCCTGATGGAACCTCAGTAATGATCAATTCTGGTAGTACGATTACTTATCCGACACATTTTACCGGTCCGGAAAGAAGAGTGGATCTTGTAGGAGAGGCATATTTCGAAGTTGCTAAAGATGCGCTACATCCTTTTGTAATCACTTCAAATGGTCAACAGGTAAAGGTATTGGGCACGGAATTTAACATACATGCCTATCCCGAAGCAGCTATGGTAACGACGCTAGTAAAAGGTAGCATTGAATTATACACGAAGGGTGATAAGCCCAAACGCCTGAAGCCTGGTGAAGAGTCAGTCCTTTATGGAGCCCTGTTTGCTGTTCGAAAGGCTAATGTACGATCAGCTATTGCATGGAAAGAAGGAGAATTCCTTTTTCAGAGTGCCAGATTATCTGATATTTTACCTCAATTGGAACATTGGTACGATGTTGAATTCGTATATGACGACCTACCTGATGATAATTTTACATTGGCCACTGAGAGAAGTGCGCCGTTGTCAAAGATATTAAGCCTGTTGGAATACTCTAGCGAAAAGCAATTGAAGTTTACCATGGAAGGGCGGAAGATAATAATCAAATAAATCATTCTTTACCTGGCTAGAATCTCAGTATCTGTAGATATAGATACAGGCATTTCGTTGCCCAGGTGTAAACTTATACGCATATGAATAACCATGTTCATAGGAAGGGAGGCCATAGGCCTAACCTAACTGGAGGCTATTGCCTGGAAATAAATAGGCTAATATTCGGTCTGGCAATCAATTTTTTTATCCTGCTGTGCATGGTTAGTAACTCCCAGGTAATTGGAGCGGTTCGATTGGAGGAAGTTACACTGAATGTAAAAAATGAGCCGCTGGAGTCAGTCATGCTCATGATCCGGAAGCAAACTGGCTATTCCGTTGTCTTTTCGGATAGTAGGATACAGACAGCGAAACCTCTTACGGTGAATATATATAAGAAGCCATTAGAGGTAGCGCTTGATATTATTTTCAAAGATCAGCCTTTGTCTTATTTGATTAGAGAAAAGTCCATTATTGTGCTTCCTAAAGCGGAGGAGCCTGTGGGCAAAAAAAAAACTGAGCAGCCGATTAAAGATTCTTCAGTGAAAGTATCCGAGAATTTGACGGGTAGTGTAGTCGATAGTACTGGTATGGGACTGCCGGGTGTGACTGTGGTAGTAAAAGGAACCACAAAATCTACTTATACAGACCAGTATGGTAAGTTCGTGTTGCATAACACGCCCAGTGACGTAACACTTATGTTTAGTTTGATCGGATTTGCGGCTAAGGAAGTATCTGCAAATGGTAAAAGTAATTTGAGAATAACGCTATCAACAGTTGCTTCCAAACTTGACGAAGTCGTGATAAAGGGCTATTATACTACCACGCGAGAGTTTAATACAGGAAACATCGGTAGTATAAAAGCCACCGATATTATGAAGTCCCCAGTTAGTGATCCATTAATGGCGCTACAAGGAAGGATTGCCGGAATGTATATTGAACAGTCAAGTGGAGTCCCTGGTAGTAGTTTGCGCGTACAGATTCGTGGAAGAAGTAGTCTGAGAAGTCTTAACGAACCATTATATATCATAGATGGTGTGCCATTCACATCGACGAGTATGAGTATAAATGCAAGTAGAAATGATAGGGCTGGAGGAGGGCTTAGTCCCATGAACAGTTTAAATCCAAATGACATCGAAAGAATTGATATTTTAAAAGATGCTGATGCAACAGCTATTTATGGCAGTAGAGGTGCAAATGGAGTTGTATTGATAACTACAAAAAAGGGGAAGGCAGGAAAGGGGGAGTTGGCTTTGAATTATTATACCGGTGTTTCAAAAGTAAATCGTCAACTAAAGTTGATGCATACAAACGAGTATCTGATGATGCGCAGAGAAGCTTTTCGCAATGATAAGCTGATGCCGGGTTTATCAGATTATGATGTGAATGGAACTTGGGACACTACACGATATACAAATTTTCAAAAGGAATTATTTGGCAAAAGTGCAGTAACACATGATGCACAGATTTCATATTCAGGAGGAAACCCGTTGACCCAATTCACAATGGGAATGGGATATCATCAAGATGGATTTGTTTTTCCCGGGGATTTTTACGACAAGAGATTGAGTGTCCATACTGGAATTAGTCACAATTCGTCAGATCAAAGATTTAACCTGAATTTTAATACATCATATATAGTTAATAACAATTTATCCCCTACTCAAGATATAAGTGTATATAGCTTTTTGCCACCTAATATGCCCGCTTGGCTGGATAATAGTGGAAATGTTACTTGGGAAAATAATCTTCTAATAAATCCATATGCCATAATGAGAAATACTGCAAAAGCGAAAACCAATAATTTGCTTGCTAATCTCAGAATGGGGTATAAAATACTTCCTGGTCTTACACTTCAGGGAAGTATAGGTTATAATTTAATGGGTACGGACCAGCAAAATAAATATCCGTTTAGTGCTATTAGACAACCTAATCTTTTTAGTCAACGTGTTGTAACATTTACAAACAATCAGTTGGCTTCTTGGATAATCGAACCACAGCTTAATTATAATCGAAGTATAGGTACTGGTATGCTAGATGTACTTATTGGTTTTTCTTATCAACAGAATGAACAAGAGGGGCGAGCATTCACGGCGACTGGTTTTGCAAGCGATGATTTAATGGATAATCCTGGATCAGCAACCTCTACGCAGCAGAATTTTTATCAGCACTCTTTGTATCGGTATATAGGTTTATATAGTAGAATAGGCTATACTCTGAACGAAAAGTACATAATTAATTTAACTGCCAGACGAGACGGGAGTTCGCGTTTTGGTCCAGGAAAGCAATTCGGAACATTTGGTTCCGCGGGAGCGGCATGGATTTTTTCTAAAGAAAGAATGTTAAAAAGGCAACAAATACTGAGTTTTGGAAAATTGAGATTAAGCTATGGAACTAGCGGTAATGACCAGATAGGAGATTATCAATATTTTAATACATTTTTAAATGTACTCGACTATCAGGGAGTAAGCGGACTTTGGGCTGCTCGCCTAAGTAATTTTAACTATGCTTGGGAAGAGATGAAGAAGCTAGAAGGAGGTATTGAATTGGGCTTCTTGAAAGATCGATTAATGGTAAGGGGGAGCTATTATCGTAATAGAACAGCTAATCAACTAATAGGATATGCCCTTCCATCTACGACTGGATTTACCTCCGTCCAAGCTAATTTACCAGCTGTGTTACAAAACACTGGAATAGAATTAGAAATTGAAAGTATCAATGGTCGAAGTAAGGGATTAGAATGGATTAGTTCTTTAAACCTGACTATACCAAGGAATAAGTTGGTTTCATTTCCGGACTTTCTAGCATCATCTTATGCAACGAGTTTTGCATTAGATAGACCCTTGACAGGGGCATATGTATATCAATATGAAGGAATAAATCCGAAAACGGGGAAATATATTATGAAAGATATAAACGGAGATGAAATAATTAGTTACAAAGAGGATAAAAGCGTTTATCAAGTATATGGCCAGCGTTTCTATGGTGGCATGACAAATAGCCTTCGATATAAAGGCTGGTCCGTTGATATACTAATTCAATTTGTGAAGCAAGTTAAACCGATAAAAACCATTGTTAGTAACGCAGGTATTGCTAGTAATAAGCCTCTTTCTGTTTTGCAACGTTGGCAGGTTGGTGCGCAGAATAGTGATGTAGTATATAGGTCCTTTTCAACTATTAGTGATGATTTGATAACGGAAAGTACTGCAGGATATGGAGATGCTAGTTTCATTCGTCTAAAAAATGTTTCGATAAGTTATATGATATCTAATATTTGGTGTCGTAAAATGGGATTAGGTGTGGTCCGTCTATATTTTCAAGGACAGAACTTATTTACACTTGCTAAGAATAACAATATTATGCTTGATCCAGAGGTAAATGGGAATAGCCTCCCTCCGGTTGGAGTATATACTTTAGGAATTCAAGTTAAACTTTAATCAGGTAAATTATGATTATTAATAAGCAAGTAAATGTTTTACTTATACTGCCGATTGTATTTACTGTTCAATCTTGCAAAAAAATGCTAGAGATATCACCTCCTAAATCAGAGATTTCTGCCGAAACAGTTTTCAAAGATGCTTCCACGGCCACGGCAGCCTTAACTTCTATATATTACAAAATGGCAGGTAATGAGGGTACTTCAGTTGGGCTAGATTTAACAAAGATATCAGGTGTTTATTCAGACGAATTGCAAAATCAGAATTCAAATTATCGCAATTATTACCTGAATTTTATGAATGGAAATGCGATAAATCCTAGTTCGATGTGGTCAGTGCCTTTTACATATATATATGAGGCAAATATTGTACTAGAAGGAGTGCAAAAATCAGATAAACTTAATGAGAAGGTCAAAAAACAATTGTCTGGAGAGGCTCTTTTTATACGCTCATTCTGGTTTTATTATTTAATTGAATTATATGGAACTGTACCGTATATAGTTACTACTGATTATTCTGTCAATCAGAAACTGCCAGGCCTGTCCCAAAAGGAGATTTTACTTAATCTTATTACGGATTTAAAGCGAGCTGAGGAGCTAATAAGCTCCGAGTATATGAATGGAAATACTAACGGAGTAACCGTTGATAGAGTACGTCCAAACAAAGCGGCTGTGCGTGCATTGCTTGCGCGTGTATTCCTTACTGCTGGAGAGTATGTGCTTGCAGAACAATATTCTACTCAAGTTATTAATGATGTGAGATATGGGTTGGCAATGTTGGATGAAGTATTCCTTGTAAATAGTGTTGAAGCAATTTGGCAAGTGGCTATTAGTTTTGATAACTCTATTAATTATGCCACAATCGAAGGGCAATATCTGCTAATCAATCAGCCTAACCCAGATGTTTCATTGAGTCGACATCTTCTGCAGGCATTTGAAGATGGAGATCGACGTTTGAAGAGTTGGGTTGGAATATTTACAGCAGGTCCTAAAGACACATTATATTTTCCTAACAAATACAAACTAGCAATATCTAATACTCCAATTGAAAGATCAACTATTTTACGATTGGCAGAACAATATTTGATTCGATCAGAAGCACGTTGCCGCCTGGGTGAATTGGCGGGTGCTGCAGAAGATATAAGTTTAATTAGGAATAGAGCTGGTTTGGGGATATTTAAAACATCATCACAAAAATTGACATTTCAGGCAATAGTAGAGGAACGACGCCGAGAATTCTTCTGTGAATGGGGACATCGTTGGATTGATATGAAGCGTTTAGATGTTGTAGATAGTATAATGCACAAAGAAGCCACATTTAAAGGTGCGATCTGGGCTACATATAAAAAATTGTGGCCTTTACCTGAATCTGATTTAAATCGCAATCCTAATTTGAAACAAAATCCTGGATATTAAACTTAAATGGAAATGAAATATATATATACTTTATCGATATTTTTCTTATTCTTTCGTCAAGAGGCCTCATCTCAGGCGAAGAACCCTGTCAAATGGCACTCTGATATCAAACAGATCAATGAAGGGCGTTTTCTCTTGATATTAAGAGCTACCGTCGAAAATGGATGGCATATTTATGCGTCATCACAACCAGAAGGTGCAATATCGATCCCCACACACATCGAACTCGATAATAATATAGAGCGCATTGGAGTATTAAAAGAAATAGGTAAAAAAGAAGAGCAACGAATTTCCTCAGATGGTCTTCAATATTACTATAGTGGTACTGTTAATTTTGTGCAGGTTATTCGCCTTAAGGAAAAGAGTATTGAGTCTGTAAAATGTCGTGTTATCTATATGGCTTGCACAGAAGAAGAATGTTTGCCTGCTAAAGTGTATTCATTTAGCATTTCATTGAAAGAAATAGATAAAAAAAATTAAAAGATGAATTTGTTTTTTAGTAAGTGTTTGTTTTTTTTGTTTTTAATTTTCCTGTTGTTCAATTTCAATGTGGCTCATGCACAGCAAAGCACCTCTTATCCAGTTGTTGGTGAAAGAATGCCAGCATTTGAGATTGGTAATGTAGATTACTATAAAAATAGAAAAATTTATTCTGATGAACTTAAGGGAAAATTCGTTATTCTCAGTTGTTGGGTAAAAGGATGTGTTGCATGCGTGGCTGGGTTTCCAAGAATAGATAGTTTACAAAGAAAGTATAAAAACAAACTATTGATAATTCTTGTTGGAGATACCCTTAATAATATTCGTGAAGAGTACGAGCGTCATAGAAAGGCCTATGGTCTACAGTTAGCATCCGCTTATGAGCCTTCATTCCACACTGATGAATTTGCGCCTTTGTCTAAATTGAATAGTTATTGGATAAATCCTTCCGGAATTGTACAGGCAATATCAGCATCAAGAGATATTAATGAGAACAACGTAGAAGCATTTTTGGATGGCCGAGAATTCGAACATGATGATTTTAGCGTAGAAGGACTTACTATCGCACGGAGTGCCTATAATAGGCAGAAACCATTAGGTATAGGAGGTAATGGAGGTGGAAGCGATGATGTTTTTTTATACCGATCTTTTCTACAAGAGTGGAAACAAGGCATGGGAACTTATGAGCGACCCTCTTACATAAATGAAATGATGGAAATAGAGGGTGTTCCAAAGTTCGAAGGTGTAAGGGTTGTAGCATGGAATCTTTTTCATTATGCGTATTTTGGCAGGAATTCAATTCCAGATAGCTTATACCACTTTCCTATTTTTGAGAATGAGCAAGATAATTTCTATAAAAATGATAATCAGTATAATTACAGCCTAATTGTCCCAAAAGAAAAAGCGAATAAGCAGTCAATGATGCGAATAATGAAAAATGAATTAGTAAATTATTTCGGTTTTCGTATGAGAATTGAAGAACGAGAGTTACCGTGTTTTCTTTTAGTGAAAAAAGGTCCTAAAGCTGCTTTTTTGACCAATTTCGAAGATGAAATGAGAGGTCTAACAAAGGAAGAGCGTAGGAGGAAAGGGGGAAGTACTCTATTATTTGCTACTGAAATGAGGTTATGGGATATCGGACAGGGAGGGGTTAAAGTATTTGATGAGAGTGGTCTGGGCACCTTAAAGTATTTTGACTTTGGGAGTCAAATTTATACTAAGATAAACCAACTTAGAAATATTCTAAATAAATTTGACTTGGATATCATTCCTGGAGTTAGAATGCAAAAGGCAATGGTTTATTATAAGGATAAATGACTTCTTCTTTATCAATACGTCTCAGCATGTGCCCTAAAAAAGATTGTTTTAGTGAGTCGCGAATAAATTTATAGTGTTGAAGCATTTTTTTCGAATAAGTAGGTTACTTGCAAGAAGGAATATAAAAGTATAAAAAAATATACTTATGGCCGGATTATATCCTACTTAAAGAAATCTGTTTTTAGAGGCAATCCAAAGAAGATAGCTTCTTCGGATTGCCTCTAATACATTAGCTAATTAATCAGTGACCCGCACGTGGGGCTTCTTTGTCTGATTTTAATGGTTGTACCAAAACTCCCTTATTATTTAATTTGTAGAGTTGAGCTACGAACTGGGTAGCATCTTTTTTGATTCTGCAGTCAAAGGCGCCAGAAGGACAAGTTGCAGTTATTGTCGTAGAAATTTGACCTTGCTCGTTGTAGTAAAATAGTGTTTGCAGAGCTGAATTATTAGCAGCTTTAGTTGCAATAGCACCTACGGTAGCGAGTAATGCTGTACCAACAGCAAAAGTGATTCCTGAAATTTTCATAAAACTGGGTTTTAAGGTTTTTGTTAGAAAATGTATAATAGAAGTGATCACTGTATTACCTATGTAATAATTAAATACTCTTGTCGTAATCTTTAGTATTTATGTACTTTTAAATGTCGGCGTAAACTTATATTTTGAGTCTATCGTTCCCATGAGTGCCAGACCTGTGAATATTAAGTTTACAATCAGATGGTTCCTCCAACTCATTCCTGTAAAAATGCCGCCACAAGTACATGGGAGAGATGTTGCAAATATTACCAGATATATATTATATCCTGTAAATACTATCATCATAACCAGTGAGATGATAAAACCCCAGTGTCTCAGCTTTGGTGTCATTAATAGGCCAGCTACTACAATTTCAACCAATGGAAGAAGCGGCGTAAACCAACTACTGAATCGCGCAACGATGGGAGCTTTACCCATGCTTTCCGCATAATTAGGATAATCCATTAGTTTACTTACACCTACCATAATGAAAAGAAATGCGATTAAATAAGTAGCAAGAACTACTAATCTATTTTTCATAACAAACAAGATTGGGGTTTATCAAAATAAATGATGTGATGAATTATATGTCTTTATACTGAGTAATAAGTGCCGAGAATGCCAAGCGATCGGTTAGGTCTTCTATATTTTGAATCGGTTCATCGAATCGAAAGACAGTCATTAGATAGGCAACGGTCCAATTTAAACGCTCTAGCCATTTTTCTGTTCTAAAGACCAGGTAACCTTGTAGATGTACGTGGGCTAATCCAATAATACCTCTGTCAAAAGAAAGTTCGCTCAACGCTAGTTTTTCCGGAAGGCTGAAAATGACACGCTCTACTATTTGTTTATGACTTTTGTTGTTAAACTGATGAAAGGCTTTTATAAAAGTTATGGAAATACCTAAAGAACCTTCCGAGAAGCCTTTCATATCAGGGGATGGTAAGCCATTCTTCTTGGGCCATCCAGTTACATTCTCCTGGGTTATCAGGTTGTTAGAGAGATATTGCAGTCCCCTCTCAATAGTATAATGATAGTCGTATCCAAGTTGTTGATGGGCTAAAAGAATCCATAATTTGCCGGCTATTCCCTGATGTAGGCCCATCAGTATCTCCGGTTTTCCTGTTAATGGGTTTTTATTAGTCCAGTATCCTTTTGCGTGTTGATCTTTAACTATCCTATCCAGATGAGCGTTTATTGTGTAATTTAAAGTGCCGTCATGGGCGTAACCTGCCAGTAAGGCTGTTGATACACTTCTTAGGTCGAAATCACCATTTACTTCTGCTTCATTTACTGGTATTTTAAACGAGTCGATAAGTAAACATAGCGTCTGATAAGCAGGTAGAGACAACAGTGTATTATAAGGTAATTGGTTGCCGTCTGGAAGATAAGATAGCAGCTGATCAGCATACTGCTGTATGTATCTAAGTGTGCTTGAAACGGAGTTGGAAGAATCTTCCTGTGCTGGTATTGTTTGCGGAGCACGTTTCAATTGGTCGAGTATCGACAATATAGCACCTAACTCCGGCCGCATGGAACCGTTGAAATGTTGACAAGTGATTAATAGATCAATTACTCGACGATCCTGTGTCAGGAAGAAAAGCCTCTTTGCAATTTCCGCGGACTCAAGCCCATCAAACAGGCGTGGCGAAAGACCAGTGAAAAAGTGAATCAATAATCCTCCGATGCTATAAACATCCTCTTTAATCGTGGGTGGCATAATTGCTACCTGTTCCGGGGACATATACCCCTTGCTACCGCCACCATAAGGAGGATATGGAGTTGCCTTCTTCAAGTCATAACTCATCTCAAAATCCAGAATTCTTATATTACCATTCTTTTCAATCACAAAGTTCTCAGAGTTCAAGTCACGATGTACATAACCCTGCTCGTGAATGCGCTGAACACTCTGCACCACTTTAATGGCACATTCGATCAATAGCCTTCTTTCTTTTAAGGCAAGATCCTGCCAAATTCGCCCCTTTCTAATCTCTGCAATGAAGTCTTTAATCGTAGTACCTTTTACACGCTCCATTACCAGGTAACGAGTCAGCCCGTCGTCGAAAAGATCGATCACCTTCGGACCTATTTTAAGTGGGGCAAGTTGATTAAGTACGGCTGTCTGCCAGGTCAGCCGGTCGCGCATATCCCTGCCATGCTCATCTGTACTTACGCCGGCCACTGCTTGTTTCAATACACAACTCTTCGGTAATATCCCGCGCATGTATTTAGCAAGATATACATGCCCTTTAAGCGACTGACGTAAAAATGAGACCGGGTAGTATTTACCTGCGATTATTTTTTGTGCTACTGGCTTTCTTGGCGATGTAATGGCGGAAAAGGGCCAATGGGTATCAGGAGGAAAGGCATATGGCTCAAACTGTATGTTATCCATCTTTTCGCCGACAAGGTTATAAAGTGACTTAGCCTCCTCTATAACAGTCAACGGCCTTTGAAAGGGTAAATACTTCCCGAGACGCGTATATACACAGTTTTGAAGATGTATGTCTGTTGGCACTGGTATTGGCGTATATGGTGTTGTCAGGGCGACTAGTAAAGATGCTGTTTTTGCAGCGTGCGCGTCGCTATTCGTATATACAGTGAGTATCTTGCCGTATTTGATGGTGCCAAGGATCCCGAGTGTAATAGCATTGAGTATGTCTATGCTTTTGGGGATACGAAAGGCTATATGATGTGAAATTAGGTGGGGTATTAATGTATTAAGCATGTCATTCACCTGGTTTCTGCCAACTGATACATGTAATATCCACCCTGGGTTTGCAGGTCTTTCTCCAACTGAAATGTACAGGTCATCTACAACGGATACTATCTCTCTATCGGCCAGGTATTCCTGCAGGGGTTGTATTGTATAATGGGCTAACGTAAATATTTGGTCTGAACCAGTGATTACCTCCTTCATAGTAGTTGTTTGAGCAGTGGAATTCCAGTCAGGCAAACACACTCATGCCTGAGGGATCTGGTTTTCAAAGTTGGAAAGGATAATGGAAACGGTTTCACCGCTAATTCCCATCTAGGTTTCTCTCTAGTGGCAACACTCTATTTTTAGCAATACGATTTGTAGTAGTGTCTTTGCCGGTCGTAATGGTGATTTCAAGCTGTTGATGTAAAGTTAAAGGACTCTTTTGGAATTTCGTGAAACTTTCGTTTGTACAAGAGCGTGTTTTTTTTGTACGGTAACGTTAGTTTTGCTCATTTTCTATACTGTTTAACAACATCCTGGGTGCAAGTCCAAAAGCTTTTTTGAAAGCTTTATTAAAATGAGAATGGTCCAGGAAGTGCATCTGTACTACGATTTCTTTGATCTGTAGCCCTTCCATGAGTAGTTCTTTAGCATAACTCATACGCAATGACGCGTGATAAGCAGAGATGGTTGTCTGATATCGGCGTTTAAACAGCCTGTTCAGCCGATCTTGCTTTGATCCAGCTAACTTAGACAACTTTTCAAAGTTTAAGGGGAAGTTGATCTGGTCATGCAGAAAGTTCTTTACCACTTCAACAGTGTGTTCGTCATCTCGGGATAAATGTTTAGTCATGGTTTTAGCAATTTGGGGAATGCTTCCTATCGCTACACTTATAGCGTACAGGCGGATCAGAAGCAGAATAAATTAATGGATCGATAGATCTATTGCTACACACAAAGCAATAGCGTTGCGTCTGTTTAAAGATTTGTGTCCTTCATAGTTCGCATTTTACTATTGTTCAGGGCCAATCATGCTGAGAAAGAATGTATATTGATAAGCTGTATCCAGGGCTATTGGCTATGGTTGATAGCGGCTGTTAAGCGTCGCTTTCGATTGTCAAAGATATTCCTTTGAAATATATATAACAGAAATTGTAACCGTAAAAAGAGACATTTTTTAAAGTAGTCAAATCGTACTGGCAGTGCCACGGAATGTAATGGGATTCATGTTCTTGTACTTTTTGAATACACTGTTCGGCTGACATTTGTTCAGTAAATTGAACCCCTACATGGGTATCAGCAATTACATATCACTATGTAATAACCATTTTCCCTCAACAATAGTTTACAATACTACTGGTTGAATTTTTGAACTAAATACCGTGCACCTACTACTGACTAAAGCAGAAGGCCCACGAATATAAATTCGCAGGCGTTGCTTTCTTTTGCTAGTGCGCGTTTCTATACAGGAAATGTAAATTCTTTCTTTACGGAACCATATGTCGTAGGGTATAATCTCCGGAACATCAGATAGGTAACGCTTACCATAACGAATGCAATAATAGCATCTGTAGTTGCTGATATGCCTAATACGCTGAGTTTAGAGGCGAATGCGAAGATGATATCAAAAAATATCCCTGCAAAGACCCATTCTTTCAACCGTAATAATTTGTTGGGAACTAATAGTACAGCGATGCCTGTTAATTTGGCAATGCCAAGTACATAAATGAAATGAGCAGGATAGCCTAGTTGCTGGGTAATTTCCCACACTATTGGATTCGTAGTGATTTCAAAGAAGCCACTTGCGCCAAACCATAAAGAAGTAAGAATAGCTCCCGTCCAGTAAATAATTGTCGCAGTTTTTTGTGTCATGATGTTTTAGTTTTTATATCAGGTTATCGATGACCCAAAATTGCAGCAAGAGTAAAAGATTGACCAGCTCCGAATAGGTGAGGTGGACAATTTGAGCGGTGGAGAAGACAATGGAAGGGGGGAGTCAATAGGGCCCTGTTGACCAGAATTAACGAAATAAAAAACCGTCAGGGTGTCCCTGGACGTCAGGGCCTAAAGATATTGCTATTTTTAAACTAGTCTGCGCTAATTTATTTTTTAGAATTGTCTAAATTTATATTTTTGCTGGCATAAATATTCTTGCCTGATGAAAAGATCATATCTAATCTTGGGGATTTTAATCGCCAGTATCACTTTGATACATTCCTGCTCAAAGCTGGAACCCTTCGGGCCGCCGGAAGATGAGCTGCTCGATGGGCCGGTAGAAGGGCTAAATTATGAACAGAGCCAACGCTTTCAATCCGGGGATGCCACTTTTAATGATGAAGTATTTACAGTAGAAAAAGGCCTGGGACCCGTATTCGTCGCCACAAGTTGTGCCAGCTGCCATGCCGGCGATGGGAAAGGCCATCCGTTCACCACACTCACCCGCTTCGGACAGATGGATGAAACGCGTAATAAGTTCCTGCACCTGGGAGGCCCGCAGTTACAAAATAGGGCAATACCCGGGTATCAGCCAGAAACGATACCCGCCGGGGCGACCTTCTCCCGCTTTACGCCTCCAGCTGTCACCGGCTTGGGCTTTTTAGAGGCAGTCGCAGATGCTGACATACTCGCCATGGCAGACCCCGATGATGCAGATGGAGATGGTATTTCTGGAGTGCCTAACTGGCACACAATACCGCCCTATGTAAAGCCGCCCGCCAATGCTATTGTTCGTGATGGAAAATATATCTGCCGCTTCGGAAAAAAGGCCAGCGTCTACAACCTGCTGGCGCAAGCAGCAGATGCATTTTCACAGGATATAGGCATCACCTCTGTGTATAATCCGGTAGATGTATACTCCATGCAGGAGGTTGATCCGGAAATATCCACACAGACTGTCAATAACATAGGTTTCTATTTGCAAACATTGAAAGCTCCCATCCAAAGAGAGCAGGACAATCCGCAAGTAGTCGAAGGCAGAAAGATATTTGCCAAAGTAGGTTGCGCGGGCTGTCACAAACCCACACTTCGGACGGGCGCCTCCAATATAACACCACTGTCCAATACAGAATTCCATCCCTATACCGATCTGCTATTACACGATATGGGGCCAGCACTAGATGACGGTTATACGGAGGGAGGCGCTAAAACAGCGGAATGGCGTACACCTCCGCTGTGGGGATTGGGGCTGTCGCCCAAGTCGCAGGGGGGCAGATACTTTCTCCTGCACGATGGCAGGGCTGGTACTATCGAACAGGCCATTGAAATGCATGGGGGCGAAGGGGCTCGTGCGCAGACCAACTACACCAAATTGACGCCAACTGAACGGGATGCACTGATCAGATTCCTGAAATCCTTATAGCGATGCACAGAAAAGAATTTATCAAACAGTGCGGCTTCACATGCCTGGGCGGCGCATTGATGACCTCCATGCTGGAAGGATGTAGCACATCTCATCACATTACCGGCCAACTCACAGGCGGAGAACTGAATATCCCGCTCGCCAAATTTGAAAATGGTAAAGGGACATCTTATCACAACTATATGGTCGTGCAACATGATGCATTGCAATATCCTATCTGCGTGTTTCGCTTGGCGGAAAATGAGTTCATAGCACTATTGATGCAGTGTACACACCAGGGCGCAGAACTACAGGTTTTTGGAGATAAACTGCAATGTCCTGCCCATGGTAGTGAATTCACTAAACAGGGTGAGGTACAAAACGGACCTGCGGATAAGCATCTGCGTACACTACCGGTTCATATAGTTAACGACCAGATTAAAATATCGCTAAACAAATGAATAAAATAAATCTACCCATTTTCCTGCTCTTCATGTGCTGTTCCTGTCTGTCTGCAGTCGCTCAGATCGACTCTAGCCTCTTCAGACACATCCCCCGCGATACCACTAAAAAGACCATGAATATGGATGCCATCTATAACCGGCCTTTGATCGTAGCGGGGAAAGTGCCCGTAGCGATTGGCGGATATATAGAGTCCAACTGGCAACATATTGGCAAAGACGGCGTTAGCGAAGGCCATCAGTTCCAATTCCGCCGATTTACCATGTTCCTGGCTTCCAGTATATCCCGGCGTATCAAGTTCATGTCCGAAATAGAATTCGAACCGGCTGATAAAGAGATCTCCATTGAGTTCGCTGCACTGGATATAGAACTACATCCCTTACTCAATTTAAGAGGAGGGATGATCGTCAATCCGATCGGAGCTTTTAATCAGAATCATGACGGCCCTAAATGGGAGTTCACCGACAGGCCTATCGCCATGACACAAATGTTGCCCGCTACTTGGAGTACCGCTGGTTTCGGCCTGTATGGCAAACATTATAATGGCGACTGGATGCTGGGCTATGAAGCATATCTCTCCAGTGGTTTTGATGGCAGTATTATTAATAACGACCAGAACAAAACATATCTGCCGGCAGCAAAAAAGAACACAGAGCGGTTCGAAGAAAGTGCCAGCGGCAATCCGCTATATACCGGCAAAGTCGCCGTAAGGAATAATAAATTCGGCGAAATAGGACTCTCTTACATGGGAGGCATCTATAACAAATACCAGGATGACGGTAAAAAGCTGGATGAAAAACGCCGGATGTCCGTATTTGCTGCCGACTACAATACCACCATTCATCGTTGGGGTACCTTTATTGTGGGAGAATGGGCCTGGGTAATGGTTGATGTCCCCGCTACCTATACCCAACAATACGGCAGCAGACAGCAGGGTGGGTTTATTGACTTGGTACAGCCTGTCGTTAAGCGTAATATCCTGGGCTGGAACAACGCCACCCTCAACCTGGCTTGTCGCCTGGAATATGTAGACTGGAACGTCGGCCGCTTTAGAGAAACAGGTGGCAATATCGGCGACGAGCTATGGAGTATCATGCCCGCTGTTAGTTTCCGGCCCAATAGTTCCACCGTACTACGGCTAAACTACCGTATCCAACGCCAACGCGACCTACTGTCCAACCCTGCCTCCAAGCTCGCAGGAGTCAGCTTTGGGATCTCTACTTATTTCTAAAAACATATAAAATACTATTCGCAAAAGGAGCATCTCTATGGTGCTCTTTTTGCCTTTCATATGCTTTGGTATCGTTTTTTTTCTTAAAATCGCCGGACAAATCAATACATACCGCGATGGAAGCCATGCTTCGCCAGCATATCGAGAAGATTGTAAAGTTGACAGAGGAAGAATTTGAATTTGTCCTGTCGCATTTTACGTACAAGAAGTTTAAGAAACATCAATACCTGATCCAGGCAGGAGACTTATGTCCACACCTTTATTTCATTACCAAAGGAGTACTTAAATCTTTCTCTATCGACGATACCGGTAAAGTCCATATCCTGGAAATAGGTATGGAAGACTGGTGGATGACAGATGAAAATGGTTTCCATAATAAGACCGTGGCTACCTTCAACGTCGACTGCCTGGAAGATACAGAAGTCTATTGTATATCTATCGATGACCGGGAACGCCTCTGTAACGCCATGAGGAAAATGGAATATTTCTTTCTGAAAAAGACCACCGCCGGATATATTGCACTCCAGCAACGTATATTGTCGCTAACCAGCAAAAAGGCAGAAGAGCGTTATAGCCAGCTCATATCTACCTATCCCTCCTTGATACAAAGGGTGCCCAAATCATTGATTGCCTCTTACTTGGGCGTCACCCGCGAAACCCTCAGCCGCTTGCAGGCGTGATAAATATCACGTTTTAATAGTGACAAATGTCCTTTCTATACCCAACTACTCAGGAGACCTTTGCGGTATCTATTACGCAAATGTTTTAATATGGAAAATATAGCATTGGTAGCAGGAGCGACTGGTATTGTCGGTAGTAACCTGGCGGCATTCCTGGTTGCAAATGGCTGGGCCACTTATGGGCTTTCACGTACACCCAACAACGAAATAAAAAGCGTTATACCCGTAGCCGCTGATCTTACCTCCCGGGAGCGCCTGTCAGACGCCTTGGCAAACATCCGACCCACACATGTGTTCTTCACCTCCTGGATGCGAAAGGAGAGTGAAGCAGAAAACATCCGGGTGAATGCCGCCCTGGTCCGTAACCTGCTGGACGTTTTATCTCCTAAAAAGTCTATCCGCCACGTAGCACTGGTGACAGGGTTGAAACACTACCTCGGGCCCTTCGAAGCTTATACGAAAGCCGGCTTTGCATTGGAAACACCCGTACATGAAGGCATGCCCAGGCTCCCTCTGCAAAACTTCTATTACGCCCAGGAAGATGAAGTATACGCCGCCGCCGACAGAGATGGTTTTTCCTGGAGCGTACACCGTCCGCACACCATTGTAGGAAAAGCAGTAGGCAACCTGATGAATATAGGTATGACCCTCGCCGTATATGCCAGCATCTGCAAAGAGTTGGGCCGTCCATTCCGTTGGCCGGGCTCTAAAGCACAATGGGAAGGCCTTTCTGATATAACTGATGCGAGGATACTGGCTGCACAATTACTGTGGGCCGCTACTACAGATGCTGCGAAAAACGAGGCGTTTAATATCGTCAACGGAGATGTATTCCGCTGGAATAAGCTCTGGTATCAGATCGCGGATTGGTTTGACGTAGCGGCGATCGGATTCGAAGAAACGATCCATCCGCTGGAACAGGAGATGAAAGGACTGGAAAGTACCTGGCAAGCTATGGCCGCAAAGTATGGTCTGGTAGAAGCCAATTTAAACAGGCTGATCTCTCCCTGGCATACTGACCTGGACCTCGGACGGCCTGTGGAAGTAGTGACGGACATGTCCAAAAGCAGGGAACTAGGCTTTACCGCCTATCAACGCACCACAGCGTCATTTACCGATCTGTTCAGCGACTTGAAAGCACAACGGCTGATTCCCTGACAACAGGAATTTTGTAACTTCACCGTATACTGTTAACCGGTATACACCTAAAAAGGAGGCCGGGTAAATACCCGGCCATCCGCTACATAGTTGTTAGAACGAAAATAATACCTTAGACAATCGCTGACAGGTAGCGTAGAAGTCCCATCTTTCAAAGAAAGACACGACAAACCACCATTCCCTGGAGAGAATGTATGTTGGGCGAAGACAAAGCAAAAGGGGATCAGATCTATTTATTTGTAGCGGCGCTTAAAATTACTGGTCACCGGTTGTATAAACAGTACCGGTAAACCAGTATTTTAAGTAAATCTTCGGTGTAGGAGAGACACTAGGTATTGGTTAACAATGAGCCTTGGCAATGAAAAGGGTAGTAATATAGTCAAAGCTGACACGGCCATCTTTTTCATATCGTCCGAACATATCTTCCAGGCGCGCGATCATAGGTGCACAATTAATATCCGCTTCAGATGGCATAAAGGACGTAGAAAGCAACCGTCCTTTAATAGTTTCGTAGCCTAATTCCTGGGAATTTTCAAAGATCACTTTTTCATAACGGCAGGGAGAGAAGAAAGCCGTATTCATGTCTTCAGCAGCTACATCACGTCGGGAAGGCGTATAGCCGGTGCCATAGGTAGCCAGCAGGTTTTCATATTCCCTGGCAAACCCGGTGTTCAGCTTCCGGATATTCCACATTAGCAGGACGTAACCGTCTCGTTTAGCGATCCGCTTAAATTCTGTTTTAGCCTCCTCTTGGTTGAACCAATGAAAAGCCTGCCCGGCAAATACGATATCCATACTGCCGTCTTCCAGCTGTGTAGCCTCTGCCGTACCCTTTACCGGCTGAAAGCCCGGGTAGTGTTGTAGCAAAGCAGTTGCTTTTGCCCTCATGGCATCATTCGGCTCTACGGCATATACGGTATTACCGTTTTTTAAGAATAACTCCGAAGATATACCGGTACCTGCACCGATGTCGGCGACATCCATGCCAGCATGTAAGCCTATTTTTTGTTGTAAATATTCAATAACAGCAATAGGGTAACCAGGACGGTAACGGGCATAATTATCTGCTCTGTTGGTGAATCGGGTCGTACTATCGTTCATGATCGGTTATTTGAAAGATTAGATAAATATGATGACAGTAGGGGCAATGCGATGGGCTTGTTCAGTAAGTAAGTTAATGCTATTCAATCACATTTCTGTAGTTGGACAACGTTGTAAAATGATAATATAGAGTTAACTGAAATATTTTGCAATGTCCAAAATTTATTTTTATTTTCGGATAGTAAAATTACTTAGAATTAACCCAAAACAAAAGTCCATTAAACCCAGGCCAACGAATTATTAGCGTAGTTACCCAGCACCTGATTTTTGTATTCCACTTTCCTTTTCATTTACTGCTAAGTACACAGTCAATCCGCCACTTTACTGTTACTTATGTTGAATAATTGTTTTTGTTAACTATTTACTTAATCCTAAACCATTGAATTATGGGGCATTTGCTAAATTTCGACGATAGCAGCGCACTCGCTTTTCAACGACCCTCCCTAAAGTCTGTAGATGAAAAGACCCTCTCCCAAATGCCTGTCTATGACATCTTGTGTGGCAAAAGTGTAGGTCTGCCTTTTGAATACCTGATGACGGACGTGTATTCCGGGTGTTTACCTATTAAGAGCATCTGTTATGGTAACTGCTCCGCCGCAGAGTACTGGATCAATAAAGGATTCAACTTTGGGATGCGCCGCCTCAATAATTTCGATGAAGTAGCTTTCAGAAAGTCTATTACCGAACTGTCACCAGACCAACGCTGGCTGAGACAAGGCTGGGTATCAGACTGCTCGCTGTCTAAAAAGTCCTGGGACCTCCTGGGCCCCATCTCCGATATACTGGCCGAATACAACATTCACATGGTCATTATATCCAAGATCTTCACCAAACCCTCCCTGGAGATCATGCAGAAACTGGCGCAGAACAAAACAGAGATACGCGTATCCATTTCTGCTATCGACACCAAAAGAGAGATCGAGAAACGTTTCGAATTCCTGGAAGCATATCGCCAGGTCGGTGGTATGTCCGTTCCTTACTTAATGTCTTTTAAGTACTCCGACCCACTGCTGAAAAACAATCAGGAGATCATCGTCGAGAAGATCGTCGCCGACGACTACATCGCCTCCGAACACCCCCTGCGCCTCAGTAGCGACAATTCCGGCCTGGAAGGCGCCGATACCGACCGGCACTATCATCCCAAGTTCGCCGACCAAACCTGGTTCGGACGGCTCTATAGCCACATAGGCAACTTCCTGCTGCCTCCTCCCACGTTCTTACCGGCAGACTATACCTTATTCTTTACGCATTACGCTACGCTCGCCAAAGAAGGACATCCTTATACCTTTAATAACCTGCCTACCTATCAGGACCTGATGGAAAAAAAATTGATTCACAATAATACTTTTGATCATGCAAACTATGACGTTAAATAAGGACCTGTCCACGTTCGAAACGAATGAAGCAGAGATACTGAGTGCTATCACCGAACCATTGTACCAGCAAGGCTATGTGTCTGCCGATATCGGAGACATCGCTCCTAAGACCTTATTATCTATTGCCTACTATTTCGGCGAAGTAATTCCCATCGGCAGAGGCAACGATCACATCACCGAGATCCGTACCAGCGCCGAAGTAGGTACCAAAGATGTTCCGCTGCACAACGATAAGTCTTACTGGAGAATACCACCTCGTTATCTCATTCTCTATTGCAGACAGGCAGACGGGTTCGAAAATAACCACATGCATGTATCAGATATCCACGGCGCTTTCCTGCAGCTCACAGAAGAAGAGAGACAAAACCTCTCTGATAGAGTACTCGATATCCATCACCCTTCTAACAGAAGCAGCGGCAAGCTGATGGGCAAGCTGGTAAATTATCTCAACGAAGAAGTATTCTACCGCTTCCGCTCTGATACTATCGAACGCAACTGGGAAGCATTTAACAAATGGGACCAGCTCGTGATCGACAACCTGGTAGAAGTGCCCTTCAATCCCGGTACCATCCTGGTGATGGACAATTGGAAGTTCGCACACGGCCGTCGCCTTACCTCCGTAGTGAACAGCTACTCCCGTATGATCGATCGCGTACTCATCATGTAATCAACTTATATACCGGTAATAAATAGCAGAGGTGGCCTTAACGGTCGCCTTTTGCTGCTGCCTGTCAGGAGTGAAAGAAATGCACTATTTTAGCGCCTGAAATTAGCCGCAGGCAATGTCCGTGTCTGCTTTAATTTATACCTGTACATTTTGTCTATGACTGTAGCAATTTCGGCAGCCTTTCGGAAGATGACCATCCGGGCTGTACTCGCCATCGTACTGTTTATTTTTACCTACCTGTTATTATTTGCACTGGCTGCAGGTCTCACACTGGCAAGCGGTTTCGCCGGCTTCATAGTGATCAGTGCGATCGGTCTTAATTACATCTCCGCCGCTATTGGCCTTGGTCTGATCTCTGTCGGAGTACTGATCCTGTATTTTCTTATCAAATTCCTGTTCAAACAACATAAGGTAGACCGCTCTCATCTCACTGAACTTACCAGGGAAGAACAACCTGAACTCTTCGCTTTTATCGAAGAGATCGTGCAGCAAGTCGGCACCACCTTCCCTAAAAAGATATACCTCGCCTCCGATGTCAACGCAGCTGTATTCTACGACTCCAGTTTCTGGAGTATGTTTTTCCCGGTCAGGAAAAACCTCTTGATAGGCATCGGGCTGATCAACACCGTATCCCGCCTGGAGCTGAAAGCCATCCTGGCTCATGAGTTTGGACACTTCTCCCAGCGCTCTATGAAGCTGGGTAGTTACGTGTATAATGTCAACCAGGTGATCTACAATATGCTGCACGACAACGAATCCTTTAACAGGGTACTGCAGAACTGGTACTTGAACTATGCTGATGCCGATCAGTCGTATGATGAACGCATCGGCTATTACAATGCCCTGGGACAATCTATTGAATTCATGCGGGTCACCACCCCCTTCGAACAGATCGAACGCAATCTCGTAGCGGTAGCAGCCGCGGAGAAAGAGCTGAAGGTACAGATCCGTATGATGCAGGAAACAGCACTCTTCCGGGACGATCACACCGGAGATAACAGCCATCTTTGACAGGTACCTCTCTCAGGACTGGGTATATTTCAGTGATAAACAATATGATGATGACGCTTTGAAAGTGCTGGAAGAGGTCATGGACCAGTATCCATTTGTGCTGTCTAAGAGTTATTTCCTTGCTAAAAAGGCATTGCTGGACCAGGAAGCCGCGATGCAGACGGCATCAGTACCTGTATAGATACATGTCGCTGATTTTCAGGAGATTTTAAGGTGAGCGTAATGACAACTGTCTTATATTTACGCCCATTCAATCATTTACAGACATGGAGTTTTCAAAAGAATACACAGTAAAAGCAGAACATATCGATGTGCAGAATATCATGGATGGCCTCTATTATCCGTTTTACATGGAGTATTGCCGTCATGACTATATAAAGGAAGTGTTGGGCTTCGACTTCGCGGAAGAAGCCGAAAAAGGCGTGCATATGGTACTGTCCGGGTATAAGATCCAGTACCTGCGCTCCCTCAAAAAGGACGATCAGTTCAAGGTTACCTGTACCCTGTATAAGGACCCTGCAGGACTCCCCAGGCTGCATTTCAAGCAGCAGATCATCATGAACAATAAGGTGATGACCAAAGCCGTATTTACCGGTACCTGCGTACCTGCCACCGGCGGCAGACCTTACCTGCCCGAAGGTATGCTAGACCAGCTGAAAGACGCACCCGTGCTGGAAGCAGGAGAGTCCCTGTAAGCCAGTCGCTCACCTTCACCGTAAATTCCATTCCCTTTTTGGGAGACCACAGCACCTTTCTTTAGCCTCGGTGCTATCAGCTGGAATATCTCAAACACCATATCCGGGAAACCATCTAATAGCACCAGGGCAAAAAGAGGTATCTACTTCTTTTAAGGTCTCTCTCATCCCGCAGTATGGAGAATAGCTCGGGTTTTACTAAAGTAGTTATGTGATCGGGGACTTTCAGGATGGCTTGATCCCTTTCTCTATCTCGGCATGTTTGATGCCCTTCACTGCTTTCAGATCCTTTAGGCTCTTTCGCTCACTGCTGGCAGAGATGTTGCGGGTGATGGTGCGCACCCGGTATACGTCAAAGCCGGATTGCTTCAACGTCTCCACCACCGCATCGATGTCTGCACTATCATCTATCGTCGCTATGAATTTCACCATGATAGGAAAGTTTACCGGAGAGCACGTACAAAGTTACCGAATCAAAGAAAATATGCCAAGCCGGCGCCTACATCCGTGGCGTTGATGTCCAGGCGTTTGGCATTCTGGATCAACTTCATCCAGATCTCCGATGCGGTTGCCTGCGGATGTTTCTCCCAGAACAAGGCTGCCAGCCCTGATACGAAAGGAGCTGCTGCCGACGTACCGGAATCGGTGGCATATCCCGCCTCTTTAGACGTGCTGAAGATGTCCACACCCGGTCCCGCAATATCTATCTGCCCACCGTTGGCAAATAATCCACCACAGGAGAAGTTAGCCACCTGTATATTACCATCCAGTGCGGCGACGGCCATCACCGACGGACAGTTAGCAGGCTCCGCCACCGGCTCTATCAGGTTGAATTCCCGGTCGCTTTCATTACCCGCTGCGGCGATGATCAGGCAGTTGTTTTGTAACGCTTTGGCCGCTGTCGACTCGTAGTCCGCAGAGTACCCTTTCTGTTTGGGATCGATCGCCCGCACCACCGATAGGTTGATGATATGGCATTTGTGCTGCAAGGCCCATTCTATACCATCTAGCAGAGAAGTATCGGTACCCTTGCTGTTCTTGTTGATCACTTTCCCTATATACAGCGACGCCCCGAAAGCCACGCCATAACGCATGCCATCAGGCGTACGCCGGAAGCCGCCTGCTATGCCGGCACTCATGCTACCATGACCCACTACATCGTTGGCATCCTCATTTTCAATAAAACTTTTACTACCCGCAATCCGCCCCGCGAAATCAGGATGATCCAGGTCTAGGCCGGTATCCAGCACGGCAATACGGATACCCTTGCCGCTGAAGGTGCTGTTAAGCGCATTGATCACCTGTATACCCCACGCAGAAGTGACATTGTTGCTGTACTGGAATTTGCTTTTAGGAGGCATCGCCGGATATACGAAACGCTCCGGCTCCGAGTAATGAAATTTATCCTTGGTAGAAGGATGCGTGATCAGCATGGATAACTCCGACTCTTTATCCGGGTTAATGATAGCCACCTCCAGCTTGGGAAGGATCACACCATCTGCCTCCTGTAATATCTGTTGTGATAGCCCCTTCTGGTTCAGGTCGTCAAAACTTTCGATACTGGCTATCTTGAGAGACGCATTTTTCGCTGCCTTTTCGAACTGGGCTGCATTTTGTCCACCGGCGAGTGATACCAGGTGCCGGCCGGTATACACTTCCCGTCCGTGTTTATCTTTTACATCTGTAAATGGGGTGTCCGGTAGCTGTTTATTACGTACCGGGTCACCAGCGCCAATGGCTTCCATTAGGTCGCGGGATACCTTCTCTTGTTTGCTCCTGTTACGTATCACGCTAAGCCCTGACCACTTTGGAATTGAAGAGTCAGCATATACAGCACCCCTAGCTACCGGCGCTGCTTTCTTGGCCGCCGCTTTCTTCTTAGGCGCGGCCTTTTTCGCTGCCGCTTTCTTTTTCGGAGCAGCTTTTTTGGCCGCCGCTTTTTTTGCTGCGGCCTTCTTATTGCTTTTCGGCATAGTCTTTAATATTTATGCTGCCTTAGTTGCCACCTGCAGGGGTTTCGGGGTCCAGGTAAGCCAGCCATGGAGTGAATAAAGTATACATCGGCACAATGATAGCCGCAATGAACTGCGTGGAATATCCTGCTAGTTTTAATCCTTCCACAGGGCCTCCAATCGACAATACCCATATCAGGAAAGAAAACTCACAGATGACGATCTGTTTGAATGATTTTACCCGACCCAGCTTACGAAGGTAGAAGGGGAGTAATACCAGGATGAATCCAAATATGGTCCATTGTAATACTTCCGGCTGCGTACCCGGTTGCTTACCATCTTTGATCACATTAAAAGCTGCCAGGTATACACTGATTACATCTGCCGGAACGAGCTTGACCACTCGCTCCAGGAAGGTATCATTTTTTTCGTTAGCGCTGGCGGTGGTGAACTCGCCTTTCACGCGCTTGTTGAATACGATCTCTCTGGACATATGCGAAGATTATTGGTTTGAGGTAGTAGTAGATGGTTGATGACCGGAGCCTCCCAGGTTAAAGCCTATAGAGAAAAAGGCACTCGCCTTTAAGGTCTTTTTCGTCAGCTCTGAAGCATCCAGGTCGCCGAAGCGGGCGTAGTTATCCAGGTCTTTATACTTGGTTTTTAATTCATCGCCATAACCTACGGATACACCCGCATTCAATACGATCCGTCTGAACAGTTCATTGGTCGTATTAAATCCTAAGCCACCACCCAGAGAGAGCCGGGAAGCGCTCATGTCGCTGAAGTCCGGACTTAACCCTATGGTCAGCATAGGCTGTACGGCACACTTGGACACTTTGTACCAGTGTATATGCAGTATAGGATTGAATTTCAATAAGCGATGTTTGTCATCTTTGAGAAGTATTACAGAATCCATCGCGCTGCCGCTGGTCGCATTGGTAGGATTTTTCCGCAGGTCATAACTATATTTACCCTGTCCGCCGATATTGAGGGCCACACCCACACTGAAGTCTATACGACGCCCGCCATAAGTGGGGATCTTGAAGGCGGCCATCTTTTTCAGTTCTGCACCATGATTGTCCTGCAGCTTACCACTGATCTCGATAAAGTCGCCACTGGCAGTACCGCTTTCTTTGGAGGTGGCCATGAAATCCTGATCCAGCAGCATCGACGCGTTCTGCGCCATCGCACCCACTGTCGAATATAAGCTGTCTGCGTTAGTGCCATTATACGCAGTTTTTAAGGTGTCAACTTTTTTGGACAGGTCAGCCAGTGTTTTCTCTGTTTTAGCCCTTTCTTCTTTGGGCAACTGGTCGCCTACCTTATCCATATTATTGTGAATACCGTTGATATACCCCTCCGTCTTTCGTAATTCGGCATTGATGGCCCCAATGGATGTCGCAACGGCATTGCTGAAGTCTCCAGGTGCTTTTATCGTGGACGAAGGGCTATTCAGGAAGAGGCTGTTCTGCATTTTGGTTTTATCGCTCAGGTAAGGATTGTTTTTCGCAGAGTCGATATCCTTATTCATCTGTACGATCCGTTTTATCAGTAGCGCTTGTGTATTCACTTCGCTGAGGCTCGTTTCTATTCTGTCGAGCAGCTTGTACTTGGCATCGAAGTATCGCTCCAGCTTTTCTTTTTTCTCTCTGTCGCCGACCGATGCGGTTTTCGTTTCTTTGTTAGAAGAGTCTGCCGCAGCAGTGGCTTCTTTCGCCTGGGTCAATGTACCCAGCCCGGTTTGTAAGGCGGACAGACCATCCTCATACTTCCTGTTTACCTCGGCAAACGTAGTATTGGCCGTTACTGCGTATCGGTTTACGCCGGCGTAGCGCACAAAAACGATGGCGCCCTCTTTCACAAATGCCGGTTTCTGTAAAAAACGGGGAGATACCAGGTCATACGTGATGAATACCTGGTTAATAGTGCTGTCTTCCCGTATGACCGGAGACGATGCTTGTGCAGCTGCAATGGATGCATACGTCAATGCTACGCATGTGCAGATAGAACGAGTAGAATAAGAGCTCATTTTATTTCAGTTTAGGGATACTAAATTGTTTTGGGTGCATTCGGAGTTCAATAAATAGTTCACATGAGGGGACTCGACAGTTATAACACGATAATAAAACTAAATGTTCGTTTTGGGCTGTACAATACCCACAATGTGTTATTTTGATGGCACCTCGCTGTACATAAGCGTATTGCTGTTCTTATAGGAAATATAAGGCGCATAGTAAGCCGACAGGTTCAGTAATATCAACAGCGCTGAAAAGAAGAATAATCCCATAAAACAAGCGATAAATACATGCAGCAGGATGATGCCCGCCAGCGAGTAACGGCGTGTAGACCGCAGGTTCATGAACAGGCCGTAACATATTTCCAGTATGATAGTGGCCCAGCCGCTGATCACGAAGAAAGGGGTATCCACCAGGAAATCCAGGCTGAACATGCTGTAGTAATTATGACTATGCAACGCTTTCCATAAAGCCTCTCCATTACGCCAGGTTACACCGATCACTTTGTCAAAGCCGGAAAAGAAATACGCCACACCCAGGTGTCCTCTTAACAAGAACAGGTAGGGCAGGTGGTCTGGTTGCCGGCGGGATCGCCTCCGCCGGTTATCCAGGGAATAGACGGCCCCTACGGGGAATACACAGCAGTAGAACAGCGCAAATGTCGTATAGCCGTCTATGCCATATTCGTAGAGGTGGATGGATTTAATGAGCAGTAGTTGAAAGAGCAAGGATAAGACGGCGCTGATGCGGGTAAAAAGACCCAGTATCAGCAATATCAGCGCCAGCGGGTAGGCGATCCGGCATACCAGCAGTAATGATTCGTAGTCTGTTGGTAGGTCCATCCTTTGCAGGAAGGCCTGTAAGCTCACCACCGTCGGACTTACATAGTCCGTGGTGGTGTCCATGATATCGGGATAAATGTACCCTTTGTAAGAGTACAAGGCAGTAAAGTCCGGCTGTATGGCCAGAAAGTGTAGCAATGCGAAGCCGGCGATGTTCACCCGAAAGAAGAACAGCCAGCCCGCATGACTGGAAGGCGACTTATCTTGCATAAGGTTGCAGGCTATAGTTGACCGTGATCAGTTTCACCTGCGAATATTGAGGAGCGGCGCCCGCCCGCACGGCCGCCAGCGTAGGGAAATCCAGCAGGTTATAACTGAGAGCGACAGCAGTATCCTGACAGTGATGTTGTTGAAAGAGTGTGACCGCTATATTCCTTAGTACCAGTTGATTGTAGTCGTTCATGATATCGGCAGCAGGGTGATGTGATAAGCTATCCTGCGTGCCAGGTTTGATAAAGTCGTCTGTCAGTGAGTTGCCCATAGAAAAAAATCGCAGCGTCGTCTCATACGACCGTAGGTCCGGTGTCAATACTTTGCCTTCACATTCACCCAGGAAGATACCATTGGAGCGTACGTTGATACCGAAGAAGCCATAGCCCGTTTCAGCGCCGGTATAACGACCATAAAAGCGCGCAGGAGCCTTGTTGAGCAGATTGGCCACTACGCTGGCTACCCGGTTGCTGTCGCGGCGTTGATGGAATTCCTGGTAAGAACTGTATACGGTCACGGCATTCATGAGGAAGATGAACAACAGGTGAAAGCCGATCCACACGTAGAGTAAAGGGCGCTGCAGGAGAGAGATGGCCAGTCGCAATGCGGCCAGCCATCTGTTGCGATGCCTACTTTCCAGCCACGGCATACTTTGTCATGATTTGATTCGCTTTGATCACCTCCTGCGGGAGATCTTTGATCTGTTTCCAGAAGATGAAGCGGGTAGAGATCCAGTCTTTGTACACAGAGGTTTCGAAGATACCTCCGGAAGCTTTGTTCCTGGGGTCATTGACAGCAATGATGATGGCTTTTCGTGTGAAGTCTTTGATACCATAGTGCTCCGCGATTACGCGTTTTACTTCTTCTTTGTCTTCGACAGCGACGCGTTTGTTCGCCACTTTGGATACATTGTAAAGATGCTTGCTGACCCTTAATACCCCGTTCTGTTGTGGTCGTTGGATGGTGAAGGAAAGTAATAGAATGACGGGAATGCTTAATGTTACTAACATTAGCTTTTTCATAAGTCGTGATTTGGGATTAATCCTACTCTTTTTTGGAAGGCATTTTCGGAATCCTGCCTAAAGTACCAATAGTAAGTTACTGAATTTTTATGACATTAGGGTAATATAATCGCAGTCAGGCTCCCGCTTATTATTTACGGGAAGCCAGTTTATTAAGTATATCCTGGACGTTGCCGATCTCGCCGATCCGCGGAAAGATGTTTTTCAGGCTATGATGATGTGCTTCCAGGGAGCGGTCTGTCATGGCATCGCTGGCGAAGCTGAGGTTGTATCCCAGTTCGCTGGCAGCACGGGCAGTACCTTCTACGCCTACACTGGTGGATACGCCACCCAGTACGATGTTGGTTACCTGCTGGGCCTGTAGCTGCTGATGCAGTGGTGTTTCGAAGAAGGCGTTCCAGGTATGTTTGCGGATGTGAATGTCGGCGCCCGGTTGCTGTAGTAGCTCCGGTACCAGCTCTTCGAAGCCGGTGGCCGGCATGATCACTTTGGCGACGGTCTGTGTCACTACGTTAGTCGGCACCGATGGCTGCTCTACCCGGCATTTGGTCCAGGCTGCCCCCATGGGATTGACGGTCACGAACACGACCGGCAGTCCGGCTTTCCGGAAAGCATCGATCAGGATGTTAGCCTGTGCCAGCACCTCCTTAATAGGATGGGCGGTTTCGTATTTTACAATGCCCTTTTGCAGGTCTATCAGTACCAGGGCGCTGCGTTTGTCTAAGGCGGTGATCATACAATATGGTTTTTTGTGTTATCCGGCGGCGGCGCTCAGCTTTTCCAATATGGCTACTGCATCCGCTAATGTTTTTCTTTCTTGTTTGGTCAGGTGGGTATCTATTGCCTGAGCCAGCCATTCGTCCCGCTCGTAGCGGGTATGTTCCACCAGTTTATTGCCGGTTTCCGTCAGGGTGATGTACGTCTTACGGCCATCCTCTTCCGATGGTGTCCGTTTGATGAGCTGCAGGCTATCCATTTTGCTCAGTATCTGCGACATCGACTGTGTACTTACCTTCACTAATGATGCCAGTTCGGACGGCAGTAAAGGTCCCTGCTTGTATATATAACCCACCGTTTCCATCTCTGAAATAGAATGATTTTCAACAGAATGCGCCTGTTTACGCAGGCGTTTAAACATTTTTGAGATCGCCGATCTCAGGGAGGAGGACAATTGAGTAGTACTCATTATTATTAATAAAACTTATTAATTTACTTAACAAATTTACTTTACTATCTGGATACCTGCCAAATTATTTTTGAGACCTCATTGTATAGCTCACGTCCACCTTTCCTGTAGTTAGTGTATAGCATTTGTATATCTCAGGTCCACCTTTTGTATACCTTAAGTATATCATTCGTATACCTGAGGTATACCTTTCCCTTAGTGGCGGCATTACATTCCGATAGTCAGAGCATGCCTTTTCACTGCGGGGTATCATCAGTGTGATGAGTTATATTCATAGTACCAAAATTTACCACCATGAAATTGAACCCCTCTTTTGAAAAGGTACCACGTACCAGCCTGAAGCAGGTAGCAGGAGGCGGGCAGGCGCATGCGGCCCGTGTATGCTTCACTTTCTGTACCAATGGATCACCCTGTCCGGCGGGATGTAAGTGTGTGTTCCAATCAGGCAATGTCCGTATTTGTTTGTCCTTATAAGACATTGTAAGTCCTATAGCGGGGAGAGATCCCTGCTATAGGCTCCCTATACCCCATTAGGAAACTAAACATAGATATCATGAGAAAACTGATCGATCAATTCGGTATTTTATCCCGCATTCAACTGGCAAAAGTTTCTGGTGGCCTGGGAAAGAGAAGAGAGCCTAATTGCGGAGCCATCTGTCGGACACAGGCAGACTGTGATCCGTCTCCACAACCCGCATGTGTGTGTCTGCGTCCCCGCCAGGCCTGTTACGGCCCGGCATCGCTGTAATGTCTTTGTTAGCCCAACCGGTGAAAGGCCGGTTGGTAATATCATTGCTGTAGCTGTTATTTATATTTAAAAAATGACCTATTCGTCATTGTTACATTCGTTCTGGTACTATAGTTTTGTAATCGTATTCATCCGCTAGCTGTTAAAATGAAAAGATAGTAATCGGAGATACCATACTCGCTTCAGCTGTAGCAGTTCCCAATTGGATTGTCATTTATTGCTTACCCCTAAAATCATCGTTGACATGAAAAGAACGAATGGGCATACTAATGCCGGCACCTCAGGAATGAACATGCTACAAGACTTACACACCAGGTTATTCGAAGTACCCATCCTATTCCGCGACCGTGTCTGTGAAGAATGTGCCTGGAGCATCCCCACTTTCTATAGAAAAATGAAAGCTATCGACCGCTATAACGGCCGGAAGAAGCTAATTCCAAGTCTCAGCAATGCTGAGATGGAAAAGATCATTGATGTCTTAGATCAAGAGTATAAGAAGCTGTGGGAGTATTGTGAGAGATATAGAACCAGAAAATAAGTGGGTGCATAACAATAGCGATATACAATATCGCTATTGTTATTTATCATGATATAACAAATATTATTATCTTCGCTATTGTCGACCGGAATCTACATATTATTAACACTCAATTTATTTAGGCTTATACTTATTAAATTCCTATATCGTTGGCCTTAATTGCCCCTACCTTTTGTGATTGAATTGTCGAGGTTTATTTTTTAAAAACCTGAAAAGGTATTCTTCCCTAGCGGAACAATAAATACATTATTTCAAGTAGAGCTAACATTCATATGATTAAATGCAATATTGCTTGCTGTTCAAACCATTTCGATTCGCAGAAGCATTGGCAACCAAGAAGATACCTCAAGCTAGAGGACCAAAAATAGTTTGGTTTCAAATGAATTTTTTGACAATCCAGAGAGCTACAAGTGATTTGATTGTTGTTTCAACTTAAAAGAGGAAATTATGCTTATTAAATAAAAGGTCTCGTAATAGACCAAAGAATGGAATGTTCTGTAAAGAATTTCAAAACTAAAAATCATGCTAATATGCTAGAAAGTAGTAGTTCATTCAGTATACCAATTATGATAGCTGCTTTAGCTATATTCGTTGTGATACAAATCGTAATAATCAGATGGGTACTAAGGATAAATGATATCGTCTTTTATCTTCAAAAGATACATGAAAAATTATGGAAGCTATTGGAAGAAAAAGGGTTAAACGATAAATAAGTGTTTCGTAATAGATGCCTCAAAAAGTTGACGTTACAACGATAACTGCTATAATAGGAATTGGATAGATCAACTACTTAATGGCAAAACTGTTAGTATAAAAAGTCTTCAGTTACGAGGAGGCTTGTAGATAGTAACTTTATCAGCCTTCTATTGCTGGTCTCAGCGAGGTCGTAATAGCTACTATATTATTGATAGTCTCTTAGCCCAAAGTTATAGAAACCATTTATATGCAGTGTGATTTCTATTCTTTTCTTAATGGTATAAAGTGCGGTCAGAACTATCAAGTACGTAAATAATAAAACAATAATAGCGGCCTATTATGCCGCTATTATTATGAAAAGCATCGCTTATTGAAGGAGAGGTACACCCTCCCTTTCATAAATATGATATTAAAATCCCCCACAATAAAGCGTCAGGCATCTGCAATTTGATCCCATACTTGTACAATCGCTTTGAATAACGCAGCGAATACCGAAGCAAAGCCTCGCTGTTGTCATCGCTTTACCGCCTCCATGTAAGGCTTTCATCTCCGATCTTGAAACTGGTGTGAATTGGATTAACTTTTTCATAAGACATTTATTTTAGGTGAAGAAATAATGCTTGCGAAATAATCGGGTATCTAATCTAATGTTTAGGAATGCGATATGACGGCGTTGAGACGCACGGTACAGGCCGGTGTATGTGCGCTTCGTCCATTTTATTGTCACTATTAGGAAATTTGTATATTTGTTTAAGCCCATCACTTATTGGCTTGTGGATGTAGCTAACCTCAATGTACCCTTGTTAGTGAATGACAACCTAATGTAGAATTAATATTAAATCTCTTATCTATGGCAGAATATGCTAATTGCCCCAATTGTGATAGCCCTATCAAATCAGGACTATTTAATTCAAATGAACTCCTTAATGATGAGTTATGTCTCCTGATAAATGAATTCGGGAGCCGCAGAAGTGCTGGTTATTGTAAGAAATGCGGTACCGATCTATCTCATGATGCGATGGCTAAACTTCGGGAGATATTTTCTGACGCTCAGTCGGAAGTAAGGAAGAATATAAGTAATATTCCTATCGTTACTACTCACTCGCCATTTGGATGGCAGTATCGGATTCTTGGAATGGCTTCCGGACAGAGCACGACAGGTACGGGACTCTTTTCTGAATTTACGGCTTCCTGGACAGATCTATTTGGTATGCAGTCGAGTGCTTATAACGAAAAGATCGCCAATGGCGAATCGTTGTGTGCAAGTCAGCTGAGGTCAAAGGCTGTTGCCATGGGCGGAAATGCAATTATTGCGGCGGACATTGACTATTCGGAATTGGGTGCCGGTAAAGGTATGATAATGGTTTGTATGTCGGGTACCGTTGTTCGTTTAGAAAATCTCGATGTTCTGGAACAGGGAAAAATTGCCGCATTGCAAATCATCAAAGAAAATTCGGCCAGCTTATCCCATTTGAATAAGCGGTTTCCCGAGACAATAAAAGCGATAAGAAAAAGTGCTTTGCCGCAGCAGTAGGTAATAGGCAAGACTGCGGATACTGTTCTATAATAATAACAAAATGCCATTTACATGACTGACGCAGCATGGGGTGTTTTAGGCACCCTGGGAGGAGCGTTTCTGGGCATAGGCTTCCCATGGATAAGAGAGTTTATTGACCGGAGACGCCCTCTTTTCGTAGACATAAAAGACTTTGGGCTTATTTATCAGGCGGTAAACCAACAGACATCGCCGGCTACTGGTGTCTTGAAAGCCTATGTTTATAATAGTTCCTCTATCCCGAAGCCATTCAGTCCACTAGACCTGACGTTGATAAATAATGAAACCATTAAGGTCATATTACATCAACATCCCGATCATTATGAGGAAGTGGCAGAAACTGTCCAGATAGGAGCAAACTCCGCTGAATACTTTATCGTACATGTGTCCATTCTTCCAATAAGTAAATATGATGAGCTACCTGTGCTTCCTGAACTAAAGGAGGAGCGCGGGAATTTAAAGGGGATATTTAGGTATAGAGTAGGAGCGAAAATAAAAAGGACCAAAATACATATTTGGCAGGGGGTAGAATTGGAGGAGTAAACAAAAAGAGAAATCATAGAGGAGGCATAGTGCTAAAGCCTTCGAGCCTGCTCCCGGTCTTTAGCAATCCCTCCTTTTCCGTACCTCGCCGCCACAAAACCTCACCAATGCTGCTCTCCTGATCCAGGTATATAACACCCTGCATTTTATCGCGGAAAACTACAACCGTCTTATCTCCATCAGGGAGCTGGAGAACGTGTCTAATTATTCTTACCGGAATATCCAGCGGGTGTTTAAGTACATCTGTGGGCAGACGATTGACGGCTAGTTGTATGCAAATGTATGCTGATCCCATCATTTTCTGATACTGCATCGTCCCTACTACTTAAGATATAAATATTTGCCGATGAAACCTTATTTTCTGTAACCCCAAAAACTATACGTTATGAAGAAGATCACCCAGTTTAAGACTTTAACAAGAACAGATCTCAAAATCGTTAAAGGTGGCGGTTTAACCCGCGGGCAGATCGAATGCCCCAAGCAAAGATGTATCACGGAGTTCGGCTGGCCTAACTGCTTGCCAGGTGTATTCTGCGGATGTATGAAGGACTTGATGTGCGGATCACCCTTCTGATACCACTGTGCTGTTCTTACAGTCAGCAAAGGTGGTGGCACAGCTGCCGCGAATGCAACCTGCCAGCTCGTATGCTGCCAGCAGACGACAGGATGGATGTATTGAAAACCTGCTGGGAATTTCTGTATATATAACGCCAATGGCTATTGCGACGTTCGTTTATGATGTAACGGTAGTGTTCAGCCGTCACTGAACACTATGTGAACGCAGCGCTATCCTGTAATGCGAATGGAATGACTAGACGGTTAATCTATTGGATAAGATCGACGTTTTTTATAACGTCTCAGCCCCTGTTTTCTATAACCCAATCCATATTTGTTATGAAAAAGATGACCAACTTCGAATTAGTTTCCAGAGCGGAACTAAAATCGATCAATGGTGGTGGAAGCTCTGTGGCACAGCGCGAATGTCCCTTCAGAGGTTGCACGCCAGAGACATCATTTATTTATTGCAGGCCGGCAGGCGTATTTTGTGTATGTAGAAACATCGGTTTCTGCGGTTTTGGCATACCATAGCGTATGCAAAAGCGTCCCTGACAACCAGGGACGCTTTAAATTGATCTCAACTTATCGTCTGCTGTTGCAAATGCTAAGTCAGGCATAATACTGTTGACAGCTATCGCCCTCACATGTGCATCGTCCTGCAAAAAAAAAACAAAGACGCCTCAGCCGATAAAAGGCAACTTACTAAACAAACAGATGTACATAACAATAAGATCCCCCGATAGTCGAGGACTACCGGGGGATAGCTTTTTAGAAGGCACATCTGCCGGCGCCGCCAACAGGGCCCAGGCATACACAGCCACTACGAACGCAGCCATTACCAGGCGTATTACGGCACTGAGAAGGGCAGGGGAGGGCTACGCGCACGCCCGAACCACCACCATGAATGTTTTTCAGTGCATCGCGATGCATCATTTCAAATTTGCTGATCTTTTTCATAACGCTATGGGTTTTGGGTTTTGAAATTACAGGATGGGTGCAGATGGTGACAGTTATTCAAAGGAGGCGCATCTGCCCGTGCCACCTACAGGACCCAGGCATGCACAACCGCTGCGTACGCAGCCATTACCGGGTGTGTTACGGCACAGAGAAGGACAGGAGAGCCCCACGCGTATACCTGCGCCACCACCATGAATACTTTTCAGTGCATCGCGATGCATCATTTCAAATTTGCTGATCTTTTTCATAACTCTATGGATTTTGGGTTTTGGAATGACAGGGTTGAATCAAATCGTGACAGTCGTAAAGTTGCATATTAACGCATCCGTCTGTAAAAATGCCGCAGTGGCGGAAGAAAATAAATACCATGATCCTGTCCTATTATGTCAAATGTACATATGATGGGCGCCAGATAAAAAAACTGCAATTATTGCGAACATTTTCATTAAACTTGTGTTCCGCATATTTAGTAAGGTTACTACCTGAAAACGGGGGCTGCTATTGATAACCGATGATGAGCAATGATCAAACACTGATAGAAAGGGCCAAATCGGGAGATGAACGGGCCTTTCAACAATTATTTGATAGATACTGGCGGGACCTGTACCGCATAGCTTACCAGCGAGTGAGAGCCGAAGCCGACGCTCAGGACCTGGTACAGGAAGTCTTTATTGCCTTCTGGAAGAACATACACACCGTCAAAATCACCGACTCCGTAGCCGGATACCTCTTCATCGCACTCCGTAATAAGATATTCGACTTCTACGAAAAACAACAGGTCCGCCTACACTACGTACTCGACCAGCCATTTCGTGCCGCCGATACACCCGAACAGCCAATTGATAACATCGCCAGTAAAGAACTACGCAACATACTAGCCGCCGCCATCGAGACGCTGCCAGATAAAATGAAAGAAATATACCGCCTCAGCCGCGAACAACAACTCACCATAGCAGAAATGTCATCCCTGCTCGCACTCTCTCCGCAAACCGTCAAAAATCAACTCAGTACCGCATTACAGCGTATCCGGAAAGAAGTCCAGCGACACTATCTCCTCCTGCTCTGAAATTTTTTTTCGCGACACTAGTACTCCGCCACCTGTCACCCGTTATTCATTCATATAGGTCGTCACTATGGATGAACAATTGCTGGCACTCATAAAGAAATACAACCAGGGCAAATGCACGCCTGCCGAAAAGCAGCGCCTGGAAGACTGGTACAACGCCACCGGCATGGACAATAGTGAAGTCCCCCCTCCACCAGGTGGATGGGAAGCAGCCGGTAAGGTCATGTGGAAAGAGATCCGCGCCAATCAACCGGCCAGAAAAGCCCGCATCCGGCCTATATACTGGCAGGTCGCCGCCGCCGCAGTCATACTCCTCGCCATAGCAGGATTGTACCGCTTCTGGCAGCAACAACAACAGTGGATAGTAATACGCACCGCACAGGGCGAGATCAGGCAGATCACCTTGCCCGATAGCTCCTCCGTCACCATGAATGGCAATGCCGTACTACGCTATGGCCGCCAATGGGACCCATCAAAAGAAAGACAAGTATGGATCACCGGAGAAGCCTTCTTTAACGTTAGACACCTGCATAAAAAAGGAGCTACCGTCATACCGGTACATCGTTTCCTGGTACATGCAGGTCCCACACAGGTCACCGTACTAGGCACCTCCTTTAATGTAAAGACACAGGGAGACATCACCCGCATCATACTCGAAACAGGTCATATTCAGCTAAACCATGAAAAAGGCCATAACAGTCCCGTCGACATGCTGCCGGGCGAAATGGTCACCGTCAACATACATAACACTACCGTTAAAAAAGAAAAGATCAACACCACCATATACACCGCTTGGAAAGCAGGCAAACTTGAACTAAACAGCACCGATTTTGCTGATATAGTGAAGTTCATCACATACAACTATGGACGGAAAGTAGGCGTGTATGATACCACCCTACTCCATAAAAGATTGTCCGGGGGTACAGTGGACACAAACGATGAACAACAGCTTTACAGTATTTTATCAACTATTTTAAATGTTAACATTCGCCAACAGGGCGACTCTATCATCATTTCTCACCAATAATGATGACAGCAGATAGGACTTTATCAACCATTTAAAAAAAGAAATCGCTACTATGAACAAATGTACTCTGCTCCTGGCGGGAGTATTGTCCGTGCTATGCCCCGACAATACCGCCCCCGCAGCGGCACCATTGTCCGCACCGGCAAGGGTAGTGCACACACAACCAAGATCCATACCGCTACCCGTATTGCTCAAAACAATACAACAGCGACATAAGGTCAGCTTCATCTATGAAGAATCATTGCTCAAAGGCAAAGCCTGCACCTGCGACGCTGCCCGCACCCGCCGCGAAGAAGTAGAACAATATGTCGCTGCCATCATCGCTCCCATGCACCTGAAACTAAAAAGATTTAACGATTACACCTATGCCATCATAAGCGCCGACACGCCTGACGATACTGCACTTCCCGCAGAACCCATCCCGTCATCAGGAAGAAGCCACCAACTTGATAAGGTCAGTAATACCGCACAAGCGGGCACATACCATGTATCATCTGCCGATGCCCTGCAACAACGCGTAGTCATCAGCGGTCGCATCGTAGCAGAAGAAAATGAAGATCCACTGCCAGGCGCTATCGTCATGGTCGAAGGCACCAATTTCGGCACCACCGCCGATGAAGAAGGACGCTTCACATTGCGTGTCCCCACCGCCAGAATACTACTCATAAAACATATAGGCTACGAACCGAAAGAACTCACTTTGGGAGACAAAAGAACAGATCTCATCATCCGCCTCACTGGTAAGTCAAAAACGCTTACCGACGTAGTAGTAACAGGCATCTATAAAAGACCGGTGGAAAACTTCACCGGCTCCGCCAAAATCATCACCGCCGAAGAACTACAACGCATCTCACCCCAAAATATACTGGCAGCCATCGCTGTGCTCGATCCGGCCTTCCAGATGCCCGAAAATATCAACCTCGGCTCCGATCCTAACCGCCTGCCAGACGTACAACTCCGCGGACAGAACAACTTCCCCGTACAATCCGGCAGAAGCAGCAACGCCAGCCTCCGCAGCATGTACGGCGACAAACCCAATGCTCCCATGTTCGTACTCGATGGCTTCGAAGTAAGCATACAACGCATATTCGACCTCGATATGAACCGCGTATCCAGGATCACCATACTCAAAGATGCCGCCGCCACCGCCATATATGGCTCCCGCGCCTCCAACGGCGTCATCGTCATCGACACCCGCCAGCCCAAAGAAGGCGCCGTAAGAGTATCCTACCGCGGCGGCCTCCAGGTAGAAGCACCCGACCTCAACGGCTATGACCTGCTCAACGCTAAAGAAAAACTGCAACTGGAAAAAGATGCCGGCAGATACATCTCCACCCGCTTCCAGGGTGATCAGCTCAACCTGGATGAAGAATACAACCGCCGCCTCAAAGCGGTAACCAGCGGCGTTAACACCTACTGGCTCTCACAACCACTACAGACAGGCGTCGGCAGCACACACTCCCTCTACCTCGAAGGAGGAGACAACGCCGTGCGATATGGCGTCAACCTCGGCTATCAGAACAATGTCGGCGTCATGAAAGGCTCCGGCCGCCAAAACCTCAGCGGAGGCGTCACACTCAACTATCGTAGTAACAAACTACTCTTCGGAAACGACCTCTCCATTACCTCCAATAAAGCCACTAACTCGCCATATGGATCGTTCAGCGCCTACGCAAAAATGAATCCCTATAATAAAGCCTTCGATTTAAATGCCCATCCACTCCGATACCTCGATACCAGCTGGATCGGTTATACCTACAACTACCTCGAAAATCCCATATATAACGCTACCATCGGTAGCCGTAACAATAGCCAGTACCTGCTGTTTACCAACAATTTCCGCTTCGAATGGTCCGCACTCTCCTGGCTGCGTTTCAACGGTAGCTTCAGCTTCACCAAAAGCACCGACGAATCCAACGACTTCAAACCAGCCGCTCATACCAGCTTCGACAACGTCGACTTTAGCCAGAAAGGAAGTTTCCAGAAAATAAATGGCAAAAGCGCTAACTATAACGCCACCCTCGGCTTCGATATCCGTAAGATGTTCGGCAAAAGCCTGCTCTACGTCACCGGCGGCGGTAACCTCAACGAGATAAAGAACGAATCAACCGGCGTCACTGCCGTAGGATTCCCCAACGCCAAAATGGACAATATCATCTTCGCCAGCGGATACGCCGCCAATACAAAACCCACCGGCATCCAGGGTATCAGCCGCCTCGCCAGCCTGCGCATGAATATCAACTACTCATACGACAACCGCTACCTGGCAGACTTCTCCTCCAGCATCGACGCCTCCTCCCAGTTCGGTACCAACAAAAGCCTCGCACCTTTCTGGTCCTTCGGCCTCGGCTGGAATATCCACCGCGAAGCCTTCCTGCACAACAATCGCCTGATCAACTTCCTCAAACTCAGAGCCTCCATAGGTACCACCGGCGACCAACGGTTCCCGCCATACATGGCCATCACCACCTACACCTATGCGAACGATCGTTATTACCTCAACCAACTGAGTGCATACCTCATGGGCTACGGCAATCCCGCCCTCGGCTGGCAAAAAGGATTTAAGCGAAACATCGGCGTAGATGCCACCCTCTGGCAAAACCGCTGGAGCCTCAGCGCAGACTACTACGACAACAGTACCAATGATCTCATCCTCGATATTAGCACACCGCCCTCCCTCGGCTTCTCCGGCTTCAAGGAAAATGTCGGCTCCCTGCGCAACAAAGGCTGGCAGGTCAGCACCAACGTCGTACTCATCCAGCGCACCAGGCAAGAATTTTTCTGGAGAATAGGCGTGTCAGCTTATCACAATACCAATAAGATCGATAAGATATCCAACACGCTGAAAAAGCTGAACAGCGACAACGATAAGTTTGGCAACGATACCGAGAAGAAACAACAACTATACCCTCGTCTCCGCTTCGAAGAAGGCCAATCATTAACCGCCCTCTGGGGCGTACAAAGCATGGGCATAGACCCGGCCAACGGCCAGGAACTGTTCCGCCGCAGAGATGGTACCTATACCTACACCTGGGACCCCAACGACAAAATCGTCCTGGGCGACACCGAACCTAAAGTATCCGGCACCATCTCCACAGGTGTAGACTTCAAAGGCTTTAGCATTAACATCTACATCATGTACCGCCTCGGCGCACAGATATATAATCAGACACTCGTAGATAGGGTCGAAAATGCTGACATCACCTATAACGTAGATAGACGCGTGTCAGAACAGCGTTGGCGAAAACCAGGAGACCACTCCATGTATAAAGGGATCACCTACCTCACCTCCGGTGGCATATCACAACCGGTATCTACACCTACCTACACCACCTCCCGCTTCGTGCAGACAGAAAATACACTGGATTGCAGCAGCATATCCGCCAGCTACCGCTTCCCGGATCAATGGCTTAAAAGGATGAAAATGTCGAATACACGCATCGACTTCTACCTGAATAATCCATTCCGCATCTCCAGCATCAAACGCGAACGGGGTCTCGACTACCCATTCGCCAACACATTCAGCTTTAATATCAACACCACATTCTTCTAAACGAAAAAAGCAGATCAAATGAAACATACCAAAATTATCTGCATATACCTGCTGCTCTCCGCAATGCTCTCCTGCAAAAAATGGCTGGATGTACGCCCCGCTACCGAAATAAAACAGGAGAACATGTTCGAAACAGAAACCGGGTTCAAAGAAGCCCTCTTCGGCGTATACATGAAAATGGGTAAGACAGCATCGTATGGAGGTACCCTCACCCTCACCATCCTGGACGTGCTCGCCCAATACTACAATGTACAGGACTTCAATAACAAATATGCCAACGTCGGTAAATACAACTATAGGGACATACAGGTCAGGACCGCCATCGACTCCGTCTGGAATCTACAATACGAATGTATCGCCAACCTGAACAACCTGCTCGCAGCAGTCGATCAGCAAAAGTCAGTGTTCTCCGGTCAGCACTACGAAATGGTTAAAGGAGAAGCCCTCGGCCTCAGAGCATTCTTGCACTTCGACCTCCTGCGTATATATGGCCCCGTGATCGCAACAGGCGCCGCAAAAAAGGCCATCCCATATATCACCACCTTCGGTAAGCTGGTCACACCACAAAGTACCGCCACCGAAATAATGGATAAATGCCTGCAAGACCTCGATGCCGCCGACAGCTTGCTCAAAGTACAACAACAGCTGTTCTACGCCGATCCGGACGCATTCCGCTCCTATACCCGCAATCATTTCAACTACTGGGCAGTACAGGCACTACGGGCACGTATATATCTCTATAAAGGGGATAAAGTAAAAGCCTTACAGTACGCCAAATCCGTCATAGATGAAGCACGCTTCACCTTCGGAGATCCCAACACCTTCAACGCCACCTACAACAGCGATCGCACCTTCTCCACCGAACATATATTCGCCATACAGGTATCCGATCTCAAAATCCTCTACGACCGCGAATTCAAACCAGGTAGCACAAATGCCGTCACTATCTATCAATTGCCAACAGTCGTCGACGATATGTTCGAGGTAACCAAAGGGGGCGCCACCGACTACCGCTATCGCTACCTGGTAGCCCGGCAGGGAGACGTATCCCTCTTTACCAAATACAACCAGGATGTCAATGGCGCCCTCGAGATCGAAGGACAGATACCACTGATCAAATTACCGGAACTATACTACATCGCCGCAGAAGCCTCACCAGACAAAAACCTCGCACTCACTTATCTCAACACCATAAGAAGTAAACGAGGCCTGGTAGGCCTGCCCACCCCCATAGACGAAGCTACCCTCACAGCAGAGCTCACAAAAGAATATACCAAAGAGTTCTGCAGCGAAGGCCAGCTGTTCTTTTATTTTAAAAGACTCAATCGCTCGCAGATACCTCGTACCGCCGTCCAGATGAATGAGGCCACCTATGTCCTGCCATTACCCGACAACGAAGTAGAATTCGGTAACCGTTAAATGAATCAATATGCTACAACATCTTAAATATACGGGCTTGATAATGGGCCTCCTCTGCATGGGAAGCTGCGTGAAAGACACACCCAGGTTCGCCAATGAGGCAGGCGTATATATCAATAAAGAAAGTATGGATAGCTATAAAGACAGCATCACCTATTCATTCGCTGTCAAACCAGATACACTCCAGCAGGACACCATATACCTCCCCATACGCATCACCGGCCTGCCCACCAAAAACGATCGTCCCATACCCATGACCATCGTCAAAGACAGTACCTCCGCCACCCAGGCACAGCACTACGAACTACCGGTATGCCTCATCAAAGCCGATAGCTTCATCGCCAGGTTCGCCATCATCGTAAAACGTCGCCCCGATCTCAAAGACCGCGAAGTACGACTGATGTTACAGGTAACACCCAGTCAGGACTTCCCGCTCAATATCACCCGCCTCGCCACCGGCGCCAATCCATACTACCTCATCCGGCTCAATGACAAACTCACCAAACCGGATAAATGGGAATCCGCCGGCAGCTGGTTACAAACATTCTTCGGCAACTATAGCGAGACTAAATTCAAATTTATCATACAGGTCACCGGTCGCAGCAACTGGCCCCCAAGAGGCCGCGATGGCGCCGGTGCACCCATACTCAACGATATGCACAACTATTCCAGCATGGTGCACGAAGCATTACGCCTCTATGAAGCTGCCAACGGCCCTATGATAGACGAAAACGGGAATCGCGTAGTATTCCCCTGACGTATACACTACTTTCTCTTCACGTTAAAACAACAGGCATGAAACACCTGCCCGGTATATACACCCTGCTCCTCATCACCATGCTCCTGTTCACAGCATGCTATAAGGACAAAGGCAACTACAACTACACACAGATCGCAGAAATGACGATCAACGGCCTGCCCGATACCCTCAATACCTTGCTGCTGGACACGCTCCAACTCCAACCCTCCGTTACGCAACAGGGGGTAAGCAACGGTAACTACAGCTATGATTGGTTCGTAATAGATTACAAAGCCAACACCAGAACCTCCGTAGCCAATACACTCGCCTTGCGCATGCCGGTCACCACCGGCATCGGTACCTACCCGCTCGTATTCCGGGTAACAGACAAAAACACCGGCATCAGCAGCTCCAAAGAGGTCACCATGATCGTCAAATCCTTGCTGAGCAATGGCGCACTCCTGCTCGAAGAAGGCCCGCAGGGTGGAGACCTCAGCCAGGTCACTCCCGATTACAAAGTATATCGCAACTTGTACAGCCAGATCAACAAAGGCGAACGACTCATCCCTCCCCTGAAAGGCATACTGGGTAGCTACAACGACAATAACCGCTATCAGCAACAGGTTATCTTCATCGTCGCCGGTACCGATCCCGTACTCCTCGATGTACAGACCTATGCGAAAAAAGGAGTGCTGTCACAACAATTCCAGACCCCGCCGGCAACAATGGAGCCGTCCTTCTATAATTGTAACAACGACGCCTATATCATCAATAGTGGAAAGATCTATGGCATGCAGGGCGCTACCAGCAACCCCATCAAGTTTGTAGCGCCAATGGCCGGCAATTATAAAGCGGCGCCCTATCTCCATCCGCTATACAGCTGGTTCGCTGCCTTCGCCACCTACGACGAAGCGAATGGCCGCTTCGCCTATGGCAAAAAGTCAGGGGGAGACCTCCTGTTCTACCCACCAGCCACCGGAGCCAGCGCATTCGATCTCAATAAGATCGGCAAAAAATACGTATACGCTGCACCGACCGCCAGCAACTATGTACTATGGATAATGAAAGACAGCGATGGCTCCCTGCATATATACATCGTCAACCCGGATAGCAACAGCGCAGATGCCGCCATCCAATACGTGGCAGTAGCAAACGCACCGGCCATGCAGACAGCCACCGCATATACGGCGTCAGCCAAAGTGCCTCAGCTTTACTACAGCGCTGCCAACCAGCTATACCTGTACGACTACAAAGCCAATACTGCCAGGCACCTCTACACACTGCCTGCCGGCGAAAACATCACCGCCTTACAACTAATACCCGACAAAACAGCTAACGGCTGGACATACACGACGCAGAACAAACTACTGGCTGTCTCCTGGAATGGCAGTGAAAGCAAACTATACTACTTCGATATCGAAGATACCGGCCTCCTGAAAAGTAACACTCCCGTCAAAGTAGTCGGCGGCTTCGGAAAGATCATCTCTCTCTTTTACAAATAAACAAGTGATCATGAAATCATGGATGTTAATCGGCCTCTGTATGCCCCTGATGGCACAGGCACAGCAAAAGCAAGCAGTAGCGCCCTTTGAGATCAAAGGCAGCATAAACAGTAACGCACCGCTAAATAACTGGGTCTATCTGCGCTATGAACAGAATGGGGAGAAAAAACAGGATAGCGCCCGGATAAAAAACCGTCAATACAAATTCACCGGCACATTACACTACCCCGTAGAAGCAACGTTATACTTCAGCGTTCCCGATAGTACCGCGCAATACTACCGCCAGACACGTATGCTGAAACCATACGAATACACCTTCTACCTGGACGCCGGAAATTTACGCATACAGGCAGACAGCACCCTCCGGTCCTCAAAGGTCACCGGCTCGCCCGCCCAGGCAGACCAAGAACTGCTCAACCAACAACTGGCCGTTGTCCAACATAAAGAAGACAGCCTGTACCGCTCGGAAGGAGAACCCGCCTATCGTAGCAAAGACTCCATCGCCATCGCCCGCTACCAGGAAAAATCCTACCGCTACTACGACGAACAAGAACACCTGCGCTGGGCCTTTATGGAAAAACATCCCGCATCAGGCATCATCCTCGACCTGCTGCAGGATTGTACCCGCTCCTTCCTGGACCCCGCCAAAGTCGAACCCATATATGATCGCATGTCCCCAGCCCTGAAGGCGTCACCCGCCGCAAAGGCCTACGCACAAAGACTGGAAAAAGCTAAACTGACAGCCGCCGGCGTACAGGCCCCCGATTTCCAACTGAACAACACCTCCGCCCAACCTGTACGCTTCTCCGCGTTTAAAGGCAAACTCGTACTCCTCGACTTCTGGGGCAGCTGGTGCGGACCCTGCCGGATGAGTAATCCCCACCTCAGAGAAATCTACAACGCCTTCCAATCCAAAGGCTTTGAAATCGTTGCCGTCGCCTGCGAAAGAGGTAGCACCCCACAACAACAACAGGAAAAGTGGAAAAAAGCCATAGCAGAAGATCGCATGAACTGGGTCAACCTCCTCAATAATGACAACCCACAGGAAGATGTCGCCAAACTATATGGCGTCAGCGCCTTCCCAACCAAACTGCTCATCGGGAAAGATGGTAAGATCATCAAACGTTTTGTAGGCAATACCCCCCTCAAACAACAAGAGCTGGAAAACTTGGTAAAAAAATATCTGGCAGGTAGCTAACATACCGGCCGCAGGGAGTTCACGAGAGCAGCAACAACCGAAAGGGAGGCCAAGCCTCCCTTTCACAGTAATGGCAATACGAAAAAAGAGAAGAAAGATGCCGTATCTCACATCCACTGCATGATAAAATGAGGTGGACTGCGCTACAAAAAAAGAGGAAGGCAATCGCCTCCCTCTCCTGGTGATGACTATAATAAAAAGTTAGTTCGCCGTCTTCACGCACTTACCCTGATCCGGACTGGAGGGGTTGTTAGTAGACCAGCAGGTCAACCCCGCTTCACATTTAATGTCCATCCAGTTACAATATTCCCCCTCTTTCGACGGACGAACGGTAAACCGGACAGCTTGACCGCCTAATACGTTCTTAATTTCACTTCTGGACAATACGTCCACGTTACTCATAGATTGGAATTGCAGTGTTTTCATGTCGCTGAGTTTAATTATTGTGAAAGTTAAAATGTGGGCACTAGTAGCAGCTAGTAGTGACAGATTGTTGTTCGATAGTGCTTAAACGTTTAAGATTTGCTTGATAGGAAAAATGTTGGCATTGATCAATTATCTACAAGATAAGTTATCTTAACTGAAGAATCACCGCAGTGATATTAAAGCCGCAAGATCACATCATAGCGACTTCTCTGACCAGATTACCAGTATTACCGCAGCAACCGGCTGGTAAAATAAATTTGCGTAGTTAAATAGCTACATGTATTTTTGTAGTCAAATAGCTACATAAGGCAATCCGCATAAACAAAATATATCATGGAGCGTAAAACCAAAGTAAATGTAGAAGATGGCAGACAGGAAGTTAAGATCACCCGCGACTTCGAACTGCCGGTAGACTTGCTGTTCAGAGCCTATGTAGAGGCCGATATCGTAGAACAATGGATGGGCACCAAAGTAGTCAAACTGGAAAGCACAAAACATGGCAGCTACCAATTTGAAACAACAGATCCTAAAGGCAACCTCCATCGCTTCAGTGGCGTGATCCATGAACTCATACCCGACCATAAGATCACCCGCACCTTCGAAATAGAGAACGGCGCTATGGGGGTACAATTGGAATTCCTGCGCTTCGAACCACTCACCGAAAATACCAGCAGGCTCAATATGCATGTACTATATGAATCCGTAGTCATAAGAGACCAGGTCGTCAAATTCGGTATGCCCAAAGGCATCGATATGGCACATACCCGTATACAAGAGATCATGAGCAAACTAAAAAAATAACCGGCAATGGCAAAGAGTGCAACAAATCATAAAGTAGATGCTTTCATAGACAGAGAAGAGAAGTGGCAGAAAGAATTTGAAAAGCTGAGAGACATCCTGCTCGACTGTATGATGGCAGAAGACCTGAAATGGGGCGTACCTTGCTATAGCTATAACGATAGTAACATCGTCCTGATACATGGCTTCAAAGATTACTGTGCTATATTGTTCTTCAAAGGCGCACTGTTAAGCGATCCGGAAAATGTATTGATACAACAGACGGAAAATGTACAGGCAGCACGTCAGCTCAGGTTTACCAGCCTGAAAGAAATAGTACAACTGGAAGCAGTCATAAAATCTTATGTATTCGAAGCCATTGAAGTGGAAAAAGCAGGCCTCCAGGTCAACCTGAAGAAAGTCTCTGAATTCGCCGTAGTAGAAGAATTCCAGCAAAAGCTGGATAAAATGCCCAAACTGAAAAAGGCTTTCGATGCTCTGACACCGGGCCGCCAGCGCGCCTACCTGTTGCACTTCTCCGCACCCAAGCAGGCAAAAACACGGGAAGCAAGAGTAGAAAAATGTATCCCACAAATACTCGACGGAAAAGGACTAAATGAATAGTCCTTTCCCTGTCTCATTATCGCCACCGGCTTTTCATTTCCTCTATCTCCTGCTCGATCCTTTTATTGATATTGATCTTGGCGCCGGTAAATGTATAGATCATCGTACCGTACTCCCTGGCAAATGGATTTGTTATAGAATCAGCTACCACCGCTGTCGTAAAGAAAGGACCGGATTTCTCTATCTCCATATCCCGCGCATTGTCTTTCACCCGTATCAGGTGCACATAACGTACACGCAGATCAAACCAATTGACATAGTCCGCATTAAAAGACACCGCCTTCACCCCTTTTTTCGTATAAAAGTTGATCGCACCCGCCTGGCCATAGTTGTCACAGAGTACCAGCGTCTTTGCAGGGTCCGGCATCAGCGCATATAAACTGTCTACCTTATGCGCCAGCTCTTTCCAACCAAGCATATCGGCAAAGTCCTGTGGCAACGGATGATCCTTGCCATCTTCCCACCGCAGCAACCCGATCTTTTTATAACGCTCCGCATGCGCTACAATGTACTCGGGGCTTTTCGTCGGGAACAATACCCGGTACATCGGCACGAAAAACAATAGCGGAATGATCACCAGCACCGGCTGCAAATACCGCTTCCAGCCATTGTCCAGCACATCCGCCAGATAAGCCGCACCAAAGGATATATAGATAGGATATATTCCAATAGCATAATAGTCTTTAGCCTTGAAATACAGAAACACGGCTAGCGTAAATACCAGACTCCAGAAGAAAACCGCATATTTACGCAGAGGAGCATAGCTTAATACCGCATACAACCCCGCCAGTGTCACCGGTAATGCCCCCACGAAGAACAAAAGCTGCGCCCGCAGGAAACCCCACCGGTCTACATGCACCAGCTGCCGCTCGGACAACTCTTTCATATGATGCACCACCGGGAAATGATGATGATATTGCCAAAGCAGGTTAGGCACTATCAGTAGCAGCGCCAGCAAAGCAGCCAGGTAAAGGTGTTTTTCCGTAAATAGTTGTCGCTGCCACGTAAGCAGCAACGCTGGTAGCAATCCCATCACACAGAAAACGATATTGTACTTATTAAGGAATCCAAAGGCAAATACAAGCGCACCAATATATAACCACTTCACCCGGTCGTCATATATATACCGGATCAGGCAATAATACAGTAAGGTCCAACAAAGCACATCCAGCGAATTAGGCTGGTACAGGATGTTAAGCCGCAAGAGGATGGAGAATAATACGCAGGTCGCCCCGAGTATAAGAGCAAACAGGCCGCCTTTCAATACCTCGATCGCTTTCCAGACTACCAGCAAGGTCAATGCCCCGAATAAGGCAGGGAAGAACTTCACCCAGAATACCGAATTGCCCAATAACCGGATAAGGTAGGAATTCCACGAAGTCACAGGTGGTACCGACAAATATCCCCATGCCAGATGCCCGGCCTGGTCCAGGTGCAAATATTCATCCCTTTGCAAATCATACTCCGGGCTGATCAGATGATAACTCAACAGGAACTTGACAATGATAAATGCCAGTAAAATGATTGTTTTCTTTGTCATAGGTAATTACATAAATAAATCAGACCGGCCACTCGACCGGATGTCCCGTTGGTATATACGAAGAATGGAAAAGCCTGTAAGGCGTATCAGATTAATTTGCAGACACTAATATACGCATTCTTTCAGGACCTTACTATCTGCCTCAAACAATCCCCGCTCCTTACTTGTTACATATCGAGAGTAAATAACGACTGGCGCAAATATTGTAGCCATTAACAAATTTCCCTGGATAATGACAAAACTATACGCCCTGGGTTGCCTGGCTGCAATGGCATTCATAGGCTGCCAGCATGCCAGCAACACGCACGAACAAACGGAAACTGCCATACCGGTTGTCATACAGCAGCTGACCAAAAGCAGCGATCAGAACACCATCCGCCTCAGCGGTAATGTAGAGGGTAATAAGACCGTACGCCTCGGATTTATGGTCGCGGGTAAAATCAACTATATCGCTGCCAACGAAGGCCAACGTGTCAATGCCGGACAACTCCTGGCCAGCCTCGACCCGCAAAGCTATGGCTACGCCCTCGATGCCGCCAACGCCAGCCTCAACCAGGTACAGGACGAATACGACCGCCTAAAGATCATGCACGAAAGGAAAAGCCTCAGCGAAAGCGACTTCTCCAAAGTATCCAACACACTGGAACAAGCCAAAGCCCAACGTAACCTCCAGCAAAAGAATGTCAAAGAGACCAAACTATATGTTCCCTTCAATGGTGTACTGCTGAAGAAAAATGCCGAAGTAGGAGAGATCGTAAACACCGGTATGCCCCTGTTCGTTGTGGCCGATATACAACAGGTCAAAGTCAACGCAGCAGTACCCGAGTCCGAACTGCGAAGTATACGCCTCGGACAGGAGAGTAAAGTATACATCCCCTCCCTGGACACTACCTTCACCGGCAAAGTGGTAGAAGTAGGCTCCGCCGCCGATGCCACCACCCGCGCATTCACCGTTAAGATGGAGCTTAAAAATCCGCAGCTCCTTATCCGCCCTGGTATGATCGCAGAGTTACAGACCACCTCCGCCACCAGGAGCGAAATGATGGTACTACCGGCAGAAGCCGTACTCCATGATACCGACAACTCCACCTATGTCTTCATCGCCGATACCGCCCGCCACCAGGCCTTTAAACGTAAGGTCACCCTGGGCCGGCTGGTAGACAATAAGATAGAAATCACCTCAGGCATCAACGAAAACGAACAGGTAGTCACCGGCGGTCAGCAGAAATTACATGACGGCGTAGCGATCACCATAAAATAATTGCCCTATGAATTTTGTGAAGTCATCGCTCAAATATCCGCAAGTCACCCTGCCCGTCCTGCTCCTGGTATTCATCGTCGGCGTCAACTCCCTGTTGAACATGCCCCGGCGTGAAGACCCGAAGATCACCATCCGCCAGGGCCTCGTCCTCGCCTACTACCCGGGTGCCAATGCCGCTCAGGTAGAAGACCAGGTCACCAAAAAGATAGAACAATACCTCTTCCAGTTCGAAGAAGTCAAAAAAGAAAAAACCTACTCCACCACCAGCGATGGCATGATGGTCATCAACGTAGAACTGGAAGAATCCGTTAAAAACCCGGATGTCTTCTGGAGCAAACTACGACACGAACTACTGCTGGTCAAAAACCTCGACCTGCCCCAAGGCGTCAGAGGCCCCATCGTCAACTCAGACTTCGGCGATACCGAAGCCCTGGTCATCGGCATCGTCAGCAATAATGCCGACTACACACAGCTGAAGAGCTATACCCAGAAGCTGGAAGACGAACTGCGCACCGTCAACGCCGTCTCCAAGATCAAACGTATCGGCGAACAGAAAGAACAGATCTCCGTTACCTCCAACTCAGAAAAACTGGCACAATACGGTATCAGCCTTTCGCAAGTAGTACAGGTACTGCAATCACAGAATGCCATTAATGCCACCGGCGATGTCAAGACCGACCTTTCCAAAGTGCCACTCTATACCAGCGGCTACTACAGCTCCGAAGACCAGATCGCCAATCAGATCGTCGGTACCTCCCGCACCGGCGAAGTGATACGCCTTGGCGATGTAGCCGACATCAAACGTAACTACCAGGAGCCCACTCAGGAAATATCCGTCAACGGCGAAAAGGCCATGATGCTGGCCGTAGAAATGCGCGAAGGACATAACATCGTCAAGTTCGGAGAAGACTTGCAGAAAAAGATAGCTGAAATAGGAAAACTACTCCCCGGCAATGTCAAGCTGATCACCATCGTCAACCAACCACATATAGTAGACGAAAACATCAGCCACTTCATCCGCGAATTCTTCCTGGCAATCGTATCCGTAGTCATAGTGGTCGTACTGCTACTACCGCTCCGTATTGCTGCCGTAGCTGCCATGGCCATCCCCATGACCATCGCTGTGACCTTCGCACTCCTGCACATGTTCAGCATAGAGCTGCACCAGGTGTCGCTTGCAGCTCTCATCGTAGTACTGGGTATGGTAGTAGACGATGCTATCGTGATAGCCGATAACTATGTCGAACTGCTCGACGAAGGCGTCGAACGATGGACCGCCGCCTGGCGTAGCGCCACCGACCTCGTTGTCCCCGTACTCACCGCCACCATTACCATCATAGCGGCATTCATGCCCATGGTCATCCTGACCGGGTCAGTAGGAGAGTTCATCTTCGCCCTGCCGATCACCGTCGCCATCGCGCTGGCAGCCTCATTCATCGTGGCCATGGTACTTACCCCCTTATTATGTTACACCTTCATCAAAAAAGGCCTGCACGACCACAGCACACCAAAAAGTGACCAAAAGAAAGAGAAACGCTCCGTCCTCGATCGTATGCAGGATGGCTATGATAATGCAATAGAATGGTGCATGCGCCGCCCCGGACTCACCGTCATCGTCAGCCTGGTAACAGTGGCCGCCGCCTTCCTCCTCTATAAAGGCATCCGCCAGAAGTTCTTCCCGGCAGCAGAACGTAACCAGTTCGTCGTCGAAGTATGGATGCCCACCCGTACCAAACTGGATAAGACCAGGGAAGCTATACTCAAAGTAGAACGCCTGGTGAAGGAAGATAAACGCGTGGTCAGCTATGCCACCTTCGTCGGTACCAGCGCTCCGCGCTTCTACTACAACTTTTCCCCGGAAGTACCCGTTAGCAACTACGCCCAGGTACTGGTCAACACCTCCGATGATAAAGCCGCCGAAACCCTCGCAGAAGCACTGTCCCACAAAGTAGATACCCTCATCCCCGAAGGTCGCCCCCAGGTCAAACTGATGCAACAGGGCTCACCTTCCAAAGCTCCCGTAGAGGTCCGTATCATCGGCGATGAACTGAGCCAGCTCAAACGTATCGGCATCTCCATACAGGACATCCTGCAAAAAGCCAAAGGCAGCGCCATGGTACGCACCGACTTCCGCGAAGACTACTACGGCATCGGCATCAACCTCACCGACGAAGCCAACCGCCTCGGGTTCACCACCACCAGCATCGCCAAAATGGTATATACCGGCTTCTCCGGATACCCCGTATCGACCATGTATGAAGGCAATAACCCCGTAGACATCGTACTGCGCCTCGATGAAAAAAGCCGCCGCAACTCCGACGACTTGCAGAATATGTACCTCAGCTCCCCCGTCACCGGTGCCAATGTACCCCTCCGCCAGATCGCCCGCCTCACCCCCGAATGGCAGACCGGCAACATCATGCACCGCAACGGCATACGCACCCTCACCGTCCTCAGCGAAACAAAAGACGGAATACTCCCCTCCGAACTGCTCGGCACCATACAACCACAGATCCGGAAGATACCCCTGCCCCCCGGATATCGTATCGAATATGGTGGAGAAGATGCCAACAAAAAAGAAACCTTCAGTCAGATGATCGTCGCCTTGCTCATCAGCCTGTTACTCATATATTTTATCCTGCTGTTCCAGTTCCGCAACCTCAAAGAAGCAACCCTGGTCATGCTCACCATCCCACTCAGCCTGTTCGGCGCCATGCTGGGGCTGATCATCACCCGCAACAACTTCGGCTTCACCGCATTCGTCGGGTTGATCAGCCTGTCAGGTATCGTAGTCCGCAACGCTATCATACTCATCGACCATACAAACGAACTACTCAAACATGGCATGGACATTCGCACCGCAGCCATTGAATCCGGCAAACGAAGGATGCGTCCCATCTTCCTTACCGCCATGGCCGCTGCCATCGGTGTACTTCCCATGATACTGTCCGGCTCCCCCATGTGGAGCCCCCTGGCCAGCGTCATCGCCGTCGGCGTAGTATGGTCCATGGTCATGGCCCTGCTCACCGTACCCGTACTATACGTCATGTGGATCAAACCAAAGGACAAGAAGGATATATTGAACAACGCTAAACCGGTGCAACATGAAGCATAGTACCATTAACATAAAAAGAAGCATAGGCATCGGCATTTTGATGATCGCTATCACCTGCACCGCCAACGCACAGACAGATACCCTGCGGCTGGAACAAGCCCGCGAAATGGCCCTGCAACAAAACCACCTCGTTAAAATCCAACGGGAGAAATTACAGGAAACCAAAGCTAAAATCATCAACGCCCGCAGTAAGAATAAACCCCTCATATTCGCCAGCGGTAACTATATATACAACGGCGTCACCAAAGACTACGTCATCCCCAAAGGTGTCCTCGGCTCCCTGGCAGGCAATCCCCTGCCACTCTCAGATATCAGCTTATCCGTTAGCAAACATCACCTGCTCATGGGCAGCGTAATGGCCTATCAACCAATCAGCCAGCTGGGCAAGATAGGAGTGGGCATACAAGCCGCCGAAGCCGACCTGCAGATCGCAACCGCACAGGTGACCAAAGCCGAACTGGAAATACAACAAGGGGTAGAGAAGTTGTACTACGCCTACCTCATGGCCCTGCAGCAAAGAGAAGAAGCCTCCGCCAATATCGCATTGTCAGAACTCAAACTGTACGATGTAGAAAGCGCCCTCATGGCAGGTAAGACAGAAGAAGTGAACAAAATAGGACTACAGGCCGACCTCGCCAGTCAACAGCAAAAGCGGTTACAAATAGAGAATCAGATAGAAGACTACGCGGCCGATCTCCGCCAGCTCACGGGTATCGGTGGTTCAGGCTGGTTATACCTGCCCGATGTCACCACGCCACTACCACCCCTTCCTGCACTGGAAAGCTATCTCAAACAGACAGACAATAACCCCGATGTGAAGATGGCCGGTATGAATATTCAAAAGGCAGGCTACGGTATCGATGCTGCTAAACAAGACCGCATGCCCAACATCGGACTAATGGGTGGTTATACCTATCAGAACGTTGTGCCTCTGCTACCAGGACACAATTACTTCCTGGGCGTTAACCTCAGCTGGAATATCATAGACTTCGGCAAGCGCCGGTCCGAAATAGACCAGTATGTATCGCAGAAAAAACAGGCGGAAGAATACCTGGCCCATACCAGGGAAGAACTACATACACAGGTAGAAAAAGCCTACCGCAAAGCCTCCCAGTCATACCGGCTTATTGCCGTAGCAGAAAAAGCCGTGCAATATCGCCGCGAGGAATACCGCCTTAAAAATGACCGTAAAGCAGCAGGACTTACCTTGCCCAAAGATGTACTGGAAACCAAAGTCGCTCTGGCTAAAGCAGAACAGGATCGGTATAGCGCACAAATGGCCTATCGCATCGCTCTCACCGACCTGCAAAAATTGACAGGCAACACTATACCTGCATATTAGCAGGTATAGTATCAAGTAGCAATAGGATAACACATGGGACAATAATGGAATAGACCGTTCTAACCACCCTTCCCCTTATCCAGCTAAAATAAATTTGCCATTATATTTTTAACGTACGTTTTTTATCGTACCTTAGTGTCATGAGAGGTAAAAAAGAAATATCCAGAGAAACAGTACCGACCAGAGCAGAAATGGACGTACTACAGGTACTCTGGCAACATGGGCCTTCCACCGTACGTTTTGTACACGATACCCTCAATCAGCAGAAAGAGGCGGTACAATATACCTCTACCCTCAAGCTGATGCAGGTCATGACCGAAAAGGGAATGCTGACGCGTGACGAAAGTAGTATGAAACATATCTACAGCGCAGCATTGGAAGAAGAAAAAACAAAAGGGACCTTGCTTTCCCGCTTTGTAGATAATATGTACAATGGCTCCGTCAGTAACCTGATGATGGCCCTCCTGGGCAATGATAAAACTTCAAAGAAAGAACTGAAAGTGCTGAAGGAAATGCTGGACAAACTCGACGATAAGCAATAGCTAAAAACCAGTACCATGAACAACAGGTGGCTCATCGAATGCGACATATTCAATCAGGGTATACATGCCTTCTGCTGGATGCTGCTGCATTCCCTGTGGCAGGGATTGATACTTACTATGCTGGCGGGCCTGGTAATGTCTTTTACCAGAAAGGCAGCTGCAAACGTACGCTATAACCTCTTGGTCTCAATAATGGCCGCCTTCCTGGTCACGACAGCTATTACATTCACATATGAATGGCAGGCCTTCGGTAACGACAGCCAATGGTCAAACACAAATAGATGGTCCCTCGCCAGCACAACACATAGGCAATGGTTGACAGCAATAGCCACCTATTGCTCCGAGCATACCATCGGCCTGCTCACCATCTGGTGGATGCTGTTCTGCTTTAAATGCTGGCAACTGGGTAGGGGAGTACTATATCTAAGGCATATACGTAAAGGAGCCGCGCACCTGCCCACACCCGAATGGCAGGTAAGAATGGCCATCTTTACAGAAAAGCTGCAACTCCGCCGGTCGGTGCAACTGCTCGAATCCGGCCTGACTAAAGTACCCGTCGTGATCGGCCATTTCAAACCAGTGATCTATATGCCACTGGGTTTACTGACCCGGCTGCCGGCAGCACAGCTGGAAGCCGTACTGCTGCATGAGCTCGCACATATACACCGTCACGATTACCTCATCAATTTCGTACAACACCTGGCAGAAGCCATATTCTGCTGCAACCCCGGATTCCTGTGGGTATCCGCGCTGCTCAAACAGGAAAGAGAACACTGCTGTGATGATCTCGCCCTGCAACATACGGGCAAAAAGAAACCACTGATACAGGCCCTGGTATCCTTCAAAGAGTATGCAATGTATGGCGCCACACTCACCCCGGCATTCCCCGGACAAAAACAACACCTGGTACAACGCGCCGCCCGCCTGCTGCAAGGCAGTAACACACCCCTGAATACCCGGGAAAGGGCTTTCTGTTTTATCAGCATGCTGACCATCGCCCTCCTGTTAGGTGCGTTAGGAACAAAAAAGATATTTAGTACCGATAATGCCCGGCAACCATTGGCCAGAGTAGCTACCACACATCTGCTATCGACCAGCGATGCAGATACACAGCTGAAGATACATAGCCGCAGTAATATGCACTATCAGAACCCGCCGGAACAGAAACAACAGCACAAAAAGATGGCACAGCACGAAAAACCATCGCAGCCCTCACCTAAGCAGACACATAAACACAAAACAATAACGATAGACAAACAGCCGGTGCAAAAAGAAGCTAAGGAGCAAGCACAAATGAACATACCGGAAATGGCAGGGAATATCCATAACCCGGAAGCACAGGTACACTACGACAAACTAAAAGAAGCAGCCGATCGCATGCGCCAGCAAGCCGACCGCGATCGTATCCAGGCAGAACAACATAGACAACAGGCAGAACTCGACCGGCAACAAGCCGACCGCGATCGCATACAAGCCGATAAAGATCGCAAACGTGCCGACCTCGATCGCCAGCAGGCAGAAAAAGACCGCATCCGCGCAGAAAAAGATCGGGCACAGGCAGAACGAGATAGGGCAAGAGCCGAAAGAGATCGCATCCTGGCTATGCAAGACAGACTATCTTATTAATATCACCATAGATCATTTTTAAACATTGTATTCCCTGTCGCCGACAGGTGAACAGCCTCTCTTTTCGCCATTACTAATTAAAACAGAAAGAAATGAAAAAATTCGTACTGATCTTCAGTGTCACACTGATGACGACCGCCTATGCAGTCACAACTACTCAGGCACAGACATCCGCTACCGTTACTTCCTATAATAGTGATAATAACGTAGAGCAGATCAACACCTTCCTGGATGGTAAGTCCTACCGGATGCGTCTCGAACGTGACAAACTAGTAGAACTATACATCGATAATCAACAGATCCCCGCCACCGAATGGCCCAAATATGATTCAGTGATCCGCAAGCTGCAAGAACAGCTGAAGAAAGACCGCGCTCAAGCAGAAAAAGATCGCGCGCAGGCAGAACTCGACCGGCAACAGGCCGGCCGCGATCGTATCCAGGCAGAAAAAGATCGCGCTCGCGCAGAACAGGATCGGCAACAAGCCGATAAAGACCGTATCCAGGCAGAAAAAGATCGCGCCCAGGCCGAAAGACATCGCATACAGGCCGATAAAGATCGGGCGCATGCAGAAGTGGCCCGCCAACAAGCCGACAAAGACCGCGCCCAGGCAGAAAAAGATCGTGCCCGCGCAGAAATAGACCGCCAGAAAGCCGAAGCCGATCGCAAACTGGTCGAGTCCATGGTAGACGACCTCGTAGCACAAAAAATACTGACAGGTAAAACCGATGATTACTCCATCCAACTTTCGGATAAAGTCTTCATCGTAAATGGTAAAGAACAACCAACAGCCCTGCACCAGCAATTCAAAGCCAAATATCTCAAAGATGCCGCCAAAACCATCAACGTACAACGCTATAATGGTAACGGCATACACATGAACGTACGCTAATACCATAGTCACCGGGGACAACCAACCGCTGTCCCCGGTAACTATCAATGAACATCACCGATAGTCGCCTCACCCGGCTGCCAGCCACATGGCGTCAACGCCGTCGTCTGTAAAGCCTGCAATACCCGCAATACCTCATCTACATTACGCCCCGTACGCATATCATACAGACTTACATCTCGAACTGTATTTTCCGGGTCTATAATAAACGTGGCCCGGTAAGCCACCCGTTCTACCCCATCCAGTATACCCATCGCCGTTGCCAGTGATTTCAAAGTGTCAGCAAGCAACGGGATATGCAATTGCCGTAACCCCGGATGCTGCTGCCGCCATCCCATATGTACATATTCCGAATAAGTAGAAGCACCCAATACCAACGCATTCGCAGCAGCAAACACCGCCGCCTGCCGGTCAAAATCAATGATCTCCGCCTCCTGCAGGCACAATACTCCCCATATCCCCAATAAGGCATCCCCTGGGATTAAAAGACCGGATCAGTATTGTAAAGACTGAATGTTTTTTTTGGTAAATATCTAAAGTTAGACTTATCTAATAAATAAGTTTGTGGATATTTATTTTTATTTGCCAACTTGCTTTTATAGCTACCTTTGTAGCATGTATTCGCAAGCAGAAGAAAACTACCTGAAAGCATTGTTGAAGATCACCTGCGTAAATGGAGAGGCAAACGTAAACCAGCTGAGCAAAGACCTGGATATCAAAATGCCCACCGTCAACAGCATGATGAAAAAGCTGGCAGAAAAACAATTGGTACACTATGAAAGCTATAAACCTGTCAGACTCACACCGGCAGGCAAAAAAGCAGCAGCGCTGATATTGCGCAAACACCGCCTCACAGAGATGTTCCTCGTAGCAATAATGGGATTCGGCTGGGAAGAAGTACATCCCATCGCAGAACAAATAGAGCATATCCAATCGCCGCTCTTCTTCGAGAAAATGGATAATATTTTGAACCATCCACGTGTCGATCCGCATGGCTCACCTATACCTGATAAAAGCGGTAACCTGCCACAGCTACGATACACCCCGCTATCCGCTTGCAAGGAAAAAGATAAAGTAACCTTTCAGGCAGTAGCCGATTCGTCAGAAGAATTTCTGCGTTTCCTCAATAAAAAAGAAATGCAATTAGGCATGACCATGAAAATTGTACATGTAGAAGCTTTCGATGGCTCTATGGAAGTCGAATTGGCAGGCGCACACCGCGAAGTGCTTAGCTCCACCGCCTGCAACAGGATCTTGGTCACCGTCAATAAAAAATAATTCCCTGTTGTTATCTCCGGCGCCGGAGATAACAACAGGGAAAGATATGGAGCCATTTGCCTATAATGCTGGCACCGGTTGTGGTGTCGCAATCTTATTAGAGCCCTTACTCACTGCCTCCACTATATCATTGAAAATAAGTCTGTTCACCTCTTCTGTTCCCCCTTTGAGGAATTCGTAATCCTCAAATTGATTAGTAACTTTTTCAGAAGTGGCCCTGAATGTAATATAGTATATACCGTAGAATCCTGGGGATATACTGAACGCTCCTCCATTGATCTCGCCGTAAGGTCCTATGTCCACAAAACCTGTGAAAGTATGCATTAATCCGTCTTTCATAACAGTGAACCTGATTGGTTCAGGTATTCGGACCGCATCAGCCGTAAAAGAAAAAACACTAATGAATAGGGCGATTAACAAAGAAATTCTCAATAAAATTTTCATAGTAAAGTTTTTAAAAAGTGAAAGAATAGATATCAGTTTCCGGAAGACTGAGCAAGGTTAATGAGCTACATTAATAAGATACATACTACGTAACCAATAGGTTAGTGATATCGGGGCACACTCAAATAGGGGGTTAAATTGCTACGCTAATGTAGCGATAGCCCAAAGCACACTCAAATATTCTCAACAAACGGTACTGAAAAGTTTATTAACGGTACTTGCCACCACCGATCCTCTTTTTTCTTCTAATCTTCACATTTTTTTTAGCTTTATTGTCTATAGTGACTGCATTCGCAGGGCAGCGCATAAAACATGTGAACATATGAAAAGAATGACCTACCTCCTGATCGCCACACTCCTGATGGCAGCCAACGCATGGGCACAACAACGTCCCAATATCGTATTCATCCTCGCCGACGACCTCGGCTACGGCGACCTGGGTGCATATGGACAACAAAAGATCAAAACACCCAACATAGATCGGCTGGCCAAACAAGGCATGTTGTTCACACAATTTTATGCCGGCACCTCCGTATGCGCACCTTCCCGCTCTGCCTTACTCACCGGGCAGCATACCGGCCACACCTACATCCGGGGCAATAAAGAAGTCAAACCAGAAGGGCAGGAGCCACTCGCCGATACCGTGCAGAGCTACGCCACCCTCTTGAAACAGGCAGGATATGTCACCGGCGCATTCGGCAAGTGGGGGCTGGGAATGGTAGGTACCTCCGGCGCCCCGGACAAAAAAGGCTTCGATGTATTCTATGGCTACAACTGCCAGCGTCAGTCACATCGCTATTATCCCACTCACTTGTGGAGCAACGATCAACGCATAGACCTGCCAGGCAACGACCTCGCACACAAAGTGGTATATGCACCGGAATGGATACAGGAAAAAACACTGGACTTCATCACCGTAAATAAAGACCGGCCCTTCTTCCTCTTTGTCCCATCCGTATTACCCCATGCAGAACTGCAAGGCCCCGATGACGAATACTATAAACAATACGAACATAGTTTTGAAGAACATCCATATAAGGGCAACGACTATGGCCCCAACGCCGCCATAGCCGGATATGCCTCCGTCGCTAAACCCCGCGCCACTTACGCCGCAATGGTCGCCAGACTGGATGCGCACGTCGGACAGATACTGGCCAAACTCGACCAACTGGGACTAACCCAAAAGACCATCGTTATCTTCAGCAGCGATAATGGTGCGCACAGAGAAGGGGGGGCTGACCCGGCCTTCTTCAACAGCGCCGGCAACCTACGCGGATTCAAACGTGACCTCTATGAAGGTGGCATCAAAACCCCCTTCATCGTAAAATGGCCTGGAACAGTAAAACCCGGTAGCCGCACTAACTTCATCGGCGCCTTCTGGGACCTCATGCCCACTCTCGTAGCCATCGCCCACGCTCCAAAACCCCGACACACCGATGGCATCTCCTTCTTACCAACTCTTACAGGCAAAGGCAAACAAACACAACATCCCTACCTGTACTGGGAGTTTCATGAAGATGGCGGTCGCCAGGCCGTACGTATGGGCCGATGGAAAGGCGTAAAGCAAAAAGTAACCGCAGATACCAACGCCCCACTCGAACTCTATGACCTGGAAAAAGATCCTCGGGAACAACATGATATCGCTGCACAACACCCGGATGTCGTAAGGCAACTGAATAATTACATCAGTCAGGCGCATAACGAAAGTCCCATCTTCCCGCTCCTGAAGCAATAGGAACGAATGAGATTTATCAGCCTCGCTTATGATAATCGTCATGTATCGTCCGGACAAACAATCGGACCTTTGCTGCAATGAACAGCTTGATCGCCAACCTGGATATCAACTTCCAACTCACCATACTGGCAGCCATGCTCGAACGCATGCCTGGCCTCGTTGCCGTCAGAGAACAACAGACCGGCCAAATATACTATATCAATAAGACCGGTACCGACCTGCTGGGCACCACCGACCCCCGGCAATTACAAACATTGCTGACAGCCAACCTGTCCGCGCCGCCACCAACCGGCGCCAGGGAAATAGGCGAACGCCGCTGGCGGAATAATAAGGGTACCTGGTTCTCCGGTATACTGGAAGAAATGTCCCTCCGGCATAATGGAAAAGAATACGATTGTATCCGCCTGTCCGATATCCCGGGTGATAAACATTATAAACAACAACTCAATAAAGAACTACAGCGCTTCAGCGCATTGTTTGATTATGCAAGCATCGGTATACTGGTCACCAACAAACAGGGCGAAATCATTACCATCAATGATTTCGCCCTCGAACAGTTCGGTTATTGCCGCGAAGAACTGCTGCTCCGCAAAGTAGAAATACTCATCCCGCAACGGGTACATCATCGTCATGAACAACATCGCGCAAGATATAACGCCAACCCCCAAAGCCGGCCTATGGGCATCGGGCTCGATCTGTACGCCGTACGTAAAGATGGTACCGAATTTCCCGTAGAGATCAGCCTGAGCCACTATACCAACGAAGAAGGAACCTTCGTGATCGCATATGTCAACAACATCACCGAACGGAAAAAAGCAGAAGAAAAAGTAGAAAAACTCAACGACGAACTCGAAGAGATGGTGGAAGAAAGGACCGTACAACTGCGTAATGCCCTGGCAGAACTGGAACTGTCCAAAGAAGAACTGACACTCGCATTGGGAAAAGAAAAAGAACTCAGCGAACTCAAATCCCGATTCGTCTCCATGGCTTCCCACGAATTCCGTACCCCCCTCAGCACCATCCTCTCCTCCGCATTCCTTGTCAAGCAATATGCGGCAGAAGAAGACCAACCCAAACGAAATAAACATATACAACGTATCGTCACCTCCGTCAACCTGCTCACCGACATATTGAACGATTTCCTGTCCGTTGGCAGAATAGAAGAAGGCAAGATACAGGTACGCCCCGTCTCTTTCGATATCGCCGAACATATCAACACCATCATACAGGAAATGCAGGGCATGGTCAAAGAAGGACAGGATATCCTGTACCAGCACAATGGCCCGGCCTTGCTCTACTCAGATCCCTCGCTCCTCAGACATATCATCATGAACCTCCTGGGAAATGCCCTGAAGTTCTCTCCTAAACATACGGCCATCAACGTTAGTACTTCACTCGAACAGGAACACTTTGCACTGGTCGTTAAAGACCTGGGCATCGGTATGTCCCCCGAAGATCAGCAACACCTATTCGAACGTTTCTACAGGGGCGCCAATGTAAGCAACATACAGGGCACCGGACTGGGACTGCACATCGTAAAGAAATACAGTGAACTGCTCCACGGCCGTATCACCTGCCAAAGCCAACTGGGAAGCGGTACTACCTTCACCGTCCGTTTTAATACCAACCACAGCACAGATAGCACCAACAATACAATATGAAAACGATCCTCATCATAGAAGATAATACCGAAATAAGAGAGAATGCAGCAGAAATACTGGAACTGGCCGGATACCGCGTATGCACCGCAGAGAATGGAAAAGCAGGAGTGGAGCTGGCACTCGAAGAGCATCCGGACCTCATCGTATGCGATATCATGATGCCTGTACTCGACGGTTTCGGTGTATTACATATGTTACAACGCAATCCCGCTTCACAAGACATGCCCTTCATCTTCCTTACCGCCAAAACAGAAAGGAGCGACTTCCGCAAAGGCATGGAAATGGGAGCCGATGACTATATCACCAAACCATTCAGTGGTACAGAATTGCTACATGCCATTGAATCCCGGTTGAAGAAAACCTCCTTACGCCGCCAAGTAGCTGCAGAGGGAATAGATGGTGTCAATAAATTGTGGCAACAGGCTACCGGCCGTGACTCCCTCCGCACACTGTCCGAAGGCCGGGATACCAATAAATACAAAAAGAAACAGGTCATCTATGCAGAAGGGAATCATCCCATCAGGTTGTTCTACGTACAAAAAGGAAAGGTGAAAACCTTCAAACGGAATGATGATGGTAAAGAACTGGTAACCGAATTATATAATGAAGGAGACTTCCTGGGGCATATCGCACTATTAGAAGGTACTGTATATAAGGAGACCGCAGAAGCAATGGAAGAATCCGAAATCGCTGTCATTCCCCGGGAAGAATTCGAAGCGCTGATCACCAACAATCACGACGTAGCCGTTCAGTTTATTCGCATGCTGGCAGGAAACGTCACTGCAAAAGAAAAACAACTGCTGGGCCTCGCCTATAACTCCCTCCGTAAAAAAGTGGCAGAAGCCCTCATCCATCTGCACAGGAAATATAGCCGGGAAGAACAACAGCCATTCGCCATTGATATCAGCAGGGATAACCTGGCTGCCATAGCAGGTACCGCAACAGAATCACTGATACGTACACTGGGAGACTTCAGAGAGGAAAAACTGATCAACATTAAAGATGGAATGATCCTGATAATGAACGAAGAAAAATTACGCAAGCTGTTATATTAACAGCTGTATCGCCTGTAGATAATCGTTAAACTCCCGGGTCAGCTTCTCCGCACTCTCTTGTATAATAATAAAACGCACACCCAGCCGGTTCTGCTGCTCAGCGATCTTATGAAGGGAGAAACGATGCACATGTTCCGCTTGCTCCAGGGTATATAACTGCTCCCGGATCTCATGCCGCAACAGGATGATATGCTCGTCCATCTTCAAAAAGCGGGTCTGGAAATTCTCCAGCTCCTCCAACTGCCCTTCAGGCTGCCGTCCTCCCTTTAGCTGGTTGGCCAGCGTCGTCTTGGAATGAATGTTCTCGTCTTCCAGCTGCTTCAGCTGATGTTTCCAGGACACATTTTCCGCTATCAATTGTGTCAGTTTTCCGTTTGCCATCACTCGTAAATATTTTATCCTCACAAATTACGCCAGCCGTCAAAACGAGAGTATGACAAGGATCAGCAGCCTCGTTGATCCTTGTCAGCCTACGCTCTTGTCAGGATTATATAACAAAAGTAACCCACCGGTCCTACTGGTAAAATGACGCACATCAGCAACAGGTATGAGTACTGTCAGGCGATCACCTAAGCCGGAAATACTGTCGCAACAGTGCAGTCCCCGCCATACATAAATAGCACTATGAACAATCTGTTTTAATACTTATATTTGAATAGTGATACACCGCCTCCTTGCTCCGGGCATGTATCCCTCACAATAACCGGCCGTAAAACGGCAACATAACGTTACCTCCATTCCTCCCCGTTCAGATAGGGCACTACCACCGTCCTGTTATCACAATTATATCACTATTAAAACCCCACGTTCAATTATGAAAGGCCTATTCTCTTGGGTCATAGCCCTCGCTATGTGTCCCCTGTCCACGTACGCCCAGACTGCCGTAAAAGTAGGAGCCGGCAGCTACGCATCATTCCCTCCCGCATCGGAAAATATCGACTGGAACAACGACGGCCAGGGCGATCTCTATCCCTTCGTCTTCAATAACCCCATCTACGTCGCAGAAAACAAAAAAGGAAAACCCATCCCCACCAACGATTGGTGGACAGACCTTATCATCGAACGCTATGGCGGCCTGCTATGGGCATACCCCCTCGTAGCCGATCCCGAACCCGATGGCGCCAGGGTCTATTTCCCCAATAGCTTCGTCCCCGATGGATCCAATATGGCTTATGGCGGATACATGAAGATAGGCGCCGCCGGATACACCCCCGATAAAGCCATCGCCAAAGATTGGTCCGACTGGGCCGTAGTAATGGGTATGCCCGATAGCATACACAATAAGAATATCGACTATACCATCGCACATGGTATTCCCTTCATCTGGGCACAAAGTCAGGGTGTCAACCCCGAATTCTCCTTCGAAAAAGGTGCTTCCTACCTCACGGAAACAGGGGCCCCCGTACAGTTCCCCACCACCCGCTCTTTCGTAGTTCGCACCGACGGCAGATACCTGGGTATCCACCTCGATGGTACCAGCAGGGCCGAAATACAGGGACAGCAATTCGTACAGATCGACCTCGGTAGCGTTCAACCCATCACCTCCGTACAACTCAACTGGGAAGCAGCCTTCGCCTCCGGTTATGCCATACAGGTATCGGCCAATAACACCTCCTGGAATACCGTCTTTGCTACCACCACCGGCGATGGTAACCTCGATAACATCTCCCTCAATACCTCCGGCAGATATGTACGGCTCCAACTCGCCGAAAGAGGTACCATCTTCGCCTACTCCCTCTGGGAAATGTCCGTACTCAACGGCAATACCGTATTGTCTGTCAATAAACCCATACAGGTATCTTCTGTACAAGCCCCCTTCGCCGCCGCCAACGTCAATGATGGCAATACCGGCACTCGATGGGCTTCCGACGGCAGCCAGCAGGAAAGACTCGTACTCAATACCAATAATGGAAATACCTACTTTGTCATATCCGCACTTCCTGCCCCCCAACAGCTTACCACCTACGAAACATACGCATTCAACAGACCGGTCAACACACAGGTAACATACGACTACAACGCCGGCGCCGGGAAAGTATACGTCAACTGGAACGTGACAACCGCCAACCTCAAAGGGCAACCGGCCGGCCCTACTATCCAGGGATTCCTGCCGCATCTCTACCAGAATACCACCCATAGTGTGGCCTTCATGCCATATGATTATGTATCCCCACGCGGTAAGCTCAGGACTGCAACAGGCAATAGCTTCGCATTCACCTACAACTTCAACGGCATACTGCCTAACTACACCGCTCCCTATCGTAACGCAGCAGATGCCAGTCCCTACAACGCGAACGCCATGTTCGACCTCCTGACTAAATTCTCTAAAAAACAAGGCTACGGCGGTGATACCTACTGGGGTGGAAAAGACCTGGTCAACTACGCCAAGTACACACTCATGGCCAAAGAACTCAACCACCAGTCCTACCAGGCCCTTAAAACCAAAACCCGCGAAGCCTTAGTCAACTGGCTGACCTATACACCAGGAGAACAAGAGAAGTTTTTCGCCCGCTATGACCGCTGGGGAGCTATCGTCGGCTTCAACGAATCCTATGGCTCCGCCCAGTTTACCGACAACCATTTCCACTATGGTTACCTCATACTGGCTTGTGCCCTTTATGGTATGACCGATCCCGATTTTGTTACCCAGTATAAAGACATGATCAAACTGGTGGCAAAACAATATGCCAACTGGGATCGTAACGACAACTTCCTGCCTTTCTTCCGCACCTTCGATCCTTGGATCGGCCATAGCTACGCCGGAGGCACCAGCTCCTCCACCGGCAATAACCAGGAATCCACCTCCGAAGCCATGCAGTCCTGGATCGGTCTGTTCCTCTTCGGTGACCTCATCGACGACGAAGCCATCCGCGATGCCGGCGCCTTCGGCTACATCAGCGAAGCATACGCTACCCTCGAATACTGGTTCGACTGGAAAGAACGCAACCTCCCACCGGCATATGCCCACAACGTAGTAGGCATACTGTCCAATCAGGGCTTCGCATATGGTACCTACTTCAGCGCAAGCCCCGTACACATCCATGGTATCCAGTACCTGCCGGTAAACCCTGGTTTCAGATATCTGGCAATAGACAGCACCTGGGCCAAACGAGAATACAGCGACATGCTCCGCGAATCCGCCGCCATCGATGGCCATACTAGCGAACTGGATTTCGGCGACGACTGGGCACATGTTGCACTTGGTTTCCGCCAGCTCTTCGACCCGCGCTATGTGACCGCCTTCATGGCTGCCAACCTCCAGCTGCCACCGGCAAATCCTAAATACATCATGGATTACGAAGTGGCCGGCATGACCTACTACTACGCCCATGCTAACCAGAACTTGGGCGCCTTCTCCAATAATTTCCGGACTAACTTCCCCTCCAGCAGCGTCTTCGAACGAAATGGCAACTTTAGCTATGCCGTGGCATACAACCCCACCGGCGCCGCTAAGACCTGTATCATTTACAACGCAGCTGGCGCCCAGGTAGCTTCTTTCTCCGTACCTGCCCGCACCCTGTTAACCTATCCTACATTGCCCTCCTCCGGTCAGCAACCTACCGGCTGCTATGGAGTAAGCCCGGTAAAAGCATCTGCCACCTCCGGCAATCCCGATGCTGCCATCGATGGCAACGCTGGCTCCCGATGGGAAAGCCTGTTCACCGATCCGCAATTACTTACCGTAGATCTGGGCGTACTCACCTCCGTCAACAAGATCACCTTGTCCTGGGAAGTAGCCAACGCCAAAAGCTACTACCTCCTCGGCAGCCGCGATAGCACACGCTGGGATACCATCGCCGTCCGTACAAATATGCCCACCGGCAATCGTACCGACCTCACAGATAACCTCAACGGCACCTGGCGCTATATCCGGATGCAGGGCGTCAGCCGTAATACCCCCTGGGGCTATTCTCTCTACGAACTGGAGATTTGTGGAAAAGCGGCCGCTAACACGGAAGCAAGAGAAATAATCGCCGCACCGGCAGAAGATAACCTGGAACGGAAATGGACACCGGAAAACAATACCGCCATCTATCCTAATCCCGCCAGGAACTGGATCAGGGTTAACACACCAAATCGTACAGTATACACCATCACCGACCTCAACGGCCGCCGGGTACAAGCCGGCCGACTCGAAGCAGGCGCCACCACCGTCGATATATCCACACTCAAAGATGGCATATACCTTATCCGTACAGACAATGGTACCACGAAACTGATCGTCGCACCACACCAGCAATAACCCCTTCCCAGGCTCCCGGACATTCCGGGAGCCTGCTCCTTTTTATGCGTATATATCATTAGCTTTGGTACCGGCTATGTAAATGAAGCTCCATGTCACAGACTAACGGACATACAGGAAAAGTATTGCTGTTCAACCACCTGGTAGATCAGTATCACTATATGGGACTTCCCGTCGATATCATCGACGAAAAGAATGCTTTTACCATTCACAACATCGCCGACGTACACCACAAACTGCCCTATCGCTCCGAAGTATACCGCGTCAACTTCTACTCTTTCGTATTCGTAAAAAATGGACAGGGGAGATACACCGCCGACGATAAACAATTCAATACCACACCCGGTACTATCTATTTTACCAACCCGGGCCATTTCAAATCCTTCGAATGGAAAACGCTGAAAGAAGTCTACCTGGTCACCCTTAATGAAGCATTCCTCAAAGAGAACGTGCACCCAAACATCTTCCGCGAATTCCCCTTCCTGCTGGCAGAAACCGTACCCCCACGCACATTGCCGCTCGAAGCATTTGCAGAGTTCGAAGAGCTGTACCTGCAGATAGAAAAAGCCTACCACTCTTCCTCTCCCTACAAATACCGCATCATCGGCAGCCTGTTTGTAGTAATACTGCTAAGGATCAAAGAATACTTCTGGGAAGATTATAACCCGATCTATGAAGGGAACAGAAGCTCCCAGATCGTCAAACAATTCAAACGAAATCTGGAAGAACACTACCGCGACCTCGTTGCCGGCAAAGTAGATAAACCTTATCGTGCACAGGACTATGCTAGGTTACAACATCTGCATCCGACCTACCTCAGCAATGTCATAAAAAGCAAAACAGGCAAACCCATCGCCACCTGGATCAGCGAAAAAACAGTGGTCGAAGCCAGCGCCTTACTACAACACGCCGCATTGTCCGTCAAGGAGATAGCCGACCGCCTCGGCTTCACCGAAGCGGCTCACTTCAGTAACTATTATAAGAAATATACCGGCTTCACCCCACTGGCCTATCGCAAACAACAAAAGACCGAACCTTAAATATTTGTAATTAATACTGTAATAAACGTACTTTTTTGCGACGCCTTCATGCCACCTTTGTATTGTCATTAAACACACAAAAACAAATGTAGTATGAGCAACTTAAATGGAAAAGTGATTATCGTAACCGGCTCCTCAAGAGGTATCGGTGCCACCATCGCCACCCAACTAGCCGCCGCTGGTGCCAACGTGATCGTAAACTATGCCGGCGGACAGGCAGCTGCAGAACAGGTAGTAGCAGACATCACCGCCGCCGGAGGCAACGCCATTGCCGTACAAGCCGATGTCAGCAAACCCACCGATGCCGAAAAATTATTCGACGCCGCTATTGATAAATATGGCAAAGTAGATGTCCTCCTCAACAACGCAGGTATCATGATCATCAAACCGCTAAAAGATACTACCGATGAAGACTTCGATCGCCAGTTCGCGATCAATGTAAAAGGCACCTTCAATACCTTACGCATAGCAGCTACCCGCCTGGCAGATAATGGTACCATTATCAACTTCGCGACCTCTGTCAGCCGCCTCATGGTGCCAGGATATGCCACCTATGGCGCCACCAAAGCAGCGGTAGAACAATTCACCCGCGTATTCGCTAAAGAACTGGGGCCCAGAGGTATCAATGTCAATACCGTTTCTCCTGGCCCGACCAACACAGAACTATTCACCAATGGTAAATCCGAAGAAACCATCCAGCGCCTCGCCGCTCAATCTGCCTTTAATCGTATAGGCGATCCAGATGATATCGCCAAAGTAGTGACCTTCCTCGTCAGCGATGATGCTAAATGGATCAGTGGCCAGAATATCGGCGTCAATGGTGCTATGGCATAATGCCTGGCCCCTCTTTCCCCTCATAAAATATATATACATGATGGATGTCCTGGCTAAAGAGATCGGTCATAGAGGCGTTACCGTTAACACTATCATTCCGTTCGCCGTCGATCACGCCGGTATATTTACTGACCCCGACGCCTATCCGGAACTACGCAACCAACTACTCGATAGCTGCCCCATGGGCCGCCTCGCAGAAGTAGAAGACGTTCCCAATATAGCTGAATTCTTCGCCAGCGACCTGTCCTCTTTCGTGTCTGGACAACATCAGCTCGTCAATGGCGCGGCCACCAATTAATGATTACATAATATTCAGGAAACAAAGCACCACAGCGGACGCCACCGTGCGCCCGCTGTAGTATAACAGTAGACTGCCGTCATTGGCATAATGACACTAACGATAAATAATCGTATTTTTACCTTTCACAATGGGGACGACTGTACTCCCCGGGTTAGCCTGAAGTAGCAACTGTTCATATGTTGATACATGAATGTTTGCTTATAGAAGAAAGTGTTTGATGCCTTATTGATACATAATCGTTATGTCTACCGTTAGAATGAAAAAGTATAATCCTCATCCCGCGTTGAGGGAATACATCTCTTATGTCACTATCTACCGTCCCGATTTTACCGCCGGGGCACTCTCGAATATTTATAGGTTCGTTCCCACTCATCAGCGATATATGATGTTTTACCTCGACGATCCCATCAAAATATTAAGAGAATCACAGGGCAATACCTACGATACCAGACCTACCAGCGTCAGCGTTGGCCCACTGGATAAGTCCGTAACACTTGACATGGGTAGCAAACACCTCGCTATAGGCGTAGCATTCACTCCCAGCGGTATGTTCCGTCTCTTCAATATCCCACTCCCCGAAATGTACGACCTCGACGTCGATACCACCCTGATACTGGGTAATGAAATTGAAGAACTCAATAACCGCCTCCGCGATTCCATGGAAGACTGGGACAACATGTTCCTCATCCTCCAACAATATCTCCTTCGTAAACTTGATCGCCTCAAACCTTGCCTGCCCATCGATATGGCGATCGCCGAACTGGTAGATACCGGCGGTAATGCCGCTATCGATCATATCGCCAACCTGTCCTGTCTGAGCAATCGCCAGTTCGAACGCAAATGCCTGGAAAGACTAGGCATGCCACCCAAACAATACGCCCGGCTCGTCCGCTTCGGCAGAGCCTATAAACTAAAAGAGTTTCATCCGGAACTCACCTGGACCGCCATCGCACACCGAAGCGGATACTATGATCAGATGCACTTCATCCGCGACTTCAAAAAATTCGCCGGTATCACACCTTCATTCATCCATGAAGAAGAACTCATGAACACCATCCGCCTTCACCGGCTCATAGAATAACAACCCTTTTCTAAAAATGTCGTTTTTGTACTATTCGACAGAAATACACTAACATATTTTTGTAACAACGAATCAATTGAACCATCGCAAGATGCAATCTGTCGGGCAGCGACTAGCATTCGTATGCCACTTAGAAACTCTTTGACACCTCTATAGATATGGAGGAAAAAACTGGTCCAACCCTGTTGCCAGCTTCTAATTGACACAAATACAGGGACAACGGGTGCAAATAATTTGCATTCATCCAATTGCTCTTAGTCTGTTTATCCATTTAGCCTCTCAGCAAGTGTCTGCGGACACTTGCTGATTTTTTGTACTGACCTTCTTTGGGGAAGAACAATCAATAGGGTGTATCACGGACAGGTAACCTTTCTTTCCGCCTATAGCTCATCGAAGCACCTGCATCGGTGAGCTTTTTACAATGCCCTACAGCAGCCCGTGCAAACACACATATTGCAACAATAATATCGTCTTACCATCCCGTATCTCCCCATTTTCCACCATCGCCATCGCTCGCACAATAGGTAGCTCTAACACCGTAATCTCCTCCTGCTCATGTGCCAACCCACCACCTCCGTGTACCTGCATATCATCCGTATACGCCGCCACAAAAAAATACAATAACTCCGTTACCGATCCCGGCGACATATACGCCTCAAATACCTTCCGCACCTCCCGCACCTGGTAACCCGTTTCCTCCTCCGCCTCCCGCCGGATACAATCCTCCGGACTATCCTTATCCAACAACCCCGCACAGGCTTCTATCAACATACCCCCCTCATTACCGTTGATAAATGTCGGCAGCCGGAACTGCTGCGTCAATACCACCGTACCCCGCTCCTCGTTGTACAATAATATCACCGCCCCATTCCCCCGGTCATACGCTTCCCGCACCTGTGTCTCCCAATGCCCGCTCTTCTTCCGGTAGTCATAAGTGATCTTCTTCAATACATACCAATTGTCTGATAATATCTCTGTCGACTTGATAAGAACATTCATTTCCATAATAATGATTATATTTGATCGTTTTTGATTGTTTTGATCAAATGTAAAGAAAAATGGCTTACCCGGATAGAAAACTGAAAATATTACAGGCACTCGCAGATCATACCCACCTCGAAGTACAGGAGCTCTCCGCACTACTCGACATATCACCCGTCACCATTCGCCGCGACCTGCAACAAATGGCAGAAGAAGGACTACTTCTTCGTACGCATGGTGGCGCAATGAAACACGATCAGCATATCGCCTTCACCGCCTTCGCAGATAAAAGCAAAGTCGCCGCCGCCGCCAAAGAAGAGATTGGTAAATTGGCAGCCACACACGTACAGGAAGGAGATACCATATTCCTGGATTGCGGTAGCACCGTATTCGCCATGTGCGAACACCTGAAAAAAATTAAAAACCTGCGCATCATCACCAACTCCCTCCCCGTAATGGCCGCTTTCATGGATACTCCCCAGATAATGATTAACCTGGCAGGAGGGGAGCTGGACCGCGATCGTCGTGCCATCCACGGTCAGCAAGCAATACAACATATCAACAGCTATCACGCACAAAAAGCCTTCATCGGCACTGATGGCCTCTCCATAGCCAAAGGACTCTCCGCCAACAGCGAAAAAGAAGCCTCCATGAGCAAAGCCATGGCCGTTAACGCCGATCAGGTATTCCTCCTCTGCGATGCCTCCAAAATCGGTAAAGACAGCTACTTTGCATTTGCACCGCTGCACCTTATCCATCACCTCATCAGCGATGCCTCCCTCTCCACACAACAACGTAAGATCCTGCGATCCGGAAAAGTCAACATATTATCCTGATAATGGCATACTGAAATAATATTGCCTACCTGTTACATCTTCCATCTTCGCCTACATGCTGGTGCGACACCATGGGCTTTAATCCTCACACAAGCCAGCAGACAAAGGCCACCGGATAGTGCTCCATACCGCCGGTAGCTCTCGTTTTTATCACCGCGCCCACTCAATAACTACCCCATATTTCATAGGCATCAACTATCTTCGCTGTCAGCAACCGGTCAGATATTCCTGCAACATGCAGAAAAGGCCACATACCGAAGGAGAACAGTCTATTATGAACATATCCAGACAGCATATCCAGCTGTCAGCTAAGACATTAATGCTATGGCTACTATGCCTGCTGACAGCTGTTCCATCCATACATGCCCAGCAACCCGGAGGTGAGCTGGAAAATATTATGAAACGGCTTAGCACCGAAAAGAATGATAGCATCCGAGCCTACCTGAGCATGCAGGTCGCTAATCGCCTTGAAGCGAAAGACAGCATTAAGGTCATGCAGTATTTTCAGCAGGCGCAGCAACTGTCGCGTAAATACAATCCTCGCCTCAGCGGTAGGATATACCTGTCCATGTCGGGATGGTATATGGAACGGGATGAACATGATCAAAGCGACTCCGTAAACCGGCTCGCAATGACCTTGTTAAATAAAGACACCTCCCGCGAAGGGAAACGCATATACTACCGTGCAGCCGCCAATCTCGCCTATCGTAAACTGCTCAATGGCGACAACAGAGGCTGGACCCATGAATACCTCGAACTCATTCCCAAAGTAGAATCCGTACGCGATACCTCTCATCTTATCCATCTCTATAACGACCTGGCCAGCAACTATACCAGCCTGCTCGAATTCCGCCAGTCCATTCCCTACTTCCTCAGGTCTATCAGCTACATGAAAGCAGCCGATGCCAGCCCCCATTCCCTGGCAAAAGCAGAAATAGGCCTCGCCACCGCTATGGCGGAAATGGATAGCGTCAACGGATTGGACACCCGCCTGCAGCAAGCCCGCCAACACCTCGATCAGATAAAAGATACCTTGCCAATATGGTCCGCCTATTATTACGCGCTAGGCAAATACAAATACCGGCTCGGGGAAAATACCGCTGCCACCACCGCATTCCGGCAAGGACTGGCACTGGCGCAAAGAATGGACCTCAGCTGGGATGTACTCAATAACATGCTGGGCCTCGCCACTACCTGGCAAAAAACCAATCAACACCAGGATGCCCTTACCCTCATGAATGAAGCATACCCGCTATCCCGGCAGATAAAAGAAGGCCCCTTCATCCTGGATGTACTCCGCCTGAGAGCGGCTTCGGAAAATAAACTGGGACTATACGCCAAAGCTGCTGGTGACCTGCAGGATTATATCACGCTGTCCGATAGCATACAACGGGCAGCAACCGCCCGGATGGTATTGGACCTGGATGCAAAATACCAGTCAGATCGCAAAGAAAGACAAATACAACAGTTACAGCACGATAACGAACGTACCTCCCTGATCCTGGATAAACATCGCCTGTTCGTCTGGCTGTTAACTATGATCGCTATCGCCCTGCTACTGATAGTGATATTCATATTCCTCTTCTACCGTAACAGCCGAAAACTGCTATTCCATCAGCAACGACTACACCAGTTGGAACTCGACCGTGTTAAACAGGAACATCGTATATCCCTGCTCTCTGCCATGCTCGATGGACAGGAACAGGAACGCACCCGCCTCGCCCGCGATCTCCATGATGGGCTGGGTGGTCTGCTGTCCGCCGTAAAATTGCAACTGGCAGACATGTCCCGCGTACTCACACAACCAGGCGAACAATCACTCCTGCAAAAAATCGCCCGGCATATGGATAACGCCATCGACGAACTGCGTCGCGTAGCCCGCAATATGATGCCGGAAATACTCCTGCGTTATGGCCTGGGAGAAGCCGTACAGGAATACTGCCGCGCACTCAAAGCCCCGGGCACCGCCATCACCTGTCAGGTGTTTAACTACAAAGACAATGACAACCGCTCCACCCAAACCGTCGTATACCGCATCATGCAGGAACTGGTAAATAATGCCGTCAAATACGCCAGCGCTTCTCAAATATTGGTGCAACTACAGCAAACAGATAATCGTTTATTCCTTACCGTAGAAGATAATGGCGTCGGCTTTGATGTAAAAGCCGCCAGTAGCAACATCGGCAGCACAGGCTTGAATAACATCTACGCACGTACTGCATTCCTCAACGGCAAAATAAATATCGACTCTCAACCAGGTAACGGTACCGCTGTCTTCATGGAGTGTGAGTTTGCGTAGTGGGATTACCGTATACTGATGTAGTGGTTATTTGTTGGTTTCCGCACCGCTGGCCTTTTTCGCTCCCCATCCTTGCTATTTACCGGATTTCAGGGATAGGAAACCGCCATTTTAATAGGCAAATTACATGACCAATTGTGTACATCAATAAGCGCAATCTGATCTGGTGAGCCTGAACAAAATGATACCTGTTAACGAACGCATAAAACTTATGGGGAAGGCTATATTCCTGTATGTATTACACAGCTGCTGTTGGCTGATGCCGCTGAATACATACAGCATAGCCAAAACTGTCACCCCTCCGGTTACCTCAATAAAGCAAACTGCTGAGGTGCCGTCTCCCTATATCTCCAACTATACCTACCTGGCCGATCTCTCACAGGATGAAAATATGCGCTGGAAAGAGAGCGCCGCAAATAGATCCCGGATTACCTACGAAGCAGAAAAACAAGAACTGCTCCTGGTAAAACATCAGCTTATCAACTGGCTCTGGCTACTCCTGGGAATCATACTCCTGCTGGTAGCACTGCTTGCCAGCGTCTACTACCGTCACGGCCGCCGCTGGACCGTCAAAAAGAAACGATTGGTACAGCTGGAAGAAGATACTCGCTACCAGGAACAACGCATCTACCAGCTGTCGGCAATGCTGGAAGGCCAGGAACGAGAACGCAGCCAGCTGGCCCGCGACCTGCATGATAGCCTGGGTGGCCTCTTGTCAGGCATCAAACTACAACTATCCGGTATTGCTTCCTTCCTCCAGGATGGCCCTCAACTGGCACTCGTAAAACAGACCATGTGCCGCATGGACAATGCCATGGATGAATTGAGATCCATCGCTCGCAATATGATGCCCGATGTACTCATTCAATATGGCCTGCAGGAAGCTATTATGGACTATTGCCGTGCCTTGACAACTACCGAAGTGAATATTACCTGTCAGGTATACAATTATACAGAAAGCCTCAACATAACCAGACAAACCGTATTGTACCGCATTGTTCAGGAGCTGGTCAGCAACGCCCTGAAATACGCAGGGGCCTCCAATATCTTGGTCCAATTGCAGCAATCCGGCCCCCGTCTCTATCTCACCGTCGAAGACAATGGAAAAGGCTTCGAACCCCTGCACAGCAGTCAGGCAGCAGGTACCGGCCTGGCAAGTATACGCGCGAGAGTAGCCTACCTCAACGGGAATATCGAATTTCAGTCCCAACCAGGAGCTGGTACCAGCATCTCCATCGAATGTGATATCGCATAAAAAAGGCCTGCAGCCCCAAGCCACAGACCTCCTTGCACTCGTCAGAAGGCTATAAAAAATAAGATTAATCGTGACCTTCTACCTTCACAATCTTATTGTAAATACCCATCAGTAAAAAAGGCGCTGCCCATTGCCCCAGAAAAAGACTCGTATGTTTTTTCTTCAAGCATTGCAATGTCAACGATATCCCCATCGCCGCCAACGCAGCCCATAAAAAGGTATCCGACGGCAGTTTTGCCGTTTGTTTTTCTATCGCCTTGGTAACAGGCCCTTCTTTGTGCTCCGGATTGTTAAGCATATTCATGATCGTAAATTTTAAAAGTGATCAAATGGATAACTGAACATATCATACACATTTCTATGCCAGTATTACACACATGG